>JAVBMT010000008.1:0-41210 GCA_031552195.1 Desulfovibrionaceae bacterium
AGTAGAAATCAATACCCCCGGATGCACTCCTATGGACATGAAAGAAGGCCAAAACCCTTTGTTTTCAAGGTGTTTTGGCCTTCAGTGTCCTGCTATGGACTTTAATTTGGTGGAGGCGGCGGGAATCGAACCCGCGTCCGAAAGAAATCCGCGCATAACGTCTACGGGCGTAGACCGGGAATGTCATCTCGCATCAGGGGTCGCCCCCGGACGGGGCATCCTTCTGCCAGCCCGCCTTTAGGTTCTCGCGCTCGCCACGGCAGGCATTTTTGAGCGCCAGCCTGATAAAGTTGGCCATTGCAAAAGCTTATCAGGCGTGGGCTAATGCAATGGCGCGGCTTAATTAAGCCGCGAGAGCGTATTCGTAATTGTTGCCAATTACTTCTGTTGCCGCTTTTTACGAGGCCAGCGGCGCCTCGGCCCGCAATTATGGTTTCATTCGCTCCGTCGAAACCAGTGCGCCCCCATTTGAGGTTTACTTTGAAAGTATAAGCTTAATTTAAAAAAAGGCAAGCCGCGGGGTGAGAAGGTGCAGGAATAAATATTGTGCTGTTTTTCACAACATTGCGTTTCCTTGCTTGTTCTTATCCGGATTTGGGGGTATTTAGCAATGAAAGGCAACGCCGCCGCCGTCTTGAGCGGGCCGGCCATTCTGAAGCGCGTAAATGCCTTGACAAACATGGGAATGGTGTTTACAAAACGTTTTGTGATAATGTGGTCTTGTGCCGTATTCGCACCTTTCAGCAAGCTTGTGTCTTAAGGCACAACAACGGGTTTTGGAGAGTGATTTATGGCTACGCAGAGAATAGAGATCGGACTTTGGGATGATGATATAGAGCGCGTAAAGCGTATGCACTCGCTTCTTGAAAAAGTTTTGCGTAATATGCGCATACCGGCTTACGTCTGTACCAATTGCGAGCCGCCGCAATTAGGCCGCTCCAATCTGTTCGGAAGATTTCCCGTGCTGGAAATAAACGGCGACTATTGGTCGCGCCGTCCGGGCGTGGATTTTACGGAAGAGCAACTTGAAGAACTTTTTAATCGTCTCTTGAGTTCAGGATCGCTCACATCGTAATTTTAGGCTGTTGGGCGTAATGACGACGCCGCTGTTTACAAATTGCCAACCCCAGACATCTTTAACAAGGAGCAACCATGTTTACGGAACTTACCAATGAAAATTATCAGGACCTGATTGCGAAAACTGAAGCCGGAGTCATCCTGTGCAAGAAAAAACTTTGCCCGCATTGCAAAAATATGGGCGTTGTCGTTGAAAAATTTTCCGCGATGGTCAGCGGCCTCAGCTTTTTCAGCATCGACAGCCAGGAACAGACTGACGCCTTGGCCGGCGTTGGCGCTGAACGTGTCCCTACCGTCTGCATCATCAAAAACGGCAAAATCAAAGCCGTCAAATCCGGTCTTATGAACCCCCGTGAACTGGAAGCGTTGTATAAAAACGCCTAGTTTTGGCGACCTTTTGGCTTGCCGGGCTTTGCTTGCTCCAAGCGGCTTGCCCGGCAAGAAGTCTTAACGGGTAGTGCATGCTTGCCCGCGTGGCTGGGTTCCGGAGTAGGCGCTTTTTCACGATGAAGCGCATTTTCAGTGTTGTGCAGGTTTCAGCCTGAAATTCTCCGCTGGCGCATGGCGAGCTGAAATATTTTTGCTTATGTGAACGCTCAACTTACTCCAACGCAAGGGTGTATACCGATGGAAACTAAAAAATTTGATGTTCTTATTCTCGGCGGCGGCATGGCTGGTATGACTGCGGCTATTTATACCGCAAAGGCCAACTACAAATGCGCCATATTGGAAACCAACATCACCGGCGGTTTGGCCAACTCCACCTATACCGTTGAAAATTTTCCCGGCTTTATTGAGGTGCACGGTATGGACCTGATGCAGAAAGTCCGCGATCAGGTCAACCACCTCGGCGTTCATGTGGAAGAAGCGTGCGGCATTGAAAAGCTTGATATTACCGGAGATGTTAAAACAGTACATACTTCCGAAGGCGTTTTCACCGGCCGGGCCATAATTCTCGCCACGGGCCGCGAACCTTTGCCGCTTGATATCCCCACAGAATCTGAACAGGTTCACTACTGCGCTATCTGCGACGGTCCTCCCTACAAAAACAAGCGCATTCTGCTGGTCGGCGGCGGCAACAGCTCTTTTGACGAAGGCCTGTACCTGAAACAGCTCGGCGTCAGCGAAATCAGCATCATAGAAATAATGGACCGCTTTTTCGCCGCGCAAAGCACTCAGGACAAACTGCTCTCCATGCCAGGAGTTACAGGCTACAAAAGCACCCGTTGCGTTGACGTCAAGCTCAACGACAAGGGCCGCCTTTGCGGGGCAGTTCTTGAAGACACCCAGACCAAAGAACGCCGCGAACTGGAATGCGACGGCGTGTTCGTGTTCTTGGGCCAGCGTCCGCAGACCAGCATGTTCAAGGACCTGATCACGCTTGATAAAAACGGCTACGTTGAAGCCAACGAAAGCATGGAAACCAACATCAAGGGCGTGTTCTCCGCCGGCGACGTCAACCGCAAGGCTTTCCGCCAGCTGACCACCGCCGCCGCTGACGGCACCATTGCCGCCCTTATGGTTGACCGTTACCTGCGCTCCTAGTTTTTTTTGCAATTTCAGACGGCCCGGCAGATTAATCTGCCGGGCTTTTTTTGTTTGTTATTATAACGGCCGGAAATCATGCCTTGTTTCATGCCGTAAAACTCTTTTTAAAAAAACATTATAGTGCTATTGGTCTTCACGGCGAGCAGAACGATTCAGCTCTTGCGGCGGTTTTGTTTCAGGCTTGCCTATCCGGCTGCCGGAAAGTGCGCGGAAATCGGCTGTATCGGCCTGGCCTGTTCTGACGTTTCATGCCTGCAATATTTTTGGCGGGAGCGCCGCAAACGTTTGCCGGAGAGCCGCTCGGCGCGCCATGGTTTACCTTTCATGCTTGGCGCAAGTGAGAACCCGCTTTTTTTATCTTCCGGAAGTAATAAAATGCACCGTTCCAAAACTAGTTGTTTCAGGGGCCCGGCCAGCACCCCGCAAGCCACGCCGCGCTGCGCGCGTTTCAGTATCTGCCGAGCGCCGTTATTTTCCGGAGTTGAAATATTCGGAGGCCTGTGATGACGTTACGCCGTACAGCGGCGTTTTTAGGCGGCTTGTTGCTTTGCGTTCTGCTCGCGGGCGGACTTTGGGCTGTTTTGATCCCAAAGCCTTCGTTGCTGGACGGCGTTCCCTTTTCGCCGCAGGTTTTTGATCGCAACGGGCGTCTTTTGCGCCTTGGCCTCAGCGCGGATGACAAATATCGCGTGTTCGTGCCCCTGAAGGAAATCGCTCAGGAAATGTCCGAAGCGGCCATTTTATACGAAGACAAGCGTTTTTACCGGCACAGCGGCGTTGACTTCGCGGCTTTGCTGCGTTCTTTTTACAGCAGTTACCTGGGGGGCGGGCGCCGTATGGGCGGCTCGACCATCAGCATGCAAACCGCCCGTTTGCGCTACGGCATAGACAGCAGCAGCATTTGGGGAAAACTGCGGCAGATCGAGCGCGCGTTCGCGCTGGAATTGCATTATTCGAAAGAAGAAATCCTTGAAGCCTACCTCAACCTGGCGCCATACGGCGGGAATATTGAAGGTTGCGGCGCGGCGGCTCGCGTTTATTTCCACAAGGAAGCCTCAGCCCTTAACCTGGCTGAGTGCCTCGCCCTGGCCAGCGTGCCGCAAAACCCGGCCCGGCGTAATCCATTGGCCTTGCAAAACGACAGTCTGGCCTTGCATGAAGCCCGGAAGCGCATGTTCGAAATATGGCTGTCAGCGCACCCGGAAGACGAAATCCAGCGTTTTTTGATTCAGTCTCCCCTGGCGGTTTACAGCCAGAAAGATCTGCCTTTCAGCGCGCCTCATGTGAGCGCCGAAGCGATTTCCTCCTTTGAAGCCGACCCCGCGCGCCATAACTCCTTGATTCGAACGACTATAGACAGCGGCATGCAGGATTTGCTTGAAAAACATCTGGATGATTTCGTGCGGCGCAACCGGGCGGACGGCATAAAAAATTTGGGCGCGCTGCTGCTGCACTGGCCGAGCATGGAAATTTACGCCTTGGCCGGTTCAGCTGATTTTCACGACCGGGAAATAAGCGGCCAGATAGACGGAACAGGAGCCAGGCGTTCGCCCGGTTCCACGGTGAAACCGTTCATTTACGCCCTGGCTTTCGATCAGGGGCTTATTCATCCTAAAACCGTGCTTTACGACACGCCGCGCAGCTTTGCCGGTTATGACCCGGAAAATGCGGATTTTCTTTTCAAAGGCCCTTTAAGCGCAAGCGCGGCATTGGCCTTAAGCCGCAACATTCCAGCGATTCAGTTGGCTAATCAGCTCAAAAAACCTGACCTTTATTCTTTTTTGCAGGAAACCGGAGCCATGCTGCCATATACCCGCGAACATTACGGCCTATCGCTGGTGCTTGGGGGGGCGGAACTTTCCATGCGGCATTTGGCGGCTCTTTATGCCATGCTGCCGAACAAAGGCCTTTTCAGGGAGCCGAAACTTTATTCCCGCCAGGCCGGCAAGCGGGATGGGCGCCGTTTTTTTTCGGCGGAAGCGGCCATGCTCACGCTTGAGGCCATTAAAGACAACCCAACCGTGCAGCGGGTGCGTTTTCTGGGGCAAAGAAGCGACAAGCTGCCGCTTTACTGGAAAACCGGAACTTCAAACGGCCTGCGCGACGCGTGGACTTGCGGCATCTTCGGCCCTTACGTGCTGGTGATCTGGATAGGCAACTTCGATAATACCCCAAACCCTTCCCTGGTGGGGGCCAGCGCGGCCGCGCCGCTTTTCCTGGATATAGCCGGAGCCCTGGAGGGCAGAGAGAAAATGGCGGACTTGCCGCGCAAGGGGCGTGAACATTTGAACCTGATCAAAGTGCCGGTGTGTGAATCGACCGGCGACCTTGATACGAGCCTGTGCGCTGAAGTTTCAGAAACATGGTTCATTCCCGGCGTTTCTCCGATTGCGGACTCCGGCGTTTACCGCTCCATCCTTATTGACAAACATACGGGGTTGCGGGCTTGCATTGAGGAACCAGGCAAGACGGAAAGGAAAATCTGGGAATTCTGGCCGACCGACCTGCAACACGGCTTTCGCCTGGCCGGGGTGGCCAAGGCGCCGCCGCCCCCCTTTCTTCCTTCCTGCGCGAAGGAACAAGGGCTAGGCGGATCTTTGGGCATGAAGCCGGAAATAGTCACGCCGAAGGCCGGGGTGGTCTATCAGCACAGCGTTTCAAACCCGAAAGGAAGCGTAATTCCCCTTACCGCGCGCGGAGACGCGGACGTCACCGAATTTTTCTGGTTCTCAGGCAATACTTTTATCGGGCGCGCGAAAATCAATGAATCCGTATTATGGCGTCCCGGCGGCGGAAATCATCCCTTGCAGGTCATGGACAACCTCGGGCGTTCCAGCGTGCGCGCGGTGCGGGTGGAGAGCAGGGAATGAACGCTTTGCCGCGAGTTGCCAAGGCTACGTTGGCCTTGCTTTTATTTAAGAGAGGGGCTAAAATAATTGCCTTAGAGCGTCTTTCGAAATGGTGAAGTCTTGCTGCACCTATCCGGCGTTTTAAAGTGTAGTGTCCTGTTGTTGACCCCCTACTACCTTATAATCGTCTTCCTGAACACTATGGCAGAACTGCAAAACGCCGCGCGGCGTTTTTACGTGCGCAATGAAATTTTTTTTACAGGCGGCTACGCAATTTTGTGGGCCGCTTTGTGGTTTTTTCTGGCTCTGAATCTTTTGGGGCAGGCTTCAAAAAATATACTGCTGGCATACTCGATACTGATAGTTTACCTGAACGGACGTTGGCGCGATCTGCTTGGCTCAAAGCCGTTGTGGGCGTTGGGGCTTTTTTGCCTAGCCGGGGCGTTGTCCACATACCTGTCTGATATCCCGAAAGTTGGAAGCGCCTATACCAAAGATTTTTTCTTTTTTGCCTGCATAGGTTTCGCCGCCGCATGCGTTTTGGGCTGGAAGGCGTTATCACTGACGCTTGCAGGGGGGATGGGAGGGCTTTTCATTTCAGTCGCCCTGGCCATAAGCGGTTTTATCCCGCAGGAAAGAGTTTGGCATGCCGGCGTGCGTTTGAAACTGCTTTTTGATCACCCGAACAACTTGGGTTTATTTTGCGCCTTGATGATTTGCTGCGCGATTTATCTCCTGTTCAAGCGCAAGGCTTGGGGCGGCTTTGTTTTTAACCTGGGGTTGATAGCCGTTGCCTCCGTGCCGCTGTTCATGGCGGTTTCGCGTGGCTCTCTTATCGCCTGTCTTGTGACGGTCTTCGCTATATGCGTTTTTCATCTGCGTTCACGTTGGCGTTTGTATATAACCTTGGGAGCCGCCCTGGTTCTGGCCGGAATTGTGGTTTTATGGCAGGCGCGTCCGCCGCAACTCGAGAACATGTTCAGCAGCTCTTCGGTGTACACGCGTTTCGTCATATGGGAAGCGGCGCTTGACAGTTACAGGCAGAAGCCTGTTTTCGGAAACGGCATGCGCAGCTTTCGGCCGATTTATGAGCAGTACATTGAACGTAACCATGAAGACCTGCAGGGGCGTTATGAAGAGATGGACGAAACGGCGGGCACCCCGCACAATATATTTTTAAGCGTGGCCTCGGAAATGGGGAGCGTGGGGTTGGCCTTTTTCGCGGTTTTTCTCGTTCTTTCGGGCGTATCGGCCTTCAGGGCCGCGGCTCCGTATAATTTTTTCGCGCCCATTCTTATATTTTTCATTGTTTTTGGCCTGAATCAGTCTTGGTATGTGGACCCGGTTGAGCGATGTTTCTTTTTCACCTTTTTCGGTTTTTTACTAGGGGGTGAAGGCAAGAGGCGTTCTTCCGCCTGAACGGATTTTTATTACCGCAAAAGTTGAAGCCGCGGAGCATATCGCCGCGCGCCAATCGGCGTAAGCCCTATAAAGCAGGACAGAAGCGAATTGCAACAGAAAAATGAAAAAGCGGAACTGAAAGGCGAATATGTAACGAACGCGGCCGTTTCGTCCGCTTCCGGCAAAGAAACGGAACCTTCGCCCGCCATTCCGGCCAAGACCCCGGTTATCATTCCAGGTGCTTCCATCTCCAGCCTGGCCATGCTGCGGCGCTGCCTCAGCTATTTCAAGCCATACAAGATGCATATCTTTATGGCGGTTGTGGGCATGCTCATGGCCGCTTTGGCAGAAGGGGCGGCGGCCTGGCTGGTGCAGCCGGCCATGGACGATATCTTCCTGAAAAAAGACCGCACCGCCCTGGTGCTGGTTCCCGTCGCCCTGATCATCGTAACCTGTTTCAAAGGCGGGGGCCGCCTGACCCAGAACTACATGATGCAATTTTGCGGCCTGAATGTGCTGGAAAAACTGCGCGACGCGCTTTACACCAAGGTTATAAAACTGCCGGTGAAATTCTACGAGGGAGCCCAGGTAGGCATGCTGATGTCGCGCATCATAAACGACGTGGCGTCGATACGCAGCAGCCTGCCCGCGCTGGTTATGGCCATACGCCAGGTCATAACCATGATAGTGCTTCTGGGCGTGGCCTTCTACGCCAACGCGAAACTCGCGGCCATATCGCTGTTCGTTCTCCCTCTGGCCTTTTACCCTTTCATCTATTTCGGCAAGAAGCTGCGTAGGCTGGGGCGGAAAAATTACGACAAACTGTCGGATATTTCCGTATATTTGCAGGAAGTTCTTAGCGGAATACGCATTGTCAAGGCCTTTTCGGCGGAAGATATCGAGCGCGAGCGTTTTGAGGTGGAAAACCGCCGCCTGGTCAAGATCAACCTCAAGCAGTGCCTGGCCGGTGAATTGTCTTCCGCCAGCATGGAAATCGTCGGAGCGCTCGGCATAAGCATTGTTCTTTATTTCGGCGGGTTGCAGGTGATAAATAACGAAATCACGCCCGGAGCTTTTTTTTCTTTCGTAGCCAGCGTCGCGCTTCTGTATGACCCGGTCAAAAAACTGAGCGCGGCCAGCAACGATATTCAGCGCGCTCTGGCCGGGGCCGACCGCGTGTTCGAAATGCTCGATTCGGCTGATATTCTGGAAGAAGCTTCCGGCGATGTCGAACTGGTTGGACCCATCCGAGAAATATCTTTCGACAATGTAATGTTCGCCTATGCGGAAGACCCGGTTTTGCGCGACATCAATCTTACGGTGCACGCAGGGGAACGCATCGCCCTTGTAGGGCCGTCCGGGGCCGGAAAAACGACGCTTGTGAACATGATAGCCCGTTTTTACGATCCCACGCAGGGCTGCGTGCGCATTAACGGAGTCGACCTGCGGGAATACAGCCTGCCGTCGTTGCGCAAGCAGGTAGCCATAGTGTCGCAGGACAGTTTTCTGTTCAATTATTCGGTAAAGGAAAATATCGCTTACGCGCAGAGCGGTCTTGACCAGAGCGCGATAGAAGAGGCGGCCAAGGCGGCCTATGCCCATAACTTCGTCATGGAAATGCCTGAAAAATATGAAACCGTGGTTGGAGAGCGGGGGGTGAAGCTTTCCGGAGGCCAGAAGCAGCGCCTGACGATAGCCAGGGCCATCGCCAGGAACGCGCCTTTGCTTATTCTGGATGAAGCTACCAGCGCGCTTGATTCGGAATCGGAAAAAATCGTGCAGCAAGCCTTGGAAAACCTGATGCAGAACCGCACCAGTTTTGTGATCGCGCACCGTCTTTCCACAGTTTTAAGCGCCGACCGCATCCTCGTCATGGAAAACGGGCGCATCGTCGATATAGGCAAGCATGATGAACTGCTGGCCCGTTGCGCCCTTTACGCCAAGCTTTACGCCATGCAATTCAACAGTTGAACCGCTCCAGCGGTGAAGAAGGAAACGTTCATGCCGGAATCAAACATGACCCCAGCGCCCAAAGGCTTCAGTTTCGCCACGGCTTCCGCCGGATTCAAAACTCCGGGTCGGCAGGACATGGCCCTGGCCGTCAGCGAAACCCCGGCTGAGGCCTGCGGGGTGTTTACCACCAATCTCTTCAAAGCCGCTCCGGTTCTGGTGGCCCAGGACATTCTGGCGGCCTCAGGCCGGGTTCGGGCTGTGCTGGTGAACACCGGCCAGGCAAACGCCTGCACAGGCGAGGAAGGCCTTGCCAACTGCCGCGAAACCCTTGAACTGGTGGGCCGGGTGGCCGGGTTGAATCCGGCGGAAATTCTGCCCGCTTCCACCGGGGTCATAGGGGCGCAGCTTAAAATGGACCTTTGGCGCGCCGCTGCGCCGCAATTGGGCGAAAACATCGGGCGTATGAACGTGCAGGATTTCGCCCGGGCCATTATGACCACGGACAGCTTTCCCAAATACGCCCACGCCCGGATAGATCGCGGCGGGGAAAGCGTTACGGTGACCGGCGTGGCCAAAGGCGCGGGCATGATCTGCCCGAACATGGCGACAACCCTGGCCATGGTTTTTTGCGACGCTGAAGTCAGCCCGGACGATTGGCGGAATATTTTGCTCCGGGCCGTTCAGCTTACCTTCAATTGCGTTACGGTTGACGGGGACACCAGCACCAACGACTGCATTCTGGCCCTAGCGAACGGGGCTTCCGGCGTGAAGGCCGGGCCTGACCTGCTGCCCGCCCTTGAGGCCGCCGTTACGGAAGTTTTGTGGAAACTTGCCTATATGCTGGTGCAAGACGGAGAGGGCGCGACCAAGGTTATTCACATTGCCGTTAAAGGCGCGCTTAATGATAAAGACGCCGAACAGTCAGCGCGCACGGTGGGCCATTCGCAGTTGGTGAAAACCGCCATGTACGGCAAAGACGCCAACTGGGGCCGCATTGTCGCGGCTTTGGGCCGTAGCGGGGTATCTTTCGCCCCGGACGCGGTGACCGTAAGCCTGGGCGGAATAGAAATTTTCCGGGAAGGGCGCCCTGTGCCGGAGAGCGGAACGGACGCCCTGGAAGCGGCCCTGGCGGACGCCCTGCGGGAGCGTGACGTCAAAATGGATATTTCCCTGGGCTCCGGGCCGGGTTCATATACCCTGCTGGCTTCCGACCTCACGCATGAATACGTCAGCATCAACGCCGATTACAGGAGTTAAGCATGGCAGCCGCCGCAACACCTTGCATCGTGCGCGTTCCCGGCCACGTTCCGCTGAGCGCTGTTCCTGTTTTTCCGGAAGCGGATTTCAGAGATTGGCTTGAGAGCGCGTTGCGCGAAAAAGCCAGGGTTTCCGCCGTTGCCGTTCTGCCGGACGTCTCCGCGCGGGGGACGTCTCGAATTTATATGGCGCTGGCCGAAGAAGGGCGGGGAAGCTTTACGGTGGCGGCTTTTGACGCGGACGGCGAATACCGTTCTTTTACGCCGGACATGCCTTCACTGCATCTTTTTGAGCGCGAACTTTACGAACTGCACGGCATCAAACCGCTCGGGCACCCTTGGCTGAAGCCGGTGCGCTTCAGTGAAACCCCTGTGGGCGAAACAGATTTTTATGCGATTGAAGGCAGCGAAGTGCATGAAGTTGCTGTGGGCCCTATTCATGCCGGCGTTATAGAGTGCGGACATTTCCGGTTTCAGTGCCATGGCGAGGATGTAATGCACCTTGAAATTTCCCTTGGCTACCATCACCGGGGCCTGGAGAAAATGCTCCAGGGCGGGCCAGACGGGCGCACCCTGCCTTTGCTGGAAGTGGCCGCCGGAGACGCCACCATGGGCCACGGCTGGGCTTTTTGCGCTCTGGTGGAAAACCTTTGCGGGCTGGCCCCGGGCAGGCGCGCCCAGCTTGTGCGCACGGCCGCGCTTGAACTTGAGCGCCTGGCCAATCACACCGGCGATTTAGGCGCTTTGGCCGGAGATGTGGGTTTTCTGCCCACCCAGGCTTATTGCGGGCGTTTGCGCGGCGATTACCTGAACATGACGGCCCTCGTTTCCGGAAACCGTTTCGGGCGCGGCCTGCTGAGACCCGGCGGCGTTAACTTCGACATAGACCGGGAATTGGGCCGTGAAATTCTGGCCCGCCTGGAAAGCGTCACTCGCGACGTCCGGGGGGCGGTGTCGCTTTATGATCAATCGTCTTCGGCTCAGGCCCGTTTGCACGGCATAGGCGTTTTGAGCGCGTTGGACGCTGACGAGCTCGGCCTGGTCGGCCCGGCGGCTCGCGCTTCCGGCTTGGCACGGGATTGCCGGGCGGAATTTCCCCAGCCTGAACTGGCCGCCCTTGAATTTAACATCAGCCTGATGGCAAAGGGAGACGTCGCGTCCAGGGTCGCGGTGCGCGAAAAAGAGGTGGATGAATCAGACCGTCTGGTGCGGCGCTGCCTTGAAGAACTGGCCGGACTGCCGGAGGAGGCCGAAAGCGCGGACGAATCCGGCCTGAGTTTGCCGGACTTGCCGCCGAACGTTCTGGCTTTGTCAGCGATTGAAGGCTGGAGGGGACAAATTTGCCATATGGCGATTACAGACGATAAAGGACGTTTCGCCGCGTATAAGGTGGTTGACCCTTCTTTCCACAACTGGATAGGGTTGGCCATGGCGTTGCGCGGCCAGCAAATTTCCGACTTTCCGCTGTGCAACAAAAGCTTCAACCTGTCATATTGCGGGCATGACCTCTAAGACGCTGTTCACGATAAAGCTGCCCGAGAACGGCGCAGAGGGGGCTGTTAAGGCCATGAACAGGCCAGGAGCCGGGTTCGGCTCCTGGATAAACAGCGTCTATGTCCATGGTCATTGGGCGTTTCTGGCCGCGTTAAGGGAATTCAGCAATTCGCGATTTTTTTCAACTACATCAGCGGTAGCTGGTATTGTATAACAAGAATACAGGTCGATACGACGGCTTTTATCCTTAATCGCAATATAGTCCCCAGGTCCCCAGATACTGGAAATATGATTGATATCGTCCATATCGGCAACCGGCAATTTTCTTAAGACGTTAAAGGTTTTAGCGTTCCGATCCCAGAAGAGGAAATACAGGGTTTTATCAGTTGACACTACCGTTCCGAAGACCCCCCAGGTTTGGGCGGGCCCCGGTTTGGCCGTATTCGCCAGCAAGTATGCTTTGTTCATGAATTTGATGGCTTCATTGCTGTCCAGCACAGCCTTGACAGATTGAACGTACTCAGCATCGGCGGTATTATCGGATGGACCGTAATCAATATGTACGCAGGCCGACATGGTGAATGCGGAAATAACAATCGCGAAGGCGAGAATAAATTTTTTCATGACCGAACCCTCCAGAAAATATAAAAAACGCCTTACATATTTTTATTATGAACGAATTGGGGGCTGCACGGTTTGCCGCTTATGGGCAACTATACCGCATCATTCCAGACTTGACTCAAGCTGTAAATGGTTTCCTGAAAAGAAATAACGTAAAATTCAAATACCATAAGAGCCGGCCTCATTTTAAAAAGGGTCCGGCTCTTATGGTATTTGACCTGACGCTTTTATTTGGAAATGGAATGTAGAGCGGATTAACTGGGGAGCTTATTCCGGCGCCCCGTATTTTCTGTGAAGAAAACGCCTGCCGCCGAACCAGACGGCTGAAAAGGCCGAAGCCAGATAAAACCAGAAAAGATAGCGCCTTTGCATCGCCGGAAGGACCAGGTAGTAAGGAAGCGCGTAAAATAGGCCAGACAGGCAGATCAGATAGGGCGTTAAATGTTTTTTGTCTCTACCGCGCGAAGAGCGCAGGGCCGGAAACATGGCGATTGACGCCAACAGGCCATATAGCAGGTAAATGGAACCATTCAGGCCGCAAAAAGAGAAAGATTCCATCAAAGTGCTGAACAGCTTTTTGCGAATGCCGAAGTACGCCGAAGGCGCCGCGTAAATACGGTCAAGCCAGGCCTGGCGTAATACGTCAAGCTCACTCGGATCGGCGGAAAAATCACGGTAAAGTTTCACCGGCTCCGGCAAGGCCTTGTTAATATACCTGAACGCCGTCATAATATAGGGATCATTGTCGTAAAAGTTATAGAAAGTTTTAGGGTCAAGGCTCTCCCACCCTTCGCCGTTCACAGGCGGAGGAGCGACGAACCGCTTGGTTTTGTAATTTATCTTCCATATATCTCCGTAATATATTTCCTGTATTGAATATTCTTTTTTTGTTTCCAGCCCCTGGGTTTCCACAAATTTGATCGTACCTAGAACCGCAGCCCATAGCAGGACGGAACACAGCAATATTTTCCAAATTTCTTTAACACCGAAAGCCTTGACGATTAAAGCCGCCAACAGGGGCAACAGGGCGAAAATGCTGTTGTGGCGCGCCGCCGTGCCGTAGAACAGTGCGATGATGCACAGGGTGAAATACAGGTTTTTTTTCAATCCGGAACGCGGGAAGTTGCAGAGCAGGCCCAAGGCAAGCGTGTAAGCCGAGATCATAGCCGTGTCTTTAAAGATGAAGCGGCCCATAGGCACCAGTTCGAATACCCCGCCCAGAAACAACAGGGCCAGCACAAGGCACAGCCGCCAGAGCGCTTTGCCGGCAAAACTCAGCCAGAATTTTTCCGCCGCGCGCAGCAGCAGGGCTATGCCGCCCCAAAAGGCCGCCGCATGGGCGATGAAAAGCAGGGCCGAACCTTGGTAATTCATTCCGGTAAGGCCGTTCCAGAAGCGGTTCAGAAATCCCCAGAAGGCGGTGAACACCGGTGGGTGCCAGTCTGTATAGCTACGGGCGAGCATTTGGCTTTGCTGAGCCAGGGTGTCGCTGTCCCATTCGCCGGGAAAGCGTATAAAGAGCAGGGCGAAGCAAAGCAGGCAGACGTATTGCGGCCAGATAACGGCTTGCCTGGCCGTAGCCGGAGTGTTTTTCAGATGCCGTGACAGTTTGTTCATCTGGGGGACTCCCCTGAAGTTGATAAATGTTAGGTTATGGACGGATTAAATCGCTTTTCCAAAATTTAAAAGGCGGCCGCCGCGTGGACGCGCGTCAGCCGCTTTTGCGGCGGCATGCCGCTTGCGGGCGTTTTTTGCGCGTAAGGCCTGGCCTTTCAAGAGTGAGGCGTTTTAAATAAAAATTTGTTACAGGCAAAAAAATTAACCAGCAAGCCGGCGCAGGATCCGGCGGAAACCGCCAGCAGCAGGGCGAATTCCTGCGTAATCGGAAACGGCAAGCGAGGAAAAAGAAAATACAGGCAAAAGGCATAGGCCGCATAGTTGACTGCCATGCCCAGCAGCATTGCCGCCATATAGGGCAGCAGGCCGCAAGCTTCGCCGCCCTTGTTTATGCGCGCGGCGAAGGTAAAGGCGCGATTGAGCAGCCAGGTGAAAGAAGCCGCGCCGGCAAAGGAAAAAAGCCTTGCGAGCAGCGGGTGCATCGCAAAAACGCGCACGCAAAGCAGCACGATAAAATAATCCACCAGAAAGCCGAGCGCGCCTACGATGGAAAACCGGATAAATTCCCGCCTTAAACCGGAGTTTTCGGTCATGGTTCTAGCGTCCGTCCATTTTCAGCAGGGCGTCAAGCACATTCAGCTCGGCCTTCAGCGACATGGCGTCATTCCGCAGCAAGGCCGCGTGTTCACCCGCGAATGCTTCTTCCATGCGCGCGAGAAGGCTGCGGCTATGTTCGAGCACTTGCGTTATTTCCGCGCTGGAGGCCCCGCTTGCGGCAAGCCGGCTGTATTCGTCAACCACGGTTTGCGCGGCCTTGAGGTAGCGGGTGAGAAAACGGCTTCCTTCGCTCAGGTCCATGGGGTCCTGCTTCATGCATTCCAGAATGCATTCCGCGCTGCGGCAGATATTGTCAAGCGTGGTTCTTAGTTCAGCGGGAAGCAGGGCGCGTTTGGCTTCCAGCGTCCGCACCGACTCATGAAAAACGGAGAATCTGGCGGCTTCGGTGTTTTCCGGCGCTTGGGCGGCCGCCTTTTTCGGGCTATCGCCCATGTCCATGAGGCGTTCATAAATTTGCTGGCTGATATGATTTATCGTCCAGACCGTTTCCTCAATCTGGTCGGCGCTGTCGTTACCGGCCACAGGGTGGGGCAGGTTGTCCGCAAGTTCCTGACTGAATCCGTCCGGCACCATGGTCCGGTTGCGGGCAAGCGAATTTTCAACCAGATCAAGTTGCACGTTGATCCGTTCCAGGCCTTGGGCCAGGGCCGGGTAAAAAGATTCGGAAAAAAGACCGTGCCCTGCATACATTGCGGCGTAATCGGCAAGTATGCGCGCCGGGGCTTCAATTTTGGGCGGAAGCTTTTTGCCGTTCAGATGTTTGCCCAGCGCGGCGCTGGCCGCATTCATACGTTTCTTGTTCAGGGGCGCGCGGTAAAAACGGGCGTAAGCCAGGGCGCAGGCCTGCCCAAGAACGGCCAGCAACGGAAAGCTGGCCAGAGGGGCCAGGGGGTTGTCCGTTTCCGGGGCCGGGTTGATTTTTTCGTACAAGTCCGGAACTTTTTGCAGAATGTTGCCTATTGAGTTGCTTCTCAGGGGAGAAAGCTCTTTATACACCCCTGGTATCTGCCGCATCATATCCACTTCCGGGCGAACCGGAGGCGTGGGAGGGGAAGCGATGAAGCCGCCGCCCAGGCTCAGCAGAAGCGGCAGCGCGGCCCATTCCAGCCCCATGCGGCCTTTTTTGCCGATAAGGCGTTGCAGCCAGGTTTGCGCCCCTCCGAAAAACAGAGCCAAATGAACGTCCATGCCGAAAAGCAGTAGAAGGAGAGCTTGCAGCAGGCCGAGAAGAGACGGGCCGACCCAGGCCGGCGCTAGCGCCATGCCGCGCGGAACCAGGCAGATTATGCCGACATAGGCATAGAAAAATAAAAAGGATTTCAGGCCGGAGTCCGGCAGCATGAAGGCCAGAATGAGGGCCGCAATATGCACTACAACGCGCAAGCCCAGCCCTGCGATATTGCCGAGCGCTTCGTCCCAGGCCGCCGCTATGCCGCGTTTTTTAAAGAGTATGTTCATGTTCTTCCGCCAGGAAAGTTCCGCGTGGCTTCAATTTCAAAGTGAACCGGCCATTCTTTGAAAACCAGAAGAAATCAGTATCCTTCCGGGTTATTCCGGCAGGGTCTGGCCTTCGTTTCTTTATTCGCCCTCTTGCGGACCTTCGGCCGCCTCCAGGCTGGCCTGGGTTTTCTGTTCCGCCATGGCGGTAAGGCGGTCGCGCAGGCTATGTTCCATGGCGGCCAGTTCTTTTTCCACTTCAAGGCGTTTAGTGCGGCCTTCCTGGGCTATTTTGAGCGTTTCCTCAATAGAGGAAAGCAACTTGGCGTTCACGTCGCGCAAGGTTTCAATATCGACCACGGAGCGCTCGACTTCACGTGCGGTTTCAATTGTGGCGCTTTGCAGCATGTCAGCGTTTTTCTTCAAAAGGGCGTTGGTCGTGTCGGCCACGTCTTTTTGCAGCTGCACGGCCTGTTTCTGCCCGTGCAGCGAAAGGGCCAGCACCATCTGGTTTTTCCAGATGGGAATGGTGGAAAGTATGCTGGTCTGGATTTTTTCCGCCAGAGTCTGGTTATTGCTTTGGATAAGGCGTATTTGGGGCGCGGTCTGCACGGTAATGACGCGGGAAAGTTGCAGGTCGTGCAAGCGGCGTTCAAAGCGATTGATGCACTCGGAAAAATCACGCACCTTTTGAGCGGCCATGCTGTCTCCGGATTTGGCCGCCTCTTCCCGCAGGCGCGGCAGTTCCGCTTCCCTGGCCATGGCCAGGCGTTCGCGCCCGGCTTCTATGTAAACGGAAAGGTCTTCATGCGATTTCTGGTTGAGCTGGTAAAGCTGCTCCAGCATCTGAACGTCGCGCAAAAGGCCGATCATGGCTTCCTCAAGCTTGGCTGAAACGCCTTCAACCTGGTCGGCCATGGTTTTAAAGCTGGCCATTGTGGATTCAAGGGTGTTGAAAAAACGTCCTATCAGGGGCAGGCTTTCCAGAAAGCCTTTGTTGCCGCTGCTCAATTTCTCAAGGTCTATTTTTTTGACTTTAAGAACGAGGTCGGTGAGGGTTTCGCCTATCGGGCCGGCGTCTTTGGCCCTGACCTTGCTGAGCAGCCCGTCGGCGAAGCCTGCGATTTCCCGCATGGTTTCCGTGCCGTATGTGACGGTAATGGTCGGGTCGTCAAGCTGTATTCCGGCGGACAGTTTCAGAGCCCGTTCCCGGAGGGGTTGCGGAAGCGTTTCCCGTTCTTCAGGCTGTAACGGTGCGGAGTTGTTAGCCGCGCTGGTTGCGTCTGTCATATTTTTGTTTCCCGCTTGAGGTGGTGGCGTATTGAAATGGTTGGCGTCAATTGACGGCGTCAGCCCTGTCAATTAGCAATCTTGCCCTGTTTTGGCAACCGCGCATTTGCGTTTGAATAAACTGAACGGTAACGGCGGGTTCTGAATGAAATAACACGCGGCCCGGAACCCTGGCCGCCAGGCAAACAGGACGCAAATGAAATTTCCTTTTAATCCGCAATGGTTGCACGCCGCCGCGGACGCCTGATTTTGCCTTGTCTTGCGCTTGCGCTTATAATATAACCTTGCAGGGCAAGCGCCTGGTATGGCGCGCGATTTTTTGCAACAGCCGGGCAGCGCACGTCGCGGCATAACGGATTGAAAAATTATGCATACATCACTTGCTAACGCCATCCGGCGGGTTTCTTTCATGCTCGCCGCCACGCTGGCGTTTTCTCCTTCTTTTCCGGCTTCGGCCGCGCAAAACGCTTCGGGCTCCGCCGCGCAACCCGTGCAGGAAGAGTCTGTTCCGCAGCCTTTTTCCGGGCCGCGCACGCAAGGAGCCGTTGTTTGCTGCAGCGGCAACACCGGGCTTATCGTAAATATTCCTGTGGGTTGGGTGAATGACGACAAGGTTGCGAAAAAGCTCGGGCTTCCCGCCGTGCTATACCCCAAAGGCGGCAACTTCAACACCGCTCATGCGATTATTTACCCCAGGGTTGACGGAAGAAACAAAGGCCTGGATATTGAAAAGGCGGCTGACCTGCTGATTGAGGAGACAGCCAGGCGTTACCGGGCCCTGCCGGGCGGATCCGGGGTTAAAACTTCAAAAGGAAAAGACGCTGTCAACGCGCATGGCCTGCGTTTCGCCGTGCGCGTCATCGAAGACGGCCCACCGGCCAACAAGTCGGAATATGTGGCCTATGTTTCCACCCCGGCCGGGGTGTTCATTGTGGTGATGTCTTCAACCGACCCTTTGCGCAATATCCAGTACATGCACCATTTCGAAAGAATATTGGATGAAGCCGAATTGATAGACGTGGCGAATTAGTTTTATGGACAGCCTTACCCATTTGACCGCGGGCGTCATAACCCCGCTGGCGTTCAGGCGCGCGCCGCGTTCCGCCTGGCTGATCGTTTTCGGCATAGTTTGCGCCCAATTGCCGGATATAGACATAATCGCCGGCAGTTCGGCCAGGGCCATGCTGGTCATACATCGCGGCATTACCCATTCCCTGCTTGTTCTTCTGGCGGTTTCCGTATTTTTGGCGCTTTTCTTCAGGCGGGTGAAACCTTCTGAATTCTGCCTGTCGCCGAGCCGGCCGGAAAGTTTTGACCGGCCTTGCCAGGGGTGGAGCTTTACCTCGCTCTGGCTCTGCGCTTTGCTTGGCTTGTCGCTGCACGTATACCTGGATTGCATGACCACTTTCGGCACGCGGATTTTGCTGCCTTTTTCCAATTACCGCGTTTCCATGCCGGCCATGTTTATTGTGGAACCGCTGTTTACCTTGCCTTTACTGATTTCGGCCTTTTTTCTGCTTAAATGGCTGAACCGCCCTGAACTGCTGGCCCGGCAGATAAAACTGGCCAGGTTGAGCCTGGTTTTCATCATAGTTTATCCGCTTGTTACGCTCGGGCTGGCTAAAGGGCTTGAAAACGGCCTGAACAAGAACTATGCCGGGCCGGGAACGGAATTTGAAAGGGTGCGCGTCACCCCGGAGCCTGGCTCTCCCTTCATTTGGCGGGCGGTCGCGGAAAATAGCGGGTATTACCGCATCGGAGCCTTTTACGCCTGGGATCCGGCGCCGGTTTTCGGCCGCGCCTACGCCAAGCCGGACCCAGCCTTATGGGCGGCTTTGCAAAGGGCCGAGCCGATACTTGAGGAACACGCCCGTTTTGTGACCTTTGCCGTTCAGAGTGAAAAAGCCCTGCCGGACGGCGGCCGTGAGATCACCTACGCCGATTTGCGCTATGTTTCCGCCCTGGAAAATCTTTTTCGCATGCTCGGGCGAGATGACGGCATGTTCATCATGCAGGTGCGGCTGGACGCGCAAAACCGCTTCACTGCCTGGCGCTACCTGTCGCGCGGCAATGACGCGCTTACCCAGCCCTGGGTGGGATACCCGGAACCGCTGGCCATTTTCTGATTTCAGCTTCAAGCCGCCGGGTGCGGCCTCACACAAAGGAGATTTTATGCCCGCATACGGCGATTTGATTATACTTGCCAGCCCAAGGGGAAAGCGTTATTTGCGCCGCCTTGAGCCGAAGGTTGACCTGCACGGAACGGATGGAGTTCTGCTGGCTGAAGATGTGGCCAACGCGGAATTCGGGTCCGAGGTGCTGACGCAACTGGGCGTTCCCTACCGCGTGAAACGCCCCACGCTTTACGACATCGTGCGCGGCGTGAAACGGCAAACCCAGATTTTGTACCCTAAGGACATAGGATATATCTGCATGCGCCTCGGCATAGGCAACGGCGCCAGGGTTATCGAAGCCGGTTCCGGTTCCGGAAGCATGACCGTGGCCCTTTCCTGGTTCAGCGGCGAGAAAGGCCACGTTTACACCTATGAGGCCAGGCCGGAATTTTACGAGCTTTGCCGCCGCAACCTGGCTTGGGCCGGGGTTGGGGAAAACGTGACGCAATACAACCGCGATATAGCCGACGGCCTCGAGGACCACCAGGCTGACGCGCTGTTTCTTGACGTGCGCACGCCGTGGGAATATCTGGATAACATCCGCAAGGCGCTGCGGCCTGGAGCCGCCCTGGCCTTTCTTCTGCCGACGGTGGACCAGGTCTCCAGCTTGCTGAAAGGGCTGGAACGCGGCTCCTTTGACGACGTTGAAGTGGAAGAGGTGCTGGTGCGGCGCTGGAAGCCGGTGGCGGACAGGCTGCGCCCGGAAGACCGCATGGTGGCTCATACCGGCTTTTTGATTTTCGCCCGGCTGCAGGAACGCTCGGAAGCTTATGAAAAACTGAAGCCTTTGGGAACGCGGGAACGCAAGCAGGAAGCCGCCCGGCTGAAGCGTCTGGAAGAATATGGCGAAGAAACGGAGCCGGGCCAGGACGGCGAATAATTTTTGCGATATAAAGGCTTATGACCGGGTTTTTCGCATAAAGCGGAACATGGGCCTTTAAAATCAACCGGACCAGCCTTCAGGAGACAGCCGTGAACGAAGCCTTGCTTAAAGAGATAGTGATCATTCTTTGTCTTTCGATTGTGGTCATCTATGCTTGCGCCAAAATAAAAATTCCGCCCATCCTGGGTTTCCTGCTTACCGGCATCGTTTGCGGCCCTTACGGCCTGAAGCTGGTCAGCGCGGTTGAGCCGGTTGAAATGATGTCGGAAATCGGGGTTGTTTTCCTGCTTTTCTCCATAGGGTTGGAGAATATTTCCATCGAACAGCTGATCCGCCTGAAAAAACCGGTTTTTTTCGGCGGTTCCATTCAGGTTTTTCTGACTATTTTGCTTTTCGGCGGGATCATGTTCCTGGCCGGGCTTGGCGTCGGGGCGTCAATTTTCGCCGGGTGCGTCGTGGCCCTGTCTTCAACGGCCATTGTGCTTACCTGCCTTCAGGCCAGAGCGGAGGTTGAATCTCCCCACGGGCGCGTCATTCTTTCCGTGTTGCTCTACCAGGACGTTATCGTCGTTCCCATGATGCTGGCCGTTCCTTTTCTGGCGGGCAGCGCGGCTGTTGTCGGGGTTGACGCCCTCATCGCCGCCGGAATTACCGTTCTGGTGCTTATAAGCAGCTTTGTTCTGGCCAGGAAGGTGGTTCCGCTGCTTATGCGCATGATCATGGCCACCCAGATTCGCGAACTTTTCCTTATAAGCACGCTGGGAATATGCCTGGCGATTGCTTACTGCACCTCTCTGCTCGGTCTTTCTTTGGCCCTTGGGGCGTTTCTGGCCGGCATTATCGTGGCGGAATCCGAATACAGCCGCAGCGCGCTTGAGGGCATCATGCCTTTCAAAGACGTGTTTACAAGCCTTTTTTTCATTTCCGTCGGCATGCTGCTGGACACCTCGTTTCTGGTGAACAATATCGGCCCTGTTTGCCTGCTCACCCTGACCGTGCTGCTGGTGAAGATAATCTGCGCCTCTGGGGTGGGCCTGGCCCTGGGTTACCCGTTGCGTCCCTCGATAATGATCGGTTTCGGGCTTTCCCAGGTTGGCGAATTTTCTTTTGTTCTCGCTAAAACAGGGCTGGATTACAAACTTCTGACCCAGAGCAACTATCAGCTTTTTCTTTCCGCCACCATCGTGACCATGCTTCTGACCCCGGCCCTGATCGGCGCGGCTCCGGCCGTGGCGAAAAAGATCACGAACATCGCCTACCGGGGGCGGACCAGGGCGGAGCATATCCCCGGCGAGGAAGACCTGCCTCATGGCGGCGGCCCGCAGCTGGACGACCACCTTATCATCATAGGGTACGGCGTGGGTGGGAAACACCTGGCCAGAGCCGCGCGCATGTCCGGAATTCCATATAACATCCTGGAGATGAACCCGGAAACGGTGCGCGCTTTCAGCAAGAAAGAGCCTATCATGCACGGCGACGCGACCCATCCGGCTGTTCTGGACGCTCTTGGCATACGCCGGGCCAGGGTTCTGGCCATAGTGATATCAGACCCCGCGGCGGTGCGGGCCATAACCCAGCTGGCGGCCCGCCTCAACCCGGCCTTGCACGTGCTGGTGCGTACGCGTTTTCTGGGCGAAGTTCCTTTTCTCAAGGCCTTGGGGGCCTGCGACGTGGTGCCGGAGGAATTTGAAACATCCATTGAAATCTTCACCCGCGTTTTGACCCACTATCTGGTTCCGCGCAACGAAATCGAGCGCTTTACCGGTGAAATACGCTCTGAAAATTACGACTGCCTGCGGGAAAAGGAAAAGGAAGGGCCATCGTTCGGGGTTTTGCGCGACCAGATTCCCGACCTGAGCGTCAACGCTTTCACCGTTGAATCCGGCAGCCCGCTTGACGGAACCGCCCTGCGCGATTCCAACTTGCGCGAACGCGGCAACATGACGGTTGTGGCCGTGCGCAGAGGGCAGGAAACCTTTCCCAACCCCGGCGCGGATTACCGCTTTCAGCCCGGCGATGTGGCTTACGTGTTTTGTACGGCGGCTGATTCCTGCACCGGTATGAACCTTTTCATGGCCGCGCATGAAGCCTTGGAAAACGGCCCCTCTTGCGCCTTGCTGCCGCATCCCGCCCGGTAACATTCCTGAAGAGAGGGCAAGCCAGAACAAAGGACCGCAGATGAAAGATTCTCTTGGACTTTATTATTACCCCAAGCCGGACGAAGTGCAGACCAGGGTTTATGTGCGTGAAGGCGAATACGGCGTTGAATTCCGCCTCTGGCGAGCGGAAAGGCCCGACGTTTGGGAAAAGCACGGATGGCTGCCCCACAGCGTCATAGAAGCCGCTGCCGTTATGTATAAAGAACGCAGCCCGGAGGCCGACCCCATGCGTTTTTATGACATAAACGTAGCTAAAGCCTTGCTGAAGGAAGGATAAGCAGCTTTATGCCGCAATTTCCCGGGCATGACAAATATTCCAGCCTGAAGCGCGATATCTTGTGCGACTTCTGCCTCACCTGCAAAGAGCTGGAAGAGCAGTTCGCGCGGCTTGAACAGAGCGGCAGCCTTTCTTTCGCCATCATGCGCGACCTGGTCGGCGATAAAATGAGCAAGGGTTCGCTCTGGCGCCTGAAAGACACCTCGCATTACCTGTTCAACGCCATGCGGCTTACGCCGGACCGGAGCGCGGCGGCTGATGAAACGGAAAGAGCGGAAGACCCCGCGGGGGCAAGGCCAGGCCTGGGCTGTACGGCGAAAGAAGAAGCGGGGTTCTTGCTTGACTGGACGCTGGGCTATATTTTTCACGAATGCGTGAAAATGACGGAAGACGCCTATCAGCTTCAATATTACGGGCCGCGCCTGCCGCTTTTGCCTGAAGGCGGCGGTTCGCCTTGCGAAGACGTGCTGAAAAGCCTGGCCCCGATAGTCGGGCAGAGCCGCACCAGCCTATTGCGCGAAACCAGGCGGGTGGCGCTGCTTCTGGAGCAGGCCCGCCGTCTTTTCTGCCTTTATCTTTCCGGAGAGCGCGACAATCTTTCGCTGGCTCTTTTCATCTATGACCGTTCCTCTCTTGTGCTTGACACCTTTCATGCTTATTATGAAGACTTGCTGAAGGGGATTTACGGAGAAAGCCTGGATATATTCCACCTTCAAGCCGCGCGCGCCTTTTTTGCCTTCGGGCATAAACGCAAATCAATTCCGCCTGTTGAAGAAGCCTTGCGCCTCAACCCGGCAAATGCGGAAGCCGCGGAGCTATATAAAACGCTGGCGGACAATTACGCCCCGGACTGATTCTTTCCGCTTTACACCTTGGGGCGCAGCGCTTGCGCCGTTTTCTCAGCAGCCTTTCATGAAGGCCGGAAACGTGGAGCTTATATTGCATATTAAAGCCCGCCAGCCCTGAATTAAAGACGCGCTTCACCATAGACGCCGCTTGCTTGAAGGTCTTTTCCGCGCAACAGCATGGCGTTTCAGGCGTGAACGCCCTGGGCGGAACGGGCGAATATTTTGAATAGAGCCGCTTTACGCGTAAATTTCCCTATAACGGAGAACACAGCATGCCTCTCATCCATTCGCAGAAAACCGGAAGCGCTCTTACGCTGCAAAACCGCCCCGGGCCTGAACTCTACCGGGACTCTTTTCCTTACAGCCGGGTGAGCCGCGTGACCTTTGACGACGTTTACGTCATGCCCCGCCCGGCCGACCCCATGTTTATAACCGACACCACGTTCAGGGACGGGCAACAGGCCAGGCCGCCCTACACCCCGAAGCAGGTGCTGGAAATTTTCGAGATGCTCCATGAGCTGGGCGGGCGTAGCGGACTGATTCGCGCCTCCGAGTTCTTCATGTATTCGGAAAAAGACCGCAAGTGCATAGAACTCTGCCGTTCCAAAGGCTACAAGTTTCCCCGCGTGACCGGCTGGATACGGGCCAATATCGACGATCTCAAGCTGGCGAAATCCATGGAATTTGAGGAAGTGGGCCTGCTCACCAGCGTTTCGGATTATCATATCTACCTGAAATTGGGCTGGGACAGGCAGAAGGCTTTCGACAACTATGTCAAAATAGTCGAGCAGGCCCTGGACTGGGGCATAGCTCCGCGCTGCCACTTTGAAGACGTGACCAGGGCGGATATTAACGGCTTTTGCCTGCCTTTGGCGGCCAAGCTGATGGAAATGTCCAAAGAAAGCGGATTGCCGATAAAAATACGCCTTTGCGACACCATGGGCTATGGCGTGCCTTATCCCGGGGCTACCTTGCCCCGTTCCGTTCCCCGCCTGGTGCGCGCCTTCACCGATGAAGCCGGCGTTCCTGGTGAGTGGCTGGAGTGGCACGGGCATAACGATTTCCATAAAGTGCTCATCAACGGCACAACCGCATGGCTTTACGGCTGCGGGGGCATAAACTCCACGCTTCTCGGTTTTGGCGAACGCACCGGCAATACCCCGCTTGAAGCCCTGATCATGGAATATATTTCGCTCACAGGCGATGATGACGCTGCCAACACCAAGGTCATCACCCGCATAGCGGAATATTTTTCCAAAGAACTTGAATATGAAATTCCGGCGAATTACCCATTTGTCGGGCGGGATTTCAACGCCACCAGCGCGGGCATCCATGTTGACGGCCTGGCGAAAAATGAAGAAATCTACAATATTTTCGACACCGGCACCATTCTCGGCCGCGACATGCCTATAATTATAACCGACAAGTCCGGCCGGGCCGGTGTGGCTTACTGGATAAACACTGAACTGAACCTGCCGGAAGACAAGAAGGTTAACAAGTCCCACCCGGCCATCGGGCAGATTCACGGGCGCATCATGCAGGCTTACGAGCAGGGGCGCAATACGTCGTTTTCGCATAAGGAAATGATGACTCTGGTGCGCCGTTATATTCCGGACCTGTTCGCTTCGGAGTTCGGCCGCCTGAAGCAGGTGGCCCGCGACCTGGCCGCCGGAATAATACTCAAGCTGGCTCACGATTGCATAATTGTGGGCAGCGGCATAGATTATTATCCATGCATGCAGGAATTCGTCACCTCGTATCCGTTCATCCAATATCTGCACCTTACGGACACGAAAGGCACACTGCTTTCCGCGGCCATTACGGACCCGGCCTACAAAGAGCGTTATGACCGTTTGCCCCTGGGGTTTGACTTTTCGCAGCGCGAATGGTTCAAAAACCCTATGAAAACCGGAAAACTGCATGTGACTGACGTTTACCAGTCACACTTCACGGACAAGCTCATTTTAACCGTGTCGACCGTGGTTACTGATAAAAATGACGAAATAACCGGTGTTATCGCGGCGGATATACAATTGGAAGAACTTTTGCAACGCGCCGAGGTTCTCAAGGAAGACGAACGGAAAGAGCGCGAAGAATTGCAGGGCTGAGCGCCCGGGGAGGGAATATGGCTACAGTGAAGGCTAAATATCTCGGAGAGCTTAGAGTTGAAAGCACCCACGTAAAAAGCGGGGCGACGATTATAACCGATGCGCCGCCTGACAACCACGGCAAGGGCGAGGCGTTTTCTCCCACGGATCTCGGGGCTACGGCCCTGGCCGCCTGTGCGATGACCCTCATGGGCATCTATGCGCAGTCGCACGGAATAGACATAGCTGGAACGGAAATTGAAGTGACCAAGGTCATGGCGGCTGACCCGCGCCGCATTTCGGAGATTGAGGTCGTTTACACCATGCCTGACCGCGCATACAGCGAAAAGGAAAAGATATCGCTGGAAAG
The DNA here is from genome assembly GCA_031552195.1 of Desulfovibrionaceae bacterium. Classification (GTDB taxonomy): domain Bacteria; phylum Desulfobacterota; class Desulfovibrionia; order Desulfovibrionales; family Desulfovibrionaceae; genus JAVBMP01. The sequence goes on from JAVBMT010000008.1 coordinate 25,960, forward strand.
GGCGGCCAAAACCTGCCCCATGCATTACAGCCTGCACCCGGACATTGTGCAGAAATTTGTCTTCAAGTGGGCCAGATAGCCCGCACGGCATCCGTTCTTTTTCTTTTTTGAAAAAGGGCGGATTATCTTAGAATCCAGCGTACTCCAGAACATGATTAAGGCTGCGTCTTTCCACGGAGAAGGGCGCGGCCTTTCCGTTTTTAAAGCGCAGGCGGCATATTTCCCAGGCCTCGAGGTCAATAAAATCTATTTTTCCGGCGGTGCCGGGGCCGAAGTGCGGTTCCAGCGCGGCCAGGAAATCGTCAAGGGGAAAGTACACTCCTTCATAATTCAGGAGCAGGGTTTCTCCGTCAAGTTCAAGGGCGGCGGCGGCGTTTTCTTCGCCCAGCAAGGGGGAAAGTTCGGACAGGCCGGCTTCAAGGGCCGCGTCCGGCATGGGGTAAAGCTGTCCGAACACCTTGACGAGTATGTTGTCTCTGATTTGCGGCATGGTTTGCCTGTCGCCGTATTTTGGCGGTTAACCGTAAAAAGATACGGCTTGGCGTTTGCCCTGGGCCTGCTATCTTATTAATTTATTAGAGCCTTTAAACTGTTTTAAAGTTAAATGCCCTAATCGGGGCACTGGCCTTCTTTTTTGGCCCAGGTATAGCTGGAACAGTCGCCCAGGCGGCAGGCTTCGTTAAGATCGGCGCACATTTCAGGGATTTTGTTTTCCACCAGGTAAGCGGCGGCCCGGCTGTTGCGGTAGGTTGGGTTGCTGGGGGCCAGGCTTATGGCCGCATCAAAATCCTTGACGGCGAGGGCGGAAAGTTTTCCCTGCAGATAGACGGCTCCGCGCAAATGATAGGCCCTTGGCAGGTCGGGCTGGTATTTCAGGGCGCGGTCAAGGCGTTCTTCGGCCTCATTCAGGCGGTTGGCCTGAATGAGCAACTCTCCTAGAGAACACAGAACCAGGGCGTTTTCAGGGTCAAGCTGATGCGCTTCCCGCAACATGGCATTGGCCCGCGGAATATCCTTTGGGGCGCTTCCATCAAGCAAGGGCAGCGCGTCAAGGTAAAGCATGGCCGCCAGCAGGGAGTTAAGGCGGCGCTCCAGAGAGTCGGTCATGCTTTGGGTATAGCGGCTTGAACCGGCATGCAGAGCGGTTTCGGCAAGTTCGTCATAAAGCTTGAGCTGCCGTTCCGCCGCAAGCAGCCCGCCGCTGTAAAGTTCAATGTAGTCGCTTGAATGCAGAAGGGCGATGACGCGTTCGCGCAAATCGTCAACCGGTTCCGCTGAAATTTCCGCTATAACGGCGGCGGTGTCATTCTCTCTGTTCGCCCTTGTCTTGTTGCTGGTAATCTTGGCCAGAGAATAGACAAATGCCGGGGTGTTCTTGCGGGCCAGCAGCACGGGCGGGGTATGCCCTTCCGGGTTGGGGGCGAGGATGAAGCGCAAAATATCGTTTTTGGCCAGAGCGGCCACCGTTTCTTTGGCCAATGCGATACGGGCGGCCGCTCCCGCCGCTTTCGCGGCCCGTTCAGGCCTGACCAGCCCCCCGTAAGGGCGTTCGGCGGAAGCTTTTATAGAGGGCGTATTTTCAGATGCGGCGGCGGAAAAGGGCCGGAGCATGACCGCAAAAAACAGCGCGGGCAGGAGCGCCAGAAAGCACCTGGAGGTGGTCATCTTTATATTTTTTGGCTTATTTTCTGGCTAAGCGGCTTAAGCAGGTCTTGCAGGGCTTCTGTAAGCATGGCCTCTGTCGGATTGGTCATGGGGAAAACTTTTTTGTTCAGGCTGCTGGAAAAGGTTTCTTTGGCTACAAGTTTCCCTTTGGCCCTGACCGAAGCGGATATTTTTATGCGGCAGGTAAAGCTTATGGGAGAGACCTCTTCAATCCATACTTCCTCGACATCTCCGCTTACGATGTAGTCAGGAGAGCTTTGTTCAGCCGAGGCCATGCTCGCGGCGTAGGTAACGGTAAAGCCGAGCTGGGCCAGTTCGTCGGCCAGGGCTCGCGAAACCCAGTCCGCCACATCGTTTTTGGCTGTGTATGTCTCGCCGCTGGAACGCACGCCTATTTCGCTTTTGCCCCTGGCATCATTCATGGTGACAACGCAGACGGCGGAGCCTTGGCGCGCTTCCGCCCTGATTTCAGACTGGGGGGGGGTATAGTAAAGGCCGACTACGCGGCTCTGCCCGCAGCCCGCCAGAAAAAGCGCCGGCAACAGCAAGGTCAGCAATATTTTTTGATAATGCATCCTTATCCGCCTTATCCCGATGCCCGGATAGTTTCGTGATAAAAAGAGATTGCGGCGCATGCCGTTTTCGCAAATGCCCCGTGAGCCTCAAGCTTATTCCGTGTATAATTTGTTATAGTGCCAAAAGTGTCAAGATAAAATTAGCCTTGCCTTTTTACGGAATATGGACGAACTTCGGCGCGCGTTTCAGGTTCTTCAGCCTGCGCGGCAGAAAAATGGGGCGCGCCGACTGTATTTTTAGCTCACTGTATTGACAGATCGCCGGCATTCTGGCAGTTGTCTTTAACGCCACGGTATTTACATAAGCTTGATCTTGCTTTATGTTCATATCTACATGTATTAAAGCAAGCGTGCACAAAATATTAAATTTTGCAACCATGATACTGATAATCAGTGTCGCTATGCGGGGCGTTTCAAGTCTTCTCATTGCAGGCGTGTAATTCGCCTCTAAAAAAACCATGCTATGGAGTAAAAAATGACTAAAGCTGAACTCGTGCAGAAAATTCATGCCAAAGCCGGCCTTAACACAAAGGCTCAGACCGAAGCCGCTCTCGACGCTGTGATCGCTTCCCTGACCGAAGCCCTCAAGTCCGGCGAAGCCGTCACCTTTACCGGTTTCGGCAGCTTCAAGCTAACTCAGCGTGCCGCCCGCAAAGGCCGCAACCCCCGCACCGGCAAGGAAATCAACATTCCCGCCAGCAAAGCTGTGAAGTTCACTCCCGGCAAAGTGCTGAAAGACGCCGTAAAATAGGTTTCAGCCTCAATCGTTTTGCAAAACCCTCCTTCATGGAGGGTTTTTTTTTATTTCCGGCGCGTTAACGGCGTATTGACATTGTTGAAAGCGCAGGGCATTTTTATAGCTATGAATAACAATGCGTTTGACGTGGTAATTGTCGGCGGCGGCCCGGCCGGGCTTTTTTCGGCCTATTGGCTGGCCGAGTATTCATCTTTGCGGGTTTGCCTGGTTGACAAGGGGCAAGGCGTAAAAAAACGCCATTGTCCCATTCCGCATACCGGGCGTTGCCTGCATTGCAAGCCTTCCTGCCATATTTTGACCGGTCTTGGGGGGGCGGGCCTGTTTTCAGACGGAAAGCTCAATTTCATTTACAAGCTGGGAAAAACAGACCTGTCGCAGTTCATGCCCAAGGCGGAAGCCGCGCTTCTAATTGATGAAACGGAACGCATTTTCAACCGTTTCGGCATGGACGCTCCGGTTTACCCGTCAGATATGGATTCCGCCAAAGATATACGCAAACTTTCCAAGACCTATGGCATAGACCTGCTGCTTATCAGGCAAAAACACCTTGGCAGTGACTATCTTCCTGAATATATTGACAATATGTGTAAATTTCTTCAGGAAAAAGGCGTTGTTATACGCACGGGTGAGGAAATTTTTGACGTTGTGGTGGAAAACGGCCGGGTCAGCGGCGTTCTGGGGTCTTCAGGGCGCATTGACGCCGGGTCGGTTATTTTGGCCCCGGGCCGGGTTGGGGCGGACTGGACGGGCAACCTGGCCCGCCGCCTTGGTTTGAAGGTAAGCCAGCGAGGCATCGAAGTCGGCGTGCGCGTTGAAGTGCATAAAGATATCATGGCGGACGTCACCAACATAATTTATGATCCTACTTTTTTTGTGCAAACCCGCCGTTATGACGACCAGACCCGCACTTTCTGCACCAACCCCGAAGGTTTCGTAAGCCTTGAAAATTATCAGGACTTCGTTTGCGTTAACGGCCACGCCCTGCGCCAGGTCAAATCAGAGAACACCAATTTCGCCTTCCTGTCCAAGGTGGTGCTTACAGATCCGGTTTCAGACAACCAGGGCTACGGCACGGCCATAGGACGCCTGGCCACGATTATTGGCGGCGGCAAACCTATTTTGCAGCGCTTCGGCGATTTGCAGCGCGGCCGCCGCTCCACCTGGAACCGCATCAGCAAGGGATATATAGAACCGACGCTTTCAGCGGTGACTCCGGGGGACCTCAGCATGGCGCTTCCGGAGCGCATTGTGACCAACATCCTGGACGGACTCAAACAGTTGCACATGGTCGTTCCCGGCGTTGCGAACGAAGAAACCCTGCTTTACGGCCCGGAAATAAAATTTTTCGCTACCCAGGTTGAATGCGACGGTAACCTTCAGACCCCTGTTCCAGGCCTCTTCATTGCCGGAGACGGGCCTGGAGTTTCCGGCAATATAGTGGCCGCGGCGGCCACAGGCATTATTCCGGCCCGTTTTTTGGCCGCCCGGCCTTAAAAGTTTTATTCGAATAATCATGCAGGTGCCTATTATGAATACTCAAGAACGACAGGTCAGTGAGCTTACGGTGTTGGATATCGTTCCCTTTGGCGAACCGGGAAAGGGCAAGCATTTTTTCGCTTTGCGCCTCACGCCTCCAGAGTGGAAAAGCTATTCCCCCGGCCAGTTCGTCATGGTGCGGCCCAAGGCCTGGGGGCAAGAACTGACCTGGGGGCGGCCTTTTTCCATCTGCCTTATGACGCCGCGCGATCTGGTGGTTTTTTTTCAGGTTGCGGGGCGAGGCACAGAGCGCCTGGCCAATTTGAGATCCGGCGACCAGGTTGAAGTGTGGGGACCTCTTGGGAACGGCTTCATTATGGAAAAAGGAACGCCGACTCTTCTTCTGGCCGGCGGAATAGGCATTGCCCCGTTTCTCGGCTACGCCCACGATCACCCCACCCCCGGCGGTCTGCATCTTGATTTCGGTCACCGCATGCCGCTGAGCTGCTATCCTTTCGATGACTTCAGCGATAAAATAACGACGGCCAATTATCCGGAACGAAAGCCGGAAGACCTTGAGGCCTTTATTGCGGTAATGGACGCCCATATAGCCGACTATGCCGCGCGCGGCGGCCTGGTCTTGGCCTGCGGCCCGACCCCGTTTTTGAAAACGGTGCAGAGCCTCGCCGCAAAGCATAAGGCGCGGGCGCAGCTTTCGCTGGAAAATCGGATGGCTTGCGGGGTTGGGGCTTGCGTCGGCTGCGTGGTCAGGACAAATCCGGCCAATCCGCCGGAAGGCTATAAGGCTGACCCGGCTTTGCCGGTCACAACCTGCACCTGCGGGCCGGTGTTCTGGTCGGATTCTATCAGGCTATAAAACTGTTTTTTTTTATGTTGACGCGAACCGGGGAGGGAGCTGCTCCGCCCCGGTTCGCGGGCAGGTTTTCCTGCCGTTCCCCTGCGGGCGGCATGTGAACGGGGTGGTTTCACATGCCGCCTTGTTGATTTAGAGCTGCCAGACGCCTAAATCAACAATTCCGGCAACCAGGTGGCCAGTTGCGGGAAAATCGTCAAGAGTATGATGGTAAGGAACATCATAGCTACAAACGGAAGTATGTACTTGAATATCTGCGCCATAGGCGGGGTGTTGGGCATGCCGGCGATGGCGAATACGACCACGCCCATCGGCGGAGTGATCTGCCCCATCTCCATAAGAATTACCGTTACGACGCCGAACCATATCGGGTCGAACCCAAGTTGCTGCACAGTCGGGAAAATGGCCGGAAGGGTCAGTAGAATCATGGGCACAACGTTCATCAGGCAGCCCAGAATAACGTAAAGCATTACGATGGCGGCGAAAATGGTGTACTTGTTCGAGCCGAGGGAAAGCGTCCATTCGGCAAGCATGAAAGGCAGCCTGGTGTTGGCCAGGAAGTAGCCCAGAAGGTTGACGCCGATAAAGATCAGCATGAGTCTGCTGGTCATTCCCGCGGTTACCTTAAGGGAGTGTATGAAACCTTCAAAGCTCAGTTTGCGGCGTATGACGGCATAAACGATAGTGCCTACCGCGCCCACGGCCCCGCCTTCAGTCGGGCTGAACGTTCCGCTTAAAATTCCGCCTATAATCAGAACTATCAACATGAGCATCGGAATGATCCCGATGATGGATCTGAACTTTTCGTTCCAGCTGTGCTTTTCGCCGCGCGGAGCCAGGGCGGGCCACTTCAGGGCCATAAGCACGATAATGAGCCCGAACAGGAACGCCAGGATAATTCCGGGTATAATCCCGGCGATGAACAGCTTGCCGATGGATTCTTCCGTTACGATCGCGTACATGATGAAACCGAGGCTGGGCGGGATAAGAATGCCCAAAGTGCCGCCGGAAGCCAGGGCGGAACAGCCGAGGCCCAGGTTGTAGTTGCGTTTTTGCATTTCCGGCAGGGCCACGGAGGTCATGGTCATGGCGGTAGCCAGGGAATCGCCGCAAATGGCGGCGAAACCGGTGCATCCGGCAACCCCGGCCACGGCGATGCCGCCGGGCAGGCGGCCCAGCCAGATGCTGGCCGCGTTGAACATTTCAGAACTGATGCCGGCGCAAAGGGCCACTTCACCCATAAGCACGAACATGGGCACCACGGTCATGATGAAAGAGAGGCAGGTATGGCTGGGGCCGCTGCTCAGGAAGCTCAGGGCCACAGTGGCGTTAGGCATGATGATGATCAGTCCGAGCACGCCGGTAATGCCCATGGCGAAGCCTATAGGCATGCGCAGCAGCAAAATCACCAGCAGGGATATTACCACCAGCCAGCCGGCCATGGCCAGGTCGCCGGCCATGGCGGTTCCGCTCAGCCAGAAGGGCACGGCCATCATGGCGAAGGCCAGCCCGGTGAAAACCGCCATGCCTATGAATTGCTTGCTGGCTATTATATCCAGCAGGGCGTCCATCGTCTGTTTCAGTATGCAAAGGCAGAGAACCAGTGAACCCAAAGAGGCGACAAGGAAGAAAGGCCAGTAGGGCAGGAAGAGGTCCGGGGTCATTTCCATGGCCGTATATTTGTCTATCGTGCTCTCAAACATGAAGAAGGTCATGACCAGGGAGAAGGTTCCCATAAGCGAGGTATGGAAAAAAGCCAGGTCATTTTTGAGCCATATGGGGAAATGGTCGTATAACAAGTCAACCCGGATATGGCCGCCTTCAATTTTAGCCCAGCCCAGCCCGGCAAACACCATGAGCAGCATCAGTATTTCTTCAATTTCAATAACGCCCGGCAGGGCGCCGTTCGCGAAAAAGCGCAGCAGTACGTCAGCCGTTATGGGTATCATCATGATGAATACAGCCAAGACGGAAATGAAAAACATTTTTTTAGCCAAAAAATGGGTGATTTTTCCGTACATCAGTATCCAGAAACGTATTTTTTCCAACAAAGACCATTCACGCAAAGAAAGGGTTATTTCGCCTGATATGACTTCAGGTAAAGCGCAACGTTTGCATTCTGTTTCCATGTCTTAACTCCTGGCGTTAGACAATTGTTTCTAGAGCAATTAAGTTTTAAAAATATCTTTAATATCGCCTTGTTATGGCATTTTAACTTTGACTTTTTATCTGTGCCTTTTGCGTTCTGTGATTGTTCCTAGCGAAAAGAAGACAGCTCAAAGCCTTTTTTCTTTAATCGCAAAGGGAAGCCCTTTTGCTGAAGGCACGCTGAACTCTCCGCTTGCGCGTAGCCGGGTGTTCTAAAGGCAAGGGTTCGCGGACTTCAGCGCATACGTTCAAAGCATGAAATATCTAACTGACGCCACGCCGCCCGTTCGGGGAGATTGCCGCGTGACCGTCAAAGTATTTCAATATCGTGAAATACGCTGAAGAAAGCCCTGGTGGAACAACCGTTATCAAGTGGCCTGCGCGGCTGAGTTGCAGCCCGGATCAAAGCCGTTCACGCTGAAGGCCGGAAAAAACGCAGAGGCTGTGCGGTTGTTTTTCAGGAGTCGGAGGTGTCTTTGAGCTTTTGATAACCGGCGCCTTCAAGCTTCAGGATGATAGAGGCGTGAAACAGGCTGGTCGCTATGCGCCAGCGTTCACGCTCCGCGCCGTCAAGCTCTATGGCGAAGGATGGGTGAAGGAAATTGGTATCGTGTGTTTGGAGGAGGGAAGAAAAACGTTCGTTAAAGGGTGAAACGCGTCCGGCGCTTTGCGGCAGCCGAATTCTCGGCTGGCATAGAGCGTAACGCTGGGCGTCGCCCGCGTGGCCGGTTGTCAGGTTGGCCGTTTCTTCCGCTTGAAACTGTTTTACGGAATCAAGCGCGAAGGCGGAATTCAGCCCAAGGCCGCCCGCCAGGCACAAGACCAGGAAAAACAGTGTTCTTGAAAGATAACGCCAATTCATAAATAAAAAAACCTCAATGCAGATAAACCGCTGATGTAAAAATGCTTGCACTTAATTTCACTAATAGACTGTTTGCTTACCGCTTGTCAAGCCGTACGGCGGAATTTGGAGCGTTTTTTACGGAACCGGCTCGCGGGCGCGGAAATCCTCTTCCAGCTTTTTACCATTCATGGAAAATAACGAAGGCCGCGGCAACTATCAGGCCGAATCCCAGCACATAGTTCCATTTGAGTTCTTCGCCGAGATAAAAAACCGAAAAGGCCATGAAAACGCTTAAAGACAGCACTTCCTGAATGGTTTTCAGTTCCGCGGCGTTAAAATGGCCGAAACCGTACCGGTTGGCCGGAACCTGCAGGCAATATTCAAAAAATGCGATGCCCCAGCTTATTAATACTACCCGCCATAGCGAAACGGAAGGGAATTTCAGGTGGCCGTACCAGGCGGCCGTCATGAAAATATTTGAACAAAGCAGCAGGGTTACGGTGATTACGGGTATGGGAAGGTTCATATCGGCCTCTCGGCAATGGCTTGGCTAAAAAATCCGATTTCGTTTTTGCGGTGTTTGCCGCGCATCCGTCATACCGGTATATTTTCAGATTGAAATGTTTTAATCACGCCATCCGGAAAAGCGCTTCCAGAGGTGAATGCGCGCCTGGCCGGCTTTGTACAGCAAAAGGCGAGGGGCGGTTGCGCGCCTTTTCAGCTTTTCATTGACGCGCAGGGCGTCTTCCAGCATGGCGTTCCAGGCGGCGCACACGGCGGCGTCGCTGAACTCCACGGCCCGGCGAAAGCCGTTGTCCGCCATGGCGGAGTAAATATCCGGGTTTTCCTGCAGATAGCTCACCGCTTTAATAATTTCTTTCCCGTCATTCACTTCCAGGTAATCCAGCGGGCTTTGCCGCAGTTCCGTATAAGCGGCCTCCCGTCCAAGCAGGGCCGGAACTCCGGCCAGCCATGCGTTTACAAGCTTGCTGGCCGGTTTAGTCTTTTCCACGGCTTTGGGGAGCTTTCTCCAGGCCAGGACCAGATCCACATCGGAATAATCGTGCCATTCTCCGGCCTTGCGCCAAATTGCCCTCACTCCGAGAGCGGCGAGGTCTGAAAGGAATTCCCGGTCTTGAAAGAACGGCGGAACATACTTCTGGTCGCCCATGAAGGCGATTGAGCGTATGTCCCGGCCGCGCGACGCATTTCGCGGAATAAGCCCGTCTTGCGTCCAAAGCGGTATAAAGCGCTTGCGCGGAAGACGCTGCGAAGCTTTGTTCTGAACGATGGCAATATCGGCCAGAGGAGGAGAAGGGCGGTCAGCTTGCACTACAACCGCGAAGCATTCATGCACGCCAAGGTCGGACCTGGCGTGTTCGTAGTGGAAAACGCAGACCTCGCCCGGAACGGCCCGCGTTGCAAGTTTAGGGTTGAAACCGCCCCGGTGTTGCAGAAGCAGCGACCATGTCTTGAGCACCCAACAATCGATGCCGATGTGAAAATCAGGGCGGAGCAGGGCCGGGTCGGCTTCTTGCCCGGAGTCAAGCAGGCCCGCCAATTCCGGCTGCTGGCGCCGTAAATGTTTTTGCGCTACAACAAAATAGACATTGCGCATTTCAGTAGTGACCACCGGCAGGTATAAAGTGATGCCCGGAGGGCAAACGCGGGAAAGCCCGGCCTGTTCACGCTTGTCTGTTCATAGCAAGTTGCGGGCCGCCGGGCAAGCGTCTCTCTTGCGTTTTCGCCATTCCGCGCTTGCCTTGAGGGTTCAAGTGGTTATATTGACACAGGCGGCGCGCTTGGCGGCAAAAGCGGAGCGCCCTGCAGGCAGCTTCATATTACAAATCACAAGCGGAGCGGCGGCGGATATGCTACGCGGAAGAATAGCCCCCAGCCCGACGGGTTTCCTGCACCTTGGCAACGCCTGGGCCTTTCTTCTGGCCTGGCTTGGCGTCAGGGTCGCCGGGGGCGAGCTTGTATTACGCATTGAAGATATCGATCCTCAACGCTCCAGATCTGAATTCACCGAAGCGCTGATTGAAGATTTGCGCTGGCTGGGCCTTGACTGGGATGAAGGGCCTGATGTCGGCGGGCCTTACGGGCCTTATGCGCAAAGCGCCCGTTTGGGCGAATATGCCGGCGCGGTGAAAGATTTTCTTGCCAGAGGCCTGGCTTATCCATGCTATTGCACGCGTAAAGAATTGCGCGGCCTGGGCGGAGCGCCGCAAGCCGGAGACGAGCACGAAACCCCTTATTCCGGGCTGTGCCGTGGGCTTTCGAGCCTTGAAAGGGCGGAAAAAGAGGCGGCAGGAAGGCGCGCCGCCATAAGGATGCGTTTTCCGGAAGAACTTTATGCGCGAACCATGCGCTTTACCGATATGGCGCTTGGCCCGCAAACCCTTTCATCCGGGCGTTACGGAGCGGATTTCGCCATACAGCGCTCGGACGGGGTTTTCGCCTATCAGCTGGCGGCAAGCCTTGACGACATCGCCATGGGCATAACCCAGGTTCTGCGGGGGGCTGATATCTTGCAAAGCACGCCCAGGCAATTGCTTTTTTTTGCCCTGTCAGGGGCCAATCCGCCGGAGTATGGCCACATACCGTTGCTTTGCGACCATGCCGGAGAGCGCCTGGCCAAACGCCACGCCGCGCTGGCTTTGCGCGAACTGCGTTTGTCAGGGGTAAGTCCGCAAAGCGTTGTAGGGTTCCTGGCTTTTCACGGCGGCCTTGCGGACAGTCTTCAGCCCCTGTCTTGCCGTGAGCTGCTCGAACATTACGCGGGTTTTGAAGACAAAAAACTCATATTCAGGCGCTTGCCGCCCCAAATGCCACTGTTGCCGCCGGACGTCGCGCGGCAACTTGAAAAACTGCGCTAAAGCATTCCATCGTATGAATCAGACGCCTTTAATATGCATAATGGGGCCGACCGGGTGCGGCAAGAGCGGGTTGGCCCTTGGCCTGGCTCAGGATTTTCCGGCGTCCGGCGGGCGGCCGGTTTGCGTCATAAACGCCGATTCACGCCAGGTTTACCGCGATTTTCCCCTGATTACGGCCCAGCCGGACGCGTCTGAGCAAAATGTATGCCCGCACCACCTTTACGGTTTTTTACCCTCGGAAAGCAAAATGAGCGCCGGAAATTACGCCGTAATGGCGGCCGAAGTTATCGCAAGAAGCCACGCTCAGGGTTTTTTGCCGATTTTGGTGGGCGGAACCGGCCTTTACATCAAAAGCCTGCTGGAAGGCATCGCCCCGATTCCCCCGGTTGAGGCGGCCATAAGCCGGCGTTGGCAGGAAAGGGCGGACGCGGAAGGGGCCCCGGCCCTGCACCGCCTTTTAAGCGAGCACGACCCGCTCTATGCCGCCAAAATTCATCCTAATGACCGGCAGCGCGTTACCCGCGCCCTTGAAGTGCTTGAGGGAACCGGCAAGGCGTTCAGCTGGTGGCATGCCCAAACCGCTGGTTCCTGCCCGTATGACGTTTTGAAGATAGGCGTTGGCCTGCCGCTTGAGGAGTTGACGCCGCTGCTGGGCGCGCGCATAGATAAAATGCTGGCTCGGGGCGCGCTGGAGGAAGCTTCCGTCGCGCGCGAACTGTGCGGGGACGCCAAAGCGCCGGGCTGGTCGGGCATAGGCTGCGCCGAACTTTATCAATACCTGGCCGGGGAAATAAGCCTGGACGAATGCCGCGAACTGTGGCTGAACCACACACGGGCTTACGCCAAACGCCAGCTTACCTGGTTCAAGGGGCAGGAAACGCTGGAATGGGTGCGGCCTGATGCGGGCCCCCTGGTGAAACTTGTTCCCGGGCTTGAAAAATATTTAGTAAATTGAAGATGTTTTTTGGCTCTGCACGCACAAACGGCGGGCGCGTTTTTCAGCGGCCCGCCGTTTGTGCGCTTTATGGCCGGAAGCGGATTCAGCCGTTATTCTTGGTGAGCTTGAATGCGGCGAACGCAAGAACGGAACCGGCCAGAGGGGCGACCAGGAAGAGCCAGAGCTGCTGCATGGGAACGCCGCCGGCCAGAAGGGCCGGGCCGAAGCTGCGGGCCGGGTTGACGGAGGTTCCGGTAAGCGGAATGCCGATAATATGCACAAAGGCCAGGGTAAGGCCTATGACTATTCCGGCAACGCTGGCCTTGCCGCTGTCTGATGTAACGCCGAGAATAGTAAAGATGAAGATGAAGGTCAGAACGGTTTCCACCGCGAACGCGCCGGGAACGCCAAGGTTTCCGAAGCCGTTGGAGCCGAGGCCGCCTGTGAGGTCAACTCCTTTGGTGACGGAAAGATATTTCAGCAGGGCCGCTCCGGCCAGCGCTCCGGCAAACTGGGCCGCCAGGTAAACGGCGAATTCAATCGTGCTCATTTTACGGTTGAGCAGCATGGCCAGGGAAACGGCCGGGTTAATGTGGCAGCCGGATACATTGCCGATGACGTAGGCCATGGCCACAATGGAGAGGCCGAAAGCCATGGCTACGGCAAAGTGCCCGCCGTTCGGCTCGCAACCCAGAAACACGGCGCTTCCGCAGCCTACAAAAACCAGAACGGCGGTTCCGATAAATTCCGCAATAAATTTTTTACTCACAATATCAACCTCATATAAATTAGTTTTGTTGGTTCATGCCGAAATATGGCCGGCAGTAACTCGCCGGCGCCCGTTTAAGCACATCAATATGATTGAAATCTTTTAATGTTTTATGGAGAAAATGTATAGACTTTTCTGATAAAAAAGCGACGGAGGTATATAATTTTCCGAGCGGATCCGGTTTGAAAAGCAATGAAAATTTTTCCGGAATGTTCCTTTTCTGAAGCCCTGAAAATTTTTTAACCCGCCCCCCCCACGCCATCAGATGAATGCCGGAGCAATGTGCGGTTGACCTTTGCGGCCGGTCTGGATATATTAAATAAGAAATTCTGTTTTCGCAGCATTATAGATAAAAAAGGCATTATTAATAAAGGAAAAGAATATGAAAAAAACAGTTTGTTCCCTCTTTCTTATTGCGGCCTCATTATTGTGCGCCTTTCCGCTTCAGGCGGCCTCCAGCACTCTGGGCCAGATCGGAGACGCCGTATCGGGAGCGGTTGAAGACGCCGGATCCGCTGTGGGCAGCGCGGTTGATAAAGCCGGAGCCGCGGCCAGCCGGGCCGCCGGCAAGACGGGCGCCTATCTTGACGACAGCGCGATAACAGCTGAAATCAAAGCTGTTTTATTGCGGGAAAAAGGAATAGACAGCGGGGATATTTCCGTTGCCACCACCGGCGGGCATGTAACACTTAACGGCAAGGTGGAGACGAAAGAGCAGAAATATAAGGCGCTTGGCCTTGTCCATTCTGTGGAAGGCGTTAAATCCGTAAGCTCGAACCTCATCGTCACTGGTGACGGCAAACCGAAAGAGAACAGTTTTTTTGATGACGTGGCGATTACCGCCGCCGTGAAAAAGGCGCTTTTTGAAGAAAAGGGCATAAACAGCACGGATATTTCCGTGACCACCAGAAACGGAATGGTGTACCTGGGCGGAAGCGTGCGCAACGCCGAAGAGCTGGGAAAAGTTCTGAACCTGGTCTGGTCTGTCGAGGGTGTGCGCTCGGTGGAATCAGACCTGATCATAAGCGGGAAAACCTCCCAAACCGCGGGTGACTACGCAAGCGACGCGGCTGTTACAGCCAGGGTCAAAACCGCCCTGGGCAGCGCGAACGCTTCTTTTGTAATGAACGTAAGCGTCGAAACCGAAAACGGTGTGACCCGCCTTACCGGCGAGGTCGACAACGAATCAAGCAAGCGCCAGGCCGGCATTATTACTCAGAATGTTGACGGAGTGCGGCAAGTGGTGAACGACCTTGCAGTAAAAAAATAAATAAGGCTTCAGAAAATAAAAAGAGGCTTGCGGAAGATGCCCGCAAGCCTCTTTTTATTTTCTGAAGCCAGCATTTCATCGCGATACGTCGCGGTATGACCGTGAAGATGCCCTTCTGGTGGAGAAAATGTCGGAGGACTGGATGCCTGACGCTAACCAATGGCATGATCAGCGCCATGATATTGCTAAAATTTTTTCATGCTACCTTTCATAAATTGATTTTTATTTACCGTTTGAACCTGTCCCATGCCGTTTTTCTCCTCTTTGCCTTCGTCGGCCTCTTCCGGATATTTTCCGTGTTCACGGAAATACATGGCGTCAAGTTCCGCTTTGGCTTTTGCCGCTTCTTCGTCCGGGTCCGGAGGAGGAGGCGGGTTTTTGCGCTTTTTCCATAATGCGAAACAGGAAAGCATAAGCATAACAGAGGCAACGACAAGTATAGCCCATGCGGATTGAGCAGTGAATGTAACGCCTTTAAATTCTCCCGAATTGCCGTAGATAGAGATGCCAGCATAAAGCATAAGCAGCAGGGCCATACCGACTGTAACAATCAAGGGCCTTCTGTCTTGAAAAAAAAAATCATACCCCCCAATATTACACAGCCAACAATCGCGCATACAACGTATGGTATAGCCAAAAGCGCTTTCCTCAATTTTTATTTTTCGCCCGTTGGATAAGTTCCAGTCCTATCGCCGCGCCGGGCGTAGCGCCAGCCGCAATGGTTTTTGCCGCTACCGGGGCGACCTTGTCCATTTTGGCCTTCCCTTCAGGGCCAATTACGGCGGAAATGCCATATGGCACACCTACGCCAACCGCCCCGGCGCCGCCCATGACCGCAAGAAACCCCGGCAAGGCCGGTAACGCTGCCAATCCTGCCGGGTCAACCCGGCTTACCGGATCGTCAACGCAATAGTCGTACAAATCGCCGTCGCCGCGCAGGTCTTTGGCCGGGTCCGGCGCGGTGAAGCGGCCCGTTTTCGGATCATAATCCCTATAACCGAACCTTACAAGGCCGGTGTCGCGGTCATACAGGCCGCCGGCAAAGCCTATGGGCATG
>JAVBMT010000001.1:0-74103 GCA_031552195.1 Desulfovibrionaceae bacterium
GAACGGCGAGTTCGAATTCAAGGCCAACACCCTGGCTGAAAACACCGAGGGTTACGCCGACAAAGTTCTCGCCGCCGTCCAGTACAAGATCGTTGACGCGGATAATGACTCGGATTGGGCCACCCTGCAGCTTACCGGCTCTGACAGTGGCACGAAGGTGTTCGTTCCCGAAGATCCCAAAGATCCGACCACGCCCAATGATCCCAACAACCCGAACGACCCGGCTGACCCGATCATTCCCGGCAAGCTCGTCGTCGGCGGCAGCGACGCGCTTCTGGTTGACGAAGCCCACATGAAGGACAAGGGCACGCAGGCAAAAGCTGAAGGGGCCACCGATACGGGCCGCTTCGTGGTTGACGCCGGCGACGGCTTGGCCAGCATTGTGCTGACCGGCGAAAACGGCCTGACTTTGAACATTACGCCCGGCATGAATCTGACCGGCCTGACCCTCGACGTGCCCAACGGCACGCTGAGCGATTTCAAGCTTAACCTTATCGACCCCGCCACCAATAAATATGAGCTGATCTACACCTTCAAGCTGGATGAAAGGCTGCATCACGACCAGCCCACCCATGACAAGTCTCTGGTCAACAACGGCTTTGACGTGAAGGTTACCGATATCAACGGCAGCAGCGCCACCGGCCACGTGGGCATCACCATTCTTGACGACGCCCCGCAGGCGAATTCAGACTGGGTGGACTACACCCCTGGCACCACGGTTTACGGCAACGTTATTGACGGCCGCTGGGACACTGACGGGCACGACAGCCCGTATGGCAAGGCCGCCGCGAATAACGACCCCGGCAAGACAGACAGCAAGGATATGGAAGGCGCTGACGGCGCGGGCGTGTGGCGCGTGCGCGTGCATGACGATTCCGACGCCAGCCATGGCGGTGAAGACGGAGAATGGGTATACCTTACTAACGGCAGTTCCGGCGACCCGCACGGCAAGTCTGCCACAGTGGGCGGGCTGACCATCTATGAAGACGGCACCTATACCTTCAACCCGGCTTCGGAAACCAAATTCGTTCCGATTTACGGCGATTCCCTGAACACTCCGGACCACAACAACTCTGCTTCCAACTTTGACAACAAGGGCTTCAATTTTCAGGCTGTCACTCTTTTGCGGAACGGCAGCGACATTCAGAACTGGGCTGACGGCTTTGATATCGAAGGCAACCAAGGCCCCATAGGCATCAAGGGCGGCCCCGCCGGCAATGAAAAAATGCAGATCGGCGAGGCTGACAAGGCCGCCGGAACCGGACGCGTGGAAGGCGTTCTCATCGCCAACGACAACCTTGAATACACGGCCATGCGCCTCAACCTGTCTTACTTCGGAACGAACGACAAGGGCGTTGCGGAAGGTGGGGAAAGAGCAAACTGGATCGCGTATGACAACAAGGGCAATGTAGTAGGCAGCGGTTACTTCCTCAGCAAGGACGGCAGCACCGTTACCGTGCAGCTTCCTGACGGCGGCTCTTTCTCCCGCGTGCTGATTTACGCGGCTGGCGACTCCGATTTCCGCATCGGCAGCGTGGAAGCCGGTTACAAGGTAACCACTTACAACGACGCCTGCTTCGACTATGAGCTCAAGGACAATGACGGCGACACCGCCATGGCCCAGTTGCACCTGCATGCCGGCGACAACAGCGTGCCTCCGGTGGCGAATGGCGATTCCAACTATATCGCGCAGGGCGACGCCAGCATCAGCGGCGCTCTTTTCCACAACGACCAGGAAAGCGCGAAGGCCCCGCAGGGCAGCTTCGGTGACGAAGGCGGCGAACGCCTGACCGGCATCAAGCATGTGGACTCATATAACGACGGCAAAAACACCAACGCCACTGAAACTGTTGACCTGGGCGAAGTTCAGGCGATCAAGGGCGACTACGGCACCTTGTATGTGAAGTCTGACGGCACCTATGAATACAAATATGACGACCCGGCCGACAACCCGGCGGTGAATGAACTGTTCAACTCGAACAGCACGTCAGCCAAGCTGACCGACACCTTCACCTACACCATAGAAGGCCCCGGCGGCACCAGCACGGCCGAGCTTAAAATCGACCTGATAGACAGCGTGTTCCGCCTTGGCTCCTCCGTCAATGACACCCTGAGCGGTTCACTTGACGGCGGCATGAGCGGCGGCGGCGGCCTCGGCAACGACGTCGTCGTGGGCGACCCCGGCGGCATTGGCTACACCAACACTACCGTATACCCCGATTACAACGTAGCCGTGGTGTTTGACGTTTCCGGCAGCATGGGCACCTCCTTGGACAGTAATTTGGCGTCCGCCAAGCTGGCCCTTGCCGGATTGATTCAGCAGTACAGCTCGTATGAAGGGAAGGTCAACTTCACGCTGATCGGCTTTGATAGCAATGTTAGACCGGGATTTTCCGATTCGGACCTGAACCTTTCGGATATTACCAGCAGCAACACCGCTTCCAAAAACTCTTTTGCCGCAGTCACCATAGGTGCGACAAAGATTATGGTGGGACTGGACGATAGCGGAACCATATTCGATGACAGCAAGAGCTATAGTTTCCAGCTTGTCAACGGCCAGTTGCAATACAAATCCGGCGCCACCGGAACGTGGACCAACGCCGGAGAGCAAACCTGGTATTCCGGCGATGCAATCGCCAAAACCTTTGCCATGAAGGGCGGCGGCAACACGAACTATGAAGCCGGCCTTGACATGGCTCAGAAATGGTTCTCCACATGCAAGGACAACGGCAATATAAATGTGCTGAACTTCGTTACTGACGGCGAGCCGAACTACTACTACCGCGACAGCGCGGTCATAAACAACGTGACCTACAAGATTCCGGGCGATTATGTTGTCGGAGACCTGGTTTATTATGACTCGAAAGGCCAAATCCTGACCGGGTCTGACGCGGCCAATTCGGCGACCGTGCGCATTACCAGCACCGGGTCCATACAGACTTACAACGGCACAAACTGGAGCAATTACGGCAATACTCTCATTACGGCCACAGATAAGTCTCAGGCTGTGGACGCCTATACAAGACTGATAGCCGCCATGGGCGGAGATGAAAACATAGCCGTTAACGCCATAGGCATAAACTTGAGCAGTGCCGCTCAGGCGTTTTTGAACAAGTTCGACAACACCGGCGGGGCGCAGTCCATCAAGAGCGCCTCTGAGCTGCTCGCGGCTTTGAACGCCGGATCCATGTTGTCTGACGCCGCTCTGGCGGGCGCAGGAAACGACGTGATTGACGGAAACGCCGGCGACGACATTATCTTCGGCGACGTCATCAACACCAATCACCTTGACCTTACCGGCCTGACCGTAAAGGTTCTGTATAACGGCGTAGCGTCGGACGTTACCTTTGATTCCGCGGAAGGCGCGGCTGGAGCCCATGACGGCCTCGGAATAGACGCGTTGAGGGTCTGGCTTGATGCCGGGCGCGGCAATGACGGCGGGCATACCTTTAACGGTACGGACTCCGGCATACGCGACTATATGGAATATCTGGCCGATCATGACCAGGAAGCCCTGGCGCAGTTCGGCGGAAGCGAAGCTACCCGTGGCGGCAATGACACCATCCACGGCGGCACCGGCGATGACATCATCTTCGGCCAGCACGGCGACGACCTTATCTTCGGCGACTCCGGCAATGACCTCATCTTCGGCGGTACCGGCAACGACCTGATCTACGGCGGACATGGCAACGACACCATGTTCGGCGGGGCTGGAAGCGATACCTTCGCCTGGGCCAAGGGCGACCTTGACAACGGCGGCAGAGACGTGATCATGGACTTCAACACCAAGGAAGACAAGCTGAGCTTCGCCGACCTCTTCGGCAGCGACCAGCCTGACGCTACAACCATAAACACCCTGCTTAACGGCGGAGCTTTGCAGTTGACGGCCACCGCCGGCGACACCCTTGAGCTGACCGTTAACCACGGCAACGTTTCCCAGACTGTTGAACTGCATCTGTCCAACCAGGCGTTCAGCTCCGCGGACGCCTTCAACGGAGATGAAGGCGCCCAGGCCGCCCTGCTCCAGCAGATTCTGATCAACGTCGGCGGCTGATCATAAACCTTGACCGCGCCGGGGGCGACCCCGGCGCGCCGAATACGCGAAGGCCCCGGAAACGAGTTTCCGGGGCCTTCATCATTTTTAGAGTGGTTCAACTTTGAAACAGTTGGACTGCTCCGCATGGATTTGTCTTCAAATCCATGCCGGAAGATGGTTGCAGGCGGGCTTTGCCAGCCGTCAGGCAAGCATCTCAAAGCGAAAAAACTCTAAGGCTCGCCGCGCTGTTAGCTTGCGGACTCCGCCTGTGCATCGTCAAGGCATTTTAAAAGTAAAAATGCTCTAACGGGCCAGTTTTTTTATCGCCCCGGCAAAACGGGCCACGTCATCCTCACTTGTGTTGAAAGAGGTCATCCAGCGTACCTCCGGCCAGTCTTTCGGGCCGCCGGGCGCGTCGTTTTCATCCCAGATATAGAAATAGAAATTTTTGTGCAGCTCACCGATTGCTTTGCGCGGCAGCCGGGCGAAAACCGCATTGACCTGGGTGGGGCGGGTAAGCGTAAGCCCGGGCAGATTTTCCAGCTCCGCGCGCAGCAAGGCGGCCATTTCATTGGCGTGAAGCGCGTTTTCCCTCCACAGCCCGTCTTTGAGATATTCCACAAACTGGGCGGAAATAAAGCGCATTTTAGACATAAGCTGGCAGCTTTGCTTGCGCAGGTAGGGCAGCGCGCGCTTGAAGCGCGGGTTCAGGGTAATAACGGCTTCGCCGAACAGCAGGCCGTTTTTCGTGCCGCCGAAAGAGAGCATGTCCACCCCGAGTTCCGTGCTCAGGGCCGCCGGTGAAAGCCCCATGGCCGCGGCCGCGTTGCAGATGCGCGCTCCGTCCATATGCAGGAACAGCTCGTGGCGTTTGCAGAATTCGCCAAAGGCTTTAAGTTCCTCAAGGGTGTAAAGGGTTCCGAACTCGGTGGACTGGGTTATGGACAAGGTTATGGGGTAAGAGTGAGTTACGGCGGAGCGGCGCTCCAGCAGCGGCAGGCATTGTTCCGGAGTGATCTTTCCGTGCTCGTGCGGCAGGGTGTAGAGCTTGCAGCCTATGGCGGATTCCGGCGCTCCGCATTCATCCGTGTTAATGTGGGCGCTTTCCGCGCAAATAATGGCTTCGTAAGGCGCGGTCATAGCCTTAAGCCCGACCACGTTCGCGCCCGTGCCCAGAAATACCGGGAAAATTCCGGCTTCGGGGCCGAAGATTTTTTTGAATTCCTTTTCCGCCTCTTCGGTAAAAGGGTCTTCGCCGTAAGAACTGAACGAAGAGGAGTTCGCCCGCTCAAGGGCTTCAAGAATGCGCGGATGCGCGCCGGAATTATTGTCGCTTCCAAAAAATATCATATCGCCTCCAGGGCGGAACCGTGTTTCACGGTTTCTATTTCAATTTTCCCGCATGGGCGTCGTTAAGCTCTTTTTCAACCTGTACAAAACGCCGCGCGGCTTCCTCCAGGCTTGAGTGATAAAAAAGCGGCATAATCGGCTCATCGGGCGGAAAATTTTCTTTATCCAGGTCTGCCCCGGTCAGCATGCGGCCCAGGCCGAAGCCTTGGTCCGGCCCGATATTGCGCAGGCTGACGGCCAGGTAGCGCCCGTCAGAACAGCGCAGCAACGCATGCAGCCGCCCTTGCCGGGTAACCGGCGTGGTGAATTTCCCACGGCAGATCACGGCATTTTCCTGTTCCCCGTTACTCTCCGGGCGTTCAAGGCTGATTTCTCCGAAGCCCATCATGGCGGAGCGCGCCATGCGCCCGGCATAATCCGCGCCGTCCAGCCTGCCCACGACAAAAAGCGGCGGGCCTTCAACCGCCAGCATCGGCAGGGAGACCATGTCCGGCGGGGGGCAGCAGCCGCCGAGCATGACAGCAAAGGCGGCCAGCCCAAGGCGCAGGGGGGCGGCGATTAACGTCAGCGGGGAATGGCGCATGGCTATTTAAGCTGCTCGGCGGCTTTTTCCACTTCAGCCTGCATGGCTTCGCGGGCGGAGGTGATGCGCTTCGCCAGTTCGGGGTCTTGCAGGGCCAGTATCTGGGCGGCCAGCCATGCCGCGTTTTTCGCCCCGGCCTTGTCCAGCGCGACTGTGGCTACCGGAAAGCCCGGAGGCATCATAACGGTGGAGAGCAGGGCGTCCATTCCGCCCAGGGACGAGGCGACCACCGGAATGCCGATAACCGGTTTGGACGTGCGCGCGGCAACCGCACCGGCAAGGTGGGCGGCCATTCCGGCAGCGCAAATGTAGACCTGGCAACCGGCTTCTTCAAATTCCTTAACCAGCTTTTCCGTGCGTTCCGGCGTGCGGTGGGCCGAACTGACTGTGAAAACGCGGCTTATTCCGAGCTTGTCAAGCTGTTCGATGCAGGGGCGCACCATCGGTTCGTCTGAAAGGCTGCCCATAAAAACAGCGACCTGTATTTTTTTCATATCGCGCTCCGTTTATTTTATTGCGGGTTTCCGCGCCGCAAGGGCGCGCCCGCCAGAGCAACTTAAACCCGCTGGCCGGGCTTGGCAAGTTCGGGAACTGTATCTAATAAATCTTTTGTCGGAATACTGCGTCAAGCGTCCTTTTTTCTCCGGCCGCTTACCGCAAGGCCGCGCTCACTTCATAAAAAAGGTTGTTTTGGGCATTTTAACTTTGAAAAAGTATACCCTGCGGCCGCGTCAGCGTAGGCCCGCAAACGGGCAGCGCGGCATGTCTTTGAGGGAGGGGATGGCGTAAAAGTGACGGCCTGAACCGTTTTTCCGGCTCAGGCCATCATAATTAAGAGCAAGGCGTTGCGCCGCGTCGGCTTTCAGCGCGGTTAAAGAGCTAGAGAACTTTCTCTCCGGCGGAGATGGCAATGGCGAGGAACTCGTCAAGCTCCAGGCCGATGCCGGCGCATTCCTTTATACGCTCGCGGTTGGCGTTGGCGGCGAAAGACTTGTCTTTCATTTTCTTTTTCAGGCTGCCTGGCTGCATTCCCTTGATGCCGTCCGGCCGCACCAGAGCGGCGGCGCTGATCAGGCCGGTTACGCTTTCCGCGCAACGCAGGGCGTGGTCAAGCTCACAAGACGGCAGCTTGCCGGTGCATTCACTATTGTGCGCGGCAATGGCGGCCACGCCCTCCGGCGGCAGGTCTCCAACCATTCCGGCGGCTTTAAGGCCGTGCTCCGCCGGGTTGTCTTTGGTCAGGGGGTAGTCAACGTCATGCAAAAGCCCGGTAAAGCCCCATAAGTCAGGATCCGCCTGAAAACGCGGGGCCAGGGCGCGCATGATGGCTTCGGTAAACAGCGCGTGCTGCACCAGAAACGGTTCCGGGTTCTGCGCCCGCAAAAGCTCCATGGCTTGTTCGTGGTTCATATTCGGTTTCCTCGCAAAGCGCGTGAGGGTTTGCTCAGCCGCATTTGGTAAAGGCGCAGTTCGGGCAAATGTAGCAACCTTCCTGGAAAATCAGGGGTTCGTCGCATTCCTGGCAGCGCAGCGTTCCAAGCCCGGTGGCGTCATGCACGGAGACCTTCGATTTAAGGTAGCGGTTTTCCAGCACCCAGCCGATAGCGTCTGGTATGGACTGGATCTGCCCGTGTTTGCCGCTTTGGAAGACCGGCATGTCGCCGCCGATGCCCTTGATTTGCTGCACGATATCCTCAACGCTGATGCCGGAGCGCAAGGCCAGTGAAACAAGGCGGCCTATGGCTTCGGCCTTGGCGGTGGTGGAACGTCCGGATTTGCCTATGGTTGCGAAGAGTTCAAAGGGCTTTCCGCTAACCTCGTTGATGGTGACGTACATGGTGCCGTGCCCGGTGCGCACTTTTTGCGTGAAGCCGTAAACCAGGTCGGGGCGTTCGCGCACGGTGCGGTCTTTGCCCTGATCTTTCGCCATGTCGCCTTCCGGGCCGCCCGTGCCGGTGTAAAGCACCTGCACGCTCTTGCAGCCGTCGCGGTAGACGGTGACGCCCTTGCAGCCCATTTCATAGGCCATCCAGTAAATACGGCGGATTTCGTCAACCGTGGCGGAGTTTGGAAGGTTGACCGTTTTGGAGACGGCGTTGTCGGTGAAGTTCTGGAAGGCCGCCTGCATCTTCAGGTGCCAGAGCGGGTCTATGTCCATGGCCGTGACGAAAACGCGGCGTATGTCTTCCGGCAAAACGTCAAACTTGGCTATGCTGCCTTTTTCCGCCACTTTTTCCATGAGTTTGGGGCTGTAGCTGTCAGCTTCGCGCAGGGCGGCCTCGAAATACGGGTTGACCTCGACCAGCCTTTCGCCGTCCATAACGTTGCGGGCGAAGCTAAGGGCGAAAAGCGGCTCTATGCCCGAAGAGCAGCCGGCAATGATGGAAAGCGTGCCGGTGGGGGCTATGGTGGTTACGGTGGCGTTGCGGTAGGGGCCAAGGTCGCGTTCGGCGTAAACGGAGTCTTGATAGGCCGGGAAGTGGCCGCGTTCGCGCGCCAGCTGGCCGGAGGCCACCCGGCCCTCGTCGCGTATGAACTGCATGATCTTTTCCGCCAGATTGATGGCCTCCTGGCTGTCGTAAGGCACGCCGAGGCGGAAGAGCAGGTCGGCCCAGCCCATGACGCCCAGCCCGATTTTGCGGTTGGTGCGCACTTTCTGGCTGATCTGTTCGAGCGGGAAGACGGAGGCGTCTATGACGTTGTCGAGAAAACGCACGGCGAGGTGGATGCAGCGCTTCAGGTCTTCCCAGTCTATGCGGTCTTCTTCCGCGCCCTTTCCGGCCGGGTTTTCCCG
The DNA here is from genome assembly GCA_031552195.1 of Desulfovibrionaceae bacterium. Taxonomy (GTDB): domain Bacteria; phylum Desulfobacterota; class Desulfovibrionia; order Desulfovibrionales; family Desulfovibrionaceae; genus JAVBMP01. Next base: position 8,764 of record JAVBMT010000001.1, read on the forward strand.
GTAGAACAGGGCCAGGTTGATCGACCCGAGGTTGCAGGCTTCATAAGGCAGCAGGGGCTGCTCGCCGCAGGGGTTGGTCGATTCCATCATGCCCTGCTTGGGCGTGGGGTTGTCGCGGTTGATGCGGTCAATGAAGACTATGCCTGGGTCTCCGCTTTCCCAGGCTTTCTGCACGAGTATTTCAAAAACTTCGCGGGCCTTGAGGGTGGAGACGGCTTCAGAAGCGCCCGGTGAAACAAGCGGGTATTCCTCGTCTTTTTCAACGGCCTTCATGAAGTTTTCCGTAAGGGCCACGGAAAGGTTGAAGTTGTTGAATTCGCCTTCCCGCTCTTTGGCGCGGATAAATTCCATTATGTCGGGGTGGTCGATCTGCAATATGCCCATGTTGGCCCCGCGCCTGGTGCCGCCTTGCTTGATCTGTTCGGTAGCTGTGTTGAAAATGCGCAGGAAGGAAAGGGGGCCTGAGGCCACGCCGCCGGTGGAGCCGACGCGGCTGTCTTTCGGGCGCAGGCGAGAGAAGGAAAAGCCGGTTCCGCCGCCGGATTTGTGTATCATGGCGGCGTGCTTGACCGCATCGAAAATTTCTTCGATCGAGTCGCCGACAGGCAGAACGAAGCAGGCGGAAAGCTGGCCCAGCCCGGCCCCGGCGTTCATCAGGGTGGGAGAGTTGGGCAAGAATTTCCAGCTCGTCATAAGATTGTAAAATTCAAGGGCCAGGCCTTCCGGCTTGTAGGGAGATTTGCCGTACTTGCCTTCTTCGGAGGCGATGGCCGAGGCCACGCGCCAGAACATGGCGGTTCCGTTTTCCAGCACTTCGCCTTCCGGACCTTTTATGAAGTACCGTTTGGTCAAAACGGTTTTGGCGTTCTGGTTAAGTTCCACGGCCGGAAGGTCTTTGGGCTTCGGCAGGGCCGGCTTAACGCCGGGAATGTTTGAATGTTTGGAATCTTTTTCCTGAGTTTTCATGCTGCTTGACCTTGGGGGTGTTATAAAGAAGTATATAAAATTGTGAATATCGCCGGGAGTGACTATAGCCAAATACGGCTTCAAAATCCACAGGCTATAAACCGAGAGCTCTTGGTGTAATATTTTGATTTTTATGTATTTATTTGACGAAAGAAAATGGCTGGAATCTTAAATTTTTTTTAATATCGCAATTTAATTAAGTATTTTTTTTGAACCGCCGGTAAAAAACCAACATCAGGGGAAGAACGAGGGCGGGGGCAAGCCAGAGCGAGCGCAGCGTGGTGTTTAGCAATATATAATATTCTGATGTTACTGAGTTTTGTTGTAAAAAAACAAAAAAAACGGCCGCTCCGGCCCGATAAACGGGAAGATAAATTCCATAGGACAGGGCGAAGGACGATACGCCATGGCCTATTTGTTCCCGCTTGCCAGGGCGGGCCTTAAAGAGCAAGCCCAGGGCAGCCGTAATTATCAGGCCGGCCAGCGCCCACAGCGCCTCCGGCGGAAAACGGCCAGGCGTGGCCGGCAGCAAACTTGATGGTCCGGCCGGCAGCTCGCCCAGGCTGGCGTAAACCAGGGTTTCAAGCAAAGCGAAAGCCGCAAGGAACATTTCGCCCGCGTTGGGCCGGTCGCTTCCGGCCTGCCCGGAAGCGGGCCGTATTATCCGGGCTGCGGCTAACGCCAGCAGGACCATGGCCGCCGGAAGGCCGAGCATGGCGGGCTGGTTGGGAGCCGGAAGCGTGAAAGCGCGAAGGGCTATTCCGCCCAGGGCCAGAGCGGCCAGAACCAGCCATAGGGTTCTGAAAGGCGCGCGTAGCCAGAAAATTCCCTGCCAGCTTTTGCCCCTGACCTTGCGGCGGGCCAGAAAGAAGAAGAGCGGCAGCCCCAGCAGCCAGAGAGGGAAAGTTTCCGGAAAGTTAACGGCCCCGATCCGCTTCCACTGGAATATTCCGTAAGCGATAACGCCCGGCGTCACGCAAAGCCCGGAGAAAATGAACAGGCGCGCCGTCCGTTTGGCGCAAAGCAGAAAGGCCGCCAAGCTGGCGCTTAGAAGAAGCGGGAGGTAAAAGGCGCAGATTTCCGCCGCCGGGCCGAGTAATTGCAAGTTTTCTCCAGTGTTGCAGCTGGTCTTGATCAAACCGGGCGGGTTTTCATTGCCTGCCGCCCTTGAAATTTCCGCTGGATGCGGTTAAGCAGTTTTGCGTCCTTTGCCAGGAACGTTCCTGCCCGGACGGGTTTGGCGGACCGGGCGCGGAACCGCGCCGGCATCAACTTTCACTGCAAGGTAGAATGAAGCGGCATGAGCATGTTCACTTCCGTCAATCCGTTGGTTCTGGCTTCGGCCTCGCCCCGCCGCAAGGAACTTTTGGGTTCTTTGGGCCTGCCTTTCCGCATCGTCGTGGGCGATACGCCCGAACCGGCCCCCTGGCCGGGCGAAAACCCCGGCGCTTACGCCACGCGTATGGCCCAGGCCAAAGGCCGGGCTGTGGCCGCGCGGGAGGGGCTGGAAAACTGCGCGGTCTTGGCGGCCGACACCGTAGTCGCGCTTGAGGGCGATATTATGGGAAAGCCCAAAGACCATGCCGAAGCCTTCGCCATGCTGAAACACCTTGCCGGAGCCACCCATACTGTTTTTACCGGTTGCTGCCTGCTTTTGCCGGAATCTTCAGGACGGGCGGAAAGGCTTTTTTCCGGAAAAAGCCTGGTAAGCATGTGGGCTTGCCCTGAAGAGGCCCTGTATGCCTACGCCCAGAGCGAAGAACCGATGGACAAGGCGGGAGCTTACGCCGTGCAGGGCGCCGGAGCTTTCCTGGTCAGCCGCATCGAAGGCTCGTGGTCTAACGTGGTCGGGCTGCCGCTTTCCGATCTGGTTGAAGTTTTGTTGGAAAACGGCGTAATCATGCCAGGCGGCCCGGCCTGATCAGCCGTTCTTTTTCAAATTCCGCGCGAATTCTCCCAAAATAATGGCCCCGGCCTGGGCCACGTTCAGCGAATCAAACTCGCGCAACATGGGTATATGAAGCAGTTTGGCGCAGCGTTTGGCTATGCCCGGACGCAGGCCGCCTTCCTCTCCGCCCAGCGCCAGCACGGCCGGCAGGCGCGGCGTGAAATCAAACACGCTTTCCGTACCCTCGGTTTGCATGGCGGCCCCGTAAACAGTAAAGCCGCGTTCTTCCGCCTCGTCAAGGGCCTGGGAAAGATTTGCCGCCTTGGCCACCGGAAGCCTGGCCAAGGCGCCGGCCGAAGCCTTGACCGCCGCTCCTCCGAGGTAAACTCCGTTATGCCTGGGAACGACCAGGCCGGCCCCGCCCAGGGCGTAAAGGGTGCGGGCCAGAGTTCCGGCGTTGCCGGGGTCTTGCACCTGGTCAAGCGCCAGGATGAGGGGCATGGGGTTGTCCATAACTCCATCCAGCAGCGCGCCGAATTCCATAAAACCGGCCGGATAAAGCCTGGCCAGCACGCCCTGGCTGCTGCCCGAGGCGTGCCTGCCCGCCAGTTTTTCCAGCAGGCTGTTGTCTACCAGGGAAAAACGCACCTCGGCCGCGCGGCAGAGGTCGAGGATTTCTTCGCTGCGTTTGTCTCGGCGTCCTTTGCGTATAAAGACGGAATCCACCCTGGAAGGGTCGGAGCGCAAAATTTCCAGCACCGGGTTAACCCCATGCAAAAGCACGCCGTCTTCTTCCTGGCCTGACTCTTCCCGCCGTTGCCCGGAGCGTTCCGGTTCAGCCCCTTCCCCTCCGCCGCGTTTTTGGCCGTCATATTTTTGCCGGGCGCGCGCTTGTTCCGCCCGGCTTTCGCCAAAGGGGGGCCTGGGCCGTTCCCTCCGGCCTGCGGAAGGCGTTTCCCGGCCGGGCCGTTCTTCCGGCGCTCTTCCGGAACCGGCGGCGCGTTGCCGGCCTTCGCTTTTTTGCTTGAAAGGAGAGCGGGCGAAAGGGTCTTTTTCTGGCATGTCTTCTCCGGTTGCCTACAGGGTGAAGTTAAGATAAGGTGCATTGGATTTTGGCAACAAATCGCTTTTTAAGCAACGTCTAAAACGCCTTGTGCCCACCGGCCGGTTAAAAAATACGGAAAAATAATGCAAAAAAATATTCCACGCGCCTTTGTAGAATCTTTAACGCCCGACCGCCTTTCTTATCTTTTTCTCCTGCTTATCCTTCCCGGCCTCCTGTTTCTTTCAGCCTGCGGCAAAACCGTCCCTTCAAGCCAGGGCCCAGGAGTTCCTTTGCTGGAAGATGAAATAATCGAGCCGCCGGTTTTGCCGGAAGACGACGGCCTGCCGCTCAGCGCGGAAGAACGCAAGGCCATGCAGTCTACAGGCGAGCTTGACGCCGGGCTGAGCACGGAAGAACTGCGCCAGGTGCAGCTGCATTTCAAATTTTACGTGCACAAGCACCGTAAAACCTTTGAGCGCTACCTGGCCCGCTCCGAAGCCTATTTGCCCTATGTCAAGAAGGTGCTGAGAGAGCGCGGCGTGCCGGAGGAAGTGGCCTACCTGGCCATTGTGGAAAGCGGGTTCAACCCGAACGCGGTTTCTCCGGCCGGGGCGGTGGGAATGTGGCAGTTCATGCCTTTTACCGGGAAAAAATACGGCTTGGCCCAGGATTCATGGGTTGACGAGCGGCGTGATCCGTTTCAGGCCACCGGCGCGGCGGCGGACTACCTCAACAAGCTGCACGGAGATTTCGGCGACTGGCTTTTCGCTATAGCCGCTTACAACGCGGGTGAGGGAAAAATCGGCAAGGCCATAGAATGCACCGGCGCGAACGACTTTTTCGAGCTTTGCCGCCTTAACGACACCATCCCGGAAGAAAAAACCCGCCTGAAGAACGAAACGCAGCAGTATGTTCCGCGTTTTCTGGCGGTTTGCAAGATAATGCGCAACCTTGAAATTCTCGGTTTCAAAGAGCCGAACCCGAATTTCGGGCTTGACCTGGCGCCTGTAGAGGTTCCGCCCGGAACCAGCCTTGGCGGCCTGGCCGCTAAGGCCGGAATGAGCTGGAACGAATTTTCCGACCTCAACCCGGGTTTCAGGCGTAAGATAAGCCCGCCTTCCGCTTCATCGCGCGCCTATCTTCCCAAGGGGGCGTCCGAAAACGCCGTTGCCTGGCTGAAGACGCCGGAATCAAAAATCTACGCCGGCTGGACGGAATACAAGGTGCGCAAGGGCGACAGCCTTGGGGCCATAGCCAAGCGCTACGGCATTCCGGCTTCGGCCATCAGAACGGCCAACCGCCTTAAAAACGACAGACTTTCCGTGGGGCAGGCCCTGCTTGTGCCCTCCAGCTCCAAGGATGCGGCTGAGCTTCAAGGCAAGATAGAAGCCAGAACCGTGGTCAAGAGCAAGCCTGAAGGGCGGGTGCCCGGACAAAAGACGCCGGAACGGCAATCGGCCCGCCTGAACCCGGTCAAGGATAAGTATACCGTGTGCAAGGGCGATACGCTCAGCTCCATAGCCCGGCAATACGGCCTGACTCCGTCCGACGTGCGTACTGCCAACGGCTTTGCCGTGGGTTTTTCCGATCTGAAAGTCGGTCAAAAACTGCTTATTCCCGATGCTGGGAAAAAAGGCGCGGCGCCGGAAGCTGCGGCCAAGCCCGCCGCGAAACCGGCGGGACCGGCGGAACGGGGCCTCGCCCCTGAACAATCCGCCGCGGGAGGCTCGGGCAGGGTGATAACCGTGCAGCCGGGCGACACGCTCTATTCGCTCGCCAGCAAGAACAAGGTAAGCGTTGAAAGCCTGCGCAAGGTCAACGGCCTTGGAGGAAACGATATAAAAACCGGGCAGAGGCTGCGCTTGCCCTAGGCTGTTCTTCATAATGAAGATATTGCTGCTTAACCTGACCCGCTTTGGCGACCTGCTGCAAAGCCAGGCCGCCATAAACAGCCTGAACGGGCTGGCTCCGGGCTTTTCCGCGCCCGGAGCCGCGAACGGCCTGGCTACTTTGAGCGGGCCGCATGAGGTCGCTCTGGCCTGCCTGGAAAATTTTGCTGAAACCGCTGATCTGCTCTCCGGGCTGAAAGCGGTTTTTCCTTTTTCGGGCAGCGCCGTTTTAAAGCCGCTGGCCCCCGGAAGCGGCGCGGGCTGGACGGAAGCCCTGGCCGCCCTGTATGCCTGGCGCGCTTCCGTGGAAGCTTTCGGGCCGGACGTAATCTGCAACCTTACGCCTTCGCTGTCCGCCCGCCTGCTGGCCCGCCACTGCGCCGGCCAAGGGCCGGTATACGGCTTCGGAGTGGACAATTTCGGCTTCAGGCAGGACAACTCCCCCTGGGCGGTTTTCTTGCAGGCCGCTTCCACAGCGCGGGGGGTAAGCCCTTTCAATATTGTCGATCTGTTCCGGGCAGTGGCTGGAAACAGCCGCCCGGCCTCCTGCCCTTGCGCTTTTTCAGCCTATGGCGGCAAAGCCGCCGACTCAGCCCTGCGCCGCCCGGCGGAGGCTGAAATCGCGGGCCTGCGCCTGCGCCTGGAGGGGGAGCTTGGAGCGGAAGAGCGCTTCGCCCTTAAAGGGTTTGTGGCCCTGCAAACCGGCGCCAGCGAAGAGCGCCGCCGCTGGCCGCTGGAGCATTTCGCCGAAGTGGGCGACGCGCTCTGGCGTGATTTCCGCCTTATGCCCCTGCTGTTGGGCAGCCTGGGGGAAAAGGCCCTGGGCGAACGCTATGCCGCTCTTGCCGAAGGGCCGCATATTTCCTTGATCGGGCGCACCAGCCAGCCGGAACTTGCCGCCGCCCTGTGTTTATCTTCGCTTTTAATAAGCAATGACACCGGCACAATGCATCTGGCCGCCGGGCTTGAAGTTCCGGTTTTGGCCATTTTTCTCGCCACGGCCCAGCCTTGGGACACCGGACCCTACCTGGCCGGCAGCTGTTCGCTTGAGGCCGACCTGCCCTGCCACCCCTGCCCTTTCGGGCAGGCCTGCCCGCACGATTTACGCTGCCGCACGGCCGTAAGCCCGGCCTTGGTGGGAAAACTGGCGGCGGCTTTTCTGCGGGAAGGCTCTTTTGCCGCCGCCTCAGTCAAAAATGAAGGAGCGCGGGTCTGGCAGGCTGAATACGACGCTTACGGTTTTATGGATTTAAAATCCCTTTCCGGGCATGAGCGAGAAGAACGCGGCCTGTGGATGCATGCCCAGCGCGTATTTTTACGTCATTTTCTTGACCTGGAGGCCGGCCTGGATTTCGTGCCGCCCGGCCTGCCGCTGTTGAGCGGGCCGCTGCCGGGTGTTGAAAAACTCAGGTCCAGCCTTGGGACGGTGCGCGCCCTGAACGGGCTTCTGGCGGAGCAGGGCGAGCTTTTGCTGCGAAACCCTTTGCCACGGCTGCGGGAGAAATTTTTGCAAGGTTGGCAAAAAACCGCCCTGGCCTGGGAAACAGGCCCGGAGTTGCGGGCTATCAGCCTGCTTTGGCGCGAAAACACCCAGAGCAGAAGCGGCAGCCTTGAAGAGACCCTGCTTTGCCTGCGCAATTACAATACCCTGCTGGACTGGCTGCTGCGCGAACTGCGTTGAGGCTTTCCACCGAAAAATAACCTTTCCCGGTTTTATTCTTATCTTCTTTATATTTGGCACGTTGATTGCATGTAAGCTGGCACAACCTGACGTTTCTGCCGAATCGTCAAATATATGTCAACCCAACAAGGAGCATGCAATGATTATTATTGACGGTAAAACCACCGACATGCAAACGGGCAATTTCGCCAACCTTGAGGAAATGCTCGTTAAGGCCATGCATGACAAAGCCCTGGAAAACCGAGTTGTTACCGATGTGTATGTCAACAGCGAAGCCTTTTCGGAAATTTATCCGCACCAGGCCAGCGACATTGACGCCGGTGAAGTGAACAAGCTGGAAATTTGCAGCGTATCCGTGGAAGAACTGGCCGCCGACGTCACTACCGAACTTTACAAGGTCATCACCCTTATGACCTCCGGCGGCAAGCGCGTGGCCTCACTGCTGCGTCAGGCCGACCTGGGCGAAGGGCTTGAGGTTCTGCAGGACGTTCTTGACGTAACACGCAATTTCATGGGCACCGTGGATCTTCTGCGCAGCAGCTATCCGGTTGCCGGGGCCAGCGTCATGTTGGGCCTGGCGGAAAAACTTTCCGCCAACCTTGAAGAAATGAGCGAAGTAATGATCAACGAAGACTGGCTGCTTCTGGCCGACCTCATGGAATATGAATTCATTCCGGTTTGCAACGAGTGGAACGCCGTAGTGGGTGAAATAGCCAACAGCATCCAGATTGCAAGGGCTGCCTGAGGCCATGTCCGCCGGATTGGAGCTTCTTGAACAGGCTATCGCTCTGGCAGAGCGGGAAATGCTTCTCATGGAAGGGGATAGCATGGAAGGCCTGGAAGAAAGCGTTACCCTGAGGGAAGGGCTGCTTGAAAAAGCATGGGAACAGCGCGCCGGCTGCGATGAACGGCTTTACGCGGAAAAATTGGCTGAGCTGCAAACCCTGCAGCGTGAACTGGAACTGAAGGCTGAAACCTTGAGGCTTAAACTGCGCGAGGTGATGAAAGCTGAAAAAGAAATGGACGCGGTTCTGAGCCGTTACGGAAATTCCGGCGGCAAGCAGAAGCGGCCGTATTTCTTCAGCAAGCTTTCCTGAAACCGCCCGTATCGCGGACAATTATGATCGGTTGGGCGGTTGCCGCGCGGTCGCCCGCAAGCGGGCGGTTCCGGAGCCATGTTGATTTGCGCAAGAATATGAGAAGGGTGGAGGCAAACGCTTCCGCCCTTTTTGCTTTTGCGGCGTCCGGAAATCCGTCCTGGCGGCGTTCTTTCACGCGCTTGCGCGTTTGAAATCATCCGGGCGTTTTCTAAAGTTAAAATGATCTAAGCGCAGAGTTCAAGAAGCCCCAGGCAGGCGGCGTCCGGGTCAAGGCAGCGTTCCGTCTGCCCTGAACTTCGGTTCACCAGGGGAAGGTCAATTATTTCAATTCCCAGTTCTTCCAGCAGCTCATAAGGCACCCCGCCAGGGTATTCGCCCTGTTCAAGGTCGAGCAGCACGGCGCTGAGGAAGCGCCCGGCCGGTTGCGGATCAAGAAAATCGCGGTTCATGACAGACAGCAGGAATTTTATCTGCGCTTCAAGGGTTTTTCCGGACAATTCCGGGTCAGGCCTGAAGTTGGGCATGAAAATTTTGGGGCAGGGATTGGAGGCGATGGCCTGCCCGACGCCGGAAGGAAGCAGGTTTGCCACAACGCTGGAATAGAAGCTGCCTATGGGGTAGCAGATCAGGTCCGCCCTGTGCACCAGCTCCGCGTTTTGCCCCGAGAGGCGGATTTCGGCCGGTTCAGGGTCGTTAATGGTCTGGGTGAGCCAGATATCCGTGATCGGCCCGGTCAGGGAGGTCGGGTAGCGGCTTTTGCCGGTGAAACGGTGCTGCCCCATGATTACCGCTCCAGAGCAGTCCTTTACCGCAAGATGGGCCGGAATTTCGCTGATGCCGCGCACGGTTCCGCGCACGTCAAGCAGGCGCGAGAAAAAAAACATGGCCTTGTTTAGGCTGCGGCAGTTGTCAAGGTAGCCGGCGGCCAGCATCAGATTGCCAAGGCTGGCCCCGCGCAGGTCGAAGTCGTCAGGCATCAGGGCGTGGAATTTCTGCATGTACGAGCGGAAAATTCCCCGGCTTGATCCCGGCAAACTTTTCATCAGGGGGTGCGCGCCGCTGCAAAGCCGGTTGAATTCGTCGCGCAGGGTTTGCTCGCTGCCGTCTTCCGGCAGGCGGGCCGCGAAAAGGGCGTAGATTTCCTGGTTGCCGGGAATTTGCAGGTCGGTCAGGGCCATAAGGCGATAGCGCAGGTCACCCACCGCCGGCATGTTGAAGTGGCGGCGCAGCACTGCCGAACTGCCGCCGGAATCGAAAGTCGTGATCAGGTGGACGGAGTTGTGGGTATAGGCCGGAAGGGCGTGCGAGAGGCCGCGCAGGGCTGTTCCGCCGCTGAAGAAGAGCAGGCGGGGCCCGAGTTCCGGAGCGAGGTGGCGCTTTCTACGCGCGGCTTTCTTAAGGCGTATCTGCATCGCAATTTTTTTGCCCGCGGGCGGGAGAGCGCCCGCGGGCAAGGTCAGGTTCAGTCTTTGTTTCCGGCCGCCATATCTTTGGCGCGAATTTCAGCCCGGCGTATCTTTCCGCTTATGGTCTTCGGCAGTTCATCGACATATTCCACGACGCGCGGATATTTATAAGGCGCGGTGTAAGCCTTGACGTGGTTTTGCAGGGTTTTGGTCAGTTCGTCGCCCGGCGTGAAACCGGGGGCGAGAACCACGGTGGCTTTGACCAGCTGCCCGCGCACCGGATCAGGAATGCCGGTGACGGCGGCCTCAATGACGGCTTCGTGCGCAACCAGGGCGCTTTCAACCTCAAAGGGCCCGATGCGGTAGCCAGAGCTTTTGATCAGGTCGTCCACCCGGCCCATGAACCAGTAATAGCCGTCTTCGTCCATCCAGGCCTTGTCGCCCGTGTGGTACCACCCGTCGTAATTTACGGAGGCCGTGCGTTCCGGGTCGCTCATATATTCGCGGTAAAGCCCGATGGGCCGCCCATCGGATATGGAAAGGCATATTTCGCCTTCCTCGCCGGCCGGGCAGGGAACGCCGTCCGCGTCCAGAAGGGCCAGCTTCAGGCCGGGAACCGGCTTGCCCAGAGAACCCGGTTTCGGAGTCATGCAGGGCAGGGTGGCCAGTTGCAGGGTGGTTTCCGTCTGGCCGTAACCTTCATAAATGTTCAGCCCGGTTTTGGCCTTCCATTCATGAAAGACGCTTTCATTCAGCAATTCTCCAGCGGTGGTGCAGTGGCGCAGGCCGGAGGTGTCAAACTGGCTGAAGTCTTCCTGCAGAAGAAAGCGGTAGGTGGTGGGCGGGGCGCAGAAAGAGGTTACGCCGTTGTCGCATATCGTTTTGAAAAAAACGGCCGGGTTGAACTTGCCGCGGTAATCGTACACCATGACGGCGGCTCCGGCCATCCACTGGCCGTAAGTCTTGCCCCAGACGGATTTGGCCCAGCCGGTGTCGGCCATGGTCATATGAATGTCGTCAGAACATAGGTTGTGCCAATAAAGGCCGGTGAACAGGTGCCCCAAGGGGTAATTGCAGTCGTGCAGCACCATTTTGGGCATTCCGGTGGTGCCGGACGAGAAAAATATCATGAACGGGTCGCTGCCGCAGGCCAGATCATCGCCCCGCGGGCGGGGAAACGCCGGCGAAGCTTGCGCCGTGACGGCGTCATAATCATGCCAGCCGGAGGGCAGCGCATTTTTCCCGACCTGGATTTTCAGTTTGACCGTCGGGCAAATGTCTTTAACTTCGTCGATTTTTCCGCTGAAGCTGTCTTCCACTATAAGGGCGCTGACTTCAGCGCTGTTCAGGCGGTATTCTATGTCATGGGCGGTAAGCTGAGAAGGAGCGGGAATGGCCACAGCGCCGATCTTGTTCAGGCCGAGCACGGCCTGCCACCACTCCAGGCGGCGGTAAAGCACCAGAAAGACCTTGTCTCCCTTCTTCACGCCAAGGGTTTTAAGGGCGTTGGCCACGCGCGAGGCGGCTTCGTCCAGTTCTTTGAAGGTGACGTCGCGAAGCCGGAAATCGTTGTCTATATGGCGTATGCACAAGGCGTCCGGCGTTTCTTCAGCTTTGCGGGCCAGAACGTCAAACCCCACGTTAAAGTCGGACGGAACTTTAAGCTTCCATTTCGCGCAAAGCTCTTCATAGGTTGAATGAGTTATTTTTTTCATTGAATTTTATCCGGTGGCTGCAAATTGTTCCCAGCCTGAATGCGCATGCGAGGCTGGCTTGACGGAAAATGTCCGGATTCGGAAAATCACAATCCGGACGCGACACGTTGCCGGCGTGCCCGAACCGCCTGAACGGCCCGGTGTTGCGGCCACGCGAAAAGTTTCGCGTGGCCTATATAATCACGTCCAGGAATAACGCGTCGTTGTCGTCCAGCCCTCTCAGGGCGTGCGGAATGCGCGACTTGAAATATATGCTGTCTCCCGGTTCCAGAATTTCCGTTTTGTCATGCAAAGACAGCTCCAGGCGGCCTTCCAGCATGTAGATGAATTCCTGCCCGCTGTGCGAGGTGAAGGAAAGCTCTTCGGCTTTTTTCGGCGGAACGCGCACCAGAAAAGGTTCCATGGAGCGCCCGGAGAAGTTCGAGGCCAGGTTCCAGTAATCGTAGTCCTTGCGGCGCTGAACCGCCAGGCCCTGCCCCTTGCGCACCAGGCTGTACGCCGAGAGGTGCGCTGAAGAGCCGGACAGGATGGCCGTCAGGTCGACTCCTCCGGCGTGGGCCGCTTCCATCAGGAAGCTGACGGGAATTTCAACGGTTCCGCTTTCATACAGGGCGAGCTTTTCCTGGCTTACGCCGAGCCGGGAAGCGAAATCGGCGATTTCCAGCCCCAGGGCCTCACGCAGCCCGGCAAGGCGCGGAGCGATTTCCTTGTATGGCGGCAAGTCATGGATTTCCATCAATTTCTCCTTCATAGCCAGATTGGTGAAAAGACGGGCCGCGATAGCCGGCGGCTTTTCATTGAATACGGCGCCAAACCGTATCATAAAGGATACTAGGCTACGGGCCGCTTGGCAAGAATTTGTTCTTGGGCTTCCGCAATAAGATGAAGCTTTTCCGGTTTAAGAAAGCCTATATTTTTCGCATTGCATTTACAAAAAATCTAAAGTGTTCTATGTGAATCGATAGGGCAACAGTCTATAAAATCATATTGTTTTGGTTTAAACGGGCTTTGCGCGATCTGTTTCGTTCACCCTAGACTATGCGAGTTTGCTTTATGACGACAAAAATCAAAATTACCGTGGGTTTTTTGTTGATGCTGCTGTTTCAGGGCATTTTAACCTTCCTGGGCTATACTGACCTGCGCAGCGGCGTGACAGGCTTCGCCAACTATCAGGAAATTTCCGTCATCAACACCAGGCTGAGCGATTTCGCCGGCATTGTGAACCTGATGCAGACGGATATTTATAAGTTTCTTGACTCCAAAGATCCCAAGTTTATCGAGGCTGGAAAAAAGGCCGCCGAGACGGGGCAGAACATTTTGAGAGAACTTGACGTGCTGATTCACCCCGCCGAGCAGAAAGCCGTTCTGCAAAAATTGCATGACCATCTGGATAAAGCGTTGCCGTTGATCGCCCAGGTTGAAAACGGCGTCCTCGGTTCAGGCGAGCAATATGCTAAAACTGTTCAGCCGGCGATGATCGCCCTGGGGCGCAGCCTGTTCACCCTGGCTGACCAGTCCCGTGTGGTGGAAAACGTCAACGGCGGCTTCGCTATAGCTGAAGCCTTGGAAAAACTGGCTTCAACGCGTTCCACCATGAGCCGTTTCGCCTTGAGCCGCTCCCCTGAAGATGCGAAGCGCCTGTATGAGCGCTTCGGCGACATGCAGAATTCTTTGAACTTTGTAGGAGAGACCATCACGAGCTCTGAAGGAAAAAATCTCGTCAACGTCGTGATGGAAAACCGGAACGCGTCCTGGGACGCCTTCAAGGTAATGGAGCAAAATTTTGCCAAGGTCAACGCCAATCTGGAAACCTTGCAAGGCTATATGAAGAGCATGGATGAAGAAACCACAGCCTTGAACACCGCCATAGACGCAACCGCCATCAAAGTGGGCAACACCATACTCGGCGAAACTAAAACCGCCCAGATCAGCATGCTTGTTGCCGGCGGGGCGGGCATGGCCGCCGCAGTTATCGTGGCGCTTTTCATCATAATCGGCCTGAACAAGGTGCTGCATGAGCTGAGCGCTTTTGCCGGAGCCATTGCGGCGGGCGACTTCAACCGTCAGATCAGGGTCAAGGAAAAAGGCGAAATCGGGCTTATGGTCGATGCCGTGAAGAAGATTTCCGTTACTCTTGCCGGAATAATACATCAGGCGAACGCTCTTGCGGACAAAATTTCATCCGGAAACCTGCGTGACCGCCTGGACGCCAAAGCTTTCCCGGGCGACTTCGCCTCGCTGGCCACCGGAGTGAATACCGTGGGAGACGCCTACACGAGCTTGCTGGATGCCATCTCTTTACCGATTATAGCTTGCGACAATAAAAATTCCGTCCTTTTCCAAAACGTGTCCGGGCAGGGGCAGTTGGGCGCGGCCTTCGTCAACGCCAACCCGGAAGTCAGCGGGCTTGGGGCTGCCGCAATGTCGCAGCGTAGCGCGCAGAATAAGGAACTGAGCGTCACAACCCACGGGAAGCGCGCCGACATGGCCGTTTCCATTTTTCCGGCGGAAAATTTGCAGAAAAATGTCGTGGGTTATATTTCCATTTTTACCGACCTGACTGAAATGAAAGAACGCCAGAACACTGTATTGCAGGCTGTGGCGGAAGCTTCCGGCATCTCCGACCGGGTAGCCGCCGCTTCCGAGCAATTGGCCGCGCAGGTGGAACAGATTTCACGCGGCGCTGAAGTGCAGCGCTCGCGCGTTGAAACAACCGCCAGCGCCATGACGGAAATGAATTCAACGGTTATGGAAGTGGCCCGCAACGCCGGGCAGGCTTCGGATCAGAGCGAGCATACCAGACGCAAGGCCGGCGAGGGGGCCGGGCTTGTCAACAAGGTGGTGGACTCCATGAGTCAGGTTAACGCCATCGCGGATCATTTGCACGGCAATATGCAAGAGCTTGGCCGCCAGGCGGAGAGCATCGGAAGCGTTATGAACGTCATTTCCGATATTGCCGACCAGACGAACCTGCTTGCGCTGAACGCCGCGATCGAGGCGGCCAGGGCGGGCGAAGCCGGGCGCGGTTTCGCGGTTGTGGCTGACGAGGTTCGCAAACTGGCTGAAAAAACCATGCAGGCCACCCATGACGTCGGCGAAAATATTCTTTCCATCCAGCAGTCGGCGCGCACGAATATCACGGAAGTGGGCAACGCCGTGGGCAGCATAAGCGAAGCCACCAAGCTAGCCAACGACTCCGGTTCCGCCCTGCAGGAAATAGTGCATATGGCGGCCGCAAACTCTTCGGTTGTGGCTTCAATCGCAACAGCGGCCGAAGAGCAGAGCGCCACTTCTGAAGAAATTAACCGCTCCATTGAAGAGATCAGCCATGTAGTCGCCGAAACTACGGACGGCATGCTGCAGTCGTCGGCCGCCGTGCAGGATCTTTCCCAGATGGCGCAGGAGCTGCGCAGGGTTATGGAAAGGCTGAGATAGAAGAACCTGAACGCTAAAAAAACAGTCAAGGCCGGGCAGTAGCCCGGCCTTGACTGTTTTGCGGGTCCGTGTGCCGGCGTCCGCTACCGGCAGCCGGAACAAACAATCCGTTCCGGTTCTGCCGGCTCTGTGCCCGAATAAACATGCCGTTGTTTGCGGGCGCACGCTTCATATCTTCCGGAAGGTGAGTGCCAGTTGGGAAGACAAAGGCGGGAAAGCAAGGTTATAAAAAAGCGCGGGAACATTGAGGTTCCCGCGCTTCTGCTTGCCTGCAAGCAAATAATCTTATTCCGCGGCGGTTTCTTCAGCCGGAGCGGCTTTCGGTTCCACGGCGGCCTTTTTAGCGGCCCGTTCGGCTTTAACCGCTTCGGTTGCGGCGGCCTTGGCCTGGTTGATCAGCTGTTCGGTGGCTTCGCGTTTGCTTTCCGGAGAAGTGATGTGCTTGCCTTTGGTCAGCTCGATAATCGCCATGGGGGCGCAGTCGCCCTTGCGGGGCATGGCCAGCTTGACCACGCGGGTGAAGCCGCCTTCAACGCCTTTGAATTCCGGAGCGATTTCATCAAAAAGGCGTTTCACCAGTTTATGGTTGCCAAGCATGCGATAGGCCTCGCGGCGGGCGTGCAGTGTGTCTTGCTGGGCAAGGGCGATCAGAGGATCGACCACGCCGCGTATTTCCTTGGCTTTGGTTTCCGTGGTGGTAATACGGCCATAGGTAAGCACGGC
Organism: Desulfovibrionaceae bacterium; assembly: GCA_031552195.1. Taxonomy (GTDB): domain Bacteria; phylum Desulfobacterota; class Desulfovibrionia; order Desulfovibrionales; family Desulfovibrionaceae; genus JAVBMP01. The sequence continues at coordinate 24,612 of JAVBMT010000001.1, forward strand.
CGTGGCCATATTGCGGAAGAGCGCCTTGCGGTGCGCCGTATTTCTGCCCAGTTTACGGCCTGAATTTTTATGCCTCATTTTGCTGCTTCCTCTTCCATTCCTGGTATTTCTTTTCAAACCCGTCTATTTTCATGCCGAAGTCCAGCCCCATATCACTGAGCACCTTGCGGATTTCATCAAGCGACTTGCGGCCGAAGTTCTTGGTTTTCAGCATGTCGGATTCGGCTTTCTGCACCAGCTCGCCAACCAGGGAGATGTTCGCTCCCTTCAGGCAGTTAGTGGCGCGCACTGAAAGTTCCAAATCGTCAATGGATTTGAACAAAGATTCGTTAAGGTCATTGCTGCCGGAATTGCTTCCCTGCGTTTCACCAGCCACCAGTTCATCAAAATTGATGAACACCGAAAGCTGATCTTTAAGGATTTTCGCACTGTAAGCCACCGCGTCTTCCGGGGTGACCGAGCCGTCCGTCCATACTTCCAGGATCAGCTTGTCGTAGTTGGTCATTTGACCAACGCGGGCCTGTTCAACGGTGTAGGCCACCTTGCGCACCGGCGAATAGCTGGCGTCCATGGCGATAAGGCCTATTTCATCGCTGATGCCCTCGTGCATATCAGCCGGAACGTAGCCTTTGCCCATGCGGGCTTCAAGCTCGAAATCCAGCGTCGTATCTTCAGTTATAGTAAAAAGGTGAGCTTCCGGGTTCAAAACCGCGACATGCTGGTTGCATTTGATGTCGCCAGCCGTAACGGCCCCCTTGCCGGAAGCTTTAAGTTCCAGGCGCTGGGGAGCGTCTGTGTCCATGGCGATGCGCACCTGCTTGAGGTTAAGCACAACGTCGGTCACATCTTCAAGAACACCGGGAATAGTGGTGAACTCGTGCTGTACGCCGCTAATTTTCACGGCCACGAAAGCCGCGCCCTGCAAAGAAGCCAGAAGAACCCGGCGCAGAGCGTTGCCTATGGTCGTTCCGTAGCCGCGTTCCAGCGGTTCGCATATAAATCTGGCGTAGAGGGCGTCTCCGGTCTCGCTTTCACGAGTGATTTTTTCCGGTTTTACCAGTTCAGACCAGTTGCGTGTATTAATAAGCCTTTCGCCTTGTTTAATGTGCATCCTCGCACTCGCTTATTTGGCGCACGCTGCAACGTCGCCCGTTTATTTGGAGTAAAGTTCGACAATCAGATGTTCGTTGATCGGAGTCTGAATGTCTTCGCGTTGCGGAAGAGCCTTAACCACGCCTTTGAAAGAGGCGGCGTCAACTTCAAGCCAGGAGGGACAGCCACGTTTGGCTATGGCCTGCTGAGCTTCGGCCAGAACAGGAACCTTGCGGTTCTTTTCCGGAACTTCCAAAACGTCGCCCGCATAAATCTTCAAGGAGGGAATGTCCACTTTGTGCCCGTTAAGGGTGAACATGCCGTGCCTGACAAGCTGTCTGGCCTGCTGGCGGGAGTTGGCGAAGCCCATGCGGTAAATCACGTTGTCCAGGCGGCGCTCCAGCATAAACAGCAGGTTGCTGCCGGTAATGCCCTTGGCCATATCCGCCTTGGTGAAGTAATTACGGAACTGGCGTTCCAACACGCCGTAAATGCGGCGCACTTTCTGCTTTTCGCGAAGCTGCAAAGCGTAATCGGAAACTTTTTTACGGGCTCTGCCGTGGGTTCCCGGAGCATAGGGGCGACGTTCAAAAGCGCATTTCTCGCTGGTGCAGCGGTCGCCTTTCAGAAAAAGCTTGCTGCCTTCGCGCCTGCACAAACGGCATTTAGATTCGTTGTATTTAGCCACGATGACTCTCCTGAACTAGACGCGGCGCCGCTTCGGCGGGCGGCATCCGTTATGGGGAATGGGGGTTATGTCGCGGATAAAGGCAACTTTAAACCCTGCGTTGTTAATAGCCCGCATGGCGGATTCGCGGCCCGAACCGGGGCCGGTGACATACACGCCGACTGTGCGCATGCCGTTTTCCTGCGCCTTGCGCGCCGCCTGTTCAGCTGCTACCTGCGCGGCGAACGGGGTTGACTTGCGCGACCCTTTGAAGCCCGCCTGTCCGGCGCTGGCCCAACTGATGGTGTTGCCGCGGGTGTCGGTGAAAGTAATGATGGTATTGTTAAAAGAGGCCTGAATGTGGGCCATGCCCACCGGGACATTCTTTTTCTCTTTCTTTTTTACTGCACGTTTGGCTTTGGCCATGACTGCACTCGCAAAAGTTTAAAATAAATCCGTCACCTTAAGCCGCAAGAACCAGCCTTGAACCAGCCCCGCACCCTTCGGCGCCTTGCCCCGAGAAAACGGGACACAACAAATTACAACAGCAGAAGGCTACTTCTTGCGCGGCGTGGCGCCGCGGCGCGGCCCCTTGCGGGTGCGCGCGTTAGTGTGGGTGCGCTGGCCGCGGCAGGGCAAACCCTTGCGGTGGCGCAAGCCACGGTAGCAGCCTATATCCATAAGGCGTTTGATGTTCGAAGAAACATCACGGCGCAAATCGCCTTCCACCTTGTGGTTCTGCTCTATTTCTTTACGGACTTCATTGATTTCGTCCGCGGAAAGGTCGTCTATGCCACGGGTCCAGTTGATGCCCGTGGTATCAAGAATTTTAAGCGCGGTAGCGCGACCGATGCCGTAAATATAGGTAAGAGCTATATCGGCACGTTTGCCTCTGGGCAGATCAACACCTGCTATTCTAGCCACTTTACGACTCCTGCTTCACTTAGCCCTGACGCTGTTTATGCCGGGGGTTATCGCAGATTACCCTCAAAACGCCCTGACGGCGTATAACCTTGCACTTGGGGCAGATGCGCTTTACTGAAGGCCTTACTTTCATAAGAAAACTCCCATAACAAAATCCACAGTTATTCCGCCGAAGCCGGTAAGAGAACCGAAAAAGTATACCGGTTACCGGAACGGAGAAAGGTAGCACCAAACATAAAGTCAGTCAACTGACTTTTTTCTGAATCAACAAGCGGATAAGGCACAGGCCTCAAGCGCCCAAAATTACTGGCCCGTGCGAGGTAACTGCCACGCTGTGCTCAAAGTGGGCCGATAGTTTCCGGTCGCGCGTCACCGCCGTCCAGTCGTCATCAAGGATGTCGACTTCCCAGGTTCCCAAAGCCAACATCGGTTCTATAGCCAGCACCATGCCTGTTTCCAGGGGAAGGCCGCCGACATTGCTGAGGTAGTTGGGTATCTCCGGTTTTTCATGCAGGTTCCGTCCTATGCCGTGGCCGACGAAACGGCGTATTATCGCCAGATTGTGGGCCTCGGCATGTTTTTGCACCGCAAGGGAGATATCGCCCAGCGTGTTGCCTTCACGCGCCTGCTTTACAGCCAGGTCAAGGCTTTCTCTGGTCACCTTGATCAGGTTTTCGGCTTCCGGGCTGACCTGACCGACAGGAACAGTACGGGCCGCGTCGCCGAAAAAGCCTTCAAATACAACGCCCATATCAAAGCTGACGATATCGCCTTCCTTCAAAACGCGGCGTTCCGAGGGGAAGCCGTGCACCACTTCTTCGTTGACGGAGCAACAAAGAGCGTAAGGGAAGCCGCCATAGCCCTGAAAAGCCGGGCGAACTTTATGCAGCAGGCACATGTCCTGCGCTATTTCTTCAAAGAACATGGTCTTGCGGCCGGGTTTGACCTCCGCAATCATAGCGTCGAGGATTTTCCTCACGATACGGTTGGCCTCGTGCATCAAGGCTATTTCGTTATCGTTTTTAAGAAAAACGCCTCTGGACTTTTTCACCCGTTACGCCCCTTGATGCGCTGCTTTTTATCAAGCAGGCCTTGGTACTGGCGCGAAATCAGGTGAGATTCGACCTGCGACATGAAGTCCATGGCCACGCCCACTACGATCAGGAGGCTGGTGCCGCCATAGTAGAAGGGAATGCCCACGTTATACATCAGAATCTGGGGCAGCACGCAGATAAGAGCGATATAGAGCGCCCCCCATATAGTGATGCGGCTGAGAACCTTGTCTATATATTCCTGGGTTTTGATGCCGGGGCGTATTCCTGGCACGAAACCGCCCTGTTTCTTCAGGTTTTCCGCAATGTCTTTAGGATCGAAGATTATGGCGGTGTAGAAAAAGCTGAAGAAAATAATCAGGCTGACGAACAGTATGTTATACAGCACCGAAGTTGGCGAAAACCATGCGCTGACGGTCTGGGCCCATGCGGCGGTGGAAAACTGCGCCACAGTGGCCGGGAACATCAGCAGGCTTGACGCGAAGATGGGCGGAATGACGCCGGCGGTGTTCACCTTGAGGGGCAAATGGGTGGTTTGACCGCCCATCATCTTGCGGCCCACCTGACGCTTGGCGTAGTGGATGGGAATGCGGCGCTGGCCGCGTTCCACGAAGATGATGAAAACGAGCACGGCCGCCATCAGCACCAGGGCGCCGAGGCCGAGCAGCACGCCCATGCCGCCGGAGGAAACCATGCCGTAAAAACGGTAAAGCCCTCCGGGAATGCCGGCCACTATGCCGGAAAAGATAATAAGCGAAATGCCGTTGCCTATGCCTTTTTCCGTCATGCGTTCGCCTATCCACATGATGAGGATGGTTCCCGCGGTCATGGTGATCACCGTGATCAGGCGGAAGCTCCAGCCGTGGGTTATGACCACGCTGGCTCCGCCCGGGCTATGCATGTTTTCAAGCGCGAAAGCGAGGCCCAACCCCTGAATAAGGGTGATAAGCACCGTGCCGTAGCGCGTATATTGGGTTATTTTCTTGCGGCCGGCCGCGCCTTCTTCCTTGGCGACGCGCTTCAGCTCCGGGCTCACCACCTGCAAAAGCTGGATGATGATGGACGAGGAGATGTAAGGCATGACGCCGAGGGCGAAAATGGACACCTGCTTCAGGCCGCCACCAGAGAACATGTCAAAGAGGTTAAGCAGACTTGAAGCACTGGCGAAAAAATCCGCCATTGCGCCGGCGTTTACACCGGGAATGGGCACGTGAATGCCTATCCGGTAAAAAATAAGCAGCAAAAATGTCCAGCCCAGTTTTTTCCGCAGGTCTGGCAGATTGGCCAAATTATCAATTCCGCTTAATGCCACAGTTAACCTTCCAGTGCCTTGGCAGTGCCGCCGGCTTTCTGAATTTTTTCCAAAGCCGAGGCGCTGAATTTATGGGCCTCGACCGTAAGGGCCGAGTTCAACTCGCCGCCAGCGAGAATCTTGACCGGGCAGCCGAAACGGGCCAGGCCCCTGGCGTATATTTCGTCCAGGCTGATCTCCGCTTTGCCTTCAAAGGCGGCAACCAGGCGGTCAAGGTTAATCACTTCATAGGTTACCTTGAAGGGATTTTTGAAGCCGTGCTTAGGCAAACGGCGTTGCAGGGGCATCTGGCCGCCTTCAAAGCCGGCGGGCACGCCGCCGCCGGAGCGGGCGTTCTGGCCCTTGTGGCCTTTGCCGGAGGTGCCGCCTTTGCCGGAGGCACCGCCGCGGCCGAGGCGCTTGCGGTTTTTACGTTCTTCAGGAAACGGATATAATTCATGCAGTTGCATCAGGAAATAACCTCCACCATATGCTCAACCTTGGATAACATGCCACGCATGGCGGCATTGTCCTGAACCTCTTTAACCATATGGATCTTACGCAGACCCAAGGCGGCCAAAACAGCCCTCTGCTTGGGGTTACATCCAATTTTGCTGCGAATAAGCTTGACTTTAAGCATGGCAAATACCTTAAGTGCCTTTAGTTTTGAAACGCGCCTGCCAAGTCCGCCCGTCATTAAGAAAGGCGGATGCGGCCGGTTAACTTACTTACGGGGCGCGGTCAGGCTTTTGCCGCGCACTTCGCTGACATGGTCAGCGCTGCGCAGGGAAGCCAGCCCTTCAACGGTTGCGCGCAACACGTTATGCGGGTTGTTGGTGCCCAGGGCCTTGGCCAGCACATCGGAAACGCCAGCGGCTTCCATAACGGCGCGAACCGCGCCGCCGGCGATGATGCCGGTACCTTTGGAAGCCGGCTTGAGCATAACGCGGCCGGCGCCGAATTCACCAAGCACCTCATAGGGCAGGGTGCCGTCAACAAGGGGCACCCGTATCATATTCTTGCGGGCGCGTTCCGTGGCTTTGCGCAGGGCTTCGGGAACTTCCTGGGCTTTGCCCAGGCCGTAGCCCACCCCGCCATTGCCGTCGCCAACCACAACCAGGGCGGAAAAACTGAAGCGACGGCCACCTTTCACAACTTTGGCGACTCGGTTGAGGGCAACAACCTTCTCAACCATTCCGAGTTCATTCTGTTCCATTTATGGTTCCTACCAAAAGTTTAGAGTGCGCGGCCTAAAATTCAAGGCCGGCTTCACGCGCGCCATTGGCCACAGCCTGGATGCGTCCATGATAAAGGTACCCGTTACGGTCGAAAACCACGCGGGAGATATTCTTTTCCTTGGCCAGGCGGGCTATTTCCTTACCCACGGCCTCGGCTCCGGCTTTGTTGCCGCCGGCTTCGGTTCCGGCCTTTTTCAAGGTCAGGGTGGAGGCCGCGACAATGGTTTTTCCGATAGTGTCGTCCACTATCTGGGCGTAAGTGTGCAGGTTGGACCTGAACACCACAAGGCGGGGACGCTCCGGCGTGCCGGAAACTTTTTTACGAATGCGCACTGTGCGGCGCTTTCTGGATTCTTCTTTGGTCATTTTCATGGTAACTGCCTGCCCTTACTTCTTGCCGCCGGATTTGCCGGCCTTGCGGCGAATCTGCTCGTTTTCATAACGGATGCCCTTGCCTTTATAAGGTTCAGGCTTGCGCAGACGGCGAATGCGGGCGCAGATTTCGCCAACCAGCTGCTTGTCGGAACCGCTGATGGTGAGCTTCTGCCCGTCAACCTTGGCTTCAACGCCAGCCGGAAGCTCAACGACGACCGGGTGGGAAAATCCCAGAGCCAGTTCGATCATACTGCCTTTAACGGCGACCTTGTAGCCGACGCCGATAACTTCCATGGTTTTGGAAAAGCCCTGATGCACGCCGTTTATGCAGTTGGCCAGAAGGGTGCGGCGCAGGCCGTGCTGAGCCCTGGCTTCGCGGCTGTCGTCTTTTCTGGTTATTTCAACATTGCCGTCTTTAAGCGCGTATTCAAGCAGGGCGCTCACGGGCGTATGCAGAGACCCCTTGGGGCCTTTTACCTCTACCGCGTTCTGACCGATTTTCACCTCGACACCGGAGGGAATCGGAATGGGTTTTTTACCTATTCTTGACATAGCTGCACCTTACCAGATTTCACACAAAAGTTCGCCGCCCACTTTTCGAGCGTGAGCGGTACTGCCTTCCAAAACACCGCTGGAAGTGGAAAGTATGCAGATACCCAGCCCGTTCTGCACGGGCGGGATGTCAAGAGAACCGACGTAAACCCTGCGGCCGGGCTTGCTGATGCGCTGGAGGCCGGCAATGGCGGGTTTTCCCTTGTGATATTTCAGGGCGATTTTGATATCGCTCCCGTCGAGGGTCACATCGTTCACATACCCTTCCTGCTTGAGGATGGCGGCTATTGATTCCTTCATCTTCGAGCGCGGCACACTTACTTCCTTATGCAGGGCCAAGTGAGCGTTGCGGATACGCGTAAGCATATCGGCAATAGGATCGGACAACATCATTTAACTCCTTATTAAATAGGCCGGCGCGATTACCAGCTGGCTTTGCGCACGCCGGGAAGTTCGCCGCGCAGGGACATGTTGCGGAAGCAGATACGGCAAAGGCCGAATTTGCGGATATACGAACGCGGGCGTCCGCAGATCGGGCAACGGTTGTACTGGCGGGAGCTGAACTTGGGCTTGCGCGAAGCTTTTACTTCAAGGGCTGTACGAGACAAGGTAGACTCCTTACTTTCTGAAAGGCATGCCAAGCTGTTCGAGCAGCATCTTGCCTTCTTTATCGGTAGCGGCGGTAGTGACTATGGTTATGTTCATGCCTTTGGGGTTTTCCACCCGGTCGGCTTCAAGCTCCGGAAAAATGGAGTGCTCTTTGATGCCCAGGGTGAAGTTGCCCCGGCCGTCAAAGCCTCTGTCCGGCACGCCGCGGAAGTCGCGCACGCGCGGCAGGGCGAAGTTCACCAGCTTGTCCAGAAAGTCCCACATGCGCGTTCCGCGCAGGGTGACGCGGCAGCCTATCGGCATGCCTTCACGCAGCTTGAAGGCCGCAATGGATTTCTTGGCCCTGGTGACAACGGCTTTTTGCCCCGCAATGGACGAAAGTTCGGTAACCGCTTCTTCCATGATCTTGTTGTTCTGAGAAGCAGCGCCAAGACCGATGTTCAGCGATATTTTTTCCAGTCCGGGAATTTGCATAGGAGATTTGTAATTAAACTCCTTGTTCAAAGCCGGCACCACTTTTTCGCGGTATATCTTTTCAAGTCGAGTCATCGGCTTACACCTTACTTACTCTGGGTTGTTTTGGTCTCAATGGTCTTGTTGCATTTTTTGCAAAAACGCACCTTGTCGCCATCTTCGGTATAACGGTAGCCTACCCGCACCGGACCGGCGCAGGCCTCGCACACCACCATGACGTTGGAGATGTGAATGGGCATTTCCTTTTCCACGATGCCGCCGGCGCTGCCCTGATAAGGGTTGGGCTTGGTGTGGCGCTTGACCATGTTGAGCTTTTCAACCACAACGCGGTCTTTCTTGCGCAACACCTTGAGCACCTTGCCGATCTTCTTTTTGTCCTTGCCGGCAACAACCATGACGACGTCGCCTTTATGGATATGATACTGCTGCATGGCAAGTCTCCTACAGAACTTCAGGCGCGAGCGAGATGATTTTCATAAAATTCTTGGCGCGCAGTTCGCGGGCCACAGGGCCGAAAATACGGGTTCCAACGGGTTCGCCCTGCTTGGTAAGAAGCACGGCGGCGTTGGTGTCGAATTTGATGTAAGTTCCGTCAGGACGGCGCAGCTCTTTGGCTGTGCGCACGATAACGGCCTGCATTACATCGCCTTTTTTCACTTTGCTGTGCGGAATGGCGTCTTTTACGGACACCATGATAATATCGCCAACAGTGGCATAGCGCCGCTTGGAGCCGCCCAGCACTTTGATGCAGGCCACTTCCTTCGCGCCGGAGTTGTCCGCCACGTCTAATCTTGATTCTACCTGGATCATTGCGGCGCTCCTATATGGCTTTTTCCATAACGGAAACCAAGTGCCAACGCTTGGTGCGGCTCATCGGGCGAAATTCGACGATTTTCACTTTGTCGCCCATGCCGCATTCATTATTGGGGTCGTGCGCGGTAAACTTCTTGTGGCGGCGCACAAATTTTTTCAACAAGGGGTGCATAACCAGGGTTTCAACGCGCACCACGATGGTCTTGTCATTTTTGTTGCTGACCACAGTACCGACGAGCGTTCTCCCCTTCCTGTTCAGGATGGCTTCTGACATATTACGCTCCCTTTTCCTTTAAAATGGTCAGTATCCGGGCGATTTCACGTTTGGTGGCCGGGATATCTGATACTTTTTCCAACTGAGCCGTGGCGTGCTTGAAGCGCTGGTTGAAAAGCTCGCTGCGGGCTTCGCCAAGGTTTTTCTTGAGCTCTTCAACAGACAGCTTGCGTAAATCTTGTGCTTTAATCATGCCGTATACCCCTCACGCACCACGATGTGAGTTTTAACGGGCAGTTTGTGAGCGGCGCGGGTAAGAGCCTCTTTCGCCAGCTCATAAGGAACGCCCTTGATCTCATAAAGCACGCGGCCGGGTTTGACCGGGGCGTACCAGCCCACCGGAGAGCCTTTTCCCTTACCCATACGAACTTCAAGAGGCTTCGCCGTGAAGGGGTGGTCGGGGAAGATTCTGATCCAGACTTTGCCGCCGCGTTTGATGTGGCGCATCATGGCGATACGCGCGGCTTCAATTTGCTGGCTGGTCAGTTTGCCGTGCTCTTCCGTTTTAAGGCCGAAATCGCCGAACGCTACTGTATTTCCACGCGTAGCCGGGCCTTTTATGCGGCCTTTCTGGCGTTTGCGGAATTTGACTTTTTTAGGACTAAGCATTGCTGTTCACCTCTGTATCAAGGATTTCGCCCTTGAACACCCACACTTTCACGCCAATGATGCCGTAAGTGGTGCGCGCTTCCGCGTAGCCGTAGTCAATGTCGGCACGCAGGGTTTGCAGGGGCACCCGGCCGTCACGGTACCATTCGCTGCGGGCTATTTCCGCGCCCGCCAGACGCCCGGCGCAGTTGACCTTGATGCCTTCAGCCCCGAACTTGCGCGACATGGTCACTGTTTTCTTCATGGCGCGGCGGAAAGCCACGCGGCGTTCCAGCTGCTGGGCGATATTTTCGGCCACCAGTTGGGCTTCTATTTCCGGACGGCGGATTTCATTGACTTCAATGGAGAATTCGCGCCCGAATTTATTTTTCAGATCAGACCGGAGTTTTTCAATTTCCGCGCCCTTGCGTCCGATAACGATACCGGGGCGGGCGGTGGAAAGAATCAGGCGTATTTTGCCCCCCGCCCGTTCGATCTCTATTTTGGAGAGACCTGAGCTATACAGGAGCTTTTTGATGTACTTTCTGATTTCGTGGTCTTCATACACAAAGGCCGGGTACTCTTTTTTGCTATACCAGCGTGACTGCCAGTTCTTGTTGTACCCAAGCCGAAACCCGAAGGGATTAACTTTTTGACCCATAGCGTTTCCTAGATCTCAGCAAGAATGACGGTGATGTGGCTGGTGCGCTTCATAATGCTGGTCGCCCGGCCTTGCGAGCGGGGCATGAAGCGTTTCCAGGTGGGGCCTTCGTTGACTAAAACCTGTTTTACCTTGAGCGCGTCGACGTCCATGTTGGCGACTTCGGCGTTGGCAAGGGCGGAGTGCATAACCTGGTAGATTACGCTGCCGGCCTTTTGCGGGGTAAATTTCAGGATATTCATGGCGTCTTCAACCGGCAGGCCTTTCACGTTGCGGGCAACCAGGCGGGCCTTGCGGGGAGAGACGCGGATGTATCTGGCTATTGCTTTTGCTTCCATGTCTTTCACCATCATTTCTTTCCGGCTTTGGTCTTTTTGTCAGCCGCGTGTCCATGGAAGGAGCGGGTGGCGGAAAATTCGCCCAGCTTGTGCCCGACCATGTTTTCAGTGACAAAAACGGGAATGAACTTTTTACCATTATGCACGGCAAAGGTAAGACCTACCATTTCCGGCAGCACAGTGGAACGGCGTGACCAGGTTTTGATTACGCGGCGGTCGCTGTTGGCGGCAGCCGTTTCAGCCTTTTTGGCAAGGTGGCCGTCCACAAAAGGACCTTTTTTAAGTGATCTTGGCATGCCTTAACTCTCCTACTTGCGGCGGGTGACAATGAGCTTGGAAGAGGCTTTCTTCCTGTCACGGGTTTTGTAACCCTTGGTGGGCATACCCCACGGAGAAACCGGGTGGCGGCCGCCGGAGCTGCGGCCTTCGCCGCCGCCCAACGGGTGGTCAACCGGGTTCATGGCAACGCCTCTGACTTTGGGCCTGCGGCCAAGCCAGCGGTTACGGCCGGCTTTGCCCAAGGCGATGTTTTCATGCTGAATGTTGCCGACCTGGCCTATGGTAGCCATGCCGGTGGCCAGCACTTTGCGCACTTCGCCTGAAGGCATGCGCAGAAGGGCGTGTTTGCCTTCTTTGGCCACAAGCTGGGCGTAACTTCCGGCCGCGCGGCAGAACTGGCCGCCTTTGCCGGGGTAGAGCTCAATGTTGTGGAGCAGCGTGCCCACGGGAATGCGGGAAAGATTCATGGCGTTGCCGGGCTTGATGTCCGCGCCTTCGCCGGAAAGAATCTGATCGCCCACATTCAGGCCGACCGGAGCTATTATGTAGCGTTTTTCGCCGTCGGCGTAGTGCAGAAGAGCGATACGGGCCGTACGGTTCGGGTCGTATTCAATGGTGGCGACGCTGGCCGGAATGCCGGTCTTGTCGCGCTTGAAGTCAATGGTGCGGTAAAGGCGCTTGTGGCCCCCGCCGCGACGGCGGCTGGTAATGCGACCGTAATGGTTGCGGCCGGCTTTCTTGTTCAACCCTTCCGTCAGCGATTTTTCCGGGCCACAGCTGGTCACTTCCTTAAAAGTGGAGACAGACTGGTGGCGAGTTCCCGCCGAGGTGGGTTTAAGCTTGCGTATAGACATGGCTTATACTCCCTCGAAGAATTCGATCTTGCTACCCTCGGCCAGGGTAACGTAGGCCTTTTTCCAGCCCGGGGTCTTGCCCACGGCGCGTCCGGCCCGGGTTTTTGCGGAAGGCTTGCGCACAACGACGTTCACGTCCAAGACTTTGACGGAAGGGAACGCGGTTTCGACCGCACGCTTGATTTCCACCTTGTTGGCCTTGGGGTGCACCATGAAGGAAACTTTGTTGTCCGCTTCCTTGATAAAGGTGGCTTTTTCAGTCACCACCGGCTTCAGTATGATTTGCGAATAATCCATTGCCGCACCCCTTTAGGCCAGACGCCCGGAAACACCGGCCAGCGCGCTTTCCAGCAGCACCAGCTGAGGGTGGTTCAGAATGTCGTAGACGTTAAGTTCTTCCGGCGTGCAAACAGTGATGCCTGGAATATTGCGGGCGGAAAGCTCAAGCTTTTCGTCGCGCGCGGGAATAACCACCAACGCCTTGCCGAGGCCCAGGGTTTTGGCGACCTGAGCGAAAGCCTTGGTTTTGATTTCCGGCAATTCAATGTCTTTAAGCACCAGAATTTTATTGTCGAAGAGGCGGGCGGAAAGGGCCATTTTCATAGCCAGGCGACGCACCTTCTTGTTTACCTTGAAAGAATAGTCACGCGGTTGGGGGCCGAAAATAACGGCGCCGCCACGCCAGACGGGGGAGATGTTCGAACCGGACCTGGCCCGGCCTGTGCCTTTCTGTTTCCACGGTTTCACGCCGCCGCCCTTCATCATGGAGCGGGTGAGGGTGGAGTGGGTGCCGGAGCGCCAGGAAGCACGTTGCGCGCGAACAACCAGGTTCAGAATCTCCGGCCGCACGGCGACTTCGAACACGTCGGAAGACAGGGTCACTTCGCCCGTTTCTTTTTTGTTCTGATCGTATACTTTTACTACAGCCATTTGTTCATCCTCTTATTAATAGTCGCGCTACTGCTTGCGCACCATGACCAGACCGTTCTTGGGGCCAGGTATGGCGCCTTTGATCAGGATCACGTTTTCTTCAGGACGCACGGCAATCACCTTGAGGTTGGTGGTGGTTACACGCTTGGCGCCCATACGCCCCGCCATTTTCTTGTTTTTCCAGATTTTGCCCGGCTCGGTGTTGTTACCGATGGAACCGCCGCTGCGGTGCACTTTTTCCGCACCGTGCGAAGCGCAGGCGCCGGCGAAATTCCAGCGCTTCATAACGCCGGCCGTGCCTTTGCCTATGCTTTTTCCGGTCACCTTGACGGTGTCGCCGGGGGCGAACAGCTCAACGGTGAGGTCGTCTCCGACGTTGTATTCGGAAGCCTTTTCCAGGCGCAGTTCGCGCAGATTGCGGAAAAGTCCCTTTTCCGCTTTCTTGAAATGGCCAGCCAAAGGCTTCGTGACATGCTTTTCTTTCGCGTCTCTGTATGCGATTTGCAGGGCGTTGTAACCGTCTTTTTCCAGGTCTTTGACCTGAATGACAGGACAGGGGCCGGCTTGAACCACGGTAACCGCGATTGAAACGCCCTCGCCGTCAAAGATGCGGGTCATGCCCAGCTTGCGACCAAGTATTCCCAGTTTTTCAGCCATGACCACCCTCTCTACAGTTTGATTTCCACGTCCACGCCGGCGGGCAGTGAAAGCTTGCCAAGGGCGTCTACGGTCTGCTGTGTGGGCTCAAGAATATCCATGAGCCGTTTATGAATACGCATTTCGAATTGTTCGCGCGATTTTTTGTCAACGTGCACGCTGCGGTTGACCGTGTATCTGTGCACGTTGGTGGGCAGGGGAATGGGCCCGGCCACGCCTGCGCCGGTGTTGCGCGCTGTGTCCACGATTTCCGCCACGGCCTTGTCAAGGATGCGGTAATCGTAGGCTTTCAGCTTGATGCGAATGCGATCGCTGCTAACTGCTGTCATTGTTGATACTCCATAATCGGAAAAACACTTGCCCCAGGCGCGTAAGGCGAGGGGAGCCTTCATTAAAGCTCGTGTCGTGATTGCATATAGTTGGCAGGGAATATGAGGACGCCAGGGGGGCGGTCTTATACCTTACAAAACCAGATGCAAAAAGGACACAAACAAGACATAAGTCACGCCAACCCGGCACTGTTCTGGAGAGGGGAGAAATACCCCCTCAGAAAAACCGGACGGTTTGCAGGCTTGCCGCCAGCAATGCGCCTGAGCCGTGAAGCCGGACGCATCTGCGCCGCCTTGCGGCGGCACGACATTCAAGGCGTTGTGCAACACCTGCAAATGTCAAACCTGATTGGCGTAGTACAATCAGGCGCGTGGGGCATGCGCCCCGTAAAAATGTTCTCAGGCCGTCCGGCAGAGGAACGCTTTGGCGCTCATGCCTGAAAAAGAAAGGAACGTGGGCGTTAACAAGTCTTGAACGCCGTGTTTACGCTGTTGGCGTATAGCCCTTTCACAACGAGAGATGGCCTTTGTAAACACTGCTTTCAGAAAGGTCAAGCATTTTTTTGTTTTTTTTGTCAAACATGCGTAACGGCGAAGGCCTTTCGGCGGCGTGCGGAGGAAAAGACGGCAGCGCGCGTTTTGTACCTTCCGGTACAAACTGGACTTTTATTGCGAAGACGGTTAGGAAATGTAAAAATCGGCCTTGGAAACTTTTTTCAGGCCTGCTTTCCGCCCCGCGCCTTCTCTCCTCCGCCGGGCTTTATATTGTTTCTTACCTTGTCCACAAGGAGTTTGTCATGTTCGCCGCTGCCGTAATTGGCCTGAAAAGAACCGGAAAAACCGCTTTGATGGGGCTTTTGGCCTCAGCCCTGGAGGCGCGCGGGCGCTCGGTCGGGGTAATCAAATTCACGCACCAGACCCTTAACACTCAGCATACCGACACTTTCTGGCTGATGCGTTCCGGCCGCGTGGTGGCCGGAATAGGTCCGGAGGAAAGCGCCATGTTCTATTCCCCCGCCCAGTCTTTCCGCGAAGTGGCCGCCCTGATGCGCAAAGACGTGGTGCTTATCGAGGGTGGAAAAACGCAATATGCCACCCCGCGCATCCTTTGCCTCAAGGAAAGCGGCGAAGAAGAAGCCCTGGCGCCTGAACTGGCCCTGGCCACAGTCGGGGCCGCCCCAAAAAAGCCTTGCGGGCCGCATTTCTCCGAAGCCACCCCGGAAAGCGCCGCCGCCTTGGCCGACCTCATTCTGGAAAAAGGCTTCATTTTGCCAAGCTTGACGGAAAGCGCCGCCGGAGACGAAGACTGCCGCCGCGTAACGGCTGATATCCTCGCCGGGCGGCGCGGGCTTGAAAGCCTCGGGCAGGTCTCTCCGGGCCTGAGCGTGAGCCTGGACGGGGAAGACATACGCCTTGATCCCTTCGCTGAAGCCAATCTGCGCAAAATACTCGGAGCCCTGGCTCCGGACCGCTCCGGGCGGGAACTGGCCATAAGGCTTAAGGGATAATGGACACTGTGAAAATAATCACTTTATAGACAAGTTTCATTTGAACGGATAATTGTTATAACGAATTTGTTAATTAATTATTGTCCGCTAAGTTTCAGCCCAGCGCAGGCCTAACCGGGCGGAAATATATGAGGTTATACCGTGTTGGGCGTGGCGGACTGTCGCAACTTCGGCCCGTTCGCCAATTTTTCATACGCCTCCGCCTTTTTCGGCGAGGACATAACGCCTTTCACTTATGGAAGGCCTGTAAGAGGAGTTATTACTGATGCCAACCAAAATTGTTCAAAAAACCTCCCTGATTCCGGGGCAAACAACCCGTCTGGTGCTGGATGCCCCGGAAATAGCGCGCACGGCCAAACCGGGAAATTTCGTCATCCTGCGCGTTAACGAAACCGGCGAGCGTTTTCCTTTGACGGTTGCGGACACGGATGCGGAAGCCGGCACCATAACCATAGTCTATCTGATTATGGGCAAGAGCACGGCCATGCTGGACGCCCTTAACGAAGGCGATTACATCGCCGATCTTTGCGGCCCCTTGGGGAAAGCCACCAAAATCGAAAAAATCGGAACCGTCATCTGTGTCGGCGGCGGCACCGGCATTGCCGCCATGCATCACATAGCCAAAGGGCACCATGAGGCCGGAAATTACGTTGTGGCCATCATCGGCGCGCGCAACAAAGACCTGCTGCTCTTTTACAATGAGCTTTCCGCCTTCTGCGACGAAGTGCTGGTCTCAACCGACGACGGCAGTTTCGGCCACAAAGGCCTGGTCACGGACCTTCTGGTGGACAGGCTGGAAAAGGACAAATCAGTCAAAGAGGTCGTCGGCATCGGCCCGGTTCCCATGATGCAGGCCGTGGCCAACGCCACCAAGCCTTTCGGCGTTCACACCACCGTCAGCCTGAACTCCATTATGGTGGACGGAATAGGCATGTGCGGAGCCTGCCGCGTTACCGTTGGCGGCGAAGTGAAATTCACCTGCGTCGACGGCCCGGAATTTGACGGCCACAAGGTTGACTTTGCGGAACTTCGGCAGAGGCTGGGCGCTTTCAAGCCCCTGGAAAAACTTTCACACGAAGAATACAGGTGCAAGTGTCATGAGCAGCAATCCAAGTAAAACCAGAGTTGAAATGCCTTGCCAGCCGCCCAAAGAGCGGGTGTGCAACTTTAACGAGGTCGCTCTCGGCTACAGCGAGCAAGACGCCATGACCGAGGCCAAGCGCTGTTTGCAGTGCAAAAAGCCGCTTTGCGTCAGCGGTTGCCCGGTTGAAGTTCCCATTAAAGACTTTATCGGCAAGCTGGCGCAAAACGACGTGCCCGGCGCTTATGCCGTAATAAAGAGCACCAACAGCCTGCCCGCCATCTGCGGCCGGGTTTGCCCGCAGGAAAACCAGTGTGAAGGCAAATGCATCCTGAACGCCAAGGGCAACCCTGTCGCCATCGGCCGCCTTGAGCGCTATGTGGCCGACACGTTCATGTCAAGCGAGGCTTGCGAGGTGATTACGGGTGAACCGGCCTGCGCGCTAACCGACCCCTCGCTCAAGGTCGCCTGCATCGGGGCCGGGCCGGCCTCCATAACCGCCGCCGGCTCTCTGGCCGCGCGCGGCGTGCATGTTACCGTGTTCGAGGCGCTGCACGAACTGGGCGGCGTTCTGGTCTACGGAATTCCGGAATTCCGCCTGCCCAAATCAAAGGTCGTGCAAAAGGAAATAGCCGCCCTGAAAGATTTGGGCGTAACCTTCCACACCAACTGGGTTGGCGGGAAGACCTTTAAAATCCAAGATTTGTTCGATCAGGGCTTCAAAGCCGTGTTTGTCGGCGTTGGAGCCGGACTGCCGAAATTTTTCGGCATAGAGGGCGAAAACGCCCCTGGCGTCATGTCAGCCAACGAATATCTGACCCGCGTAAATCTCGGCCGCGCCTATGATTTCCCCAATTACGACACCCCGCTTACGCGCGGCAAGAACGTTACGGTTTACGGCGGCGGCAACGTGGCCATGGACGCGGCCAGGGCTG
Source organism: Desulfovibrionaceae bacterium (assembly GCA_031552195.1). Taxonomy (GTDB): domain Bacteria; phylum Desulfobacterota; class Desulfovibrionia; order Desulfovibrionales; family Desulfovibrionaceae; genus JAVBMP01. The sequence continues at coordinate 42,133 of JAVBMT010000001.1, forward strand.
CCTTGCGCCTTGGCGCGGAAAGCGTGAGCATCGTCTACCGTCGCGCCAAGGAAGAAATGCCCGCCCGGCATGAAGAATTGGAACACGCCGAGGAAGAGGGCGTGATTCTGGAGCTGCTGTCCGCGCCTGTAAAATTCACCCTTGACGAAAACGGCAATTTGGCCGGCGTTGTCTTGCAGGATATGGAACTCGGCGAGCCGGACGCTTCCGGGCGGCGCAGCCCTGTGCCCATTCCGGGCAAAACCAGGGAACTGAAGACGGACCTGGCCATTATCGCCCTGGGAACCCAGGCCAACCGCGTGCTGCTGGAAGAAACGCCCGGCCTTCCGCTTTCCAAGCGCGGTTATATTGAAGTGAACGATGCAGGCGAAACCGGCATTCCCAACGTGTTTGCCGGAGGCGACATAGTTACCGGAGCGGCCACGGTCATCAAGGCCATGGGCGCCGGACGGCGGGCCGCCAAAACCATTGCCGCCCGCCTCGGCCTGAACGCGGACTGACCTGACTGATAAAGGCAAAGCTGCGAAACGCCTCGGCGCGAAACAGCTTTGCCTTTGCAAGCCTGGAACACCATTATTTTATGAATTTGCGCCCGCCCGCCGCGCACTTTACGGGCGTTTTCCGGGCGCAGGCCGGGCAGGAGTCATCTTGTCCGTTACAGGGTAAAATTTTTTTGGGCACGGTGTTAACTGACTGGTTAATAATTTAACAAGCTCACCCAAATATGGAGGTTGCGTCATGAAAGGATTCGGTATTATCCATCCTGGAAAATCCGTCGGCTGGCTGGAAAAAGACAAACCCAAGGCCGGACTGCTGGACGCCGTTCTGGAACCCATAGCCATCACTCCCTGCAGCTCGGACGTGCACAGCGCCTTTGAAGTAGGCGACCTTCCCTGGCTCCATAACCGTATTCTCGGCCACGAAGTTGTAGGACGGATCATTGAGGTCGGCGGCAGCGTCAAGGATTTCAAGGTGGGCGATGTCGTCGTCGTTCCCGCCGCCACGCCGGATTGGCTTTGCCCGGACATTGAAGACGGGCCTGTCGGCCATACCAATAAAATGGGCGGAGCGGTGCGCCTTTCCAACACCATAGACGGTGGTTTGGCCGAATTCGTTATGGTGCCGCAGGCGGACATGAACCTGGCCCTTTTGCCGGACAACGTATCGCTGGAAAGCGCCTGTATGTGCACTGACATGGTGCCCACCGGTTTCCGCGGGGCCGATATGGCCAACATTCAATACGGAGATGACGTATGCGTCGTCGGCATCGGCCCTGTCGGCCTGATGGCCCTTTTAGGGGCGAAGCTGCGCGGGGCCTCCAACATCTTCGCCGTGGGCAGCCGACCGAACTGCGTTGCGCTGGCGAGAGAATACGGCGCGAACGAAGTGTTGAACTACAAAGACGGCCCGATTGAGGAGCAGGTGCTTAAACTGACCAAAAACAAGGGCGTTGACCGCGTGATTATCGCCGGCGGCGGACCCAAAGTGGTTGAGCAGGCCTTCAAGATGACCAAATGGGGCGCGACTATAGCCAACATTGACATGTATACCGACCCTAAAGGCATCAATATTCCGCTTCTGGCCGCCGGTTTCGGCATAGGCGACAAAAAGTTCGTTGGCGGGCTTTGCTTCGGCGGGCGCCGCTACACCGAACGCTTTTTGAAAATGGTGGCCTGCGGGCGCATAGACCCGAGCAAGATGATCACCCACCGGTTCGAGGGACTGGATTCGGCGGAAAAGGCCTTTAATCTTATGCACAACAAACCCGCCGACCTGATCAAGCCTTTCATCAGAATGTAAGCAAGGCGCGGAAACAGATCCAATGAAGAAGGCCGGGAATTTCCCGGCCTTCTTCATTGGATCTGTAAAATTTCTGGTAGCGAGGGAGGGACTTGAACCCCCGACACTGCGGATATGAACCGCATGCTCTAACCAACTGAGCTACCTCGCCATGGGCTACGCGCTGATATTGACAAAGAGTGTGTTTACCTAAAAGTCAGGCGCTTGGCAAGACGTTTTTTCATGCGTTCCGCTTTTTTTCCCTGCCGGATATGCAGCCTAAATATTTCTTGCCATAACCTCTTGTAATATTTCGTTATATATTTTGCTTATCCGTTGCAGGCGGAATTCCTGGCTGAAAAGAGCGGAAGCGGCGCGGTTTTGCGCGGCAAGCCCAGCCAGCCTGGCGGGGTTGCCCAGCAGAGCCTCGATTTTTTCCGCGGCTTCCTCAATATCGCCGGGGCGGAAAAGAAGTCCATCCGTCGGTCCGGCTTCAGACAGGGCTTCCGGTATGCCGCCCACATCGCTGCCCAAAGCCGGAATGCCGAGGCTCATTGCTTCAAGCAAGGTATTGGGCTGCGATTCGGAAAAAGAGGGAATGACGAACAGGGAAAAGGTTTGCAGATAATTCGCCACATTTTCCGTGGGGGGAACCAGCCTGACGTGCGAGGAAATGCCCAGGCTCCGGCATAGCGGGGCGAAGCTTTCCTCCGTCACCCCCACGATGACCAGGTCCGCCCCGTATTTATGGGCGAAACCGCCGAGGGCGAAGGCCCGCAGGAGCGTTTCAACCCCCTTGTTAGGTTTGTCGTTGGCGACGCAGCCGATAATGGGCCTGGCGAATTCAGTTGCCGTGCGTCCTTCCGCCAGATTCAGGGCCTGAAGCGTTTCTTCGCGCGTAAGTGTGGTTTGCAGGCGTTCCGGCGGAATGCTGTTGTAAACCAGGTGGCAGCGTTTTTTGCGCCATAACAGCGGCAAGGTGGCGGCGCAAGCCCGCGAGTTCACGATATAGGCCTTTATTCCGGGCAACAGATAGGGCAGGGGATTGCGCGGACGGTAAATCACGCCCCGGTGCATGCAGCAGGCCACTGGCAAGCGCCGCAAAAACCATATCAGCCCCCAGAAAGCCGCCAGTTTTATGCCCCGGTTATGAAAAACGTGCAGGGCAACCGGGCCGGGATGTTCCGGGTTTTCCGCCATGGCTCTGATTTCAGCTTCTAAAGCTTTTCCAGCCGCAAAAAATCCCTTGGGCAGGTCGCGCCAGGGAATGCTCGGGTCAAGCGGGCGCAGGGCGCTTGCCGGCGGCGTGAAAAAGCGCAGCCGGTGTCCGGCGGACATGAGGCCGCGCGCCAGGTACAAGGCCTGGCGCGTTCCGCCGCTGGTGTTTCCGGCTGTGGTCAGAAGGATTATATTCATAGGCGTCGGTATGTTTGGAAAAGCGTTTTGCGGGTTATCGCCAATGCCGGGGCGCAGTTTCAGCCTTCACGCGGGCGCTTCCGGCTGGCTCGCCGGCGTGCCGCGCGGGTTGCGCGTCTGCGCGCTCTCGCAGGCTAAAAAACCGAAAACGAGCATGAGTATGCCGCCGGTAGGCGGGGTGTAAAGCGGTGCTTCGAAAAGCATTATCACCAGGTAGTAGCAGAGCAGGGGCAGGGTTACGCCCAGCGTTTCGCGTTTTATCACAGCGTAGCCGAAGGTCAGGAAGAACAGGGCGGCGAAAAGGCTTGTGCCTATAATGCCGGTTTCCGCCAGCAGCATAAGCCACTGGTTGTGCGCGTGGGTGAGAACCAGGGTGTCGAAAAAGACCGTCCAGCGGCCCAGCTGCTCTTTCAGGCGGCCGATGTTCTCTATGGTGTATTCCCGGTGCAGGTCGGTAAAACTGTTTATGCCGTTGCCGATCACCGGGCTGCGCGTAAAGCCTTTCCAGGCGCTTTCCCAGGCCGGCTTGCGCGACTGGAAGGTCGCGTCTTCAGTTATGTTCGTAACCACCTTGACCATGCGGGTTATGGAATGCCCCGGCATATACTGGCGGGTGGCCGGGTTGAGCACAAGGATCAGGTAGATGGAAAGGCCTGAAACGGCGCAGACCAGGAATATCTTACGCAGTTTCGGCCTGCGCCAGATATGTTTTCCCCAAAACGCCAGGGCTATGGCTGAACAACTGAAAAGCGAGGCGCGCGAACCGCAGAGGATGATGAAGATATAGGCCAGCAGGGTTCCGGCGAGCGCCACCTTGCGCCTGGTCAGGAGGCTGAAAAAACGGTTTATCAGGAAGTTGAACGCCCCTATGGTTCGCAGAATCGGCCTTTCATGCCTTATGTTTTCCCATAGCGGAACAGGCTGCGGTTCGGCTTTCGGGGAAAAAAGAAAAGCGCAGCCGGACAGCACTATGGTGGAGGCAAGAAAGCCAAGATCGTTGTGGTGGGCGAGCAGCCAGATAAAGCGGCTTGAACTGAAAAGCGCCGCCAGAGGCCGGGTGAGCAGAACATAGGGCAGGAGCAACACCACGCTGGCCAGAAAAACTCCCGGCAGATAGCGGGTAAAAGGCTCGCCTCCGGGATCGCGCCTGGCCTGGCCGGCGAAGTAGAGGGCGAAACCTCCAATGAAAGAAAAGCAGAGCACCTGCACGACGGCGAACTTGACATCAAAGATGCAGAATTGCGCAACGATGTACAGAATGAAACTCCAGCCCAGCAGGGCGTAAAAGGAAAAAAGACGCAAACGGCCCAGAATGAGTAGAAACACGCCGAAAGCTGCGAGGATCAGGGACGGGGTAGCCAGGGAAATTCCGCTCACCACGCAGAACAGAAGGGCGATGGTTACGAACAGGATAATATTGGCACAGGCCAGTTCAAGGCCGGAAAACAGCCTGGCCTGTTCAGGCGGAGTTATGCTTGTTTTCATTTGTCGGGCCGTTCTTTGGATTTTTTGGGCGCAGGGGTCAATGTTGAAATAAGAACCATTAAAAGGGCCACGCCAGTGGCGCAGAAAAAGGCCGCCGACGGGGAAATTTTGTGGTAAACGAGGGCGAAAGAAACGGGGGCCACGCTCTGGGCCAGGCGCATCAGCATGCTGTGCGTCGACATTATGGCCGCTTTTTGCTCAACCGGCGCGCGGCTGACCTGAAGCATGCCGATCAGCGGGGTATTTATGCCCTGCCCGAAGCCGTAAAAAAGCAGAGGCAGCACGAACATCCATAGGCCGGGAACGAAAGGCATGGCCAGCAGGGCCGCGGCGTAGCAGCACTGGCTTACGACAAGCAGGCTGCGCATGCTGAAACGCCTGGTCAGTCGGCCGAGAAACGCCGCCGCCACGCAGGAGGACAGCGACATGCACATGGCCAGCAGGCCTATATGGGTCGGGGTGGCGGCGAATTTGCTTTCCTGCATTACCGGCAGGCAAGTTATCACCACCCCGTAGAGCATCATGAAAGTCAGGAAACCGAGCGCGAAAAGCATAATGGTGTATTTGTTGCGCATGGCCTCCCATGAGGTGCGCCAGTAGCTTTTCATGTCTCCGCTACGTTCGCCCGGAGCGAGTTTGACCATGAAAGCCACGGCCAGCGGCAACAGGGCGAGCAGAGACAGCAGAAAGGAGAAGCGCCAGTGCACGGCTCCTGACAGGCCGCCCAAAGCCGGGGCCAGGGCGGTTCCCGCGCTCAAAACCGCCGAGTTGTAGCCCATTACGCTGGTAAGTTCGTGTTTTTGATAACGGTCGGCCAGCATTACGCTGGGCAAAAACCCCAGGGCGGTTGAACCGAGCCCCTGCAGAAAACGCCAGAACAGCAGCGCCGTGAAGCTTTGCGCCGTAGCGCAGGCTATGCCGCCCAGGGCGAAAAGGATGAGGGTCGGGAAAAGCACCGGTTTCCGGCCGTAACGGTCGGCCAGCATGCCGACCAGCGGCAGTATGAACACGCTGGGCAGGGTAAAGATGGCTATAACCCAGGCTACCTCCGCCGTGGTGACGGAAAATTCCTTCATGATCGAAGGCAGCACCGGCGTGACCCCGGCCACCCCTATGGTCATGATCAGGGTCATGCTGAAGGCGATCATGGTGGGCCCGTCGGCGCAGACGCGTCGCAGGGAAGGCGCGGGTGTTTTGTTTTCCGTTGTCGCGTTCATGTTTTTCCTGGAGCGGTTATTTTTTTGCCGGCGCTTTTATTGTTTTTTAAAGGCGAAAAAACAGATTCCATTGCCCGCGCGCAATCCTGAAAATCTCGAAATGCCCGTTTCCGGAAAAGCTCCGCCCGTGTGCGGCGTCAGCCGCACGGCTGGCATTTCAGGCCCGCCTCAGGAAGCGTTTTCATTCAGCTTGCTTCTTGAGCGGGCCAGCAAAAGGCCCGTCAGCGCCATCATGATCAGGGCCAGGCCTGAACCGGCCATAAACGGAGCCCTGACGCCGATGCTCTGCGCGAGGTAGCTGAAAAACATCGGGGCCAGACCCTGGGAAAGGCAAAGTCCCATGCCGTAGGCCGACAGAACCGAGCCTCGCTGTTCAGGCGGGGAATTGGCGGCGATCAGGCTCATGACGATGGTGCTGGAAATTCCCATGCCCATCCCGAAAATAAACACCGGCAGGAACTGCATCCACAGGCCCGGCATTACGACCACCAGGGCGAAGGAGGCGGCATAGCAGAACTGGCCGACAAGCAGCAGGCGCGACAGGCGCGTCTTTTTGGACAGATGGGCGATGGAGGCCGCGCCAAGGGTAGCTCCGACGGACATGGTGGCCTGCACGTAGCCTATGAAGTGCGGGGGAGCCGCATAAAGCGAGTGGGCCAGAATGGGGAAACAGGTCAGCAGCGGGCCGAACATCATGGAAAGGTTGCAAAACCCCAGCCCGATGAGCACCAGGACGTTCCGGCTGGAAATCGCCTTCAGCGAGGCGTCGAGATATTCTTTCGGCGTGGAGCTGTTGCCGGATTTTTCCACTTTGACCCTGAGGCAGAAGAACAGGGTGAACAGGCCGAGCAGGGGCAGAATGAACACCAGGCGGTAATTGACGGCGGCCAGGGTTCCGCCGACGGCCGGGGCCAGGGCCGTGCCCAGATTGATGGCCGTTGAACTGAAGGCCATGGCCGTGACCAGTTCCGTTCCGCTGTAGCGGTCGGCCATTACCGTGACTGAAAGCATGGCGAAAGGCGTAGCGCTAAGGCCCTGGATAAAACGCAAGGCCAGCAGGCTGTTGAAATCCGGCGCCCATGCGCAGGCGGTTCCGCTGAGGATGAAAACAACCAGGGCCGGAGCCAGCACCGCCTTGTGGCCGTAACGGTCCGCGATGAACCCGGCGAAAGGGAGCAGTAAAATGCCCGGCAGGGTGAACACCGTTATGAGCAAGGAAGACTCAAGCTTTGAAACATTAAACATCAGCGCAAGTTCCGGAATGGCCGGAACCAGGCTGGAAACGCCAATGGGGATAAGCGCGGCGATGCTTATGGCTGTAAGGAAAAACCTGTCTTTTAACATGGGATGCATCGGGCCACCGGAACAAAATAAAACGTTACAGGACAAATAGTTTAAAACTCTATACCTTCAGCGTCAAGAACCTGAGCTAGGCCGCCCGGTTTATGGCGCTTGCGGTAAAGAAAATAGCCCAGCAGGCTGGAAAGCGCGAACAGGGCCCCGGCCGCGCCCGTTTTCAGGGCCGGGGAAAGTTGAACCCCGCTGCCGAGCAGGGAAAAAATAAGGTGCTGCGGGATATAGCCCAGAAAAGACCCCGCAATAAACGGCAGGGGAGGAATTTGCGAAAGTCCGGCCAGCACGTTGGTGGTGGCGTTGTGCCCTACCGGCAGCAGGCGCAGGGTAAGGGTGGCTCCCAGCGGAGCCTTTTTCAGGAAATTGTTCAGCGGGTCCAGCTTTTTGCCCAGAAGTTTTTTCAACTGACGCCGTCCGAAGCTGCGGGCGTAAAAAAACGAGGCGGCGCAGCCGATGGAAGCGCCAAGGTTGACCCATGCAAGGCCTGGCAGCGCGCCGAAAAGATACCCTGCGGCAAAGGCCAGCGCCTGACGCGGAACGGCCAGAGCCGAGCAGACGGCGGAAAGCAGCACGAAAACGGCCGCGCCCGCGGCGTAATTGGCCCGGACGTAATCCTGAAAGCGGCTTGAATTCAGAAGTCCGGCCGCGTCAAAATAGTTTACGGCGAAAGTCATGCCGGCCAGCAGCGCGAAAACCAGGCTTCCTTTGAGGATGTTCAGAAGGGCGGAATCCGGTTTCGGCATTATTCAGGCCCGCCTTGCGCCCGTGTATGATCCCCTAAGGTCAGGCAGGCCAACGCGAAGAAGGCCTGGCCGCAGAAAAGCGTCGCGTCGCGCGCGGGCAGGGAGTAAAGCGCCATAAGGGCGCAAGCGGCCGCGAACATGGCCGCAGCCGCTTTGAAGCGGCTGAAGCAAAGCCGGAAGCCGGCCAGGCTGCAAAGCACGGCCGCGCAGAACAGCATGTTGTAAGGGGAGATATTCACCGGCTGCGCTCACGTATGCTATATTCAAAATGGCGCGACTGCATCCAGCGCACGGCCAGAAGGTCGTAAAAAGCGTTAACCCCCCTGCTCCACACCCCGTATTTTGATTCGCCGTGCCGCCGGGGCCGGTGGTTGACCCGCATTTCAACGACGCGCGCGCCCTGCATGCGCATCAGTGTTGGCAGAAAGCGGTGCATGCCCGTGAACATGGGAACTTCCCGCAACATGGAAAGACGCATGGCCTTCAGGGAACATCCGGTGTCTTTAATCGTTTCGCGCGAAAGGCGGTTGCGCACCGTGTTGGCTATTTTCGAGGCCATACGCTTGCTGAAGCTGTCTTGCCTTTCGGCGCGCCAGCCCGCGACCATGTCGTAGCCCTGCTCATATAAAGCGAGCATGGCGGGAATGTCCGCCGGGTCGTTTTGCAAATCCGCGTCCATGGTAACGGCTACGCTGCCGCGCGCTTCGCGGAAGCCGGCGCTGAAAGCGGCGGACTGCCCGCGGTTGGCGGCGAAAGATATGTAGCGCGCTTCCGGATGGCTTCCGGCCAGTTCGCGCAGCGCTTCAAGACTGCCGTCAGTGCTGCCGTCGTCTATGAACAGGGCTTCCCAGTTCCGCAGGGCGGCCATGGCGGAGCGGATTTCCGCGAACAGCTCGGGCAGGTTCTCTTTTTCATTATACACCGGTATAATAAGGCTGAGGTATATTTCAGGTTCTTTTTGCAAAAGCGCGGTGTTTTCGCTTGTCATAATCTTCCGTTTCGAGTTGTCGCTTTTCAGGCCTTCAACCGGGCCTTCCGTCCGCCGCCGCCGTCTTGGGGCTGCTTCAAGCGTGGACGGGCTATATTTTTATATTGCTGTCGAAAAATTTGCCTACCCCGTACTCAACGCGGCGGAAGAATTTTTCCGGGGCCGGGCCGATTATCTGCAATTCCGGGTGTTGTTTCTGCACGTCGAGGGCGATGCGCATCTCTTTGGTGCAGCCGGTGGAGAAGGTTGAATCCTTGCCGGACCAGGCGGAAGGGACCTTGCGGCCCATCAGGGCGAAACTGGCTTCAATGTCTTCCACCGTCTGGAAGCGCCAGACGTCCAGCAGGCCGGAGCGCTGAACCTTTTCCCACATGAACATGAGGTCGTCTCCGTCCAGGCCTTCCTCAAAATGTTCCGCCGGGTTCACAATATGGGTGTTTTCCAGTTTTTCGCGCAGATGGGCCACAAAGGCGTCAACCACCGCCAGGGCGGTTTTGGTCTGGCCTGGTATCGAGCCGATAACGGCTGAATAGAACATGACGGTTTTTCCGGCGCGCCTGGCCTGACGCATGCCGCCTATAATATCCTCGGCCAGGGCGCTGATGTGGCGTTCGGAAAAATAACGGGCCTTGGCCGCCTTGGGGCGGCATTCCATGCGGAAATTGTTTTCACGGTCGCGCCAGAAACACAAGATATCGCGCGTGAAAGAATGGCTGGTGCGCAACAGAACTTCGGCGTTGCGCTCGCCTTTGGCTATAATCAGGTCGCATTCCTTCCAGGCGCGGGCGAAGGTGGTTCCGGCGCGGCACAGGTTCAGCCGCTCGGAGGTGCCGTCGCTTATCACCAGAAGCTGGCTCTCGCGCAGGCTGCGCAGCAATTCGTTCTTGCCGAGGGCGTTGTCCGGCACCACCAGGGCGTCTTCCAGCGCTTCGCCCAGCAAAGGGTCTTCTTCCAGGTCCCACAGGTTCGGCGCGTGAAAATAGAAGGCGCGCTTGAACGGCAGCACCACCCGCCAGCCTCGGCCCAGCATGTCGCGGATGGCTTCAAGGTCGGCCATCAGCCCGCCCGCCGTATCCGGGATATACATGACCGTTTTGGATTCTCCGGCGAAATATTCAAGCATGCAGTTCTGCTCCGGGCAGGGCGTGCGTATGTCGGCCAGAATTTTTTCCGGAGAGCCGTCCTCGCGCCACAAATCGTCAAGGGTGGCAAGACGCATCAGGCGGTATTCAGTGATATAGTTCAGGTAAAAATGCAGGGCGGCTATCGAGCCGTGTTCTCCAGGTCTGTCCGGCAGGCGCTGCAAACTCTGGCGAACTTCCGGCAGGTTCAGCATTTCCGAGGCCCGGCGGTTGGCCGTGGCCTTGGCGTCCTTATAGGGGTCAAGCTCGCCGGTCTGGGCCAGAACTATGCCGATCAGGCGGCGGAGCATGCGCGCGGGCAGAATGAGGCCCTGCTCGGCGTACATGTCGTAACGAAGGCGGCAAAGAGCCAGGATATGCGTCTTTTTTTCCTCGTCCAGAGAGGAATTCCGCACCATTTCGCTCACCATCCGCCAAACCAGCCCGTATTCCTTCCACAGGCCGGGGGAACGTTCTTCCAAAAGCCCCGGCGCGGAGCTTCCGTTGTAAATTTCCCGGAAGAGTTCGTCTTCACATGGAATGTAAACCTGCCCCTCTTCAAGCGACACCATGAATGAAAGCTGTTCCGGCGAGGCCACGATGCCCGGATTCAGCAGATGCTCTATGTTGTTTTCCATCATGAAGTGCAGCAGCCAGGCCTTTTGCGCCGGGTTTGCATCCAGACGCAAATCGCTCGCGCGGGTGAAGGCGGGCAGGGGCAGGGCGGGGGCGCGCTCCGGCGCGGCCGGTTTTAATTCTTCCGCCATGCTCAGTTTTCGTCTTTGTATAGTTTGTAGGTTATGGAATCCACCAGGGCCTGCCAGCTTGCTTCTATAATGTTGAAAGACACCCCGACCGTGACCCAGTTTGTTTCGTGGTCGGCGGACTCTATAAGCACGCGCACCAGAGAGGCCGTGCCGCTGTCCTGAGCCCCGGCGTCGAGCACGCGCACCTTGAAGTCAACCAGGCGCATTTCCTGCAAATGCGGGTAGAAACCGGACAAAGCCTTACGCAGGGCGTTGTCTATGGCGTTTACAGGGCCTTTCCCGAAAGAGGCGGTGTGTTCCAGGGCGCCTTCAACCTCCACCGTAACCGTGGCTTCGGAAACCGGTTCCCCGCCGGGGGAGTTTTTCGATTCCAGCACGCGCCACTGCACCAGTTTGAAAAATTCGCGCACCCCGCGTCTGGCCAGCTTGCGCAGCAAAAGCAGCTCCACCGAGGCTTCAGCCGCGGCGTAATCATAGCCCGCGCTGGCTTTTTGCTTCAGTTCGGCTAAAAGGCCCTTGACCACGGGCTGGTCCTTATCCAGGCTGAAGCCGTAACGCTTGGCCAGGGCCACGATGTTGCTGCGCCCGGCCAGGTCTGTAAGGAGCACGCGCTGGCGGTTGCCTAAAAGATCAGGGTCTACATGCTCGTAGAGGCTGGAGTTTCTCGCCACGGCGCTGACGTGAACCCCGCCTTTGTGCGCGAAGGCTGAACTTCCGACAAAGGGCTGACGGCTGAACGGGGTCAGGTTGGCGACTTCGGAAACATAGGTGGAGACGGAGCGCAGATGTTTGAGGTTGCCCTCCGGCAGGCAGCTTTTTCCTCGTTTGAGCTCAAGCACGGGAATGATGGAGCAGAGGTTGGCGTTGCCGCAACGCTCGCCGATTCCGTTGATGGTGCCCTGCGCTTGCGTGGCCCCGGCCTCTACGGCGGCTATGGAGTTGGCCACGGCCAGCTCGCAGTCGTTATGCGCGTGTATGCCGATGGAACATCCGGGAAAGGCCTCGCGCACGGCGCATACGGCCGCGCCCACCTCTTCCGGCAGGCTTCCGCCGTTGGTGTCGCAAAGCACCAGGGTTTCCGCCCCCGCTTCGCGGGCCGCCTCAAGCACGGCCAGGGAGTATTGCGGGTTGCGCTTGAATCCGTCGAAAAAATGTTCGGCGTCAAAAAAAACCTTGGGGAGATGCTGCCTGAGAAAGGCCACGGAGTCAGCCACCACGCGCAGGTTGCGTTCCGGTTCTATGCGCAGGGCCTCTTTAGCGTGCAATTCGCATGATTTGCCGAAAATGGCGGCGACAGACGGTTTGGCCGCAATGATATTTTTGAGGTTGTGGTCGTTTTCCGCGTTTGAAGAAGGGTGATGGGTAGAGCCGAAAGCGCTTATTTCCGCGTTCTTCAGGTTATACGAGGCTATTTCGCTGAAAAAGGCCGTGTCCGCGTCCGTCGCTCCAGGCCACCCGCCTTCTATGTAGCGCACGCCGAGTTCGTCAAGCCTCAGGGCTATCTTCAGCTTGTCCGGCAGGGTAAGGTTAACGTCTTCCGACTGGGCTCCATCCCGCAACGTGGTGTCATAAATAGCGATTTTATTCATTGTTGCCCGTTCTTCATGCAATAATTCCGGCAAGGGCCTGACCCTTGCCGGACGATCATAATATTTACCCGCCGAGCCGCCAGGTTGCGGCCGTTCGCCGTGCTTCCGCCGGCGCGCGTAAGCGCGCTAAAGTCCGATTGCCTAGTGCGCGCAAACTTTGCAGGTTTTGTCCTTGCCGAGTTCAAACACGTCGTGCAGGGTCCGCACGGCCAGTTCGGTGTATTTTTCCTCGATCAGGCAGGAAATTTTGATTTCAGAAGTGCTGATCATCAGAATGTTGATGTTTTCCCGGTGCAGGGCGTCAAAGGCGGTGGAGGCCACGCCGGAATGATTGCGCATGCCCACGCCGATTGCGGAAACCTTGCATACCCCGGCGTTATGCAGCACCTGCCCGGCGCCCACGTTCGCGCAGATGCTGTCCATGACCAGCAGGGCTTTTTTCAGGTCTTTGCGCGACACAGTGAAGTTCATGTCCGTCACGCCGTCGCGGCTGGGGTTTTGCACTATCATATCCACCCCGACGTTGGCCTGGGCCAGGGGGCCGAAAATGGCCGCGGCTATGCCCGGCTTGTCCGGAACGGAAAGCAGGGTGATGAGGGCCTGGTCTTTGTCATAGGCGATGCCGGAAACCATGATATTTTCCATACGACGATCCTCTTGCGTTACGATAGTGCCCGTGGCGTTGGTGAAAGTGGAGCGCACATGGACCGGAACCCTGTATTTTTTGGCGAATTCCACAGAGCGTATTTCAAGAACCTTGGCGCCCATGCTGGCCATCTCCAGCATTTCGTCATAGGAGACGTAGTCCAGCTTGCGGGCGGTGGAACAAAGGTTCGGGTCAGTGGTGTAAACTCCGTCGACATCCGTATATATTTCGCAGATTTCCGCATCCACCGCCGCCGCGATGGCCACGGCCGAGGTATCGGAGCCGCCCCGGCCCAGGGTGGTGATGCGCCCTTCCTGGCTGACCCCCTGGAAGCCGGCCACGACGATAACGTCATATTCTTCCAGCAGGCAGACCAGCGGGGCTTTGTCTATGGAGCGTATGCGCGCTTTTCCGTATTGCTCGTTCGTAACGATAGGGGCCTGAAACCCAAGCAGAGAGCGGGCCTTTATGCCGTTATCGTTTAAGAGCATGGCGAAAAGCGCGGTGGAAACCTGTTCGCCGGTGGCTACAAGAGAGTCGCACTCGGCCGGGTCCGGGCTGGGGGACCATTCGTCGGCCATGGCGAGCAGGCGGTTGGTTTCCCCGGCGCGGGCCGAAAGCACGACCAGCAGCTTGCTTCCGTCTTCCCGCGCGGCCATGACTTTCTCCATGACCTGGCGCATGCGGGCCAGGTCAGCCACTGAAGTGCCGCCGAATTTTTGAACTTTAATCCGCATAACGCCCCTCTGTTTCGCAGATGCGCCCACACGGCGCAAAAGCCGCGCGCTCTGGTTGGATTTCAATCGTGTTCAGCCCTGCGCCGCGCGCAGGCGGCAACTTGCCGCCACGTCGTAATTCTCCTGCTCCGGCAGGTTGTTTGCTTTCAGCATGCAGCGCAAAAAATCGAGATTGCGCTTCCGGTCCGCACCAGGTGAAGCGATGTTGGCGGTACGGCCGCCGTCTTTTTCCGTCAGGCTGCAGGCCAGGTAGCTGGCGGGAAAATTGCGGTGGTCGCAGGGGCAGACTCGCTCGGCCCATTCCACGATCACCAGCGGGGCGTCCAGAGAGCCAAGGCGTTCCAGCGCCTCCAGAAAACTTTCCTCCATATGCCCTTCTTCCGTGCGGTACAGATCAAAATGCAAAATTTCCGGGCAGGTGGGGTATTCATTGCAAAGCGTGAAGCTGGGGCTGCATACTTCCGCCTCGCCGCCGCCGGGCAGATTTTCCGTCAGACAGCGCACCAAGGTCGTTTTGCCGGCCCCGAGGCTGCCGTAAAGCAAAATGAGCCTTGTTCCAACCCTGGTGGCCATTTCAGCCAGAACGCGGCCCAAACGGGCGGTGTCTTCAAGCGAATCAAGGCGTACGCATAAGGCGTTGTTCATGAGCAAAGTTCCCTTAATACGCGAGGTATGGTTTCAGCGATGTCGGAAGCGGTGTTTCCCCCGGCCGGAAAATCGCGCTCCAGCAATTCTCCGCAACGGCCGTGAATATGCACTGCAAGCCCGGCTAAATCAAGCGTGGAAGCTTCTTGCGACGCAAAAAAAACGTGGCTCCGGCGGGCGAGCAGCGTGGCGCATATTCCGCTCAAAACGTCGCCCGAACCGCCGACCGCCAACTGGCCTACGCGGAAAGGAGCCACCGTCACCGGGCGCATCGGTTCCGCGGCCTGGTTTGGGGCGGCGGAACCTTCCGCTTTCTGGCCGATCAGCGTTCCCGGACCTTTCAGCACCACCGCCGCCGGGCAGGCCGCGCAAAGCGCGCGGAGGGCTCCCGGCCTGTCCGCCTGCACGGATGCGGCGTCGCACCCCAACAGGTTGCCCATTTCACCCGGATGCGGCGTTAAAATATCCTGAGAAGTCAGCAAGGTCAAGGGCAGGCGCTCCGTTCCGGCCCTGTGCCCGAACGGAAAAAGTCCGTCGGCGTCAAGCACCACGGGAGGGCGTTCCGGAACCCGCAGCAGGGCTTCGATAATTTCGGCCCGGGCCTCTCCGCCCCGGCCGAAACCCGGGCCGATAACCAGGGCGCTGCCGGAAGCCAGGCCGAAGTCTTTCACGGCCGAGCAGAGGCGGTCAATGTGCGCGCTGCTCCATTTTTTGCTCTCCGCCGGTCCGCCGGCCGTGGGCAGCGGAAGGGCCATAAGCTCCGGCAGGCCGTAGCGTATTTCCGTGGCCAGCCCTTCCGGGCAGGCCGCCGTAACGAGGGCGCAGCCGCTGCGCAACGCGCCGAGCGCCGCCAGGCGGGGTGCGCCGGAAAAACCGGCGGAGCCGCCGATAATGAGCACGCGGCCCTGTTGCCCTTTGTGCGCCCCGCTTTGCGGCCCCTGCCAGCTTCCGGGCTTGGGGGCAAGGGCGCGGAAAGAAGGCGGAAGTTTATGGCGCACAGCCGCTGGAAGCCCGATTCGCCTGACATATACCCGGCCCGTGAACGGGGCGGCCTGCGGGAAAAACAGGCCGGGTTTTCCGGCTTCAAGGCAAAGCGTGGCGTTCGCCCGCACCGCTTCCGGTTCCGGGTTTCCGGTCAGGGCGTTCAGGCCGCTGGGCACGTCGATCGCCAGCACGAAGGCGCGTTCTTCTTCCGCAAGCCGGTTGATATAGCGCACCGCAGCGAGCGTTTCCTGGCGCAGCGGGCCGCGCAGCCCTGTTCCGTTCAGGGCGTCGACCACAAGAAGCCGGCCTTTGCCCCGGTTCTTCCATTCGGAGGGGAGTTGTTTTTCCAGGCCGGTTCCGTTTTTGGGCATAAGCCGCGTTTCAACTCCGGCGGCTTTGGCCATTTGGGCGTGCTTGCGGGCCGCGCCTTTTAATCCGGAGAGGGGCGTGAAGTGGCAGAGAAGAACTTTGCGCCCGAGGTCGTGCAAATGGCGGGCCAGGGCGAAGCCGTCTCCTCCGTTGTTGCCGGAACCGGCGAAAATCAGCGCGCGGACGTCAGTTTCAGCAAGGGCAAGCTCTTCAAGCAGGCGCAGGGCCTCTCGGGCCGCATTTTCCATGAGCATAAGCCCGGGCAGGCCGAACTCGTCAATGGCGGCTTTGTCCCAGGCTTGCATTTCGGCGGGCGTGGGCAGGGGGAGGTAAATGTCCAGCATAGTTCGGCCCTTTGCGGGAAACCCCGTTTTTCAGGTTACGATGACTACGGCGGCGGCGGTTTCCCGGCTGTGAGTAATGGAAATGTCCGCCTTTTTCCCGCCTATTTCAATGAGGCGCGCCAGCGCCTTGTTGTGGAAAGATAGTTCCGGTTTGCCGGAAGGGGCGTTCCGCACGCAGAAGTCGGCAAAGCCAATGCCGCTGCTCATGCCTGTGCCCAGGGCCTTGGCGGCGGCCTCTTTAGCCGCGAAACGCGAAGCCAGGAAAATGTCATGCCCGCCGCGCAGGGCGCTGAAGCTTTCCGCCTCCGCCGGGTGCAGAACGCGGCGGGTGAAGGTTTCGCCAAACCGCTCCCAGGAGCGGCGCACGCGGGAAATTTCGATTACGTCAAGTCCAAGTCCGATCAGCATATGTAATCCGGCGCCGGCTGCGGCGTTTTAACTTTTCTTGAAAGATAAGGGGAACACCGCATTTCATCAACCGTTAATGAGCGCGGAGGGCGGAGTATTCCAAATTATTTACGCCAGAATTCCGGAATAAGCAAAATGAAGATAGTGTAAATTTCCAGGCGGCCCAGCAGCATTGCGGCTGAAAGCACCAATTTGGCGGCGGCGGGCAGGGCCGCGTAGTTGCCGGCCGGACCAAGCGAGCCGAAAGCCGGTCCGACGTTGCCAAGGCAGGACAGAACGCCGGAAAAAGCTTCGGCCACGCTGACGCCGCAGAAGCACAGCAAAAGGCCGCAGAGGGCCAGCACCAGCATATATAGGATGAAGAAGGCCAAAACTCCGGTTATGACGTCGCGCTGGGCCGCCGCCCCGTCCATTTTGACCGTGTGCACCGTCCGGGGGTGCACCAGGCGGAACAGCTCATGATAGGCCGTTTTGAACAGCAGAACGATGCGCGTGACCTTTATGCCTCCGGCGGTGGACCCGGCGCAGCCGCCCACGAAAAACAGCAGCAAAATCACGGCTTGCGCCGTTGGAGCCCAGAGAAGGTAGTCTGCGGTGGCGTAACCGGTGGTGGTAATGATGGAAAGCGCCTGAAACGCCGAATGGCGCAGGCTTTCTTCAAGCCCGCCGTAGTCCTTCCCGTATACGCTGGCCGCGATTGCGAGGGTGGAAATCAGGCATATGGCCAGGTACCATTTAAATTCCACGCTTTTTCCGTATGAGGCGGGAGAACCGCGCAGGGCTTTGTAATGCAGGCTGAAATTCACCCCGGCGACGAACATGAAAAGGGTGATCGTCCACTGGATGTAAGGGGAATTATAATGCCCGACGGAGGCGTTCTTGGTTGAAAAGCCGCCGGTTGCCAGGGTTGCGAAGGTGTGTGCCAGCGAGTCGAAAAAGTCCATGCCGCCCAGCAGGAGCAAAATGCAGAGCAGGGCGGTAAGAAGTCCGTATACCAGCCACAGGGTCATGGCCGTGTCGTGCAGGCGGGGGTGAAGTTTGTCGGCGGTCGGGCTGGCCAGCTCCGCCTTGTACATGCTCATTCCGCCAACCCCGAGGTAGGGCAGAACGGCGATGGAAAACAGGATGATGCCCATTCCGCCCAGCCAGTGGGTCAGGGCGCGCCACATAAGCAGCCCTTTGGGCAGGGCTTCAATGTCGGTTAAAATGCTTGCGCCGGTAGTGGTGAAACCGGAAACGGATTCAAAAAAGGCGTCAACGAAACCGGGCAGGCAGCCGGAGAAGAAATAGGGCAAGGCGCCGGACAGGCCGCAGACCAGCCAGCCGAAAGCGACGATGGCTATGCCCTCGCGGTGGTTAAGGACGAACGCGCTTTTAGGGGAACGGAAGGCCAGGGCCGCGGCCCCGCCAACGGCCAGGGTGAGAACTATGGACCAGGCCAGGGGCGCGGTTGAGGCATCGTTGTAGTAAAGCGCGAAGCCCAGGGGCATGAGCATGGTAAGGCCCGTGCAGCAAAGCAGCATGCCGAGAACATGAAAAATCACCTTAAGACGCATAGCGTTCTCACATATCGGGCGGGGTCAGGCATTTCATAAGGTTTTTCAGGCTGCCCGCGCGCGCGAAAACGGTAAGCCGGTCTCCAGGGCGTATTAAGGTGTCGCCTTTGGGTATGGCGAGCTCGTTGCCGCGCAGCAGGGCCAGAATGGCCGCGTCTTTCGGCAGCCCTGCCCCGGAAAGGGGGCTGAGGGTAATCGGGGAATTTTCCGGAACCACAATTTCAAAGGCTTCGGCCTCGTCTTCCCGGATGGGAATGACGGAAAGCACATGATCGGCGCGGACGAATTTCAGGATGCTGTTTATGGTGGAAAGGCGCGGGCTTATGCAGTGGTCAATTCCCAGGGCGCGGGCCAGCGGCAGGTAGGCGGAATTGTTTATGCGCGTGATCGTGCGCAGCCCTCCGTGCTTGCCGTTCCCGCCGGAGCTTTCCTTTTCGGCGCTTAGCGAGCGCGCCAGCAGGCAGATAAGCACGTTTGTCTCTTCGCTTCCCGTCATGGCCACCACAACGTCCATGGCGCTGGCGTTTTCCTCGCGCAGCACGTCCTGCCTGGTTCCGTCGCCGTGCAGCACCACGCTGCTGGAAAGGCGTTCCGATAAAAAGCGGCAACGTTCAAGGTTTTTTTCCAGAAGTTTGACGTGGTACCCCTGGGTTTCAAGTTTCAACGCCAGGTTCATGCCCATCTCTCCGCCGCCGATAATGAAGATGTTGCGCGTTAGGCTGAGGCTGGGGTTGGTCGTGCGGCGCACGGCCGGAACGGCGCTTTCCGTGCAGGCGAAATAGGCCACGTCGCCCGCCTGCAGCACGTCCGATCCGCTCGGGATGATCAGGTCTGTTCCCCGCACCAGCGCGGCCACCCGCACGTCCGGCTCGTCCATGATGACGCTGAAGTTGGTGAGCGGGCGGCCCAAAAGCGGCCCTTCGATCATGCGCACGCCAATGAGTTTGAGCCGTCTGTCGGCGAATTCGCTGTATTCTACGGCGCCGGGAAAGGCGATCAGCCTGCTGACGGCCTCAACCATGGCCACGGCCGGGTTGATGAGCATGTTCAGTTTCAGCTGTTCATTGGGGTGCCGCTCAAAAAAGGAAGTGTAGTCCTCGTTGCGCAGGCGGGCTATTTTCACGGCATCCGGCGCGAGCTGCGCGGCGAAAAAGCAGGCCAGCAGATTGTCCTCGTCACTGTCGGTCACCGCAAGTACAAGATTGGCCCGGCCTATCTGGGCTTGCTGTAAAACGGAGGGACTGCATCCTGACCCCTGCAAGGTTTGAACGTCAAGCGAGTCCGTCAGGCGGCGCAAGGCTTCCGGGTTGGTATCCACAACCGTTACCTGTCGGCTTTCTTCGGCCAGGCGCGCGGCCACATGGAAGCCGACCTCGCCGGCGCCGATGATAACGGCATATTGATGCTGCTGGTTTTTCGATTTTTTCAGAAAGGGAAACTTGCGGCCGGGCATGGCGGTTGCCTTGTTGTTATGATGTTAGGCCGGCGGAAAATTTGAACGGCAAAAAGCAACAGTGAAATCAGCGGCTCTTAATTGCCGTTGGAATCACTGTTGCCTCAAGTTTGGCGCAGGGCTCATGCATGCCCCCGTATGCCGGATAGGTTTGTTAATTGCCGAGGCTGTTAACGGCCTTGCTGAGGCGGGAAATTTTGCGCGCGGCCTGCTTCCAGTGGATGGAGCCCTTGGTGGCGGCTTTGTCCAGCACGGAAGTGGCCTTTACAAGAGCCTGACCGGCGGCCTCGGTGTCTTTAGCCTGAATGGCGGCGCGTACAGCCTTCACGGAATTTTTGACGCGGCTGCGGGCGGCGCGGTTGCGGGCGGCGCGGGCAAGGCTCTGCTTGTGTCTCTTGATAGCGGATTTATGGTTAGCCAAGGTGTCCTCCAAAAAAACTTATATATTGGTACGATCATTCATGTCTGAACTGGAACTTTTAATGGATTGGAAAATCCTTGTCAAGCAAATAAGCTGAATTGGGCCAGGTCTTACGGCGGAGCCGCGCGTGGAGGCGTTTCGGGCGGCGCGTCAAAGAATTTCCGCCCCGTCTTCGGTTACCAGCGCCATGTACTCCCAGCGGATGCCGCCCCATTCAGGGTAATACAGCCCCGGTTCGACCGTCATGACCATGCCGGGTTTAAGCACGGTGTGGTTGCGCGGGTTGAAGCTTGCCGGTTCATGCGTTTGCAGGCCTATGCCGTGGCCCAGTCCATGGGTGAAACGCGCGGCCACCCCTTGCGAGTCAAGGTAGTCCCAGGCCGTTTTGTAGACATCGCTGCACACGGCTCCCGGCTTTATCGCGGCAATGGCCCTTCTCTGGGCTTCGCGCACCTGGTCCATGGCCTTCATGAATTCCGGAGACGGAGCGTTGCCTACCCAGAAAGTTCTGGTCTGGTCGGAGCAGTAATCGTGCAGGCGGCAGCCGGTGTCGATAAGCACGCAGCAGTTGTCCGTAACCGCCGTATCGCCGGCCAGGGCGTGGGGCAGGGCGGCGTTGGGGCCGATGCCCACAATGCTGGTGAAAGAGAGTCCGTCAGCGCCGTTGTTGCGGAAAAACTGCTCGATATCCCAGGAAATCTGTTTTTCGGTGCGCCCGCCTTGCAGAACGCCTGGTATCCAGTCCATAAGCTTATGGTTAAGGGCGCAAGAGGCGCGCATCAGGCGGCATTCTTCCGCGTCTTTGACAATGCGCAATTCTTCAACCAGTCCGTCCGCCCTGCGCATTTCAAGGCCAGGAGATATTTTATCATAAAAGTCAAGGCTGACGCAGGCGGCCTCAAAACCTAAAGCCCCTTTGACCTCTTTGCGCAACAGGCCGTTTATCTGCTCTCCGCCGTCCCCGGAATAAATGAAAATACGTTCATTGTCCCAAAGGCGCTTGGCCGCGTCGTCGTAGCGCGGATCGGTGCAGAGCCAGTCCGCCCCGTCGGCGGTGACCACAAGGCAGCCGGAGCTTTCGTTGGTCTGGTGGTCGTGCAGTTCAAAGCCGCTTAAATAATAGCGGTTGGCGTCAAGCGTGATCAAAATGGCGCCAAGCCCGCGCGCGCGCAGTTCCAGGCGCAGCTTTTCGCGGCGGGAGTCGTAGGTTTGTTTGTCCAAGGCCGTCCTCCTGCTTTCCGGTTTTTAAGGCGGCGTCGCAAAAAACGCCTCTGGTCAGGTTTTGCGCCTTAATCGCTAAAAAAGCAACAGGAGAATGAGGCGGGCGTTTACGGTTTTTCAACTCGGAACAGTATATCGCCAAGGCTGTTCAGCGTGAAAGGGATGAATATAATTGGCTAAAAAAAAGAAAAGTATGTTTTACCGAATTTGCTTGTACTTTCAACAGGTAAGACATATATTACACGAAAAATAACGTTCTGCGGGGCAGGACGCCGACGATTGAAGCCCGCGGAAAATACGGGCGAAAACATATGGATGGAACTCTCCGCTATGCCGGAATTGCCAGAAGTTGAAACTATCGCCAGAACTCTGGCCCCCCAGGTTGAAGGGAAATTTTTATCCGGCTGCGAGGTTTTGCGGGAACGCTCCTTGCAGGCCGGAAACGAGCTTTTGCCCTTGCTTCACGGCGCAAAGGCGGTAAAGGTGCGCCGCCGGGCCAAGCTGTTGCTGCTTGATGTTGAAGACCAGGCTGGAGCGCCGCTGCTGATGGCCTTTCATCTCAAAATGACCGGCAAGGTTTTCGTTCACCCGGCCGGAACCCTTCCGCACAAACACACCAAACTGGTGTTCGGCCTGTCGCCTCGCCTCGGAGCGGAGGCGGAAAGCCTGATGTTCTTTGACGATATGCGCACCTTCGGATATTGCCGCCTGATGCGCCCGGAAAGCGTGAGCGAGTGGCCCTTTTGGGCCAAGCTGGGTATAGAGCCGCTGGAAAGCGCTCCGGAAGAAATAGCCGAAGCCCTTATGGGCAAAGGGCTGAAAAGCGGAGTAAAAGCCGCGCTGCTCAATCAGGAACTGGTGGTGGGGGTCGGCAACATTTATGCCGACGAAGCCCTGTTCCGGGCCGGAATAAGGCCGGATGCCAGGGTCGGCGCCGTAGGGCGGCAGCGCCTTATAGAACTCGGCTTTCATTTGTGTGAGATATTGCGTGAGGCCATTACGGCCTGCGGCAGTTCCATTCGCGATTACCGCGACGCGGAAGGCAACGCCGGGGCCTTCCAGAACAACTTCCGGGCTTACGGCCGGGCCGGTCAGCCTTGCGTGAACTGCGGGCGGACCTTGGCCGGGGCCAGGGTGGCCGGGCGCGGCACTTCGTTTTGCGAGCATTGCCAGAGCTAGCCCGCGCCAATGTCTTACATGTTGATCCGCTTGCGGACGGCACGCGGCCGCAAGCTCAGGGCTTCACTTTGGCCCGGGCCGCCAGGCTTGGGCGCAGGTGAGGAATAGTTGCCCTTTCCGCGTCTTCCGGGCAGTAAAAACGGCATTTTTAAAATAAAAATGCTCCAGTTAAAGAATTATGAGCAAAAACAGACAGATTTCGGCCGGTCCCGGAAAGGCGGGGAAAAGCCAGGGAAAAGCCGCTGAACCGCGGCAAAAACGCCTGTGCGTAATGCTGCCGCGCTTTGCCAGGTACGGCGGAGTTGAGCAGTTCGGGGTACGCCTGGCTGAAGCCCTTGCCGGAAAAGGGTACCATGTTGATTTCATTTGCTCGCGCATTGAAACAGAGGCCCCTCCTGGCGTGAATGTTTTATGCACGGGCCGCCCGCGCGGATCGCAGTTTTTGAAGCAGCTCTGGTTTTGCCTGCAGGCGGAAAAGTTGCGCAGCCGGGGAAATTACGATTGCTCCATAAGCCTGGGCAAAACCCTGAGGCAGGATATCCTGCGCGTCGGTGGCGGCCCGCTGCGCACGTTCTGGCGTCTTTCTTCCAGGGCATACCCCAGCTTGCCGGAACGCTGGTGGAAAGGCCTCCGCCGCCGTCTTTCCCCGGCCAACCGCCTGACGCTTTTCCTCGAAAAACGGCAATACAGCGGCGGCACAAGGCTGATAGCCGTTTCTCACCTGGTACGCGACTGGATCATTGAAAACTACCCGCATTTTAATGCCAGGGATATAGATCTTGTCTACAACAGGCCTGACCTGAGCCGTTTTTACGCGCCCAGCGCCACGGACAAACACGGCGGCAGGGTGCTTTTCGATATGCCGGAAGATGTTGTGGCCATAGGAACGGCCAGCAGCAATTTCCGGCTTAAGGGCGTGGGGCCGCTCATCCGCGCTTTAGCCCTGCTTCCGCCCGATCACCATCTTTATATCGCCGGCGGACGCGGGCATAAGGCTTATGACGATCTGGCGCAACGCCTGGGCGTGAGCCAGCGGGTGCATTTTCTGGGAACTGTCGAACGCATGGCGGAGTTTTATCACGCGCTGGACATTTTTGTGCTGCCGACGTTTTATGACGCTTGCTCCAATGCCGTGCTGGAGGCTTTGGCCAGCGGCATCGGGGTGCTCAGTTCCAAAAGCAACGGTTCCGCCTTTTTCCTGAAACCGCAGCAAATTATTGACGACCCGGCAAATCCGCGCGAACTGGCGGAAAAGATCTCGGCCCAGCGCAAGGCCTCGCGTTCCGTTGCTCAATTCAAGTGGCCCCAAGGCCTGGCAGTGGGAATTGAAGGCGTTATTGATGTTATTGAGGACTTTTTGCGTAAAAAGCCTAAAAAAACCTGAGCTTCTTTTTCCCTCTCCATATTTCCGCCCCGCCAGGCTATGTTGCTGTCTTCTGGCGGTTCCGGAGGCGTTTTCAAATGACAAATCACGCCGGCGGCAGATAAAGCGGCTTCTTTCGCAGGGAAGAGCGCTTTTGGCGTTCGGCAGGGCAAAAGAATGGGTTGGCGGTATCCGCATTAAGTAAAAGTGTTTTTGAGTCTAATATCAATAATTCTATAAAAAACTCCATAAAAATATTGACTTTTTCTCCTTAGTGAATAACTATTACTAATAAGTTATTAACTAAGGTGATATTTCAATGGAAAGCAAAAACGGTTCACACGCGCGGAAGCCGAAGGGCGCCAACCGCATGACCCGCCAGCGCGCGGTGATAATGCGGGAGCTTTGCGCGTTAAAAACTCACCCGACGGCTGACGAGATATATCACATCGTGCGCTCCACCCTGCCGCATATCAGCTTGGGCACTGTATACCGCAATCTTGAACATCTCGCTGAGAACGGAGAAATCCTCAAGCTTGAATGCGCCGGAAACCAGAAGCGTTTTGACGGAAACACCATGCCGCATCACCATATACGCTGCGAAAAATGCGGGCGGGTATGCGACGTTATGTCGGAAATTCCTTTGCCCCAGGTTGATGAAAAACTGAAAGAGAGCCTTTCCGCCCAAGGTTTTGTGCTTACCTCGCTGGGTTTGTCCATGTCGGGAATTTGCAAAGATTGCGCTTCCTGAGGGCGAAGCGGCCTTAGAACATTGACCAGCTCCGGCGGACGCGGTTTCAGGCGGCGGAAGGCTTGCGCGGAGTTTTCCTGTTTAACCAGGCCAGCGTGAGGGTGTGTTCGAACGTTTCAGGTTGCTGTTTTGTTCCGGTGGAAACAATGGGCGCGCGCGGGTTCCCATATGCCGGAAAGCCTTGCGCCGGAGTTAGAAGATTTAGATGCAAAGGGGTGGAGCGAATGTCTGAGCCGAAAGATATGTGGCGTTGCCAGACTGTGAATTGCGGGTTCATATACGACCCGGACCGGGGTGACCGCAAGGGGAAAATTCCCAAAGGCGTCAAGTTTGAAGACCTGCCGGATTCCTGGCGCTGCCCGGTATGCGGGGCTACCAAGGCCGCGTTTGTGCGCATGGGGTAGGCCCTGTTTCAAGCGGGCTGTCAGCCTGAGCCATCGCCAGCCGCTTTTTCGGTCTTTTTTGCTTAGGGCCGCTTAAAAAAGTACGCGCCTTTTTCGTAATAGTCCTTTTTCTTTCAGCATAATTTTTTTCTGGCCAATCGCGCGCAGTTCCAAAACTGGAATGCGCGCGGTTGGCCGAGATCTTTTTCAAGGCGTTGCGCCGCTTTTCCCCGCCGCATTTAGGCCGGAGGCTTACCGCCGGACCCGCGGGAGTCTTTCAGGCTCCCGCGCTCAGGGCATTTTCACCTTGAAAATGCCCTTGGCGACGCGTAAGTGGGGGGGCGCGGCGCGCTATTGGCAAAATAGGTTCCATTGTGCGTATCTGAAAAGAAGCATTGCGTGCTATGCTTTTAGCAAAGAACAGGCATAGCGCGCAAAAGCCATATGATAAAAAGTCAAGGCCGATCCGCCCTAAAGAGCGCGCAGAACAGGAAAATAAAGGCTGAAACCGTTTGTTTCCCAGTCCGGGGCGTAACTCTCAATGCTCGGGCCTTTACCGTCAAGGCTGTATGCGTTTTGGCCGGGAAGCCATATGCTGTAGAAGTATTCGTAGGCTTGCGGCAAGGCCTTCAAATTTGGAACCGCGCATCCGGCATACAGCCCGGCCGGAATGAACGTTTCATCCAACCCCTCGGGCATAGCGCCGTCCTCCGGCAATTCCGCGGCCGCCCAATAGGTAAAACGGCAGCCCGCCCCTTCACTCTCGCCTTCGCTTATCCAGGAAAGTCCGTAGGACGTTGCCGCCTGGCCCGCAATTTCACGCATGCGGGGAAAGAACTCAGCCCAGAGGGCCGGGCAGTCTGACTGGGCCCGGCTCATGTCCGTTTCAACTTTTATTCCGGCCAGGCGTTTACGGGTGGATTCCGAAACTATGGCTACAGTAAAATCGTTCATAAATTAATCCGTTATCAGGTTGGTCCGTTGTTCGCGAAATTTGCGTAAGCCTCAAGTCTGGCCGGGTTTCCGGCTAGTTGTGAATATTACCATCCTTTCTCTCGCAAGGATAGGGCGCACCCAGCCATAATCCATATGAATCCACGGATAAACCCGCCGGCAAACCCCGGATGGGCGCGTTTAAACACGCGGAGGGCCGGTTTTGCCGCCTTCGCCCTGCGTCAACGTTCAGCATGACTGGTGAAGCTTCATCAGGCCAGGGCAATGCTGCGCTCTATGTCCGCCATGCTGGCGGCCAATTCGGCGTTGCCGCGTTGGGACGCCCATGTTTTGGCGCGGAAAATCCAGGCCAGAGCGGTCTCCGCGGTGGAAGGAAAGCGACGGGCTTCATAGGCCAGGCTTCTGGCGCGGTCTTCTATAAAAAACATTTGGCTGCTCATATATTTCTCCTTAATGTATTCACGTAATGAGAATTTTTTATCGCAATTCGCGAAGTTGTCAAGTATTTTATTTATTCCTGAAAATGCGTGGCAGGAGAAGGTCATCTTTGAAATGTCAGCGATTATTCCGGGCAAGGTGTTGCAATTTTATTCGCAATATGCGATATGAACTTCATGGAAAACAGCACGATCAATTCACTGCGGCACTGGCTTAAGTCTTCCGGCAAAACTCAGGCCGCTTTTGCAGCCGCTATCGGGATTTCGCAAAATTACCTGTCTGAAATACTTTCCGGCAAGCGTGGGGTGTCTTCAGCCAAACTTCTGCATATTTGCGAACGCCTGGGGCTTGAACCTTCGGAATTCTACGCCTGCAAAGCGCCGGACGCTCCGGATTTCACGCTTGTTCCGCTGGTTTCCGCCCGGCCAAGGGCGGGGTTCGGCGGGCATGAAACCGAAGGAAGCTATAAAGACTGGTTCAGTTTCCAGAGCTCCTGGCTCAGGCGCAAGGGCAACCCGCAGGCCATGCGCCTTTTCTGCCTTGACGGCGACAGCATGGAGCCGACCTTGCTCAGCGGCGATATGGTGATGATTGACCAGTCGCAAACCCGCGTTTCCACCGGGCGTATTTATTTGGTGCGCATCAATGACGAACTTATGTTGAAACGTCTGGAAAGCCGCCCGGACCGCACCTTGCTGAAGTCTGACAACCCGGCCTACTCCGCGATTGAGGTGCGGCGTGAAGATGAATCGGCGGATATTGAAATTTTCGGGCGCATGGTCTGGAGTTGCCGGGAATATTAATCTTTCACGCGCAAGAACGTTCAGAACCCCCTCGCCGTGCAAGATGCGGCGAGGGGGTTCTGAACGTTCTTGCGGGCGATGTTTGCCGCGCCGGGCTTGGCCCTAGATTCTTATGCTGTCGCGTATGTCTTCCAGGCGGTTTGTCACGAACATCAGGTATGAAATGATCAGTTCGCCGGAGTTGAAAGAAGAGGTGATGTAAAGCGGATTATATTCAGCGATCAGGTCAAGGTAGTGCATGGCGGTGCGCAGGTTGTCCTCGTTGTTTTTTCCGCAGACCTCCGGATAAAGCAGGTACAGGGCTTTTACGTAATCGCGCACCACAAGAGCCACGCCCTGGGCTTCGTATATGCGGTTGTCGAGGGTATAGAAGGGCAGGGTCTGGCTTTGCTGAAGCTGCCCCATGGCGTAGCCGAGCACGTTGTCGCCGAGGATAAGGTTGAAGGCGGAGTAAACGTCGTCCGCGCGGCAGTTGTAGACGCCCTTGCCCGAATCAAGGCTTTTTTTGTAGTCTTCAGCCAGTTTAAGGCCTTCCTTATAGGAGCCTTCGGCGGAAGGAAACCAGAATTTTTGCGGGTTGATGGAAAAATTGTTCATGCGGGCTTTATGCAGTTCTTCGCTTTCCCGGTCATTTAGGCCGAGCTTGGCGATAACCATGGCGTAATGGTCGAACAGGGCCTTTGTGGCGACATACGTTCCGTATTGCCTGTAGGCGCGATTGTCCAGAACGTATTTGCTGAAAAGAACGTCGTTGCCGGACCAGCCGAAGGTGGATCCGAGCTCCCTCTTCATCTGGAACGTTATGGCATCCAGCAGGGCCTTGCCTTTGTCGTTTTCAGACATCGCCGCTACGTCGCCTTCAATGACGTGGCCGGTGGGAAAGGTTACCCTGTCTATTTTAGAGTAAAGGAACTGGCTCCCCCAGAGCACGAAGAGTATGGAACAGAGCAGGGCGAGCTGGACAAGCAGCACCTTGCCGATGCGTTTCATGGTTTCCAATTTGGGAATGTTCATCGTCGAATCTCCTTTACCAGGTTCCGGCAGAACGCGAGGGAAGCTTTCTTCCGGCGCGCCGCGAGCGCTTGCCGGCCTGCCTTGCTCCATATTGTCACATATTTGTCCGGAACTGTCCAGCCTGCGTTTTCCCCCGCGCGGGCTACGGCGCATGCGCCGGGCGCGCCTTCCAGCCTGCGCTCCGGTCAGGAAATTTCGCGGGTTACGCCGAAAATTATATTCGGATAGCGTTCTTCAGCCGATTCCAGTTTCCACGGGTTGGGCGGAAGGTAGGCCAGGGCGTTTTCCGCGTCCAGGGCGAGGTCGCTTTTGTAATAGTCTTTGAACTCTTCAAGCTGTTTTTTATCTCCGCTGGATATCCAGCGGGCGGTATGCACGTTCACCCCTTCATAAAAGGCGTCTACCCCGTATTCCTCGGCCAGGCGGGAAACGATGACCTCGAACTGCAGCACGCCGACCGCGCCCAGTATATAATCGTTATTGACAAGAGGTCGAAAAAGCTGAACCGCGCCCTCTTCGGCCAGCTGTTCAAGCCCTTTCTGCAGCTGTTTGGATTTCAGGGGATTGCGCAGGCGCACCCGCTTGAAATGTTCCGGCGCGAAATTAGGAATGCCGGTGAAGCGCAGCAGAGTCTTTTCCGTGAACGTGTCGCCTATTTTGATCGTGCCGTGGTTGGGCAGGCCGATAATATCCCCGGCGTAGGCTTCTTCAACGCCGGCCCTGTCCTGGGCCATGAATATGGTTGCGTTGGCAATGGATACGTCTTTGCCCACGCGGTGGTGGCGCAGTTTCATGCCCCGGGTGAATTTGCCGGAGCAAATGCGCAGAAAGGCGATGCGGTCGCGGTGGGCCTTATCCATATTGGCCTGGATTTTAAAGACCACGCCGGAAAATTCTTCTTCTTCCGGCATGACCAGGCGGCTTTCGCCGTCTTTCAGCTCGCTCAGGCGCGGGCGCGGGCCGGGGGCCAGCTCGACGAAAGTGTCGAGCAGTTCGCGTACCCCGAAGTTGTTTATGGCGCTGCCGAAAAACACAGGGGTCTGCTCGCCCTTGAGGTAGCGTTCCTTGTCGAATTTATTGCCGGCTTCCGCCAGAAGCTCAAGGTCGGCCCGCAGGGCGGCCGCCGCGTCTTCTCCGAGAAATTTGTCCATTTCCGGATCGTCCGCTCCTTTGAGAATAACGGCTTCCACCTGCCGTTTGGCCCCCTGCCGCGAGGAAAACAGGCGCAATTCTTCCGTGCGCAGGTCATATACGCCCTGGAACGAGGCCCCCATGCCCACGGGCCAAGTCAGCGGCGCGCATTCTATTTTAAGGTGGTCTTCAATATCGGCCATAACGTCGAGCGGGTGCAGCCCTTCACGGTCAAGTTTGTTTATGAAGGTGATTATGGGCGTTTTGCGCATGCGGCAAACGTCCATAAGTTTTTTGGTCTGCGCCTCGACGCCTTTGGCGGAGTCGATGACCAGCAGGGCTGAATCCACGGCGGTGAGCACCCGGTAAGTGTCTTCGGAAAAATCCTGGTGCCCGGGGGTGTCAAGCAGATTTACCTCATAGCCGTTGTAGCTGAAATGCATGACCGAGGTGCTTACGGAAATTCCCCTTTCCCGTTCAAGGGCCATCCAGTCGGACGTGGCGTAACGGGAAGCTTTACGGGCTTTTACAGTTCCGGCCATCTGGATCGCCCCGCCGAAAAGCAGCAACTTTTCGGTAAGCGTCGTTTTGCCAGCGTCCGGGTGGCTGATAATGCCGAAAGTGCGGCGGCGGGGAATCTGGTCGGCAAGTTCGTCTGCGAATTTGTTCATGCGCTTCCTCTATGAATGCTTATTGGTTCGGGCAGATGGATAACCCTAAACAGGGCGCAAGTAAAGCCGAACCAAAAGTTGGAGCCGGAAGGAAGAGGCTTGACGGAACTACGGAAATTTGCTTAATAAGCAAATGGCGATAAATAATTAATGTATCATTTAGCCGACGGAGCTGCTTTTGAAACCTTTACCAACCAGGAACGATATCCAATCAGTAGGGGGGGTCATATCGGAATTCCGCAAAAGAGCCGGGCTTACCCAGGCTCAGGTAGGCGAGGCGTTGCGCCTGGAGCCGTCAACCATATCGCGCATCGAAAGCGGGGTTATTTCTCCGACTCTGCTGCGCCTGCACCAGTTCGCGGAATTGTTTAACGTTCCCATCGGTCAATTTATAGTTACCGACGAAGGCGAACCGGGCCGTTTTATGCTGGAATTGCTTTATGCCGCGCGTGAACTGCCGCCGCGCAAGAAAGAAGTTTTGACCAAAGTCGCCAGGGCGTTACAGGAAATGCCGGACTAAGATTTTCAGCCCTGGCGGGTTTTGCCGTATAAGATTGTTTTACCGGCCTTCGTCATTGTTCAAGCGGTTTGTGATTTTTTTCTCTTTAAGCCGGTTTTGTTTCATCCGCCCACCGGCTGCCGATTTCCTTTGTTTTAAGCTATTTCAGGCTATATTTCACGGTGTTAGGCGATATTCACGCATTATGAAAGACCAGTATTGATATGCAGATAACGAACTTTTTTCCTATTAAATAGCAAAAAAGATGCTTTAAAAGCAATATCGCTATTGACAGTTTTTAATTCACGTTCTATTTAGTTACAATGATATCAAGTAGCGTTGCGTAAACTTTAAATGGAGGTTTCCCCATGTACCCATCTGTAAAAAACGTTGTCGTAGTAATGCTTGACAGCCTGCAATACAACTATCTGCACATTAACGGAAACGACTGGATCAAGACCCCCAACCTTGACCGTTTCGGCCGCGAAGGCATGATCTTCAACGAATGCTATATTGAGGGCGTGCCCACCATTCCCTGCCGCCGCGCCATGCACACCGGCCGCTACACCCTGCCGGACATCGGCTGGAACGCCCTGCGCATGGAAGACACCACCATCGCCGACCTCTGCTGGGGCAGCAACATCGACACCGCCATGTATTTCGACAGTTCGCCGCAACGCCTGCCGAAATTCGGCTTCACCCGCGGCTTTGACAAGGTTTACTTCCTGCACGGGCACGAAGGCGACCAGACCTACTACCACAAAGACGACCTGATCCATATCGACGTCAATGACTACCTGGAAGACATGGTGCGGGAGAACGGCCCGAAACTGATCGGCCAGGCCGCCATTGATTCCGTGATGATAGAGCTGGGCGGTTTCGCCCGCCAGCGCCAGTACTGGAAGAGCGATGAAGACCAGAACGTGGCCAAGCTTTTGAAAAAATCCGTGCAGTACCTGGAAGAACGCGACCCGAACAAGCCCTTCTTCCTCTGGATAGACAGTTTCGACCCGCATGAGCCTTGGGACAGCCCCTCCGTATACGACCCGGAAATGGAATGCCCCTACAACCCCGGCTATAAGGGCAAAAACATGTATAACCCGCCCATGGGGCTGGTTGACGGGCTGTTCACCGAAGAACAGATGCACCACGTGCGCATGCTCTACGCGGAAAAAGTGACCATGTGCGACAAGTGGTTCGGTTATTTCATGGATAACTGCAAGCGCCTGGGCCTGGAAAAAGACACCCTGTTCCTGGTCGTTTCCGACCACGGCGAACCCATGGGCAACGGCGAACACGGCCACGGCATCATGCGCAAGTGCCGCCCCTGGCCCTATGAAGAGCTGGTGCACGGCGTGTTCATGATGAAAGGCCCCGGCATCAAGGCCAACCAGCGCTCCAGCGCCTTCGTGCAGTCCTGCGACGTGGCCCCCACGGTTTGCGACTGGCTCGGCCTCGGCGTGCGCGACTTCCACCAGGGCAAGAGCCTGATGCCCATCGCCCTCGGCGAAGTGAAAAAAGTGCGTGATTTCGCCATTGCGGG
>JAVBMT010000025.1:0-15545 GCA_031552195.1 Desulfovibrionaceae bacterium
CCCGTTCGCCGTGTTCGTCCGTAACGGTGTAGGTAAATGTGTCGTCGGCCTTCTGCCCCTCGGCCAGAACCTCTGACGCGGCGTTCAGGGTATAGGTGTATTCTCCGGTGTCCGGGTTGAAGAGGGTGATCTCTCCGAATACTCCGGTCCTGTTCGGAAAGCCGAAGGTCAATTGCGCGCCGAGGTCCACGTCGTCGGCATAGCCCTGGATAGCCAGGTTGCCTGCCACAGAGGCGTAACCTACTATCGCCGGATTACGTTGTTCCGTGATGGAGGCGCTGATGTCATAAGCCGTGGGCGCGTCGTCGGTTCCGGTGACGGTAACGGTCAGGGTTCTGCTGACCTGTTCGCCGTGCTCGTCCGTAGCGGTATAGATAAATGTGTCGTCAGCTTCCAGCCCCTCGGCCAGGACCTCTGACACGGCGTTCAGGGTATAGGTGTATTCTCCGGTGTCCGGGTTGAAGCTGGTGATCTCTCCGAACAGTCCGGTCCTGTTCGGAAAGTCGAAGGTCAATTGCGCGCCGAGGTCCACGTCGTCGGCATGGCCCTGGATAGCCAGGTTTCCTGACACGGAGGCGTAACCGGCTATCGCCGGATTGCCCTGCTCCGTGATGGAGGTGTTGATGTCATAATCCGTGGGCGCGTCGTCGGTTCCGGTGATGGCAACGGTCAGGGTTCTGCTGACCTGTTCGCCGTGTTCGTCCGTAACGGTATAGATAAATGTGTCGTCAGCTTCCAGTCTCTCGGGCAGCGCTACTTACGCCTCCTTCAGTGCCTTCGACTATGCTCTTCAGATCGGGTTGAAGCTGGTGATCTCTCCGAATACTCCGGTCCTGTTCGGAAAGTCGAAGGTCAATTGCGCGCCGAGGTCCACGTCGTCGGCATGGCCTTGGGTCGCCAGATTGCCTGACACGGAGGCGTAGCCGGCTATCGCCGGATTGCGCTGTTCTGTGATGGAGGTGCTGATGGCGTAAGCCGTGGGCGCGTCATTGGTTCCGATGATGGTTACGGTGATTGCCTGAGGCGGCGCGGCGTTGCCTGCCGGGTCGACCGCCGTAAAGGTCAGGCCATCCAGATCCTTGACGACGGAACCTTCAGCCAGCGTTTCCGAACGGGCGTCCAGCGTGTAGTCGACTATAAAATTGCTGCCGTCAAAGAAAGTTTCCAACTCGCCGTGTTCGCCTGCTATGACCATAGGCCGCTGGGCGGTATTGGCAGCGGTAACCAGGTAGGAGGCATTCGCCAGTGAGAACCTCAGGGTTAGTTCGGGAAGGTCATAGCCCGAGTCGGTTATGGCAAGGGGTCTAGAGGCTGAGGTAAATCCCGATGACTGGTCAACCTGTTCGACAAGCGCCAGAGAGAGAGGAGAATCCGTGAGAAAGGCTACAGCGTGCCCTGGCTCAGCCGGGAGGGGCGTGAAGGCCGCATAGCCGGCGCTTTCCATTCCGTATTCATCGTTCCAGGAGCCGGTTCTGAGGTCGGCCAGGAGGTCAATGCCGCCTGAAAGTTCGCCGGCGTCGTTCTCGTACCTCGTTCCTCCGCTTGGCGGGGCGTGAGCCTTGGCGATGGAAAGGTCAAAACCCGAATCGAACACGAGCAGAAACTCGGTTGCTGGAACCACTACCCCGTCCATGGTCTCAAAGGCGGGCAAAGGCTGGTCTCCGACCGCGAAAAAGTTATCTAGAATGATGACTCCTCCGTTGCCGTCTTTAATGATCAGGTCCGCCGCGTCTCGTTCAAATATGGCGCTATGGTAATCGAACCTGAGGTGGATCAGCGCCTTGGCGACGGAGGGAACGTGCCTTGACTCGCCGGCTGACGGGCGGTCGACGCAGATAACGGAAGTAAAGTCTGAAGAACCGGCGAATTCCGCATTGTGGATTGAACAGTTCATAAGTTCCTCCTAGGTGCACGGGCGCCGCGTTTCCTTTTCAGCCCCACCCCAGGAAAACTCAACTTTATGGAATATGCGACGGGAAAGGCTGGCGCGCCATGTTTAGGTTGCATCTCCTGTTCGGCCCATGCCGGGCAGGGGAATATACATATAGCTTATTCCATTATTAGAGCTTTTTGTAAACAATAAAAATTATTGTTAGTGAAAAATTTTCTAATTTCCGCAACCGCGGACAGGAGAGAAAAAGCCAGGGGGCTGTTTCTAAATAAATCTTTTGTCCAAATACCGCGTCAATCGTCCTTTTTTTCTCCGGTCGAGTACCGTAAGAGTACACTCCCTTCGCAAAAAAGGTCGTTTTTCTTGTCTTTGGCGCAAAATCTTTTATTTAGAGACAGCCCCTAGGCTGCATGAATGGCGTAAGGGCGGGCATAGGCTAAAGCGCATGGCAACGCGCCTTATTACATAGCCGTGCAGATTTCCGGCGTATATGCCTGTGCGGCGAAGGCAGCCCGGAAAAATATCCCGCATCAACCGGAGCAACCGGTATTTTCGGCAAAACAAAAGGCCTTACGGTAAAATTTCCGCAAGGCCTTAAAGGCGAGTGTAGAGGGCGCATTGAAGCCTCGGCCTCTTGAGTGCCGTTCAGCGCTTTTCCAGCCCGGCCTATGCCAGCATCAGGCCGCCGCTGTTCAATTAAGCTCTTGGAGGCCGGCCATAAAAAAACAAAGAGCCATAGCCAGGCAACCCGCCATTACAGCGATTTGCAGGGCCCTTGCACGGGAGTTCATTTTCGGAGCTTTCCGTCCGGCCTGTTTGGCGGCCGTTGCGGCTTTATTGTGAGCGGTGATATCTTTATAGCCGAAGAGCATGACAATAAGGGTTATTATGCCGAAGGCTATTCCAAGTCGCCCCATAATAATACTCCGTCTAACAGCTTTGAATTATATACGAAAAAGAAAAAAGAGCCCGATTTTAAGCGGACTCTTAAATTTCTGGTGGAGCTGGGGAGAATTGAACTCCCGACCTCTTGAATGCCATTCAAGCGCTCTCCCAACTGAGCTACAACCCCATGCGAGAAATCTGTTTGCCTTATAGGGCGGAAAAAGTCAACAGTTTTTTTTAATCCATGAACCTTACCAGCTCGAGAAGCTTTTTGCGGTGAGTGGCGATAATATGGAAATATTCGTTTTGCGGAATGTAGATATGCGGAACGTCCTCTTCGCGCCGGAAGAGAAAGAGTGAAAGTATCATGCGGTTTATGGCCTGATGACCGATAATGATGATGCCCGGCAACGCGCCGGACAGGAAAAAGGCCTTGCGCACGCCGCGTTCCACCCGGTCGCGCAGGGTGGCGTAGCCTTCGCCTCCGGGGTAGACGTAATTATATTTGTCTTTGGCCCTGGCCGCGTATTCGCGCGGCATTTTGTCCTTTATTTCGGAATAAAGCATGGAATCGCACACCCCGGCGTCTATTTCGTCCAGCTCGGGCAAGGGAACGACCGAACAGCCGGGCAAGGTCGCCTTGAGGGGTTCCGCCATCTGGTGTGAACGCAGCCGGGTGGAAGTGAAGATGCAGGGCACGGGCTTGCCTTTGAAATGATCGGCCAGGGCCCGCGCCTGGGCCATTCCCCTGGCGGTCAGCGGGGAATCTCCGCCGATGCGCCCCTGCACGTTGAATTCGCTTTCGCCGTGGCGCGCCAGGTAAAGGTTGCGCACCCAGTCCGAGACCAGGATATCCCGTATCTGCACGTAAAAAGGTATATTGTGAAGCAGGTTTTCCTGCAGCAGCCTTCCGTGCAGTGAGTCCACCCGCACGAAAGACTGGCTGTTTTCGTCCAGCGTGGTGTAAATTCTTTCGTAATAGCGGATGCGCTGCTCAAAGCATTCAACGGCCTCGGCTTCATTAAGCTCGGCGAATTCCGGCAGGCGGGCCTTTCGCTTTATGCTGGCCGTTAAAAGGTCGGCGTCGTTGTTGTGGCACTCCACATACAACATGGGCGCGCCGCACAGTTCCGCCGCAAGCGTTTCGCGGCGGCCCCGGCTGGCGTTGGTGGCGTCCATTATAGCCACCTGCCCGCCTTCAGCCAGAAATTCCCTGGCCAGCGCCATGTTCCGCCTGGCCAGGTCATCGCGCTGGGTACGGCCTTCTTCATTCTCGGGGTTATAAAATTCCGGCAGGGCGGATTCCGGCCCCAAATTTTCGCGCCGCAGGTCGCCGTTGTTGAAAATGCGCACCTTAAGTCCGTCCGCCTCCAGCCCTTCTTTCAGGCGCAGGCCGACAATGGATTTTCCCCTGGCCGGCAAGCCGGTCAGCACAATGTAAAGCCGCTGCATATCAAGCTCCGTAAAGCCGCCGGGCGCGGCAGGGTTTGCTTTCAGGCCCGCAAGGCGATGGCCTCTATTTCCAACAGGGCCTCTTTGGGTATGCGGCCGGCCTGTATGCAACTGCGGGCCGGGTAGGGCGGCTTGAAAAACTCCGCGTAAACCTCGTTCACCGCGCTGAAATGCGCCATATGCTGCAAAAAGATAGTTACCTTAACCACATCGTTAAGCCCGCTTCCGGCGGCCTCAAGCACGGCCTTGAGGTTTTCCAGGGCCTGGCAGGCCTGTTCGGAAACCTCAAGCGGCATTTCTCCGGTTGCGGGGTTAAAGGGAAGCTGGCCGGAAACGAAAATCAGGTTTCCGGCCACGATGCCCTGAGAATATGGACCGATGGCTTCCGGAGCCTTAGGCGTGCTTACAGCTTGTTTGCTCATATTGTCCTCCATGAAAAGGATGCGGTGTAACGGACGAATTTAAACATTGTAAGAGAATATGCGGATTTTGAAACGCTGACAAGCCGGAAAAGGCCCTTTTTCCTTTTGCCGGCAAAGCCCGGCGTTTGCGGGCGGCATATTTTTTTATGAAAATTCTTCATTTCGCCTAAAGCATATTCGATATGCGACGAAAAGGAAGGCACAGAAGAACATTTTATTGACAACAACATCCAATAAGCATGGAGGCTTTATGGAACTTGGCGGAGTATCTTCACAGGCGGGCATGGCCAGCAGCCTGCTGCGTTCTGACACCGATTCGCAGCTTGTGACCATGACTTTGAACAAACTGAATGAAACCGGCAAAGGCATGAACGCCATAAGCGCCGACGATCAGGCCCAGCGCATGATCCTTAACGCGGCCTACACCGGAAAAGGCGGCAACGTCGATTCACTCGCCTGATTCTCATAGTTGGTCTTGTCTGCAAAGCCCTTGCGGCTTCTAACCCAGCCGGCGGCCGTTTTCAACGGCCGCCTTTTTTATTGCCTGCGAATATGGAACGGCCGGGCCTGAGGGACTTGCAGCGGCATGTTCCCTTACGCGCCCGTCTTCAACTTTTATGAATGTGACATTTGTCACAGTTTTTTTATTCAGGTGGAGCTATATATCATAATAGCCTGTAATTTTTCAGGCCGTTCAGGCAGCCTGTTTTTCGCTTCAGAACCGGCTGCATGGAGGTGTTGCGGTTTTTCGCGCCGCAACGCGGAAATTTTCGTAAAGGAGGAAATATGCCAACCCCAAAAAAATCAGGATCTTTCGCCTTGTTGCTGTTTGTATTCGTGCTGGGCGCCGCAAGCATGGGCGGCGGCATCGCGGCCATGAATGAAACAGACAAACCTGGTTTTTGCGGATCCTGCCACGCCATGTCCGAGGCCGTTTGGACGCACAGCCTTAGTCCGCACGCCAGCCTGGCCTGCAACGACTGCCACACCCCGCACAACCTTGCGGCCAAGCTTCCGTTCAAGGCGGAATCCGGCCTGCACGACCTTTACCTGAACTCTACGAGCAAAGTGCCGAGCGTGTTCCACGCCAAGAGTGATACGAAAAGCGTTGTACAGGCCAACTGTTTGCGTTGCCACGCCACCACGAACATGACCGTGGACATGGATGCCAAGGAATACTGCGTAAGCTGCCACCGTTCGGTGCCGCACATGAACAAAATGTCCATAGAGAGAAGGAAGGCCGCCGATGTCTAGCAAAACAAAGAAAAAACTGTCACCCGCCCTGGCGCTGCTGCTCTGTTTATCCCTAGGAAGCCTGCTCAGCCTCGCGGGGTGTTCCGAGCCGGAAAAACCGAAAAACCCCACTTATCAGACCGGATTGGCCGCCACGGAAATAGGGCTGGCCCCGTTCACCAAACTTTTCCCGTTCCAGTACGAAACTTACGAAAACAACCGGGAAAGCTCGATAATGACGGAATACAAGGGGTCAATTCCATATCACAAGAACGATAAGGTCGACCCCTTGCCCAAAGGTTTTGACAAAGCCCAGCCCTATCTGAAAAACCTTTGGGCCGGGTATCCGTTCATGTATGAATATAACGAGGCCAGAGGCCACGTTTACGCCATACAGGACATTCTGCACATTGACCGCATAAATAACTACAGCGACAAGGCCGGGCTTCCGGCCACCTGCTGGAACTGCAAAACCACTAAAATTCCCGGTTGGGTCAATGAATACGGCGACAAGTTCTGGGCGATGAATTTTCATGACTTCCGCACCAAAGACAAAGTGAACATGAGTGAAAATTCCATCACCTGCGCCCAGTGTCACAACCCGCAAGACATGACCCTGGCCATTGTCAGCATTCCTCTGGCCGAGGCCCTTGAACGCTCCGGGGAAGACTGGCGCAAGGCCGGCCGCAACGACATGCGCTCTCTGGTTTGCGCGCAGTGCCACGTGGAATACTATTTCATGGAAGCCAAGTTCGGCCCGGCTAAAAAACCCGTGTTCCCCTGGGATATGGGCAAGGACCCCGAACAGATCTACGAATATTACAAGACGCACGGCATAGTCGAAGCCAAGGGCTTTGAAGGCCAGTTCGCGGATTGGGTGCACCCGGTTTCCAAAATCCCCATGCTCAAGGTGCAGCACCCGGAATTCGAAACATGGTATAACGGCACCCACGGCGCGGCCGGAGTCGCCTGCGCTGATTGCCACATGCCCTATACGCGCATGGACGGTAAAAACAAGATATCCAACCACCAGTGGACTTCACCCCTGAAGACGCCCGACGGCATAGACCGCGCCTGCCGCCAGTGCCATACGGACAAGACGGCTGAAGAATTGAAGGCGCGGGTGGTCTACACCCAGAAGAAGACCTACGAGCAGCTTCTTATCGCGCAAGACCTTTCGGTAAAGGCGCATGAAGCCGTTCGCCTGGCTAACGAATGGACCGGCGAAAAGAATCCGGACTATGAAAATCTGCTGATCGAAGCCAAGGAAAACGTGCGCAAGGGCCAGTTCTTCTGGGATTACGTTTCCGCAGAGAACAGCGTCGGCTTCCACAACCCGGCCAAGAGCCTGGAAACCCTGGCCTATTCGCAGCAATACAGCCAGAAAGGCATTGACGCGGCCATGCAGGCCACGAACTACGGCATAGGCAAGTCCCTTGAAGGCGACATTCACAAGATAGTGCCGCCTATTCAGGAGTGGACGCGTGAAATGCAAATGGTTCAGGCCAACCTTGATTCCCACCCCTGGACGAAGTACCTGCCGCTTCTGCCCAAAACTGAAAGATACTGGGACGGCCAGGAAAAGGTCGCCAAGTAACGGAACAGGCTGAACCGGCCTTACATTGAAAAGGCCCCTGAGGAAACTCAGGGGCCTTTCTTGCGCGGCACGGGCTCTGGACTTCAGGCTTTTTACGCCGCAACTGTTCTCTTGCCGCTTTTTCCAGGGTGTTTTAACTTTGAAGATGCCCCGCGGCGCGCAAGCGGGCGGCGCAACGCGGTTTTATTTTGCATATCTGAAAAAAGAAGTTTTGAGCGTCGTATCCTTTCGCAACTGGCAGGCAGGGCAGGCACAAGGCGTGGATAAAAAGTCAAGGTGAATCCGCTCTGACATGCAAGGGTGGTTCATGGTGATCACGGCACGACTATCGTTTGCGGCAGGCCCTTTCCCCGGCCCGGATTTTTAAGCGCTTTCCGGACGGAAGCGGACCATACGCCGGAGCCGTATGTGCTTATGATCATCTTGTCGTGGTCGCGCGGGTCAAACGTTATGTATTGCGCATTGGCGAAAGGGAATTGCTGCTGGCGGCGCCAGGTTTTTCCGCCGTTTTCGCTGTATAAAAGCCCGTGCATGGTCGTTCCCGCGAAAATCAGCTCCGGGTTGTCAGGGTGCACGGCCACAGCCATATAATGTTCCCACATGTTCCCGCCGGAAATCCGTTTGGTTTCACGTTCGGTCAGAATTTGCGTCCACTTTTCGCCTCCGTCTTCAGTTCTGTAGACCGCGCCAGCGCCGAGGTTCCCCATTGGCGAAGCCGAGGCGACGTAAATGACGTTCTTGTCTTTGGGGTCAAAAGTGAAAGCCGTGGCCCACCTGTTCAAGGCGGAACCTTTGCTCAGGTGTTTCCAGTTTTTTCCATGGTCGGAAGAAACCCACAGGCCGCCCCCTTCGGGGTTGAAAAAGTTCGGCTGGCTGCTGCGAAAACCGGAAACCAGGCAGTACAGGTCGCCGGTGACGGGGTGCAGGCGCAGGCTGACCAGGTGGCGGTTGGGCAGAATTCCCGGTTGCGATTCGGTTTGCTGCCAGTTTTTTCCTCCATTGCGCGAAATATATACGCCCGCTGCCTCGTTTTCCCCGAAAACCGCAGCGAATAGCACCCGGCTTTCCGGCGGAGACTTCGGGTCGACCGCAACGGACGTGCAAACCTGGTCAGGCAAGGCGCCTGGATCTCCGAGGGTGTAAGGGGTTTTCCAGGTGGCCCCCCAATCGTCTGAAACGACTATTCCGCCCCGGTGGGAACGGTTTTTTTCAGGGTAGGTGCCCGAGGTTCCGAGGAAATGCACGTGATCATGCCGGGTGGAGGCGGCCGCATATAACAGGCCGGGTTTGGCCGGGTCAAAATCCAGGTCGTAGAAAGTGTTCCGCCAGGGGGAACCTTTGGCGGACCAGGACCAGCTTTCGCCATTGTCTTTTGACATGGCGAAGCCTATATCCGCGTAAAGTATATATTGAATCGAAGGATCATGCGGGTTGAAGCGGTAGCCGTATGAGGTGGTCACCTCAAGGCCGCGGCTTTGGAAACGCGGGGGTTCTCCGGCGGCGGCGGGCAATTGGCGGGCGTTGATGTCTTGCCATGCGCGTCCGCCGTCTTTGCTGCGGTAAATTTCACCCTGGGTGGAGAGCAGGCAGAAATCCGGGTTGCCGGGGGCGAAGGCGAAACCGCCCGGGCTGATGAAATAACCCCATTGCATGGTGGTTTGCAGCCAGGAAGGTTCGACGTTATAGGGTTTTCCTCCCGGTTTTCCGGGGGGCGGCATCAAAAAGGTTTTTCGCCAGGTGGCTCCGCCGTCGTCAGAGCGCAACAGCTGCTGGGTCAGAACGCTTTTGGTCTGGGCCGCGTAAACGATATTCGGTTTGCTTTTCGCGATGCGCAGGATGGTTTCGTTTTCGTAGCCTTGTTTGACTACATTCCAGTTTTTGCCGCCGTCTGTGGAGCGCATGAGCCCGGCGCCGTCAACCGCGGCCAGAATCAGGCGTTTTTTATCCGGGCCGGCAGCCGTGTCCACAGACATGATGCGGCCAGGCAGCTTGCTCAGGGTCGTCCAGGTTTTTCCGCTATCAAGGCTTTGCAGCAGTGAGCCGTCTTCCATTCCGGCCAGCGCCAGCGCGCCGTCCACAACCACCGGGCCGCCAGGCCGCGCGGCGACTTTAGCCCATTTAAGCTTGGCTCCAACCCACAAGGCGCTGGCCGTGCTGACCAGAAAGGTTTCTTCCTCGCCCGGCAGCAGGGCGAAGGAACTTACATAATCTTTTCCTTTAAGTTCGTCTTCGGTTTTTTCCCAGGGGCCGGGCGGCAGCATGATCCAGGTCAAGCCGGAATCTTTGCTGAAGCAGAGCCTTCTTTGCTTCGACACCCAGTAGATGTTTCCCTTGGCGAAAACCGGCGGAGGGGCGAACTGCATCCTTTCCAGACCTTGGGTGAAATCAAGAAGTTGCCAGTCTTCCCCGCCGTTCAGGGAACGGTACACTCCGCCCATATCGCAGGTCATTAGGATAAAATCGGGATTGTCAGGGGCAATGGCCAGGCAGTACATGCCGCCGGCTCCGCCTATGCCGCGCGGCGTGAAGGTGTCTTGCCAGGCCTGGGCGCAAGGGGCGGCGAACATGGCAAAAAATACGGCTCCGGCCAGCGCGAGGCGTAAGGGGGTGAATGCGCGCATGTGAAATACTCCACTCCGGCGGGGCTTAATTCCAGAAAACTTTGCCGCCGCCAAGTTTGATGAAATCAGCCTTGG
Organism: Desulfovibrionaceae bacterium; assembly: GCA_031552195.1. Taxonomy (GTDB): domain Bacteria; phylum Desulfobacterota; class Desulfovibrionia; order Desulfovibrionales; family Desulfovibrionaceae; genus JAVBMP01. The sequence goes on from JAVBMT010000025.1 coordinate 10,177, forward strand.
GTATAAAGGCCTTCATGGCCCCCAGCGCGAACGGGCCTTTTTCATAGGGGTTGAAGATAATGAGCGCTCCTTCCTTGATCAGGACGATGCGGCTCATGTTCAAATCTTCCTCCGTTACCGGCGTTGCGAATTGCCCGCCCTTGCATTGGCGGCCTTCCATGTCGTCTATCCTGAACTCTCCGCCGCATTTATTCCGGCTGGAATTAAGATATTTCACCAGTCGGGCGGGCGGAATTTTTCCCAGAAAGTCGCCAAGGCCGAGTTCGGCCCCTGTTTTAAGGTCGAAGGTCATAGCCGTGTATTGATAACTGCCGTGCGCTCCGCCGCTGTAGCCCGCATCGGTGAAAGAAAGCGAGAGATAGCCGGGCGAAGGGCGGGTAACGGCATAGGTCAGGATTGCATATTGCGTGGAGGACGAAAGCGAATGTTCCAGATTCGGGTCGGTTTTCAGGATTTCATCCGCCATGGCCGTCAGGTCGGTCTTGCGGGCGTTGAATTCGTCATATATTCCCGTGGCCAGGGCTTTGGCCCTGGCGTCGGCCTGGGGTGAGCCAAGGCCGCTCGGGAAATGCGTCAGCCCGAGCAGGCTGAAGTGTTTTTTATATGTGAAATCCGTAAGCAAAACGTTGTCGGTAATGCCGGGGTAAGTTTTTTGCACGGCAAATTCCCGCTCCAGGCCCTTTTGGCGCAGTTTGGACAGCAGGGCTTCAACCTGGACCGGAGCGGCGTTCTCATAACTTTTCGGGCCCGGTTGCGAAGGGGCGGCGCAGGCGGCGAGGCAAAGTGAAAGGAAAAGCGCGGCAATGGATTTGTGTGGCATAATTCCTCCGTTCCTGGAAAATATGCGCAGAGCATATCTTTAAAGAAGGACTTTGCCAAGAACCGCGCTTTTCTTGATGCAGCGCGGTTTAAATTCCTTTGCTTCCGGCCCTGAGGCGCTTTCCGGGCTGAGTATCCACCATTTTGCAGCCGGGGGCGTATTTTTTCAGTTCCTGCCTGAATTCCTCGGTATTCTGGGCAAGGCGGGGAGAGTGCCCCCAGTGCATGGGAACGACCTTGCGGGCGCGCAACATGCGCGCGGCCATGGCGGCCATGCGGGCGTCCATGGTGGCCAGCCCGCCTATGGGCAAAAGGGCTATATCCAGGGAATAGAGCTTGCCGATGAGAGCCATGTTGGCGAAAAGGTCGGTATCGCCCGCGTGATATATGGTGGTTCCGTTCGCCATATCGATTATGAAACCGTTGGCCGTGCCGTGGTCGGTTTGATGCGCGGCTTCGGTGAGGGTGATGTGCGCGCCTTTTTCCACGGTGGTGCAGCCGATATCGAAATTAGTCCCGCGCAGCAGCCTCTCCGGCGGCAGGCCCATTCTGATCAGCTCTTCGGCGTTTTCCGAGGAAGCGCCGACCTTGCAGCGGGTTTGCAGGCATATTTCAATCGTATCGCCCAGATGATCGTCATGCAGGTGGCTGACCAGAATAACGTCCGGATTCGGCAGGTTCGACCACAGGGCGTCGGAACAGGACGGATTGCGGCGGAAAAGCGGGTCGATATAAACCGTGCAACGGGTGTTGGTTATGGTGAAGTTGGAGTGCCCGTTCCAGATTAAAGTCGTATGCATTATTCTATACCTCACGGCAGACTGCAAGTATAAATAGGAAGTTACTTTATAGCATAGCCTATTTAAAAATGTCACGAATAATTTTACTTTTCTGGTGAAGCTTCGGACAAGTTCCTTTTGGCCTTGAAAATTTCAGGGGGAAGAGGGGCGGCCACATGCGGCGGGTTGTGTCCGATCCGGATGCCGCCCGGCGTAAATTCATCTTTGACCGGGCCTGCGGCCTTGCAAAAACCGGCGGGCTCTATTTCTTGCCAAAGTCATGGGCGGATATTATCGTTGCGGGCATGAGCAACAAGCCAAACGACATGCCTCTGCGGCAAATCCCTCATGTAGGGCGTTTCATAGAAGAAAATTTCGCGCTGTTCTTCATGCCGGCCTGTCTTAACGATGCAGCCGGAAAAACGGTTTACTGGAACCACCACGCGGAGCGCGTTACCGGCATCACCCAGGCGGACGCCCTTGGCGTTCCGGCCTACCGGCGGCTTTTGCCAGCCGGCGGTGAAGAAGAAAGCCCTCTCGACCTGTTCATGGCGGGCCGCCGGGCGGAGCTTGCCTCGCGTTATGGGGCGGAACATCTTTTGTGGGATGGCAACGGCAACCTGGCGGTGCTGGAATGCCAGCCCGTTCAGGAAGAACGCGAGAGGCGCCTGCTGCTGTGCGGAAACTGGCAAGACCGGGCCGGTGGAGAACGTTTCAATTACCTGGCTTGGGCTAATCTTTCGGATTACGCCTTTTCCAGATCACCCAGCGTTGACCTTTACCGCCTGCTGCAGGGGCTGGACCGCAAGCGCCCGGCCTGGTTCGGCGTGCAGCAGAACGAACTTTTCTGTTACCTCAGCCGGGAATTCATACGCGAGATATTTTCCCCGGATACAGCCCCGGAAGAAACCATAGGCGTGAGCATGGCCCAGACAATGCCGCCAGCCGCGGCGCTTGATCACGCCAGAACCCTTGACTCTCTCACGCCGGAACAAAGCGCCGGAACTGTGCTGAACTGGCCTATAATGTTCAGGGGCGAGCCGCAGTCGTGGGTGCGCACCTATCCAAACGTTCTGCTGGTGAACGGGCATCCGGCCAATTTTTCTCTGGTGCAGGACGTTACGGCGGAAAAAGAGCGCGACTCAACTTTGGAAAATTTGCTGGCCACCTATCAGCTTTCCGCCAAAAGCAGCGTGGCCAGGCAATTGCTGACGGCGTTCGCCGGGCGTTCCCAGGCCGTTCGCGTTACTTTGGAAAATTTGCTCAGGGCGGCGCTTTCTCTTGTAAACGTGGCTATTTATGGAGAAACAGGCACAGGCAAGAACCTGGCCGCACAACTTATTCACCAGCTAAGTTCGCGCTCGGGGGGGCCGTTTGTGCCCGTAAACTGCGGGGCCATACCGGAGGAATTGTTCGAGAGCATTTTTTTCGGCCATGTGAAAGGCTCTTTTACCGGGGCGATTGCCGACAAAGACGGCCTGTTGACCAGCGCCGACACCGGCACGCTTTTTCTGGACGAAATATCGGAACTTTCCCCGCGTTCCCAGGCCAAACTGCTTCAGGCCCTGAGCGAAAAAAGCTATACCCCGGTGGGTTCCATCCGCACCCTTACCAGTAAATTCCGCCTCATTTCCGCCACCAACCGTGATCTCAAAGATATGGTGCGGCGGGGCCAGTTCCGCGAAGACCTTTTTTACAGGGTAAACGTGGTGGATATACATATGCCGCCGCTCAGGGAGCGCAGGGAAGACATTTCACTTCTGGCGCACACCATATTGCGGCGGCACGACCTGCCCTTTCTTCTTCCGGCGGAAGCGGTGCGCGTTCTGGAGGGCCACGACTGGCCAGGAAACGTCCGCGAACTGGAGAACGTCATCCTGCGTTACGCGGTGGAGCGAAACCTCGACTTTTTACGCCCGGTTGCCCAAAAAAGCACCCCTGAGGCGGTGGAAGTTTCCGGAAGAACGTTGAAAGACCAATTGGCGGCCTGCGAAAAGGATATTTTGTTGCGCACGCTGGGCGAACAGCGCTGGAACAGGGGCAGAACTTCGGAAGCGCTGGGCATTTCGCGCGTTACCCTTTTCCGTCGCATGAAGGAACTGGGCCTGATGTAAGATTTTCCCGCCATTAAAAAAATATGATGGCCCGCCCGCCTGAACCGGCGAGCAGACCATATGATCGCAACATGATTTTGCTGCTTCCCGGGCGCGTTGCGGCGTTTGCCGCGCAATTTGCCGCACAGTTTTTCAAGCATTGCTTCGCCGGAATTTATATTCTTTAAATAGATACTTTTTATCGCTTGAAATTTATCTTTTAAGGTATGATATATTTCAACCTGCTATTATTGCAGGTTTTTCAAGCGCCTTTCCAAACCATGTTTTATTTCGAGGTTGCCTTTAGGCGCGGCAAAACGTCATTCATTACAGCTCTGGTTTTATTGTACGGCTTTTTTTGTCCTTTCACGCCAAGCGCCGCACAGGCGGAATCACGGAGAAAATCCATGCGAACGAAAACAATCGCCTTGTCAGTGTTTTTAAGTCTGTTTTGCGTTAATTCCGCGTTTGCGGAACTCAACATGACTTGGTCTTACATTCCCCATATCAACATTAACATCATGGATGTTTACGATTTTCCGGACAAAAAATTGATGGTATACCTCGTTGAACCTTTTCTCAAAGGGTATGAAGACTATTATCTGGTATACTATAGAAATATGCGGATTGATCTTGATCTGGGAACGATTTTTCTGGAAGGCGATTTAGGCTCTGCGGAACGCCCGTATGCCGGATTTACGCTCGAGTGTAAAAAAACGCCTGAGAACGATTACTGCGAAAAATTCCATTCCAGCCCTGTAGAAAAGATTACGGCCGACCTGATAGACCGTGCCCACCCGCACGAGCTGGTAGACAGCAACATGGACGTTACAAGGAAACTCGCAGGTATAACGGTTTTGCTGCCTTCCCTAATCATAAATAATCAGAATAAACCGTTGCCGCGCGATGAAGACAACCACAGGCCAAACGGAATATCCTTGGGTTTGCGCGCCGTCTACTCCTCCGGCGACATGAATTATTCCTTCACCCTTATTGACAGTGAAGGGGCTTCCAGCTCTTTCGTGAAGTTTCGCTTCGTCACCAACGAAGGGGTTGCCGAGGTCGGACCGGAAAATAAAGATCCGTTGCGCGCGGGCGGCTGGATTTTTTCCATTAACAGCAAATCAAAACTTAAACGTTATGCTCTGAACTCTCGGCAGCAGGACTATGCCTATTATCCTTGGGAAAAAGGCCTGTCGTTCCCAGGCCCCTTCTATTTTACGGTAAAACTTCATGAAGCCACGGCCTGGCGGGCTAACGGAACTAAAGTGAACATAATGCCTCGGCTGGCGGCTTATTATTTAACCCGGTTTGCCGATACGTATTGAAACATTTCAGCGCAGTTGCGCGCCATGTGTTTTCAGAGTAAGCCTGTCAATCCACCACCGTTAGTTTTTTTCTGTTTTTTTCCTCCGATCTGCCGTTTCGTTCTTTAGAGAAGTAGCGAGAGTGAGAAAACTAATAGCTCTTCATTTTTATAGAATATAAAATGACATCAACAGGCTGTTATTTCAAAAATTTCAAAGGCGGGCCTTTGGGTTGCCATGGCTTCCCGGTGGCGTGGCGTCCGGTAATCCGCTAATGTTTTTGCAAAGGCTTTGCCTTTATATCTCACGGCGTTCCGGAGATTTTCATGCGCGCGAAAATAATAGCCTTGTCAGTGTTTTTCAGCCTGTTT
>JAVBMT010000028.1:0-35327 GCA_031552195.1 Desulfovibrionaceae bacterium
CTTTCGGCTTTTCAGAATCGCTTCAAGCTCTGCTCTCTGTTCTGGTGTACAATCAATCGTTCGTGCAGGTCGGCCCATATATACTCCTTGGATTTGCAGAGTATATATTTATATATTAATTTTTGCAACTAGACACTAGGCTGTGTCGACATTCATCCATGTTTGGGTTAAATTCATGGCAGGAGGCCTGCCATGAAACGACGACACGCTTTGCGAGATGACCAATGGGAGCGAATAAAGGATGCTTTGCCGGGTAAGGACACAGCTCCAGGCAGGACAGGCGCAGACAATCGCTTGTTTATTGAAGCAGTCATGTGGATATAGCTAAAACCGGTGCTCCATGGAGAGATTTGCCGCCGGAATACGGCAAATGGTCAAATGTCCACAAAAGATTTCTGCGCTGGGCGCGAAATGGCGTCTGGCAAATGATTTTTAATACCTTGGCTGTTGATGCCGATACTGAATGGCTTATGATAGACAGCACAATTGTACGCGCACATCAACATGCCGCAGGCGCAAAAGGGTGCAGCAACGCCAGGCATTAGGCCGCTCCCGTGGCGGGTTCGGCACAAAAATTCATTGCCTTGTTGATGCACTTGGCAACCCTTTGAGGTTCGTTTTGACTGGAGGTGAGCAGGCGGATTGCTTTCAGGCACTCCCACTGCTTGAGGGCAGAACGGCCACGGCTGTTTTGGCAGACAAGGGATATGATGCGGACTACATTGTCACCGAGGTGGTTGCGATGGGGGCAGAAGCGGTTATTCCGCCGATGCGCCACCGCAAAAATCTGAGGGAGTTCGATCGTTTCCTATATAAAGAACATAACGTCATTGAGAGAATGTTTGGCAAAATGAAACATTTCAGAGGAATCGCAACCCGTTACAATAAATTAGCTATTTCGTTTACAGCTTTCGTGCAACTGGCTGCGATTCTACTCTGGTTAAAATGAATGTCGACACAGCCTAAACACCTAGGAGTTTATTTTATACTTGCCCCTAAACTGTCACATTAAAGTGTCGATAAGTAAGTAATATATGATGGATTGTACTTATGCATTGTAAGGGCTTAGCCTTTGTTATATCGTATAGGTACAAATAAATGTTATCTAGAAATCAGCGAGGCTAATAATGAACGCTATACACCTCACGCTCACTCAAAAAAAGAACCTAATTGATGCTGACAACACAAGAAAACACCGTGAAGACTCTGGGACTAGAGGTATAAAAGCAGGGGGGCAAGGTAATGGGTTTAATATAAAAACAAATACCGATACTGTTAACTTTTCTGAAGAAGCCAACAATCGTCTCAAAAGTGTATCCCAAGAGACTAAAGATAAGCAAGGCATGTATGCCTGGAAATCAAATAAATATGGAGGAAAAGTAGATTCAGATGATATTAAAACAGAGCTTGAAGAGTTGCAACAAAAATTGCAAGAAGCCCAGGCTGAATTGGCTGAGGCGCAAAGTGAATTAAGTACTGCTCAAGGTGATTTAGCCTCTAGTGACGAAACGACAAAAGCGAGTGCGGAGGCAAAAGTTGTTGTGGCGTCCCAAAAAGTTGCCATGGCTCAAAGCAAAGTTGAGATGTTAATGGCTCAGATGATGGAAAAAATGAAATCCAAGTGATAATCCGGTTGTTCTGACAGGCTTTAGTGGTTTCTTAGCTTGCCTTTTCCCTGATCAGGCTGTCTTTAACAAATCTTCGCGGTAGTAGCGCTCCGGGGTTGTTCCGGCCAGACGGCAGTTGGCTGAGTGACCTCAAAAGCCATTCCGGACATTGGCGGTCAATATCCCGGTTCCAGTGGAGCCAAAGAATCGATAGAGCGCTTGCCGATGCGGGGGAAGATAAGGCGTTCTATGCGGGAAACGGTGGCAATGCGGTGATTCTCTGACCACGCGTCCTGTTCCTTGGCAAGCCATTCCAGGCCGATACGCTTTTCAACGCCATCCACCCGGTATTTCAATCGCTACTTTTTGGTGCCGGTGGATATGGGAGCGACCTCGATATACAAACCATTGCCATCAAAGTAGCGCTTGGGCTTGGCTTTCGGCTTCAAAGCCTGAATTTGTTTATCTAGGGGTATTGCATCTCCTTGGAGTAAAATTCCTATGCCCCAACGGTGCCCCCAAAACTACCGAGTGTCAATGTACCCAAACGAACTATGGCGAACACTAAAAATGGGATGATTACCCCTTGACCTGGGCTGTGGTGATGTTCATGCTGTGATGCTCCTGCATTTGTGCCGGAGCTACGCCCGGATTTGTGATTCTGCCTTTGGCGAGAGGCGACTTTACCAACCCCGGCCCTCTGCTCCGCTGTCGCTCCCGTTCCCGCAATCGCTCTATTTGGCGTTCAACAAGGCGTTCAAACACGCCAAGAGCGGTTCCAAGCTCGCGTGTATATCGCTCAAACGTTGCAAGTGCCGCGCTGATTCCTGTTGTTCGGCCTGGAGTCGCCCGATATTCTCCTGTAGCTGCCGGATGGCCTGGGCGTGGCTCTCCAGGCTGCGCTGGTGATTGACCAGGGATGTGCTGTGGGCCTTTTGCGTGGCGGTCAAGTCTTGCTCCAGGGTGAGCAGGGTTTATCAGAAATCTCCAGTTTTGATCTGAACTATTTGACGGGAGGTTTACAATACAGTCGTCTGATCGCTCTGCTGTTTTGAGCAAGTTATTAAGCGCTCATTGAGAAGGGTAGCTTTTTATTTTGATTAAGCGTATGCTTAATCAAAATAAGGAGGATTTATGAGCAATGCCTTAATATATCGCGCTTTGTCAGATGATACCCGCCGGAAAATAGTTACCCTGTTGCTCACACACAACTATTGCGTGTCTGAGCTCGCGCGTGTGCTGAAAGTAAGCGAAAGCGCCGTTTCGCAGCATTTGAAAGTGCTCAAGGAAGCGGACCTGCTTAGCGGCGAAAAACGCGGCTATTACATGCATTATGACATTGACCGGGAAAAACTTCGGACTCTGGCCCGCGAAATTGACGGTATGGCCGATCTTGAACGTGAGGCTTGCGCCGGATCTGAAGGCGCGGGCTGCGGGTGCCCGCTGAACGGAGAGTCCTGTTCGGACGAGGTGAAATTTTTCTGCCACAGCGCTCCTGATATGGAAGACAAGGTGCAATTGCCCATGTCTCCGGCGCCGGAACATAAGGAGTAAGTCATGTCGACGATTGCCATGTATGCCATAACAGCTGTGCTGCTGGGTTTCTCCTTCAGGAAGAGCAAACGGAGAACGTATCAGGCATTAAAAAAAGCATGGGAGGCATTTGAAAACATCCTGCCGCAATTTCTTTCAATCCTGCTGTTGATAGGGTTCATTCTGGCCGTGCTGGATGAATCTACCATCTCACGGTTGCTGGGGGCTGAATCAGGGATCATGGGCATGGCAATCGCAGCTGTAATCGGTTCGATTACCCTGGTTCCCGGCTTTATAGCATTCCCCCTGGCCGCATCGCTTTTAGCCGCGGGCGCTGGTTACGGGCAGATAGCCATGTTTCTGACCACACTGATGATGGTCGGGGTGGTCACAATTCCCCTGGAAATAACCTATTTCGGCAAGCGTCTGGCAATTGAGCGGAATGTGCTTGCTTTCATTTATGCCGTTGTTGCATCTTGTATCCTGGGGGTGATGTTATGAGAGCGATCCTCAAACGCTACCGGGTGTTTATAGCGTTCTCCGGTGTGGGGATCGCGCTTCTGTTTCTGGCTCCGGATACAGGCTGGAAAGCGTTTTCCATCACGCGGGACAATATTGGCGAGATGTTGGCTTTCCTCCCGCCTATTTTTGTGCTGCTAGGCCTGCTGGACGTGTGGGTAGATCGGGAAACCATGATGAAATACATGGGCGACAATTCCGGTCTGCGTGGCATGCTTCTGGCGTTTATATTGGGCTCGGCGGCCGCCGGGCCATTATACGCGGCTTTTCCCATGGCTGGGGTAATGATGAAAAAGGGGGCGCGGCTTTTCAACATTTTTATTTTTATCGGGGCATGGTCCACAACAAAAATTCCGCTCATCATGTTCGAAACGGCCACGCTTGGCTTCCGCTTCATGGCGATGAGGCTTGTGTTCAATATTATCGGCATAGTCATTATCGCCAAAATTTTGGACATGGAAGCCTGCAAGGTCTCTTTGGACATTCCCGGCAACTGAGAGCGGCAGCAGGATGGTATGCGATGATTTCCACCAGCTAGGCTAAATGGCCGCAAAAAATAAAATATTTTTTGTTTGCTTGGTAAAGAAAGATTTTGCGGAAACAGGCTTGCTCCATGCAACACTTCCAAGTTAAAATGCCGCGAATTTATTCCCGCTTTTAAATTATATGGCGAAGGCCCTTGCGATAATTCGTAAGGGCCTTTTTGTTGTCCGGGCATTTTTCATTTATTCGCGGAACAAAAGTTCTGCGGTCAGGCGCAAGCCGTCATAAGCGCGAAGGGCGGTCCGCAGACCGCCCGCGCCGTTATATCTTCTTGATGGAATGCACCTCAATTTCGGTGCTGCCCAGGTCTTTATCCACTTCTCCGGTAATTTCCACCTTGTCTTTAGGGGTCACGTCCAGCCCGTTCCAGCGGCTGTGTTTTATTTCGACCACAATGGAACCCGTGTCGTCCTTAAAGGAATAATCGTCTCCGCCAAGTTGTTTTTCAATGTACCCTTGCAGAATGACCGGCGAATCGTCCCGCAGGTCTTTGGCCTGGGCAACGCTCACGACGCTGGGTCCTGGCCCGACGAAGGCGGCCAAGGCGGCGGGCAGCCCAAAGCTGAGGTAAATGGAAAGGGCCAGAACAAAGGTAAGCGATTTTTTCATGGGAAAACCTCCGGAAATGGTTTCGGCGCGGCGGTGCTGCTGGCAGGGCTTTGGCCGCCGGGCCGGTTGCATATTCCACCCTTAGCATTGTTGCGGAGGGAATTCAATCTCCGCCGGAAATAAAGCCGCCGCGCTGGCGTAACGCGTATGCCGTCTGCAAGAGTACGGAAGCGCAAATCAGCGCCAGACCTATGAAAAACGAGGCGTTCACCTCGGCGGATTCTCCAAGGAAGGTCATGGCCAGAAAAATGCTGTATACCGGCTCAAGGTTGAAGCTTAAATTGACGGTGAAGGCTGAAATGCTTTGCAACGCCTGAATCTGGAGCAGGAACATGCCTATGGTGCAAAGGGAGGAAAGCAGGAAAAGATACAGGAAATCCAGCTTTCCTGGAACGAGCGGAATGCCGGGGAAAAGCTTCAGGTAAACCGGCGCGGCCAGAGTAAGGAAGGTGACGCCGCCCGCCATCTGGAAAAGCAGCATGGTGGACGATCTGTGCCGCCTGCCGACCCGGCGCGTCGCGATAGTGAACAGGGCGGCGAAAAGGGCGGAAATTACCCCGAGAATTATGCCGGTGCGATAGCGGGCGTCAAAGTTGAAGATCAGGGCGATGCCGGCCACGGTGACCAGACTGAACAGCACTTCGCGCAAGGATATTTTTGAACGCCCGAAAAACGGTTCCAGAATGGAGGTGAAAAAACCGGTTGAGGCGAAACATACCACGGCGATGGAAACGTTGGCGTACTTTATGCTTCCGTAAAAAAATATCCAGTGCAGGGCGATAAGAGCGCCCACCCCGCAAATTTTTCCGGCTTCCGGCTTTGAGACGCGCGGCAGCTTTCCGCTCAGCGCCAGGCAGCTGAAGAAGAGCAGGGCGGTCAGGAGCATCCGCCACCAGACCAAAGGCCCTTCCGGCAGTTGGATGAGCTTGCCGAAGATGCCGGTAAACCCCGCCAGAAAGATGGAAAGATGCAGCTTGACGAAGGCGTTGCCCATTGCGAACTCGCGGGTGTATTGTTTGTGCGGCGTGCCGTAATTAGCGCGCGGTCTTCATCCGGCCTTTTTGCGGCGCACCCTGGGAATTTTTTTGTTTTGCGGCACGGCTACGTTATATTTGCGCATTTTGCCGCGCAGGGTTCCCGGCGAAAGGCCCAGCAGTTCGCAGGCCCCGCCAGGGCCGTTTATCTTTCCGCCTACATGTTCGAGCACCTGTTCCAGGTAGCCGCGCACGTGCTCGTCAAAATCCGGCCATACGGCGCGCGGCGTTCTGGGCGTTTCGGCTTGCGCCTCACCCGGATCCTCGCCGTCTATATGTGTGCGCAACACAGGCGCGTCAGGGTTTTCCCTGGACATGATGATCGCCTGTTCAAGAACATGCTCGAGTTGTCGTACATTACCCGGCCATTTGGCACAACAAAGTTTATGGAGCTCGCTTTTTGACATGGCCGGAGCGGGCAGGCCCATTTCCGCGGATTTCTTGTCCAGAAAATACTGTGCCAGAACGGGAATATCCAGCCTTCTGGCCCTCAGTGGCGGCAAATTGAGGGGAAAGACGCTTAAGCGGTAAAGCAGGTCTTGCCTGAAACGCCCCTGGCGGCATAGTTGCGCAAGGTCGACGTTGCTGGCCGCGATAACGCGCACGTCCACCTTGGTAAGCCTGCCGGAGCCAACGCGCTGTATTTCCTTGTTGCCCAGGGTATGGAGCAGGGCGGCCTGGCTGGCGGCTGAAAGTTCGGAAATTTCATCCAGAAAAATAGTGCCGCCGTCGGCCTGCTCGAAAAAACCGGCATGCGCCGCCGTGGCTCCGGTAAACGCGCCCCGTTCGTGCCCGAAAAGCTCGCTGAGCAGCAGGCTCTCCGTTATCGCCCCGCAGTTTACTTTTATAAACGGCTTTCCCTGACGTTGTGAAAGCTCATGAACGCTTTTGGCCGCAAGCTCCTTGCCCGTGCCGCTCTCGCCCTGAATAAGCACGGTGGAGGTTGTAGGGGCGACCATTTCTATGCGCCGCACTACCTGCTTCATGCCGTCGCACATGCGCAGCAATTCGATAGGCGATTTGGTCCTGACCCTGTCCTTCCCGGCCGGGGTCTGAGCGACTTCCGGAAAGTAGCGGCGGCAAAATTCATCGCCGAAAATCCGCGATGCCTTGCGGAACATATCCAGATGCCGTTCGCTGAATGCGTTGGGCGTGTCTGAGGAAAATATCATAGATACGGCGAGGTAGTCCATGCGCATAAGCGTCATGGAAAAAACGGAACGCACTCCCGGGAAAAGTTCGAGCATTTTTCCGGCTTCATGGGAAGTTTCCAGCGTTATGTCCGGATAGTTGAACCCTTGTTCCGTATCACGCGTAAAAAGATACTTCCGGTAGCTCAGGGGGTGCAGCCAGGCCGTTTCAACTTCCTTGTTATATTCAGCGTCCGTTTTTTGAATGTCCGCCAGCACCAGACGCGTGTTGGAATTCATATGGAGAAGGATGATGCTCATGCGCTTCAGGGGCGAAAGGGTGGCCAGCTTGGTGAACACGATGTTTATCGCGTATTCCATGCCGTATCTGTCAAAAAGCATGGCAAGCGTGGTTGAAAATTCCGGCTGGATGTCTTTACTGTCTTCCGCTAATAAAAGTTTCATTTTGAATTTTTAACCTGTTATTTCAAATTAATAAATCATAGTTGATTTATTATAAGCATGATTAAAATTATGTCAAATTATTTCAATATAGTACTGATTGGCACAATTTATGCTTTCTGTGGGAAAATAAATTATTGCTTGGTTAATTCAAGCGGGAGAAAACATGAAAAAAAACGTTATCGTCGCCATGTTCGACAGCTGGCAGTTCAACTATACCGGCTGTTACGGCAATGACTGGATTAAAACTCCTAACTTCGACCGTTTCGCCCGTGAAGGGGTGCTTTTTGAAAACGCTTACGGGGAAGGCATGCCCACAATACCCACCCGCCGCGTGCTGCACACCGGCCGCGCCGCCCTGCACGAAAGCGGCTGGAGCCCCTTGCGCCCCAGTGACACCACCCTGGCCGACCTGTGCTGGGGAACAGGGGTGGACACCGCCCTGGTGTTTGACTGCCCCATGTACCGATTGCCCAAATACGGATACACTCGCGGGTTTGACAAGGTTTACTTCCTGCACGGGCACGAAGGAGACCACGCCTATTACCACGATAATAAGCTCCTGCATCTGAATCCCAGAGATTACATTACCGATTATCAGTATGAAAACGCCGACAAAATCATAGGCAGCGAGGTTGTAGGTCCGCTGATGGGCGAAATTACCGATTACCTGAAGCACCGCCAGCGCTGGAAGACCGAAGAAGACCAGAACTGCCCGAGAATAATGAAAAAAGCCGTGGAGTACCTGGAAAATGTAGACCGGGGCCAGCCGTTCTATCTTTGGATAGACAGCTTTGATCCGCACGAGCCGTGGGATTCTCCTTCGGTTTATGACCCGGACAAGAAATGCCCCTACGACCCGGATTACAAGGGGGCTGAACTCTTCTTGCCCGTAACCGGTGAAGTTAAAGACCTTTACACCGAAGAAGAACTGCACCATGTGCGCATGCTTTACGCCGAAAAAATAACCATGTGCGACAAGTGGTTCGGTTATCTGCTGGATAAAGTGCGCGAACTCGGCCTTGAGGACAGCACCATGATAATCGCCATTTCCGACCACGGCGAACCCATGGGCCACGGCGAGCACGGGCACGGCATCATGCGCAAGTGCCGCCCCTGGCCCTATGAGGAGCTGGTGCACATTCCCCTGATCATCCGCGCCCCCGGCCTGCCGGAAGGCAAGCGCGTCAAGGGCCTGGTGCAAAACTACGACATCGCCCCCACAATAGCCAACTGGCTTGGCATCAGCGGCGCTGAAAACATGAACGGCATAGACCTGTGGCCGCTCATGACCGGCCAGGTCGACAAGATACGCGACTTCGTAATCAGCGGATATTACAACGCCTCCTGGGCTATTTATACGGAAGACTGGTCGTTTATCCACTGGGTCGCCCCGCAAAACCTTGTCAACACCTTTGCCGGCACCGCCCTTATGACCATTGACGGCAACCAGCGCCTTGGCGATATGGTGTCAGCGGCCAACTTCGCCTATGAGGGCGACAGCAGGCAGGCCCTTGCGGATTATGTGAAGGGCCTTACCCTTGACGGCGCCGACCAGTGGACCTGCACGCCGGGTTCAACCCAGCAGGTGCCTGCAGAAGACCAGCTTTTCGACCGCAAGAAGGACCCCTTCCAGCTTAACAACATCATTAAAGAGCACCCGGAAAAGGCGCAAGAGCTGTTCCAGATGCTCAGAGACCGCATGGGCGAACTGAAAACCCTGTAATTTCGGAGAACGATCCCGGCCTGAATTTCAGGCCGGGACTGCTCATTAAATATAACCCAAAGGAAAAATAATGTATCCTGAAGTAAAAAACGCCATTGTTTTGATGTTCGACAGCTTGCAGTACAATTACCTGGCCTGTAACGGCAACACCTGGATGAAAACCCCCAACTTCGACCGTTTCGCCCGGGAAAGTTTTGTTTTCGACAACTGCTATATTGAAGGCGTGCCTACCGTGCCCTGCCGCCGCGCCATGCACACCGGCCGCTACACGCTGCCCGTTGACGGCTGGGTGCCGCTGAGCATGGAAGACACGACCATTGCCGACCTTTGCTGGGGCAGCAATATAGACACCGCCATTATTTACGACTGCCCCATGTACCGCCTGGCCAAATTCGGCTATACGCGCGGTTTTGACAAGGTATGGTTCCACCACGGGCATGAGGCCGACCATTATTTCTACCGTAAGGACGACCTCATTCACCTGAAGGCGGAAGACTACCATGAAGAGCATGTCATTCGGGATATGAACAAGGTTCAGGGCGATGGGGCCATTGAAGCCCTGCTGCATGAAACGGAAGATTACCTGAAGCACCGCCAGTACTGGAAGACGGATGAAGACCAGAACGTGGCCCATGTTATGAAAAATTCAATCAAATATCTTGAAGGGCGCGATAAAAACAAACCGTTCTTCCTCTGGATAGACAACTTTGATCCGCATGAACCGTGGGATTCCCCTTCCGTGTACGACCCGGAAATGAAATGCCCCTACAACCCGGATTACAAGGGCAAAGACATGTTCCTGCCCATTATGGGTCCGATTGCCGATATCTACACAGAAGAAGAGTTGCACCATGTGCGCATGCTCTATGCGGAAAAAGTGGCCATGTGCGACAAGTGGCTGGGTTATTTCATGGATAACGCCAAACGCCTGGGCCTGGAAAAAGACACCATGTTCATGCTGGTGAACGACCACGGCGAACCCATGGGCCACGGCGAACACGGCCACGGCCTTATGCGCAAGTGCCGCCCCTGGCCTTATGAAGAACTGGTGCACGGCATCATGATGATCAAAGGCCCCGGCATCAAGCCCGGCCGCAACAAATCCTTCGTGCAGTCATGCGACGTGGCCCCCACGGTGTGCGACTGGCTTGGCCTTGGCGTGCGCGACTTCCACCAGGGCAAAAGCCTGCTGCCCATTTGCCGCCGCGAGATCGAAAAAGTGCGCGACTTCGCCATTGCCGGCTACTTCAAGTATTCCTGGTCCATCATCACGGACGACTGGTCCTACATCCACTGGGCCAAAAACGACACCGTGGAAAAGAACGCGGATATGCTCTATGACCTGTACGGCAAGGGTATCCTTGCCCACGCGCAGGGCCTTAAAAGCACGCTGTTCAGTAAGGAAGAGCTTGAACTTAAACAGGCGGCCAGCCTGGACGGAGAAGATCAATGGACTTGCACGCCCAGCGCCACAACCGAAGTGCCGGCTAAAGACGAGCTTTACAACCGTAAAACCGATATGGCCCAGCTGCACAACGTGGCTGACAAAAACCCTGAGGTGGCTAAAAAAATGTGGGATCAGCTCCGTGAGTTCATGGGGTATCTCAGAACCTGCTAGAGTCCTTCAAGGCTTAAGGTTTCATATCTAAGCCGCGCTGCTCCCGCCATTCGCGGGCGGCGGCGATGAGGTTCGCCGGAGCCCGTCAATATTTTCAATATTGGCGGGCTCCAAATTTTGGAGTTGCGATTTTCTTTTTACTCTTATACATTCTTGCGTAATATTTGGTTTTGCCAACTAAAAATTAACCAATTGGCCGGTAACATTTTGTAATGATAGGTCTTATAGCTTTTCGTAATCTCTGCCATGACAAGGTTCGCCTGGTTGTGACCCTGACGGGCATCGTATTCGCGGTTGTGCTTGTCACGCTGCAATGCGGGCTGTTTCTAGGCTTCCTGACGACCATATCCGGCGTTATAGACAACAGCGAGGCCGATATATGGGTTGCTTCGCGCGGGGTTAAAACCTTTGACATAGCCATGTCCATGCCCGAAACCCGCTATTATGAAGTTCTGGCCGTGCCCGGCGTTGCCGTGGCTTCACGCATGGTCGTGGATTTCGCCTTCTGGAAGAAACCCGGCGGCGGGCAGGAATCCATTGAAATAATCGCCTTTGACACGGACAAGGGCATGGGCGGCCCCTGGAACATGGTGCGCGGCAATGTGGGCAGCCTTGACGCCGCCGACGCCGTGATAATGGACCAGCTCTATATGGACAAATTGGGCGTGGCCTCCCTCGGGCAAGAGGTTGAGATAATCTCCAGCCGGGCCAGAGTGACCGGCTTTACGCGCGGCATACGCTCTTTTTCCACGTCACCCTACGTGTTTACAGCCTACCGCAACGGCTTCCGCTATTCCCGCTTTGCCGAGGCCGAAATAACCTACGTTCTGGCCAGGGTGGAGCAGGGGCAGGACCCGGAAGAAGTATGCGGGCGCATAAACAACCGGGTCAATAACGTGCAGGCCTTTACGCGCGAAGAATTCAGCGGCCTTACCCGCAATTACTGGATGATGAGCACCGGAGCCGGGGCCGCGCTTATGCTGGCCGCCGTTCTTGGCTTCATCGTGGGCATGGTGGTTGTGGCCCAGACCCTTTATTCCACCACCATGGACCATTTGCCGGAATTCGCCACGCTCAAGGCCATGGGCGCGCCGGATTCCTACATAACCAAAATTCTCGTCACCCAGGCCTGCATAAGCGCCGTTATGGGCTACGGCATAGGCATGATCATCTGCGCGGCCGTCGTTGAATTCCAGAAATACGGAGACGCCGCCATTGTTCTGCCCTTTCCGCTGGCGGCGGCCATTTTCGGCCTGACCGTGCTTATGTGCATAGGAGCGTCGTTTATTTCCATCCGTAAAATTATGAACATCGACCCGGCCGTGGTCTTCCGGGGGCGCTGATGCAGGTTGCACTTTCCGCCAGATCGATACGCAAGCAGTTCGGCACGGGAGACTCCATACAGCACGCCCTGCGCGGGGTTTCCCTTGACGTGATGGCCGGTGAAATCCTTATGATGCGCGGGCCTTCCGGCAGCGGAAAAACCACCATGCTGTCCATCATGGGCGGCATTCTCACCCCCACCAGCGGTGAGGTCATCGTCAACGGCCACAGCATGGCCGGGCTTGGGCAGGCCGGTCTGGCCGCCCTGCGGCTCCAGCACCTGGGCTTCATATTTCAGGAATATAACCTTTTTCCCACGCTCAACTGCACGCAGAACGTAATGGTCACGCTTGACCTTAAAGGCATACGCGGCAAAGAGGCGCAGGACCGGGCGGAAAAGATACTCGTGGCCGTGGGGCTAGAGTCAAAGCTTACCGCTTACCCCTCGAAACTCAGCGGCGGGCAGAAGCAACGCCTGGCCATTTCCAGGGCCCTGGTGGGCGGCCCGGCCGTTATTCTGGCGGATGAACCTACGGCCGCGCTGGATTCTGAAAACGGAACCATAGTGACGAACCTGTTGCGCGACCTGGCTAAAAAATACAACAGGGCCGTGGTTATAGTAACGCACGATTATCGCATCAAAGATGTGGCGGACCGTGTGGTCTTTATCGAAGACGGACTTCTGGTCGACGGGCCGCACTAGGGCGTTTTCACTTTGGAAATGCCCGGCGGACAGCGCGGTGTGGCTTCAACAAGGGCTTTCCTTTCGCGTATCTGAAAAAGAAGCTTTGAGCGTGGCATGCTTTTCGCAACTGGCGGGCATAGAGCGCAACAGGCATGGATAAAAAGTAAAGTTAATCTGCCCCTGTAATATCTTCCGGCGGCGCTTCACCTGTTGCGGTTTTTTTCCGTCACGTCCGCGCCGTGCGTTTTTTTAAGGATGGTAACGCATGAAAAAATACGTTCGTTTCATTGTGCTTGGCCTGGTTATGATCGCTGTAGTCAGCGTTCTGGCGTTCCGTCAGGTCGGCGTGGAAAAGCGCATAGCCGGCCTTCCGGCCTCTTACGCCGGCGCCCTGCTTGAAGAGCGCGGCCCGGACACCGTTGTGGCCTCTGGGCTGGTGGAGCCAAAAAGCAAAGAACTGAAGCTTGGCTTTGAAATGAACGGCGTTATCGCCGAGGTTCTGGTCAAAGAAGGCGATGCGGTTGAGGCCGGGCAGATTCTGGCGCGCCTTGGGCAGAATGAGGAAAAAGCCCGGCTGGAAGACGCCCGCTCCGCGGTGTTGAAAGCTTCCGCCGATCTTGAAATGCATCTGGCCGGTTCACGTCCGGAAGAACGCAAACTGGCCGAAGCCAAGCTGAAGCGCGCCCAGGTCTGGCTTGACCAGGTGCAGCGCGAAACAGAGCGCCGCAGCCTTATGGTGCAAAGCCGCTCCATCGGGCGCGAAGAGCTGGAACGTTCGCAGCGCGACCTGCGCGTGGCCATTCACGAGCATGACATGGCCCTGAACGAAGATATCCTGGTTAACGAGCTTTACCGCAAGGAAGAAATTGAAATGGCCAGGCAAAACCTGGCCATGGCGGAGGCCCAGGCCCGCACGGCTGAAGCCATGCTGGAAAAGACCATGCTGAAAGCCCCGGTTGCCGGGCGTGTATTGCGTATTTTCAGCGACCCGGGTGAACCTTACTCCATCCTTTCCCCTTCGGCGGTGCTCAGCATGGGAGACACTTCCGTGATGAACGTGCGGGCCGAGGTTGACGAACGCGACGTAGGCCGCGTACAGCCGGGGCAGAAAGCCTATGTTACGGCCACAGCCTTTGACGGTCGTAAATTTCAGGGCAAGGTCAGCCGCATAGAACTTAGCATGACGCATAAGCGTACGCGCTCCGGCGATCCTTCCGAGCCGGTTGACAGAAGCGTGCTCGAAGTTTTGGTGACGCTTGACGCGCCCGGCCCCCTGTTCAGCGGGCAACGCGTTGACGTTTACATTGACGGCAGCGCCCCGGCGCAGTCCGCCCCGGCGGATCAGGCCGCGTCATCAACCCCGGCGGAATGAAATCCGGTCCGCGCAACAAGGTGAAAGAGTGGCTCAGAACGAAAAACTGAAAGAAGGCTTGTTGCAAAGTCCGGCCTTGCCCCGCGTTTTGCCTTTTGCCGTTTACATGCTTTTTGTAGGCGTAGCGGAGCTGTTGTCTTTCACCGGCCTGCTCGTCCCGAGCCCGGAGACGGCTTCCTTGCTTTATCCGGTGAAGATTCTTTGCGCCGCCCTGGCCTTGGCCTGGTGCCTGCCGCGTTGCCCGGAGCTGCGGCTGCGCGACCTGCTGGAAAACTTCAAATATACCGCATTGGCCGTTTTCACAGGGTTGCTGGTTTTCGTTTTATGGATAAACCTTGACCAGCCTTGGGCCACCATCGGTTCTCCGGTTCCATTCAACCCTGACGCCGCGCCTTCCGGGGCGTGGAAAACGGCCTTGTTGCTCTGCCGCCTGGCCGGAGCTTCCATTATCGTTCCCTTGCTTGAAGAGCTTTTCTGGCGCTCCTGGCTTATCCGCGCGATAGAAGGCAAAGACTTCCTGTCCATTCCCGTCGGTCGGCCCAATCTTTTCGCCTTTGCCGCAACCGCCGTTCTTTTCGCCCTTGAGCACAACCTGGTTGTGGCCGGCCTGGTCGCCGGGGTTATTTACAACCTGTTGCTATATCGCGGCAAAAGCGTCGCCCAGTGCGTTCTTGCCCACGCCGTCACCAACCTGGCTTTGGGGCTATGGGTAATGCATACCGGCAACTGGCAGTTCTGGTGATTCCTTCCTTTTTCCCTCTTCAAAACTCCTATTCTTGCCTCAGCGGCAAACCGTATTGAAATTGCCGGTCGGGGCGCAACGCGCCTTTCAGCTCAAGCCGTCCGTTTTGACGGCGCGGATGAATGCGCCGCTTCTGGTCTTGATACGCTGTAAATAAGAGCCTTCAACGTCAACAGGCTTAGATTCGCTATGTTATTCCTCGCCGGTTCAGCTCGGGCGCTTCAATGAAGAATCGTTCCACGGCATTGTAGCGGAGCGTTTACAGTTTCCGCGCGTCTGCGGCATGAACCTGTTTTTCGCCAACCGGCGCAAGCTCTGCGCGGTCTGTTCTCTGATCCGCCGGGGTGGTTTCGGCTTCTTTTCGGTTTTGTGTAAAGGAAGTCTTCGCCTTGTCGGAAAAACTTACAAAAACAGGGCGACAGCAACTTATTTTTTCGCCTTATGTGACATTAAATTAACAGGTTGTGTGAATGGAACGCTTTTTGCTTAAGCTCTTACAAATTGATTTTAAAAACTACTACGGAGGTAGATATGCGTCGTTTAACTCTTCTCGCTCTGGCCCTGGTGCTTTCTTTGGGTGTGGCCGTTCAGGCTCAGGCCAACGTGTTTGGCAACTCAGGAAGCTACAAAGTAAAATTTGATGGATATGAATACGCTTACACCGGCTCTCATGAAGATTTCATGGCCGGCAACGTTGCCGCCGGCGACATGATCAGCAATTACGGCCAACTGGTGAACGCGGACGGTACGCTGAAAACCGGCTTCTCCCTCTCCGCCTTCACCTACACCACCATGATCAACACCACCGGCACCGGCGCCGAACTTTATGACCCGAACTACCCCGCCGTTTATAACGGTGATTCCGGCCTGTACTTCGGCGTTCTGCGCGACATGACCGTTGCCGCTTCCACCGGCAGCGTAGCCGCTGGCGGAACCGCCAACATCTACTTCACCGGCGGCGTGGTTGACTGGTACTTCCTGCCCAGCGGCACCATCAGCGATGTTGACAAGCTGGCGTATGTGCCCGGCGTCGGCCTCGCCAACGGCTCCGCCCTTGACATGAGCGTTTTCGGCAACCCGTTCGTCTCTTTCGCCCTGTCCCAAAATGAACTTGGTTTCACCGGCAGCGCCAGCGTCACCATGACCGCCCCGAACACCATCAAGGGTGAAACCTTCCTGTTCGGCGACGTTATAGGCTCCAACAGCGCTTTTGACAGCAACCTGTACGAAGGCCACGACATCCACTTCCAGGCCACCCTGCTTTGGAACAATACCAAGGGCCGCTTCGCGGTTAACGATCCGGCTTACCTGACCGTCGTTCCGGAACCCGGCACCCTGGCCCTGCTCGGACTCGGCCTGGCCGGCCTGGGCATCGTGGCTCGCCGTCGCCGCTAGTTGCTAGGGCCTCAATGACCCTGTAAAAGAAACCGACAATGTGGCCCCCGAAAAGCGATGCTTTCCGGGGGCCATTGCATTAGCGAATTTAACCCCGCGCTTGCCCCGAAAGCGATCGGCCCAGGCGCCATTGAGGCATGTTTCCCAACGATATTGCCTCGGAAATATCAAAACCGCGCGGGGCCAGCGACGTAGCTGGGCGCTGATGCGATTTTAAATGAAAAAACGCGCTTTAAATGTTGCAATCCGGTGATGAAATGGGGCAATATACCGGAGGTAAACGTTTTTTTATAAGATTTATTAGGGCGCAACAGCTTACATTGATAGATAAATCGCCTTGTCAGGCGTGCGAAATACTTTACAGGAACAGGTTTGCATCTGCGGGGGGCAGTGTATTTTGGGATTCAGTAATGCCGTCTGCGCTTGAGCGCGGTGCGCAAACCGGACGTAAGAAAATGATAGTAGCGAGGAACAACCTATGACAGCCCCGGGGATTGAGCAACGTAGAACAATTAGGATCCGCCGCAGCCAACTGCTCAGCAGCAAGATGGACGCCATTGACAAACCGGCGATAAAGATTGCGGAAACTTTCGATGAATATCGCAAAACCTTCAATCTGGTTTATGACGAATATCGTCATATGCGCTATACCAAGCCGCATCCCAGCAAAATGCTTTATAACGTGTGGAGCATGCTCCCCACCACGACCGTATTCGACTTCAAATCTCACCTGAACGTTATCGCCACCATGTCTCATATCCGCGACACCGAGCTTTTCGGCCTGCCCATGGACGCTGTATATAAAGACAAAATTGACGAACTGCGTTTCCAGGGCAGGCAGGTTGCCGAAATAGGCGCGCTGGTCACCCAGCGCTTGCGCCGCTGGTCGAACGTCATGGTTTTTCTTTCACGCGCGGTTTTTCACTACGCCAAAAGCAGCGGGGTAAACGACCTTGTGGTCATGGTCAATCCCAAGCACGTGAAGTTTTATACGCAAATTTTTCTTTTCAAGCCTTTCGGGGAAGAACGCCCCTATGATACGGTTGGCGCTCCGGCCGTCGCCCTGCGGGTCAATCTGGACAACTTTGAAGAACAGCTTTCAAACGCCTACTCCGAAAATGATTTTGAAACGGATATGCACGCCTTTTTCACCCAGTTCAAGGAACCGTCTCTTGTCGGAGACGCCAACGCGAGGGGGCGCCGTTTGCTTGACCCTTATTCCGCCTACTATTTTTTTCGGCAACGCCCCGAGATAATCTCTTCCCTTTCCGAATCGCAACTTGAGTACCTCAGGGCCATATACCATCACGGCGTGTTTAAAGACGTGCCCGCGGGGCAGCGCGCCGACGTCATTCGCGGTTCTGTCGCTCCTGTGCTTGAGCAAATGCACCTGGAAAGCCGAGACGAATATCTTGACACCGCCTTCAGCCGCAACCTTGGCCTTCTGGATTACGCCGGCCAGCAAAAACTCAAAAACACCCGCGTGGCTGTGCCCGGCATGGGCGGAGTTGGCGGCGTTCACCTGATGACCCTGGTGCGCACGGGCATAGGGGCCTTCAACCTGGCGGATTTTGACGCTTATTCCCCGGCCAACATCAACCGGCAGTATGGGGCGGACCTTTCAAGCTTCGGGCGCTCCAAGCTTGACGTAATGGTGGAACGCGCCATAAACACCAACCCTTTTCTCGACATACGCACCTTTCCCGACGGTGTTACCGATGAAAACATAGACGAATTTCTGGACGGAGCCGACATCCTGGTAGACAGTCTGGACTTCTTCGTGCAGAAAATGCGGCGCAAGCTGTTCAACCGCGCCCTGCAAAGGAACATTCCGGTCATTACGGCAGCTCCGGCCGGTTATTCCTGCTCGCTGCTGGTGTTTATGCCCGGCGGCATGAACTACGACTCCTATTTCGGCGTGAATGACGACACCGACCCCATCGAACAGTTGGTGCGTTTTACTCTGGGCCTCACTCCGAAAGCCACCAATATAAAATACACCGACCGGAATTTTGTGGATATGCGCAGCAAGCGGGTTCCTTCGCTCGGGCTCGCCTGTCAGATATGCGCCGGCATGGCCGCTACGGAAGCCATTAAAATCGCCTTGGGGGAAACCCCCACCGCGGTTATTCCCGCCTCCTGCCAGTTCGACCCATACCGCGGCGTGCTGCGCAAGTGCCGTCTGCCCTGGGGCGTCAACACCCCGTGGCAAAAATTCAAGGTGGCGGTGGGAACAAAATTGTTTATTCCACCCGTTCCCTTAGGCGCCGGCAGGCCGGTCAAGCCGGAAGAGGTTCAGGCGGAAAGCGCCATTCCCGGCGCACAGATGGAATATATCATGGACGCGGCCTGCCGTGCTCCTTCCGGCGACAACGTCCAGCCATGGCTGTTCAAGCAGGAAGGGCAGCATATTGAACTGTTCATAAACCGTGAAGCGGATCCGTCTTTCTTCAATTTCAAGCAGTCCGCCAGCCTTTTGGCCTGCGGGGCGGCCCTTCAGAATATGGAATATGCGGCAGGAGCTCTGGGCATAAGCAGCCAGACAGAATTGTTCCCCGAACATGAAAACCAAGACATGGTCGGCCGGGTGCACCTTAACGCCCAAGGCATACCGTTCCATGAAATAATGGAAGCCGCCCTCTGGAGGCGCTGCACGAACCGCCGCATGTATTCCAAAAAAACCGTTCCGGCTGAAGTGTGGGACAGGCTGGCCGTTCAGGCCGACAAAAACGGCGACGGCCTGCTTCTGCATTGCTCTTCTTACGACGGCATGCGCGATATTGCCAAGGCCGTATATATGGCTGACCGGGTGCGCGTCGAACGGCAGGACTTGCATGAATACCTGATGAAAATGGTGCATTTTGATCCGCTTCCGGAAGATTGCCAGGGAGACGTCTGCCCGGATCATTTCCGCAGGGGCATGCCCTTGAAAAACCTCCAGGCCGGGGCCATGGGCGAGCTTTTCTTGCGCACGGTAAAACCGTGGTCCAGAATGAAGCTGGCCAACCGCTTGAAAATAGGGCGGTCCATGCCGCTTTACAGCAAAATGTCCGTTATGCGTAGCGGCGGAATAGGGATGGTTTGCGCCCAGGGCTGCGAGGAAAAGCACTTGCTGCAGGCCGGGCGGGCCGTACAGAGGGTCTGGCTGGCTCTTGACCAGTTCGGTTACGCCTTGCAACCCCTTGAAGCCTTGCCTTTGCTGCATTTGCGTCTTGTCAGCGAGGGTGAGCAGGCCTTCAGCCGAGAACATGTCGACTTGCTGAACGAAGCATGGGAATTGATTTCAAAGCATTTCCTCATGCCGATGGATTGCGTGCCTTTATTCATGTTCCGAACCGGCCGGGCAAGCGGCATTCATCATCGCACCTACAGGCAGGAATGCGGAAGCCTTTTGACTTGCTGAACTTTTCGGCCGTAAGGCAATACATTGGAAAGATTCAGCCGGCATGGCGAACGCTTGGCGGGCTACCGCAAACGAACAGGCGGCATGCCTTCAGCAAAATGCTTTCCCTTTGGCGTATCTGAAAAGAGAAGCTTTGGGCGCTGTATGCTTTTCGCAACCAGCAGGCCCAGCGCGCAAAAGGCATAGATAAAAATAAAAGTTAATCCGCTCCGGAAAGGGCGGCGGTAAAATAACTTTCCAAAGTCAAATTGTTCCAGCTTTGATTTTTCGCCCCGGCCTCTATCGAGCCGGGGCGAATTTTTGCGCTTGACATCTTTGCGATTTGCGTACACAGCCTGCCGAATGAGCAAGAAAACAAAAATACCCAACATGCCGCTTTTAGAGCCTAGCGTTGTTTTCATCATCAGCCTGGTCTGTTTCGCCGGTTTATGCGGTCATATCTGGCTGCGGGAAAATTTCGGGCCGCTGAAACTGGCTTCCATTATTTTCGCCCTTCATGCGCCGACAACCGGAACGCCTTCAATTTACATAGAAAGCGGAATCACTTACGGCCTTTGCGCCGTAAATCTCGCTCTGCTATGCTCCTTCATTTTTTGTTTTTTGCGCCGGTTGGCGCTCAATAGAGTGGCAATATGCCTTTTTTATATTTTGCTGGGCGGTTTTTTCGTCGCGTCCGCCATGTTTCTTGACAGGGAATATAAGGTGGCGGACTATGTAAGCGGGCGTTGGCGCGAATCTGGTTTCATCGCGGAGCACTACGCCGTGGTCACCGGAAAGGACATCGCTTTTCCGGCCGGAAAGAGGAACGTGATTCTGCTGGTGATGGAATCGATGGAAAATACGTTCTACCAGCCGCCTTTCGCGCCGCCTTTGTTGCCGAACCTGCAAAAACTCCAGGCGGAAAACCTCTCTTTTCCCGAGCATGTCGAAATTTACGGAACAAACTGGACCATGGCCGGAGTAGTGGCCTACTTGTTCGGGTTGCCTTTGCTGGTTCCCACCGGCGGCAATTCCTATGATGACCGCTTCGTCGGTTTTCTTCCAGGCGCTTCCTGCGTGCTTACGGTTCTGGAAAACAGCGGATACGGCATACACTGGCTTCAGGGCAGCGATCTGGCCTTCGCCGGGGTCGACCATTTGCTCAAATCGCGCGTGCGGAGGCCGCACGTGCTTGATTTGGCTTACTTTAAAGAGCGTGCCGCTCAGGGAAAAGTTTATTCGGTTCCGTTCAAGGATTGGGGACTTTCCGACAAAGACCTTTACGCCGAGGCCAAAGAATACCTGTTCGCCCTGGAACGGCAAGGCGAACCGTTTTTTTTGGTTATGTTCACGCTGGACACGCACGCCAGAACGCCGTTAAAAGGTTATGAGGAACACCGCTACGGCGATGAGCGCGACCTTTTCCTGACCGCTGACGCAATGGCGGCTGACTTTGTTAATTGGGTTAAAAAGCAGGATTTTTACGCTAATACGGCGCTGGTGATAGCGGGAGACCATTACTTCATGAGCGAAACGTTGGGCGGGCGGTCTTTAAACAACCGCACCATTTACAACGTGTTTTTGAATACCGGAAAAAACGGATCGAAAACCAGATCCATAACTTCTTTCGACATGGCTCCCAGCCTGCTTGAAGCCGCCGGAGCCGCGCTGCCGGAAGGGCGTTTCGGGTTAGGGGCGTCCGTTTTGAGCGATGGCCGGCCAACCCTGCTGGAGCAATACGGGCGTGAAAAGCTTGATCACATGTTGTCTTTGCCGTCCAAACGCTATGAAAACTTTTTTCTGCCGCCGGAAACCGACTAGGGCGAGACGACTGTAGAAAATACCGGTTCGTTCCGGCGTTTACCGGGTTTGGCCTGAAACGTTCAGCACGCCAGGGTAAATTAGCGTTGAAATATTTATCCGCTCCGGCGTTCGCAAGCTGGAAGCGCGGCGCGCCTTATTAGCGCGGCCCAGGCTTGTGCGCTGTGGAAAAGCCGATGCTTTGTCACGGTGAGGGCAAAAAATCAAAATTGAATGTCAATTTGCTTCAGGAGGAATTATGCAAAAATTCAATTTGTCTGGAGTTGAAGCCCAGGAAACCGAATACAAAGGGCGCAAGGCCTTGCGCGTAGCCATGCTGCCGGAACGCGCCCGGGAGGGAGTTTACCGGCCCGATACCGATACCTTCGCCTGGGCGCCGCTTGATTTTCATAACGGCTCCATAGAGGCGGATGTTGCCGTGGCCCTCACCCCGGACGCTCCTCCCCATGCCAGGGGCTTTCTGGGGCTGGCTTTCAGAATAGATGAAGGCATGCGTTTCGAGTGCATTTATCTGCGGCCCTTGAACAGCCGTTGCGACGATCAGGTCAGGCGCAACCACTCCACCCAGTATTTTTCTTTCCCTGATTATGATTTCGCCAGATTTCGCAAGGAAGATCCGGAAAAATACGAGTCTTACGCTGATATGGAATTCGGCGAATGGACGCATATGAAAATAAGCGTGGAAGGATCAAAGGCCTGCCTTTATGTGAACAATGCCGAACAGCCCTGCCTGGTGGTCAACGACTTGAAGCTCGGGCCGGAGCAACGCGGCGGAATCGGTTTTTGGGTTGAAATAGGCAGCGCGGGATATTTCAGCGGGCTGAAGGTTGAGAAGACCGCGTAAGGATAATGTTTGGGATTGGCGGGCGATTGCGGAACGGTTCAGGCCGAGCCGGAATCGCCCCGGCTTATTTACGGCTGAGGTCCGTCCAGGCGCACACCACCTTGCCGACAATGGCGTTTCTTACGTCGTTGTCATAGGCGGAAAGCGGAAACGGTTCCGGCTCGTATTCCGTTACGTTGTCGCTGTAGAAAGTCAGAATGCAGTTTTCGCCGCGTCCGGATAAAGACACGCGTTTTACCTTTCCCCCGCCCTCGTGCCCCGGTTCGCGCACCAGAAAGATATTTCCCGGGCTGTAGAAGCCGTTTTGGCCCCAATCGTTCCTGTCAACCAGCGCAATATCGCCGGGGTGCAGGGTGGGGGCCATCGAGCGCTGGTTTTTGCCTATACGCACGGCTACCAGATTGGAACGCCGGACAACCGCGTGATGATCACGGTGCATCAGCACCCAGCTTTCCACTTCATCCGGGGGGATCATGCCCGGCCCGGCCCCGGCCTCGCCGACGATGGGAATGGCCAGGTAATCTTCCGCCTGGGGCAAGGCGGCCCCTTCGCCCGGCTGGGCTATTTTGGCGTTTACGAAGCACACTTCTCCGGCCGTTCCCTCGTCAGGGGGGATAAGCTTGAAGCCCAGGTTCTCCAGGCTGTTCAGCACGGTGGAAGCGTATACTTCCTTGCCTTGCAGCATTTTATACCAGGAGTTCTTGGGGGCTTTGGCGCGGCGCATCAGTTCGGCCGCTTCGCCGTGTTTTTGCGAATTGGCTTTGAGCCAGGCGATTGTTTTGTCATATAAAGTTTGCATTAAGAAACTCCGGTGCTTAAAAGAAGCGATGTTCGTCTTCAATTAGAAAATATGTTTCCATTTCTGTCAAGCCGGGGTTTATCAGAAACGGCGCTGTCCCGTCAATTTTGGGGCGCACGCCTGAAAGTCTTTCCAGGCGGTCGGCCGGCAATTCTTCCGCCGGCCGCGTCTTATAAAATAAAAATATCGGGTCTAACGGGCGCCGGAGACATTTCTTGAAGAAACGCTAAACCTGCTTTACCGGCAGCCAGAGGCGGACTTCCAGCCCAGGGCAGGCATTGCCCAGGCTTATTTCGCCATTATGCAGGGTGATGACTTCACGCACGAAGGGAAGGCCCAGCCCGCTGCTTTTTTTGCCGCTATCCGGACGGGGCAGGGAGAAAAATTTGTCGAACACCTTGGGCAGGGCGAAATCAGGAATGCCGGTTCCCCGGTCTTTCACGGTTATTTCCACCCCGTGTTTATCAGGCGCGCCCGTAAGGCTGATGAGGCTGCCCGGCGGGGCGAAATCCATGGCGTTGCTTATGAGGTTGCCCACAGCCTGGCGGAGCAGGAATTCGTCAGCCTCAAAAGCGAGGTCAGCGGCCGAAACCGCTATTGTAAGACCTTTCTTCCGCGAATGCGGCAGGAAATTTTCCGCGATGCTTTGCAGAAAGGGTTCAAGCTGTATGGTTGTGGTATTGACGGTTCTTACATTTTCAAGGCGCGAAAGTTGCAGTGTGCGTTCTATGAGGCTTTGCAGGCGCTCCACGTCGGAATCTATGTTATTAAGAAATTTTTCAGCCGAGGCGCCGCTTGCTTCGTCACGCAAAATTTCCGCCGCTCCCTTTATGCCCGTAAGCGGGCTTTTCATTTCATGGGTCAAGGCCCGGACATAGTCTTCAATATAATTTTTTCCTTCAAGCTGGGATTGCATTTCCCCGACCGCCTTTCCCAGCAGCCCGATTTCAGACGAGCCGAGCCGGGGCGGCCTTTCGCCTCCGCCTGAGCGCACTGAGCGCACATAGTCAAGAAGCCTGCGAAGCGGCCAGGTGATCCAGAACGAAATGAGCACCCCGAGCAATGAAGCGGTAACGGCCGCGAAGAGAAGGGCGGAAAGAAATTTCTTTTTGGCGATGCTGATGAAAAGCGAGACGCTGTCCTGCGATTTTCCGGCTGTGACAACCCCGGCTATCCGCCCGTTTTTCATTATTGGCGCGGCGATGTAAATTACGGAAGAGGTGGAATCTTTCGGGTCGATCCTGGTGGAACGCGCGCCGTAAGCTCCTTTGAGGGTGAGGTAAACGTCGCGCCAGCGGGAAAAGTCCGCCCCCGGGGCGTTGCGCCCGCTGGAATCGTAAAGCAGGGCGCCTTTGGCGTCTGTTATATAAATTTCCGTGCCGACGGAAGTTTTCAGCGAATCGTAAATTTTCGCCGAAAGCTGCCGGGTTTTCAGGCTTTGCATGGCCCGGTCTATTTTCGCCAGCGGCAGGGTTTCGTCCTCTATTTCCTCGGCCAGCAGAGCGGCCAGAATCTCCGCCGTATCAATGGTGGCCTCTTCGATAGCCTCAAGGTATCTTGGCCGTATGTCCTGGGAAATCAGAATGATGACAAATATGAACGAGCCGGCCAGCAGGAAGAAATAGCCCAGAATAATACGGATTCTGAGGCTCATAAATCTTCCCTCAGGGAATATCCGCTGCCCCGCCGCGTTATGAAGGGGTCTGTTTCAGGGCGGATTTCCCGGAATTTGGCGCGCAGTGATTTGATGTGCGCGTCAACCGTGCGGTCAAGGCTGGGGCTGTCGTTATCCCAGACCCTTTGCATCAGTGTCTCGCGCGAATACACATGGCCGGGCGTTTCCGCCAAAAGCGCCAGCAAGCGGAATTCATACCGGGTAAGCTCCAGCGCTTGCCCGCAGTAAACGGCCTGCATTTTCTGGGCGTTAATCAGAAGGGCGTTCAGCCGCCCCCGGCTGGAAGCCAAGCAATTCTCCCGCGGGCTGTCTTGCCGGCTTGAGCCTTCCGGCGCGTTTTCCCTTCCGTTTTCCTGGCCGGGCGCGAGAGACGGGCTGCGCCGCAGAACGCTCTTTACCCTGGCCGCAAGCTCACGCGGTGAGAAAGGCTTGGTGACGTAATCATCAGCGCCTATTTCCAGCCCGACCACCTTATCGACTTCATCGTCCCTCGCGGTAAGGAAAATTACCGGCAAGGCGGAAAATTTGCGAATTTCCTTGCAAAGTTCAAACCCGTTCATGTCCGGCAGGCCGACGTCAAGGATAAGCAGGGCGTATTCGCCGCTTTTCGCCAGCTCGAGGCCGGGCAGCGCCCTCATGCACCACGAAACCGCGTAGCCTTCACGTTCAAGCGAGTGCACAAGGGTATCGGCTATTGATTGTTCATCTTCAATAATCAGTATTTTCCGCATTTTTTTCCTCGCAGGACAAAGTTAGCCTAAAGATTTGCCGCCCGCAACCGTCAGCCGTCCGGGGTTGTCTTTCGGCGGGCGTTTATTTTTCGCCGCCATTTTGCTCTAAGCTTTTTTCTGGAATACGGTATGAAGTTTCCGCGCAGTGAAGATGAATTCGGCGTGAAATAAGAGTTTACGCCTTGTTTTACCAGCGAAGCGGGCTAGGTTGGAGGAAACAAAAAGTTTTCCAACAAACCGGAGGTTGAACATGATCGGCAGAGTTAAAACTTCGCTTGCTGAGGGCGGCGCGAACAATATCTTTATCCGCTTCGCCCTGATCGGGCTGATTACAATAGGGCTGCTCATTCCGCTTTTTCTGGTGCATGACGTCATCAGCGAGCGCAAGTGGCTGAAAAATGACGCAATGCACACTATTGCCGCATCCTGGGGCTGGAAGCAGTTTATAAGCGGCCCCATGCTGGTAATTCCCTATACCACCGAATGGTGGGTGGACGGCAAGGAGGAACTTGAAGACGGGCAGGTCAGAGTAAAGCCGTATTTGCGTTCAAAGTCGGAACATCTGCTGGTAGTATTGCCGAAAGATCTTGAAATTGAAGGAAAACTTGAAACTGAAACCAGGGCTTACGGAAGCTACGAAAACATCGTCTATACCGCTCCGGTGAGGTTCAAGGGGAGTTACAGGCTGCCTGATGACAAAGATTTCTCACAGCATGACGGCAATGTGCTCAGGGTGCATTGGGAAAAGGCCAGGATCTCTTTCGGCATTCCCTATATGAACGGACTGGCGAATGAAAAAGTGCTCTGGAACGGGCAACTCTGCGATGCTAAGTCCGGAATCGGCATTCCTGGAATGAGGGAATCCGGGCTGCATGCGAACGTGGCGCTGGACCGCTCCCTGGAAGAGCAGGTTTTCGATTGCTTTTTTTCCATAAGAGGCGCGGAGGCCATAGGTTTTGCGCCGTTCGGCGAACGTACCCGGGTGAAACTCGCAAGTTCCTGGCCTTCTCCGAGCTTTACCGGCAAATTCCTGCCGGCGGAAAGGAATATCAGCGAAAGCGGCTTCACCGCTTCATGGGAAGTTTCTCATCTGGCCCGTTCCTTCCCGC
This sequence comes from Desulfovibrionaceae bacterium, assembly GCA_031552195.1. Lineage (GTDB taxonomy): Bacteria > Desulfobacterota > Desulfovibrionia > Desulfovibrionales > Desulfovibrionaceae > JAVBMP01. The sequence continues at coordinate 26,660 of JAVBMT010000028.1, forward strand.
AGATGGGTGAGGCTAAGAATTATGATTTGCAAGGTTGCGATTCAGATTTTATAACCGTGGGAATTTTCGAACCGGTTTCGCTTTACACTCAGATGGACAAGGCCACCAAATACGCGGTTTTGTTTATTGTAATAACCTTTGTGGCCTTTTTCGCCTTTGAACTGGCAAGCCAGGCCAGGCTGCACCTGCTGCAATATTCCCTGGTCGGCCTTTCCATGGTGCTTTTTTACCTCACTCTGCTTTCACTGGCGGAACATGTGCCGTTTGCGGCCGCTTTCATCGCGGCTTCCGCCATTACCGTTTTCATGAACAGCCTGTATATCGGTTCCGCTTTGCGCAGCAAAAAAAGCGGCCTGCTTTTCGCGGGCATCCTCAGCCTCCTGTACGTCCTGCTTTATGTCCTGCTTAATCTGGAAGACGTGGCCCTGCTGGTCGGCACGGCCCTTCTGCTGTGGCTGATGGGAGTTCTCATGTTCATAACCCGCCATCTGCCGGTCGGCAACTCCGCAAAAAACGCGGGGGGGCAAGCGGATACGCCCGTCGAATAAGGGAAGGGGGATGACAGCGTAGCGGCCCGGGGCAAACCGGTAAAATGATTTGCCCCGGGCCGCTTATTATTTGGCCGAAAAAGATCCGTATGGCGAACAATCATGTCTCGCCATACGGATCTTTATTTCTTTCCCGGCAAGCCGGGAAGATTCATCTATTCAAAATCAACCAGCAGCGGGTCGGCCTCAAGGTCTTCAAGGAACTTGTTCTCGCGTTCGCGCTGATTTGGTACGACTATTTCCGAGTTGACGTATTCGCGGTAGCCCGTTCCGGCCGGAATCAGGCGGCCTACGATCACGTTTTCCTTCAGGCCGCGCAAATAGTCGGACTTTCCGCGCAGGGAGGCTTCCGTGAGCACCTTGGTGGTTTCCTGGAAGGCCGCCGCGGAGATGAAAGAAGACGTGGTAAGCGAAGCCTGGGTTATGCCCAGCACCAGCGGTTCGGCAGTGGCCGGGCTTCCGCCTTCGCCCATGACCTTGGTGTTTTCGTGCTTGAATTCCTGCTTGTCGACCTGTTCTCCGGCCAGGAAGCTGGTGTGGCCCGGATCCAGAACGGTAACTTTTTTCAGCATCTGGCGCACGATGACTTCAATGTGCTTGTCGTCGATTGTAACGCCCTGGAAGCGGTAAACGTCCTGAATTTCATCCACAAGGTAGTTGGCGAGGAATTTTTCGCCCTTGGTGCGCAAGATGTCGTGCAGTTCCGGGTGGCCTTCGGTCAGCAACTCGCCCGCTTCCACAAAGTCGCCGTCGGTAACGGTGATGTGGCGTCCTTTCGGCACGAGGTATTCTTTGGACTCGCCGACTTCCGGAGTGACGGTGAGCTTGCGTTTGCCTTTGGTTTCTCCGGCAAAGGTCACCGTTCCGTCAATTTCCGACACCAGGGCCATGTCTTTGGGCTTGCGCACTTCAAAAAGTTCGGCAACGCGGGGAAGACCGCCGACGATGTCTTTGGTTTTTGAAGTTTCACGCGGCTTTCTGGCTATGATGTCGCCGGCGTTGACCTGCATTCCGTCTCTCACCATGAGCAGCGCGCCCACCGGCAGATGATAGGTTGCCAGAATTTGCGCGTCCGGGCGGAACTTGACGTTGCCTTTTTCGTCGCAAATGGACACCGAAGGCCTGAAGTTGGTCGTGCGGTATTCTATGATGGACTGCGAAGACATGTGGGTGGCTTCGTCGACCTTTTCCTGCACGGTTTTGCCTTCGATGATGTCGGTGAACTTGATGAGGCCGTCAACTTCCGAAACGAAGGGTTCGTTGAACGGATCCCATTCCGCGATCAGGTCGCCCTTTTTGACTTCCTGCCCTTCGCTGATGGAAAGCCTTGAACCGTTCGGAAGCATGTATTTTTCGCGCTCGCGGCCCTGTTCGTCAACAATGCTGATCTGGCCGCTTTTTCCGAGCACCATGAGCTGGCCTTCGCGGTTGCGCACGGCCTTGACGCGCGAAAACACCGCCGTGCCGGAATGCAGGGCGGAAATGCTCGAACGTTCGATTTCACGGGAAGCCGTGCCGCCTATGTGGAAGGTGCGCATGGTGAGCTGGGTTCCCGGCTCGCCGATCGACTGCGCGGCGATAATGCCCACGGTTTCGCCGATGTTCACCATATGGCCCCTGGCCAGGTCGCGCCCGTAGCAATAGGCGCAAAGCCCGCGCTCGGCCTGGCAGGTAAGGGGCGAGCGTATGGTTATGCTGGTTACGCCGGTCACGTCCAGAGTTTTGGCCACGTTTTCGTCGATAACGGTGTTGGCCGGGTAGAGCAGCTCAAGGGTTTCCGGGTGGAAAACCGGGTAGAGCAGCACGCGCCCGACAACGCGTTCGGCCAGGCGCATCTTGATGTCCCCGCCTTTCATCAGGTGGCTCATTTCAATGCCGTCAACGGTTCCGCAATCGCGTTCGCTGATTATCACGTCTTGCACGACGTCGACCAGGCGGCGGGTCAGGTAGCCGGAGTTCGCCGTTTTCAGGGCGGTGTCGGCCAGGCCTTTACGTGCGCCGTGGGTGGAGTTGAAGTACTGCAAAACGTCCAGCCCCTCGCGGAAGCAGGATGTAATCGGCGTTTCGATAATTTCGCCCGAAGGTTTGGCCATAAGGCCGCGCATTCCGGCGAGCTGGCGCATCTGATCCTGGTTGCCTCGAGCGCCGGAGGTCGACATCATGTAAATCGGGTTGAAGGACTGGTTAAGTTTCTTCTCGCCGGTTGCCGGGTTAACGACCTCATCATAGGATATCTGCTTGATCATTTCGGTGGAAACGTCTTGCGTGGCTTTGGTCCAGACGTCCACCACCTTGTTGTATTTTTCCGTGCGGGTGATTATGCCGTCGCGGTACTGGCGCTCGATGTCGTCGACCTCGGCCTGCGAAGATTCAAGAATAACCTTTTTCGCCGGCGGAATCTTGAGGTCTTTCACCCCGATGGTAACCCCGGCCCGGGTGGCGTATTCATAGCCGATATCTTTCAGGCGGTCGCAGAGAATGACGGTGGACTTGCTGCCCGTGTCGCGGTAGGCCGCTCCGACCAGGCGGGCTATGTTCTTTTTGGTCAGCACGCAGTTTACCATGTCGAAGCCGAGGCCTTCCGGCAAAAGCTCGTTGACGATAAGGCGGCCGGCGGTGGTGTCAACCGGCTTGGCGCCGTCTTGCATGCGCACCTTTATTTTGGCGTGCAGCGAAAGCTCGCCCGCGTCAAAGGCCGCTATGACCTCCCAGGGCGCGCAGAAGATCTTGCCTTCGCCTTTTTCAAAGTCGCGTTCGACCGTCATGTAATACAGCCCGAGCACGATGTCCTGGCTGGGCACGATAACAGGCGAGCCGTTGGCCGGAGAAAGGATGTTGTTGGTGCTCATCATCAGCACGCGGCACTCGACCTGCGCCTCAACGGAAAGCGGCAGGTGAACGGCCATCTGGTCGCCGTCGAAGTCGGCGTTGTAGGCCGAGCAGACCAGCGGGTGCAGTTGTATGGCCTTGCCTTCGACCAGCAGCGGTTCGAAGGCCTGAATGCCCAGGCGGTGCAGGGTGGGGGCGCGGTTCAGCATAATCGGGTATTCGCGCACCACTTCCTCAAGAATGTCCCACACAACCAGTTCTTCGCGCTCCACCATTTTTTTGGCGCTTTTGTTGGTTGAGGCCAGTCCTCTTTCCTCCAGCTTGGAATAGATGAAGGGCTTGAACAGCTCCAGGGCCATTTTTTTCGGCAAGCCGCACTGGTGCAGCTTGAGCTTGGGGCCGACCACGATGACGGAACGGCCGGAATAGTCCACGCGCTTGCCCAGAAGGTTCTGGCGGAAGCGGCCCTGTTTGCCCTTGATCATGTCGGAAAGCGACTTCAGGGGGCGGCCGTTGGTGCCGGTGATGGCGCGGCCGCGCCGTCCGTTATCGAAAAGAGCGTCAACCGCTTCCTGCAGCATGCGCTTTTCGTTACGGATGATGATATCCGGCGCGCCAAGCTCCATAAGGCGTTTCAGGCGGTTGTTGCGGTTGATTACGCGGCGGTAAAGGTCGTTCAGGTCGGAAGTGGCGAAACGCCCGCCGTCCAGGGGCACCAGGGGGCGCAATTCGGGCGGAATGATGGGCACGACTTCGAGGATCATCCACTCCGGCTTGTTGCCGGATTCAATGAAGGCCTCAACTATTTTGAGCCGCTTGGTCAGTTTTTTCTTTTTGGTTTGCGAACGGGTGGACTGAGATTCCTCGCGCAGCTCCGCGCGCAGTTTTTCCAGGTCGAGCTCTTCCAGCAGCACCCGGATGGATTCAGCGCCCATGCCGACCTTGAGGGCGTCTTCGCCGTAGTGGTCAAGCACTTGCAGATATTGGTCCTCGGAAATGACCTGCATTTTGGTCAGGCTTGTGTTGCCCGGGTCAAGCACTATGTAAGAGTCGAAATAAAGCACTTTTTCCAGGTCGGCCATGGTCATGTCCAGAAGGGTGCCTATTTTGGAAGGCAGTGTCTTCAGGAACCAGATATGCGCGACCGGCGCGGCCAGCTCGATGTGCCCCATGCGCTCGCGGCGCACTTTGGAGGCGATGACTTCAACGCCGCATTTTTCGCAGACTATGCCTCTGTGCTTCATGCGCTTGTATTTGCCGCAGTTGCACTCATAGTCTTTCACCGGGCCGAATATCTTGGCGCAGAAAAGGCCGTCGCGTTCCGGCTTGAAGGTGCGGTAGTTGATGGTTTCCGGCTTTTTCACTTCGCCGTAAGACCATTCGCGGATGCTTTCGGGCGAGGCTATGCTAACCTGGATGGCCTTGAGGTTTTTTATGTTGGCTACGTTGGCGGAGCCTCTGGCGGTAAACAGATCGTCTAGGGTCATATAATACCTGCAACTTTTAAATTATCGCTGATTTCCTGAAAGGGCTGGGACAACTTTCCCGGTCTCCGTGGCCGCTTAATCCTCGCTTACAGGCGAGTTGCTGAAGCCCTGGTTTCGCCTGGGCTTCTTTTTACCCTCTTCCTGATGCAAGGTGACGTTAAGGGCCAGAGACATAAGTTCCTTCACAAGCACGTTAAATGACTCCGGCAGGCCGGCTTCAAGGAAGTTGTCTCCCTTGACTATTTTCTCGTACATTTTCACGCGCCCGGCCACGTCGTCGGACTTGACGGTGAGGAATTCCTGCAAAAGATAGGCCGCGCCGTAAGTTTCCAGCGCCCAAACTTCCATTTCGCCCAAGCGCTGGCCGCCGAACTGGGCCTTGCCGCCCAGAGGCTGCTGGGTAACCAGGGAGTAAGGGCCGGTGGAACGGGCGTGGATTTTTTCGTCGACCAGGTGGTGCAGCTTCAGCATATACATAACGCCGGTGGTTATGCGGTTATGGAAAGCTTCGCCGGTGCGGCCGTCATAAAGCACGGTCTTTCCGTCGTCCGGCAGGCCGGCCCTGGAGAGCCAGCTCCAGATGTCTTCCTCGGAAGCGCCGTCGAAAACAGGGGTTTTGGTCACAATGCCGTTGCCGAGTTTTTTCACCGCTTCGCGGAAGTCATCGTCGCCGAGGCTGTCGACCAGGGCGTTGGTGGCCGCGTCGCCGAACACGCTCTTGACTTCCTCGCGCACCTTGCCGAGGGCAGCTCCGCTCTTGAGCAGTTCGGAAAGCTGAATGCCAAGCTCGCTGGCGGCCCAGCCGAGGTGCGTTTCCATAATCTGCCCGATATTCATACGCGAAGGCACGCCAAGGGGGTTCAGCACTATGTCCACCGGGCGTCCGTCGGCGAAGAACGGCATGTCTTCCTGCGGCAGTATGCAGGAAACAACGCCCTTGTTGCCGTGGCGCCCGGCCATTTTGTCGCCCACGTTGAGCTTGCGCTTTACGGCGACGTACACTTTGGCCATTTTAATCACGCCTGGGGGCAGGTCGTCGCCTTCCGTGACTTTTTCGCGTTTGGAATCGTAAATGCCCTTGATAAACGCCAGATGCTTCTCATAGTCGTTCAGCATGGCGTTTATGGCGTCGTTCGTTTCCTTGTTTTTGAAAAGCCCGTAGAACTTTTTCACCGGCACGTCGGCCAGCATTTCAGGCGCGGGCACATGCCCGGCTTCGGCCAGAACTTCCTTTTTCTTGCCGAGCAGGTTCACGGCCAGTTGCTTGCCTTCGCAAAGGGCGATCATTTTTTCGCGCAACACGTCGCCCAGAACGCGCACATGGTCGGCTTCCTTCCTGTCAAGCGTTTCCAGCTCGTAAGCCTCGATGCTAAGGGTGCGTTCGTCTTTCTCGCCGGAGCGGCGGTTAAAGACCTTTACGTCTATAACCGTTCCTTCAATTCCCGGCGGAACCTTCAGCGAGGTGTTTTTCACGTCGCGGGCCTTGTCGCCGAAAATGGCGCGCAGGAGTTTTTCTTCCGGTGTAAGCTGGGTTTCGCCCTTCGGGGTGATTTTCCCGACCAGGATGTCGTCGGGGCGCACGTTCGCGCCGATGCGGATAATGCCGCTGGCGTCCAGGTTGCGCAACATGTCTTCGCCCACGTTGGGAATGTCGCGGGTGATTTCTTCCGGCCCGAGCTTGGTGTCTCTGGCCACGACCTCGAATTCTTCGATGTGCACGGAGGTGAAGACGTCTTCCTTGACCACGCGTTCGGAGATGAGGATCGAGTCTTCGAAGTTGAAGCCGCACCAGGGCATGAACGCCACGGTGAGGTTTTTGCCCAAAGCCAGTTCGCCGCCTTCTATGCCGGGGCCGTCAGCCAGCACGTCGCCTTTCTTGACGCGTTGGCCGGGGTGGCAGGAAGGTTTTTGCCCGAAGCAGGAGTTCTGGTTGGACTTGTGGTATTTTTGCAGCACATAGGCGCAAACGCCGCCGCTGGCCGGGTAAAGCTCGTTTTTATAGCTGACGATTATGCGGTCGGCGTCGGCATAATGCACCACGCCTTCTCCTTCGGCCAGAATGCAGGCCCCGGAGTCTTGCGCCACGTCGGCTTCCATGCCGGTGCCCACCAGGGGGCGTGAACTGCGCAGAAGCGGAACGGCCTGGCGCTGCATGTTCGAACCCATGAGCGCGCGGTTGGCGTCGTCATGCTCGAGGAAGGGAATGAGCGCCGCGGAAATGGAGACCATCTGGCCCGGCGAGACGTCCATCAGGGTGATGTCGTCCTTGGGGCTCATGATAACGTCGCCTTTCATGCGGGCGGTGACGAATTCGTCCAGCAGGTTGCCGTCAGCATCGTGGCGGGCGTTGGCCTGGGCCACCACCTCGTTGTTTTCGCGCGAAGCGTCGAGGTAGGTGATTTCGTCGGTGATGCGCCCCTCTTTGACGATGAAATAAGGGGTTTCAATAAAGCCGAAATCGTTCACCTTGGCAAAGGTGGTCAAGGAAACGATAAGGCCGATGTTCGGGCCTTCCGGGGTTTCAATAGGGCAGATGCGGCCGTAATGCGAGGTATGCACGTCGCGCACCTCAAAGCCCGCGCGTTCGCGGGTCAGGCCGCCGGGGCCGAGGGCCGAAAGGCGGCGTTTGTGCGTCACTTCCGACAGGGCGTTGGTCTGGTCCATAAACTGCGAAAGCTGCGAGGTGCCGAAAAACTCCTTTAGCACGGCGGTAACCGGCTTGGGGTTGATCAGGTCGTGCGGCATAAGGGTCGCCACTTCCTGCAGGCTCATGCGTTCCTTTATGGCGCGTTCCATGCGCACCAGGCCGATGCGGTACTGGTTTTCAACCAGCTCGCCCACGGGGCGCACACGGCGGTTGCCGAGGTGGTCTATGTCATCGGCCGGGCCGTGCGTGTCTTTAAGATAGAGCAGCTCTTTCACGGCCAACAGTATGTTGTCGTCGCTCAGGGTGCGCTTGTTGGCGTCTTTGGTGATGCCCAGGCGCTGGTTGAGCTTGTAGCGGCCAACCGGCGAAAGGTCGTAATAGTCCTGGTTGCGGAACAGGTTGTCAAAGAAGGTGGCGGCGATTTCCGCTGTGGGCGGAGAGCTGGGACGCAGGCGGCGGTAGATTTCCACCTGGGCGCTTTCCGTGTCTTGCGTTTTGTCTGAAACAAGGGTGTCGCGCAGAGAAGAGGACGTTTCCGCCCCCTTGGTGTGCAATACGGCGATGCGGCCTATTTTGGCCTCGCGGATGTTTTCGACGATGCCTTCGGTAAGTTCTTCCGCGGCCGAGGCTATAAGCTCTCCGTTTTCCGGGTGGAAGACGTCTTCAGCCAGGAAGAGGCCGTAAATAAAATCTTGCGGCACTTCGATGGAACCCTGACCGCTGTCGCAAAGGTTGCGCCAGGCGCGGCGGGTTATGGGTTTTCCGGCCTTTACCAGCAGGTTGCCGTCTTTGCCCGTAAGGTCGTGGTAAGCGTTTTCCTTGCGGTAAACGTCTTTTTCCAGCTCCCAGCGGAGGCTGCCGTCTTTTTCCAGCAGGAAATGCTCTTTTTTGTAGAAATAATCGAGAATTTGCGCGCTGGTCATGCCCATAGCCTTGAGGAGTATGGTCACGGGCATTTTACGGCGGCGGTCTATGCGGGTGTAAAGTATGTCCTTGTGGTCGAAGTCGAAGTCAAGCCAGCTGCCGCGCATCGGTATGATGCGGCAGGAATAAAGCACTTTGCGGCTGGAATGGGTTTTGCCCTGGTCATGTTCAAAGATAATGCCGGGCGAACGCTGCAACTGGTTTACAATTACGCGTTCTGTGCCGTTTATTAT
>JAVBMT010000017.1:0-203935 GCA_031552195.1 Desulfovibrionaceae bacterium
CTTTCGGCTTTTCAGAATCGCTTCAAGCTCTGCTCTCTGTTCTGGTGTACAATCAATCGTTCGTGCAGGTCGGCCCATATATACTCCTTGGATTTGCAGAGTATATATTTATATATTAATTTTTGCAACTAGACACTAGGCGAATCAATGTCTAGTAAAACATATATTTCGTCTGGAGAGACGCTTTCAACGACGCCAATTGCGCGTGATGCAATAAGTGAAATTGGTGATGCCATTAGATTACCTCACCTGTCCCACTCTCGTTTTTTTCCTTGCTGTCTTTATCCTGGTAGGTTTCCCAGCCCCTATTTTTCAATAGCTCAACCTGGCGAAGCGTAATGCGGTCAATGGCAGGTTTTGGTAGATAATTTTCAACCAACGTTGGCATATGGCCAAAATGAGGGCCAAATAAAATTGATATTTGAGATTTCCTACCTGCATAATCACAAAACCTTTTAATCCTTTTCTCTATGTCTCCATGCGCAATAATTACTAAATGGGTTGAAGGAATTGTTAGCATATCGATTATTGTTCTATTAATATGTTCATCACCAAATCCATACCCATAAACGACTAAGGCAGAATTTGGTCTGCATATTGCGGCAGAATAATCTCTAAATAGCTCTACATATGGATATTCAGATGTTTCTCTGTCTTTCGCTGCATTGGGGTAAATCATAACAGAGTTTATTGGATCTTTGCTGAAAGCAGGGTGGCTTTCCTCTGCTCCAAAAGGAAGTCCAACCTTTCTGACGAAACCATTATGATATATCCAATCCAATGAACCGTGTAGCTTTGTCAGCCGTACAACACCTTCTAGATAACGAGGTTCACCACGTATTCCTGGTGGATTATAGTGAATATCTATATCAAGGCGGGATGAGCGAAAAATAGGCTCAAGCGTGCCTATAAAACGGTCAAGTACATGCAGACCAGCTAAATCTGCGCCATACTCTATGAGCCTGTCATAGTTTGTTGTAAATATATTAAGGCGCTCTCTTGTTGCTGTTCTGCTTGAAAAACTAAGCAGAAAAGATACCAACATAACAATTGGCTCAATATCATCTGATGCTGCTTCATCCTCTAATGGTATATTTTCTACAGCATGTTTTATATCCCTCTCAGTTCTTGCTATTCCATATATAAAATTTCTAATCAGAACATTTATTGCGCTTTCAACATTTTTTTGGTCGTTAACTTTTTTTAATATCTTAAATCCTTGTGCTAATGCATTAGCAGTTCGTATCTGGTCTTCAATGTTAGCTGAACCGCGACCAGATGCTTTTGCAAAATCATTTGCAGCTAATTCAATTTCTCTAGCATGAGGAAAATCTGTATAGTTACATTGCATGCCAGTAGAATCAACTTTAGCTTGTGTTGCGACTGCTCGAGTGAACCCACTGCCGAGGAGTAGTGCTAAATGTTCGCTTTGAAAGACGGCTGTCAGCCAAGGCTCTATATCTTTCTTTTGTTTTTTTAACGATTCGCCATCGTCAGGATTTTGCACATCAAGATTTTCTTCGCTACCCACACGATATAGATGTTTTCCCCACTCTGGCATGTGCACCCCCCTGTATGTAGGCTGAATGTGGACTCACTCCACATTTTCATCCTGAAAATATTTCGTTCGCCCGGTTTGCCGGGATTTTTTACTCCAAAAGAAAAAGCAGAAAGATTAATTTGCCGTAGTGTAGCGTAAGGAATTGTGTAACACAATCTGTTATGCCTTGTCCTCCTAGCAACTTAACAAACTGGAGGGCTTATATGGAAACAATTACCCTTGAAACGGCGCGGAAAGCCGGTTTTGACCCCAGGGCCTATTCACCCTTCATTCGGCAAGAGAAGATACGGGCCAGAATTGACTTTTGGGCGGAAATGGGTGGTAACGGCAATGCCTTGTTTTTCCGTCTGGAGTCCAACGGGGAACGCTTTTACGCACGTTTGGACGTGGAGCCGACAAACGAAGGCATCGACAACGCAGTAACTCTTATTCCTTATCTCCAACGCAATGACCTCTGCGACATAAAAGTGTCTTCTCCCCTCAGCACGTTTTGCGTCCGCGAAATTTCACTCGTCAAACAAGAACCCCTTTGCGCCTGGAGAGAGCAATGCGACCAGCGTTCACCGTGTTGCGTATTCAGAAGCTAAAGACATGGGGCGCAATTGGCGGTTCCGGCAAGCACAATCAGCGGGAACGGGAAACACCCAATGCGGACGAGGCCAGGACAGCGGCCAACCGCGCCCTGGTGGGATGTGTGGAGGCCGACAGCGTGGCGTTGGTCAAAGAGGCTATCGGCACGCAGCGAATCCGCAAAAATGCTGTTCTTGGCGTGGAAATGCTCCTTTCGGCCAGCCCGGAATATTTTCGCCCTGGCCAAATCGAAAAGGCCGGTGAATATGACGCTCACCGACTCAATTCATGGGTGGGCGCTTCTACGCAATGGCTCAAAGAGCGTTACAGCAACCGCGTGGTCAAGGCCGTCCTGCACTTGGATGAGGCCACGCCGCACATCCATGTGCTTTTGGTGCCGCTGGACGCTGCCGGCAAGCTCAACTGCCGCGCTTTATTCGGTGGTTCTCGCCATACACTTTCCGTGCTGCAGAGCGACTACGCGCAAGCGGTAAAGTCGCTTGGCATAATCCGTGGGATTGAAAATTCACGAGCAACCCACCAAAAGGTGAGCCAATTTTATGCGATTGTGGGTAAGGAGGCGGAAAAGGAGTTACCGCAGCCCAAACAAGTCAACGCCCCGAAAATGCCTTCAACGCTTGGGCGCTTGAGTGATAACGCTCTCCAGAGCTATGCACAGGAAGCCGCACGGAATGGGGCGCTTGCTCAACGCGCGGTGATAGAGCCGGTTGTCACCGCCATAGAAAATGAGAATAAGCTGCTCAAAAAGCAGAATTTGGATTTGAAAACGGCGAACTCTCGTCTTGTCAGCGAAAAAACGGCCCTGCAAAAGCACAGGGATGCCTTGCGCGGCCTTGATGTTGGCGTGGTACTGCGCCGGTTGTTTGGCGCACGCGGCCCGTATGACAAAAACGATTACGACTGCTACCAGTTGCCGGACAAGCGCGAAGTTCTGACTATAGGCTCATCGTGGCTGGTGGGCGAGGAAAAACGGGGCAAGGGGGCAATTGATTTGGTGATGGCGCTACGCGGGTATGAGCAAAAAGAGATGCGGAATGCCTTGGGCGAATTGGGCAAGGCATTTGGCATGGAGGCCGTCGCCGGGGAGTACGCCGGAAAAGCCCTTGAGCAAGCACAGTTTGAGGTCAAATACGCCATGGAAAAATTCATCCCGCAACACGGCCACAGCCATGAGCGGGAGAAACAAGGGGGCCAAAGCCGATAAACGCTTTCAGTCTTTTGATTTGCGCGGCCTACCTGGCTCCAGTTCGGAGAGGGTAGGCTTCTTTTTCCTAAGCGTGTCAATTTGCGCGATAACATCCGCTGGCGATATTTTCAGCACATCAGCTATCAAGAAAAGAGCATCCCCGGAAAAACCGCTTTTCCCGGCCTCTACAGCCGCTATGTAGCTTCTGGACAGTCCGGCGAAGTCCGCCAGTTCGCTCTGCGAGAGTCCGGCGTTTGTGCGGATTGATTTGAGGGTAATGGCGGTAGCTTCCCGCAAATAAGATACAGTTTCCATTGTATCTATATACCCGTGGGCTTGCATAAAAATGTCTATGTTGATAGACATTTTTATGCGGCTGCTTTTAATTCTTTGCCTTTTTCTGGTCACTCCCCTGAATTGTGATGCCGCCACAGTTACCCGCGTCATTGACGGTGACACAATCGTGGTGGACGACTCCATCAAGGTTCGCTTGTATGGCGTGGATTGCCCGGAGCGTGGGCAGCCTGGGGAGGCTTTGGCGACGGAACATATGGAATCGCTGGTATTAGGCAGGGTTGTGTTTTTAGAGGAGCAGTATTTAGACCGCTTTGGGCGAACTGTTGCCATCGTTAGCCTGGAAAGTGGTTTGACAGCGCAGGAGTCACTTTTACAGGGCGGTGCGGCATGGGTTGCCCCGCGCTACTGTAGACTGCCGTGCTGTTCTGCCTGGAAACAGCTAGAAGAAACCGCGCGAATATCCGGGGTAGGGATTTGGTCGGAGCCGCATCCCATCCCGCCCTGGATGTGGCGCAAACGAACAAGATAGGTTTTACTACTATGAACAAACTGGTTATTGCGGCGGCAGTGGTCGGGATTATGATACTTGGAGCGTGCAATTCCAATGCTGAGGAAACTCACACTGTTGAATGGTATCTCGCGTCTGAAAACGCGGAAGCTTTGGACGCCAAAATAAGAGAGTGCCGGAACAACCCAGGCGAGTTGCAGAATACGCCCAATTGCATCAATGCCCGCCAAGCCTTTCAAAAAAGGTCTACAAGCGGGCGGTTCCAAAAAGTGGAAGAGCCACCCATTCCCAAATTTTAGCAAGAAAGGACAAATCCTATGAGCCATGCGGCCGTATTGCCTTCTGCAGAGTTGGCAAAGGCGTATCTCCAGTCGAATTTTCCAAAGGACGACCCGCTTTCGGACGAGTTATCCGAATCTCTTTGGAGCTTGGCCGGTGATGCGGCCTTGCAAGGTGACATGGAATTATCCGAGCGGGCCATGGATAGAATACCGATGGACGCGGCTTTCTTTTTGGAGTTAAAAATGCTTCTTCCTAAAGAGGACGTGGCGCAAATCGTCGAAGGCATGAACATGAGCAAGGTTATCGAGCTATTTGGCGAGGATTATCTGTAAGACCCGTAATTTGTGTAATTACAAGTAATTTAGCAGCGATATAGATTACGCTTCCCCTTTGCGGTTTGTAAGCCTGTAATAAGCCCAGGGCGTTACACCATTACGCGGTTTTCTTTTTGGCGTAATCGTATAACGCCCTGCAATATTTTATGATTACAGGATTACGGGAAAATTAGTCGTCAGCGTTCAGAATATTCCCCGAAACCGTATACATACGGACGGATTTACCGAGGCGCGGGGGCGTGTGAGTTCTTTTATTGTTGCCCTGCGGGTCTTTTTTGAGAAAACCCGCCGCATCAAGAATGTGGGCCACGCTATCCGGGTTGGCCCCCTGGCAAACTTCCGTGCGAAAGGCATCAGGCATGAACATAAACTCAAGTTCGTCACCCTCGCCACGCCAGAAACCGGCACTATTGTGCGTGACAGCAGGGCCATCCTCTTTGCGCCATGATTCAAAGCGGGAGGTTCGATTGGCGACAATGAAGCTGCGGACTCTGCGAATGGCAGTCCGGGCCTCAAGAGGGCCAGCCCCACCGCGAAAAGCAATCCAATCATCAAAGCACCGTTTCGCAGCCTGAAAGGCCGTTCCGGCAGGCCAGGGGAAAACCCCGAAGGAGGCAGCCAGTTCCCCGGCAGCCGCAAAAAGAGCGAAACGCTTCGCCGCCCGGTTTATTTGCCCGTCATTGGCGTTCCGGCATAACTCTTGAGTGTAGTGAGCCATCATTTCCCGCGTCTGGGCGCGATATCTCGGTATATCGTACGTGAAGCCTTCCAGAAAAGCGCGGAGCGGCGTTCCGTAATAAAGCCGTGCGGCTTCCTGCAAGTGTTCCGCTAGAGTTTTTCCGTCAGGAAATCCATGCAGGGTTTCAAACACGCCGTAGCCGCTTCCGGCATTGGCTGGAATGTCCAGCACCCGGATAGCCTGTCCTGCCATGAGGCGCCTGTTGTCTTCCTGGAGCTTTTGCTCCAGGGAAAGCTCGCCGTTGCTTAGAAAAACAAGCTGCCATTCAGCGGCGGGGCGTATCAGCCCTTCCTTGGTCGCTCGTGACTTCCCTTGCCCGTTCGCAAGCATATAACTTACCTCTGCGGCCACTTTAGCGGACACTTGGCCTATCTCATCCAGGCAGAGCAAGGCGTCATTATGCGCGGTAGCAATAGACTCGATTGCGTTGTCAGTGGCTCGCCAACGGCGAATGAAGCCATTTATGCCACCGCCCCCGGCGACGCTTCCGGCGACCCAAAGAGTGACCGATTTACCGATACTGGAGTCACCGATATAGTGGACGCCTCCGCCCTCAAGGCCAAGCGGCTGCAAGAGGACGGCGGCGGCAGCCGCGCATACCGCAAAGGTGACGCGGGAATTGCCGGGGCAGAGGCTTCCAATGTGCTTTTGCCATTCCGCCAGAGTGCCGCGTGTCCGAAACAGCGTTTCCATTGTGCCGGACTGCAAAATTATTTGCCCAGACCTTTCGCCGTAAGAAGCGTCCGGCAGCACATACGTCTTGTCGTGCCAGCCGATTCTGGAAACGCATTGAAGCATGGGGATTGGCCGCGCCGACATGAGATAGGAGGCGAGTTCATTATTCGCCCCTGGCGCTATTCGCAAGCCCAGGTTCAGTAGCGCCTCACGGTACGCGCTGCCGTTGCCGCCCATCAGGCTCAGGGGCATGGCCCATTCATGCCACCGCCCGTCCGGTGATTGAATATGGAGCAGCATCCCCCAATTTTGCCCATTAACGTCACGGGTGAGAGCGACCACGAATAGGAGTGAAAACACCCATGTTTCCATAGGTTTTTCGTCCTGCATTTTTGTCTTGTAAATGCCGTCCTCTTTGGCGCTGAATGATGACGGCCAGGTGATTTGCCGTAAGAGCGCCGGAGCACTTTTCTTGTTGGCGTGAGGGAAATTTGATAGTCTTTTATCCGGTTCTCGCACTTCTTTTTCCGCCCCGGCAGCACCCGCCAGTGCCGCCGGGGTTTTGGTTTGCTGGCTCATTTTCCCTCCAGCCGTTCTTCCGGGCGATATAGTCCGATGAATCGCAAAACTTCTTCTCGCTCATAGCGAATACCTTTCATATTCGGTAAATGTAGTGGCGTTGGTCCGACTTTGCGCCGTCGCCAGCCCTCAACAGTCCGCAAACTGACTCGGTATAGATTGGCGAGTTCAATGGAGGTAATGAACATAGGTAAGTTGTTCATTCCGCATCCTCGTCTTTTACTTCAGGATGCTCGTGCGGTTGCCCCAAGCGCTCAATGAGCTCGCGGATCTCTTCCACGCGCCAACCAACGGCGCGGTCTCCCAACTGCACAGGCTGCGGAAAGCGCCCCTTTTTTACGCCCTCAAGAAAAGATGTTCGGCCAAGACCAAGGGCGTGCAGAACTTGAGGTAAGCGGCCAAATCCCTCTGGGGGGAGCGAGAGAATTTCGAACTGTTGTTTTTTTGCCATGTTCATCTCCATGCGTTTCGAGCCGTTGAGAAACAGAAACGGCCCATATTGTTCGATATGGGCCGAGTGTCACATGGAGAACTAGTGTAGATGGCAAGCAGAAAATGCGTAGAAAATGCAATTATTGTATATGTAAAATCAAGATGTTATCTTGTGGTATGTTTGCCGAACGTAATGTCCTTTTTGCCGGACGCGCTCATACTCATTTTTTGCGTCCAGTTCACGGCTACTTTTTCGAGGAGGGGAAAGCGGTATAATCAACTCGCCCATATCGTGGTCGGTAATTTGCCCAGGAAATCTTTCGTCCGCAATTCTGGCAAATTCTGGAGCGGTGATGCCGCATTTAGCCAGTGCGTCACGATAATTGGGCAACACGCTATTCCGCATAAACTCTGTGGAGAAAAAGTTTTCTTTCAGCCGAGGCTCCAGCCATAAATCATCCATCGGTAATTCCCAACCCAAACGGCTGTTGCTCAGTGTTGATGGCGTATGGCTGCACACATCGACCGTACTTGCGTAGAAAAGGTCTCTTGCGTTTTCGGCGTCAAAGTTTTTGTCTGTACGCTTGCTGGCAAACTCAGAGAGCACATAGGCGATTTGCGGAGCAATTTTAGGCAAGGAGTCAGGAGCGCAGAAATCATATGTCAGTGCCCTTTCTGGCGGAAGAACAGATACGCTTTTTATATACGGTTCAAGTTTCAATATATTCTTAGCTTCAAAGATTATGCGGGAAAAATTTTCACAAATATAGTCATGGGTCATATGCCCTACAGGGAAGGAAAACGCGTCTATTTTTTCTTTACCATCTACCGTGACTATTTGTTTTACAATGTAGGTTTTCAGTCTTTTGTGCATGATTTCGTGGGGTAGGTGGATATAAACGCAACAAGGATATTTCAAAAGATACTCAGAAAGAAAAATGACCTCATTTTTGTCATAGAATTCATTTTTTGGAGTTCCAGGCTTTCCCATGTGCTACTCCTGGCGAAGTTTGTCGAGGTAGTCAGCCCATTGTTGAAGCATATCCCGGCGTTCAACCAAGTACTCGGCTCGGTTGTAAACTTTGCGGACGCTATTTGTTTCTTCGTGGGCAAGCTGTTTTTCAACCACTTCACCCCGAAAGCCCATTTCATTGAGGCGGGTAGAGGCCATGCTGCGAAAGCCGTGGCCGGTCATTTCGTCACTGGAAAAACCCATATAGCGCAGGGCTGCGTTGACGGTATTTTCCGACATGATGCGATTTTCCGAGCGGCGGCCGGGAAGCACAAACCGGCAATGCCCCGTGACTTCTTTCAGCTTCAAAAATATTTCCAGGGCTTGCCGGGAGAGGGGCACAAGGTGGTCGCGCCGCAGCTTGGTATGTTCGGCGGGAACGCACCACAGCTTTTGTTCGAAATCAAATTCGCTCCATTCCGCTTGCCTGAGTTCGCCGGTTCTTACCATGCAGAGAGGGAGTAGTTTCAAGGCGCTTTGGGTTTTGAAATCACCATCGTAAGCATCAATGGCTTTCAACAGGCGGGAGATATCCTTGGGGTTGACCAGCGCCGCCATAGGCTTGTGCCTATGGGACGGCAGCGCCTTACTCAGGCCGGTGCAGGGATTGACGCTGATATATCCACAGATAACGGCGTGTTGAAAAATCCTCCCGCAGATGCCAAGGATGAGATGAGCCATGTATACGGTTATGGAGTCTTTGATGGTGTTGGCAAAAGCCATCATGTCCGGCGGGGCCAGAGAATCAATAGGGCGTTTGCCAATGCGCGGAAAAATGAGGCGTTCAATTCGGGAGATAGTGGCGATGCGGTGGTTTTCCGACCACGCTCCCTGTTCTTTGGTTAGCCATTCTCGCCCAATGTCTTCAAAAGTTCGCGCTCGCGCCTCAGTGCGGCGGCGTTCTACCGACGGGTCACGGCCCTCTCGGAGAGTTTTGCGGTGTTTGAGGGTTTCTATCCGCGCATCCTCAAGTGTAACCTCAGGGTAGATACCGAGGCTGATACGTTTTTCAACGCCATCCACCCGGTATTTCAGTCTCCACTTTTTCGTGCCGTTGGGGGCAACCTCAATATACAGGCCACCGCCGTCGAAACGGCGTATGGGCTTGGGGCCAGGCTTTAAGGCCTTAATTCCGGTATCGGTTAATGACATTGGGGGCACCTCCTTCTGTCTATTTTCACCATGCCCCCAACGGTGCCCCCAAAACTACCGGGTGTCAACGTATCCAAACGAACTATAGCGAACCTTAAAAACGGAGAAAGTCCGCTTGGCTCTAAGCCTAACGGACTTTCTCGAACTACTTTGAAATCTTTGATGGTGCCGAAGGGGAGACTCGAACTCCCATGCCCTTGCGAGCACTAGACCCTGAACCTAGCGTGTCTACCAATTCCACCACTTCGGCGTCGAGGAGTTTATATACGCGCATGGCAATGGCTTGGCAAGCATTTTTTTATGCCGGGGCGAATTTTATTTGGCGTTTTTTTCCGCCTTTTTCCCGTTTGTTTTTCCGTTGCCCGAGGTTAGCCATTGTATCAGTTTTTCCTGCTCGGAATCGGTCAGCATAAGCTGTGAAACCTGGCAAAGCTCCTGCGCGTATTTCAAAAATCCCTGTCTGGTCTTTTCAACGTTCAGCCCTGGGTTGTCTTTCAAGGTGCAGCCGCCGCGCGTTATGCCGGTAAGAATGGCATTGATCTGCGCGCGCCCGACCGGCAGCCCTTCGTCAATGCATTCTTCATAAATATGCTTGCTGCTCTCGGAGAGCAAAAAGCCGTGCGCCAGGATTTCATCGACAATAATCTTGTGTATGCTCTCATAGTGTTCCGGTTTGAGCAGGGGCAGTTCCGTAATGTGGTGCACCTTCAAGGCCAGGGCGTAGAGTTCCGGGTGCTTGAGCTTGAAGTCGCTATGCGCGCAGCCTTCTTCCGGGCAGGTATGGCGTGAGGGATCGTAGACGAAGCCCTGGCCGGAGGGGGAGAATTCAAGCGGAGACAGGTCCAGCGAGGCAACGAAGTCACGCACCCGGCCAAAACCCAGCCAGTCGTTTCCGGTTTCCATCTCGCTTTGCAATACCTGAGAGATGGAAGGAAGCGGAACCGGAGCGTTCGATTCCGCCACCAGGTTCTTGATGCAGTCAATAGCTTTGGCCTTCTTGTCAGGCGCAATGTTCGAGGCCGCGCTTTTTGTGCGGCAGCGATTTTCGCTCCGCCCTTCCGCATAGTCTCCGGCACGTCCTTCACGGCCGTCTTCCTGGCGCTGTTCCGGCGTGTCTTCAAGCGCCTGCGATATAAACCAGTCTTCTCTTATCCGCCAGGAGCTGGCGGCGGCATACGCCGGAGAAGTGTAGCCCACGGAAAGCACCAGGGTGCGGCGGGCATGTTCCTGCAAGCGTATCAAAAGCGGGGTGAAGTCAGCGTCGCCGGAAAGGATGATGAATTCGTCAAAACGGGTGGAATGGGCCAGGGCGTCCATGCAGTCCATCACCAGGTGAATGTCGGCGCTTGTTTTGCCTTGGTTGGTAAGGGGCGGGCAATCCACCACCTGAAAGGCGGCTCTTATGAAATAGGGGCGGTATTCATGGTAACGGTGCGGGTTAAGGTAGCAGCAGCGTTTCAAAATACGGCGGCGTACGCCGTCTCCGTAAAGCATGCGCAGGGCGTGCCCTTCTATCCAGCGCATCCAGCGTTGCGGGTTGGTGGCGAAAGCATGTGCAAGGTCTGGACCGAGTTCATAAAGGCGCGTAAAAATATTATCGAAATCAACATATAACGCGCTGTAAATTTCTTCGTAAGAACTGAACTTGGCCATAACTATCTCCTTATTGCTTTAAACTCTTTTCCATGGCGGATGCGCGCTGCCGCATATCCTGCCTTTCCCGGCGCAAAAATTCTCCTGTCACCGAGTTTTCATCATTTGTAATATGTTCAGGCGTGCCGGCGGAAACAATCAATCCGCCGTTGTCTCCGCCGCCGGGACCGAGATCTATGACGTGATCCGCCGCGCAGATGACGTCTGTATTGTGTTCTATAACCACAACTGTTGCCCCTAGGTCAACAAGCTGGTTCAAAACGTTGATAAGTTTTCCGACTTCGTGCATATGCAGCCCGGTTGTCGGTTCGTCCAGAATGTATATGGTTCCCGGCAGGCTGCGTTTTCCGAGCTCGCGTGAGATTTTTATGCGCTGGGCCTCGCCGCCGGAAAGAGTGGTCGCGGGCTGGCCAAGGCGCAGGTAGCCGAGGCCGACATCTTCCAGCACCGCAAGGCGGCGTTCCAGAGCCGGATAATTCGTAAAAAAGGCTCTGGCCTGCTCCACGGTCAAATCAAGCACCTCAGCGATGCTAAGGCCCTTATAGCGCACTTCCAGCGTTTCATGGTTGTAGCGCAAACCTTTGCACACGTCGCAGGTTACGAAGACGTCCGGCAGAAAGTGCATTTCAATGCGCACCTGGCCGTCTCCTCCGCAGGCCTCGCAGCGTCCGCCCTTGACGTTAAAACTGAAGCGTCCGGCCTGGTACCCGCGTTTTTTCGCGTCCGGGGTCAGCGCGAAAATATTCCTTATTTCATCAAATATCTTGGTGTAGGTTGCCGGGTTGGAGCGCGGAGTGCGGCCGATCGGGGTCTGGTCGATAATAACCACCCGCTCGATTTCCTCATGGCCGCTCATGCCTCCTATGCTGCCAGGATTTTCCGCCTTCATGCCCTGAGACAGAGCCAGGTGTTTATATAAACTGTCCACCACCAGCGAACTTTTGCCGGACCCGGAAACGCCGGTAACGCAGGTCAGGATTCCAAGCGGGAAAACGCAGTCAACCCCGCGCAGGTTGTTGGTGCTGACCTTGCGCAGGGCCAGCTCGCCTTTTCCCTCGCGCCGTTTGTCCGGCAAAGGGATGGAAAGGTCGCCGCGCAAATATTTTGCGGTAAGCGAGTCCGGCGAGCGTAAAAGATCCGCCACCGGGCCGATGAACACCAGTTCGCCGCCCTGCGCCCCGGAGCCGGGCCCAAGCTCGATAACGGTGTCCGCTTCTTTTATGGTCGCTTCGTCGTGCTCGACCACAAGCACGGTGTTGCCGCGCCGCTGAAGGTCGCGCAGGGTGCGGATGAGTCGTTCGTTATCCCTGGGGTGCAGCCCGATGGACGGCTCATCCAGGACGTACGTGACGCCGACCAGCCCGGACCCGAGCTGCGAGGCCAGGCGGATGCGCTGGGCTTCGCCGCCGGAAAGGGTGGCCATGTTCCGGGCCAGCGAAATGTATTCCAGGCCGACGTTGGACATGAATTCCATGCGGTGCGTCAGCTCCTTCATGAGCGGTTCGGCGATCAGAACCTGGCGCTCTTTGAACTCGCGGCTTTTCAGCCAGGCCAGCCCTTTTTCCACGGAAAGCGAACAAAACTGGAATATGTTCAAATCATCCACGCGCACCGCCAAGGCTTCCGGCTTCAGCCTTGCCCCGAGGCACACCGGGCAGTCCGTGCTCTGGCGGTAGCGTGAAAGATATTCGCGCCAGGCCTCTCCGTATTGCATGCCTTTTTCCAGGTGGGAAATCAGCCCCGGCCATTCGCCTTTCCGGGTTTTGGCCGTTTTTGAGCTTTCCCTGACCGGAACGGAACCGCCCATCCAGTTGCGGCGCAGTCCGCTGGTTTCCGGGCTGGCCGGGCTTCCGTCTTCGTTTTCCCCGTAAAACAAGGCGTTAAAAGCATCCTGGCTGAAAGAAGCCAGGGAAGAATCCAGGTCAAAACCCCAGCGCTTGCCGAGTTTGACCAGCTGGCTTTCATAGCGCTCGAAAACCTTCGGGTTTTTCCAGGGCAATAACGCTCCTTTGCGCAGGCTCAGCCCTTTGTTCGGGGCTATCAGGGCCGGTTCGAAATAATCCACGCTTCCCAGGCCCAGGCAGCGCGGGCAGGCCCCTTGAGGACCGTTAAAGGAAAAAAGCTGCGGGCTGAGGGAGGGCAGGCTCATGCGGCATTTCGGGCAAACGGATTCAGTGCTGAAAACGGTTTCCGTCAATTTTTCCGGATCGTCAGGATCCTGCACGGCGAAAATCAGCCTTCCGTCGCCGTATTTCAAGGCAAGTTCAACCGAATCTGCCAGGCGGCCGCGTATGCCTTCGCGTATGGAAATGCGGTCTATCACCAGGTCTATGACGTGTTTTTTATTTTTATCCAGAGCGGGAGTTTCTTCCAGGCGGTATATCGTTCCGTTTACCCTGACCCTGGCGAAGCCTTCGCTTTTGAGTTTTTTGAAACGGTCGGCCTGAGCGCCTTTCTGGCGGTCGACCAGGGGGGACATAATAATGCAGCGCGTGCCTTCGCCCGCGTTCAATATTTCCGCGATAATTTCGTCCGTGGCGCGCGATTCGATCTGGTCGCCGCATTCCGGGCAATACATGCGGCCCAGGCGGGCGTAAAACACGCGCAGGAAATCATATATTTCGGTGACGGTTCCCACAGTGGAGCGGGGGTTGCGCGTGGCCGTCTGCTGTTCAAGCGATATAGCCGGAGAGAGTCCTTCTATCTTGTCAACGGCCGGCTTGTCCATTTGCGGCAAAAATTGGCGGGCGTAAGCGGAAAGGGATTCGACATAGCGGCGTTGCCCTTCCGCGTAAACGATGTCAAAGGCCAGGGTGGATTTTCCGGAGCCGGAAGGACCGCACACGACCACCAGTTCGTCACGCGGAATATCCAGGGTGATGTTCTTGAGGTTATGCTGTTTTGCCCCTTCTATATGAATGCAATGTTTGTTCATAGAATATAAAAATAATAAATTAAATTGTTATAAAGCTGAATGTGAAAGAGGCCGGAAACCCACCTACCTTTATATCCATACAACATAATTAAAAAAAGACAACAATATTTTTTATATTAGCATAGGAAGGACCTTATGCGAAACCGCTTTAAAATACAAAAAGCGGCTACATTCTCATGTAACCGCTTTTGATTTTTTTGGTCGGAGCGAGAGGATTCGAACCTCCGGCATCCTGCTCCCAAAGCAGGCGCGCTACCAAGCTGCGCCACGCTCCGCTTTTAGTATGAAGATGCGATACCTAATCCAAAAACCAAAAATAGGCAACTAAAATTCAAAACGGTCAGAAGTTTATTATTACTTGTTCAGATTGCCCTTCAGGCAGCATTTCAATATGCCCTATCAGCCATGCGTCCTGCTGCAGGGCCTTCATGCGTGACAACACCTCTTCGGCCAGCTCCTGCTTGACTACCAGAACATAGCCTATGCCGCAGTTGAATATTTGCAAAAGTTCCGGCCAGCTCAGGCCTCCTTCTTTATGCAGCCAGTCGAACACCGCCGGGCGTCGCCAGGAATTGAAGTCTATAACCGCCGCAACGCTCGAAGGCAGCGCGCGCGGAATGTTGTCGTAAAAACCGCCGCCTGTGATATGCACCATGCCGTTAATAGGAAAGTCGCGCATGATGTTGCGTATCACTTCGACATAAATTGCGGTTGGGGCGAGCATGACCTCTTTCACGCTGAGGTCGGAGCCGGGGAATTGGTCGTCGCCGGAAAGGCCGCTTTTTTCCAGCACCTTGCGGGCGAGGGAATAGCCGTTTGAATGCAGGCCTGTGGAGGCAAGGCCGATAACCGCGTCTTTAACGGAAATAGTGGAGCCGTCGACTATTTCGTTGTCATCAACCAGGCCGACGCAAAAACCGGCCAGGTCATATTCTCCGTCAGCGTACATGCCGGGCATCTCGGCTGTTTCACCGCCCAAAAGGGCGCAATTGGCCAGGCGACAGCCTTCGGCTATTCCGGACACGACCTGGGCGGCGGTATCGACATCCAGCCGGCCTGTGGCGAAATAGTCAAGGAAAAACAGGGGGCGCGCGCCTTGAACCAGAATATCGTTAACGCTCATGGCCACGAGGTCTATGCCGATAGTGGCGTGGTGGTTGTAAGCGAAAGCCAGTTTCAGCTTTGTGCCCACGCCGTCGGTCGAGGCCACCAGAACAGGGCTTTGCATGTTTCCGATATCTGGCTTGAACAGGCCGCCAAAGCCGCCTATTTCGGAAAGCACTCCCTGGGTGCGCGTTTGCGCGACGATGCCTTTTATCCGGTCCACCAGCGCATTTCCGGCATTGATATTTACTCCGGATTGGGTATATGCTTTAGACCGGTCAGGCGTTTTGGGGGCTGACATTATGGCTCCTTGGTAAAAATCAAAAAAAGTGAAGAACGATGTCTATAATAGGCTTTTTACCAGACTTGCGCAAGAGCTTTTTGGCAAAAAACACGCTGCTTGCGGCGGCGCTTTATTTTATATTTTGCATGGTTATAATGGAATCAGGCTTTGAGCGCCTGGCCCTGGCCGAGGCCGTAATTACGCGGGAAAGCTCCCCGGACGGGCGGTCTGACAGCCTGATAGGCAACAGCACAAGAACCGAACCGGACAACGAACTGTTTATGGGCCGCGACCCGGACAGCGGAGACGACGTTATTCACGCGCCTTCCAAAAAACCGGCCCAGACCGTTATGCCTGAAGAGTACCGCGATTACCTGCCGCAGATATATGTTCCCGTTGTTCCAGGCAAGGGCAGGTAATGAGGTTCAGCTCCCGCCGTTGCGGTTGTGGTAAAGCATATAGCGCGCGGCGTTGTCAAGGGCCAGCCCGAGCCTGCGCATCCGCCCGTAACGTTCAGGCTCTTCTTCCGCGTAATTTTTAGCGTTTTCGTCATCCAGCCGGTAAAGAAAGCTTTGCCCCAGCCGGTTGTCAAAAAAACAATAGCCGTCTTGCACAAGGTGGATTGGAACCCCGCTGTTCCCGCTGATCAGGACGGCCGCCTCCTCTTTCGTCTCTTTGCCGTAAATGCTCCGCCCCAAAGTGGTGTTGCGGTGTGGAACCCCGGCCAGGTCGGCCGCTGTGGCGAAAATGTCCGCGGTTCCGCAAGGGGTGTTGAAGTTGCCCTCCGTAACCAGCTTGTTTCCGCTTTCATCGCGCAACGACGGCGCGTGGATGAGCAGGGGCACATGCCAGCCTTCAAGCCCGGCCGCCTTGTAGGACGCGCTGGTGTTTTCCGAAGGGTCGTTCAGGCCGTGGTCGCCGAAAATAAAGAAAATAGTGTCGTCATACCATGGTTCCGCCTTGGCGAGCCGGAAAAATTCAGACAGGGCGAAGTCGGCGAAGCGCATTGAATTGTACTCGTCTTCACCGGTGAACCCATAATTGGACAGTCCTTTCTCGCCAGGATCGGCCAGGGGAAAATTCTCTTCATCCGGTATGGTGTAAGGCCGGTGGTATCCGGCGGTCTGCACCACCGCCAGGAAAGGACGGCCGGAAGCGCGGTTCAGAACTTCGTGAGCCTCGCGGAACAGATCGGCGTCGGAAATTCCCCAGACGTCTACGTTCGGCGCTTTCCATGAACCTTCTTCCAGTATCTTCAGGCCGGTGACGTTGTGGGAGAGAACCGCCCGGATATTGGCCCAGCTGGTGCTTCCGCCGATCATGTAAAACTTGTCGTAGCCGTCAAAGTCGTTGGCAATTACTTTTTGATCCGTGATGAAGGGATTGCGCGAGCCGGTGCTGCCCTCGGTCACGTCCGGTATGCCGGTAACAAGCGTGAAAACCGCCCTGGCCGTGGTGCGCGCGTTGGCGTAAAATTGGTGGAACACCGCTGATTCTTTTCCGAGTTTCACGAGAAATGGCGTGGGGTCTGCCCCGGAGCCAAGTTTGTCCGGCGCGAATGACGTTTTAGGGTAGGCCAGTGATTCCATCACGATAATGACCACATTCGGGCGTTTTTCGCCAGGTTTCGGAGCGGACCCGCGTTTCCTGGCGAAATTCAGATTTTCCGGGTCCGGTTCGTCTACGCCCAGGAAAGCGGCCAGAAGGCCGTAATCCGCCTTCAGGGCTTTCAGGTCGTAGTTGGCCTTGTTTCCCGTAACAAAGGTGTCATATACGTTTTGCAGCGGGTTCAGGGCCAGTGCTATTACATGGCTGTCCGGAGAAAAATAGGCGTTGCTCCAGCGCAATGGGAAAAAATTGCTGCTTATCTGGCCGTAAACCGCCAGGGCGAAAAGCGTGAACCCGGCCAGCCAGGCGGAAACAAGGCGTTTTCTGGAAACGGGCGGCTCGAGGGGGCGGGCCGCTATACGGCGGAAAACGGCCGCGCAGGCGGCGCTAAGGGCGATAACGGCCAAGGCCAGAGGAATCACCGGGTAGCTTTGCCAAACCATCAGCAAGGCGTCTCCCGTATCTTGCAGAAGTTCAAACAAGGTGGAGTTGAGCCTCACGCCAAGGTACAGGTAAAAGCCCATATCCAGGGCGTAAACGGAGAAAAGCAGAAAAAAGAAGGCGAAGTAAACGCGCCCGACTAAAGCGGAGTGTTTTTGCATGCGCCGGAACAGGGCGGGAACCGAGAGGGCCGCGCCCAGCGGCAAGGTGAACAGGGCGGCTATTCTGGCGTCAAAACGCAGCCCGATGTAAAAACCTTTCCAGAACGCCGGGCTTAACGGTGCGTCGGCATGCTGAACCGTGGCGATAAACGCCCAGAAGGCCGCGCGGAAAAGGAAAAGAAGCAGAAAGGAAAAGCAAAAAAATAGCAGATAACTCTGCAAAGCTGTTTTTTTTCCTGTTTTCATTGCGATACGCTTTCGATCATTTTAGCTTTAAAATTTTATTTTTTACCGCTGCGCGTCTTGCCTCGGGGCAAATTGCCGCCCGCCCGGCGTTTTCAGGCGCGCTCCGCCAAGCGGACTTACAGCAATTCATCGTCGGACGGAATCCTGTCCCAGTGAATCTTGCCGTGGTTTTTCTTATATTTGCGCAAGGCCACGTAAACGGCTCCGGCCCCTCCGTCGCAGGGCTGGGCGGTGCAGAAAGCCAGCACTACGCGCTTGAACGGTTCTCTGGTAAGCCAAAGCTGGAGTTGCTCGCGCAGCACCCCGATGCCGTCAGGCGAATTGCGCCCGCGCCCGGTAATGATTGTGACCGCGCGCATGCCGCGCTGGTAGGCGTCGCGTATGAACCAGACAAGGCCGTTATAAGCCTGAACGGAATTGAGGCCGTGCAGGTCGATGTGGGCTTCCGGGCTGTACTGCCCGGCTTTCAGTTTTCCCATTACCATGGGGTCAAGCCCGAGCACATGCCCCTGGATGTACTCTTTGGTAAACTCCAGCGCAAACTCCAGCTTGCCGTTCAAAATATCGGCAAGGGCCTCGTTCGGATCGGCCTGTTCCTTGCGGGGGCGTTCCAGAATGGCGGATGGCTTGTTCACGTCCCTTCCGCCGGCCGTGACAGGGCACACCCCCTGCATGGCCCTCGCGAACAGCTCCATTTCCCTTTCCGAAGCGCTGGCCTCTTTCGGCCCGGAGGCTTGTTCTTCTTGCAGCCAGGCCTGTTCCAAATATTTGAGGGAACGCCGCTCCCCGGCTTGATTTTTTAAAAAGCCCGCTTCGTCTGCAGGGTGGTTAACGGCGGCGGAGCGAGGTTCATGATGTTTGCGCGGCTGCGGTCCGCCAGGGGGCGGAGGCGCTGCCGGGTTGCCGGCCTGGGCCTGAATCAGGGCGGCGAAAGAATCGCCGTCGCCTGAAGTTTCCGTCCGTTTTTTTTCAACGGGCCTGTGTTCGTGCCTTTTGCCGTGCCGCTGCATGTCCTGGGGGGAAACGTTGCGCACGGCCTCCGCGAACAGAAGCGCGTCTTCCCGTTCGTCTTCCGGGACGTTGCCCTGGGCGGCTTTGGTCCGGCCGAAAATTTTTCGGGGCTTGGGCTGCTCTTGCACGGGCGCGGGCAAAGATTTGTTTTTTGCCGCGCCGTCCTTTCCGTTTTCAGGCGGCAGCCGCTTGCCAAGGTTTTTGAACGGATTGTTAAAATCGTCGTTCATTTTCTATCTGGCCGTTTTTTTTGCCGCCACGGCTTCGCGCAGCCAGCCGTACCAGGCGTGAAGCCCCTCAAGGCCGGCCGTGGTTTCGGCGCCCTTGCGGCAGGAAACGTGAAACACGCGCAAGTCTTTGTTCAGCTTCGAGGCGAAATTTTCCGCGCGTTCCAGGTTAAAATCCACATAAGGCAGAAGGTCGACCTTGTTCAGTACAAGGGCGCTGGCGAGGTTGAACAGAAGAGGGTATTTTTCCGGCTTGTCGTCGCCTTCGGTTACGCTGAGCAGGGCTATTTTGTGGTCTTCGCCGCAGTCGAATTCCACCGGGCAAACCAGGTTGCCCACGTTTTCGATGAAAAGAATATCCATATCATCAAGGTTCAACCCCGGCAAAACCTTCAAAATCATGTTGCCGTCAAGGTGGCAGCCCCCGTCGGTGTTGATTTGCACGGCCCTGGCCCCGGTGGCCGCAACGCGGCGGGCGTCGTTGTCCGTTTGCAGGTCGCCTTCTATCACCGCCATTTTGAATTCCGAGGCAAGATCGGTGAGTGTGCGTTCAAGAAGAGAAGTTTTCCCGGCGCCTGGAGAACTGATCAGGTTAAGGGCCAGAACGCCTTTGCTCCGGAAAATTTCTTTAAGGTCAGCGGCGATTTTGTCATTGGCTTCCAAAAGACTGCGTCCGACGGATATTTCCATGTTCGTTCCGTTTGCGTGTCAGGCGCTTCAAAGGCGCGTTAAAAGAACAAGGCCACAATGCCGTCCGGCGAGTAAGGCCGCCCGGCTTATTCGGCTTCGATATGCTCCAGATACATGCCTTTGCCGGAAAGTACCGTGTGAGTAAATTCATGCCCGCAGAAGGGGCATGGAGCGAAAGGCGAAGGAAGGGTGACGCCGGGCTCTCCAGGCGTGAACTCGCGGCCGCATTCGCCGCAGGCCAGCAGCAACGGCTCCACGATCAGGTCAAGCCTGGCCCCTTTGAAAAAGGGTTCATCTTCCGTCATAACCTCAAAGGCCATTTCCAGGGCTTCTGGAACGACGTTGGAAATAGCGCCGCACCTGAGACGCACGGAAATGAGCTTTTCCGCGCCGTGTTTTTGCATCTCTTCGGCTATCATGCCCAAGAGGCTGGTTACTATCGACATCTCATGCATCGCTCGGCACTATATTACAAAGCTCCGCAAATGTCGATACGCCCTTGACCCGGCTGTCCGGCTCCGCTGTGACGGCGCGCCGGAATTTTCGCCCGGCGGTTCCGGTAAATTTTCTTTGTTTCACCTGATTCATATCTTCACGGTGCCTGAAAATTTTCATAATTACATATCCGGAGTTTTACGCTCAAATATATTGGGGGGAAGTGAATATTCCATTCGGATAAGCCGCATAAAAAACCTTGTTTCAAATGTAAAATAAGTCTATATGTAATAGAAATCGCATATGTGGAACACCTCGGAAACCAGGAGCGCATAATAATATATGCATGGCTTTTCGTATTATATTTTATTCTTTAAAGGACTGAATGTATGAAACTTTCCGCCAGAACGCGCTACGCGGCCAGAATTCTGCTGGAACTAGGCAAGGAAGAAAAAGGAGTGCCCATGCCGGCAGGGCGCCTGTCTGAACGCACCGGGGTATCTGTACAATTCATCGAACAGATATTAAAAGATTTGAAGCAGGCCGGGCTGACGCACAGCGTGCGCGGTTCGACCGGCGGGCATATACTGGCCAGGCCGGCCCATGAGATAACCCTCGGGCATATCGTCCGCCTCATGGAGGGCGGCATAAGCCTTACGGTATGCAGCGCCAAGGAAGAAACCACCTGCGAGCGCAAAGACCATTGCCTGACCAGGGCCGCCTGGGTGAAAGTCTCGCGCGCGCTGGAAAAAGAGCTTGACGCCATTAACATTCGCGACCTTCTTGGCCAGAACAGTATCGCTTTGCCCGTGAAAAACACCTTTCTTCGCCCGATTAAGCCCTCACGGCCTAAAAAGGTGGTGAAAAGGAAGAAGGCCGTCACGCAGAAATTTTGAAAAAACGCGGCATCGGCCCGGCCTTCGCCATCAGGCGGCGAAGCTCAGGGTTGCCGGTTTTTGCGGCGGGCGCGCGGGGAAGCGTCCGCTAAATCCTGAAAGGAATTCATTTGATGCCTGTGCTGTTGTTCATAGCGTTTCCCGCCCTGGAATTTTACCTCCTTTTCCTTCTGAGTTCCCGCATTGGGGCCTTGCCGGTCTTTGGGCTGGTTTTTCTAAGCTTCATAGCCGGAATAGCCCTGATCAGCTTTCACGGGCGCAGTTTCTTGCCCAGAATATCCGCCGTTTTCAGCGGGAGCCTGGCTCCGGAAACCGCCCTGCGCCAAAGCATGTTCGCCTGCCTGGCCGGAATGCTGCTGATTTTTCCGGGGCTGGTGTCTGACCTTATCGCCTTGCTCCTCTTGACCCCCCATATAAACACCATTTGCGCGAAAGCGTTCTTCC
This sequence comes from Desulfovibrionaceae bacterium, assembly GCA_031552195.1. Lineage (GTDB taxonomy): Bacteria > Desulfobacterota > Desulfovibrionia > Desulfovibrionales > Desulfovibrionaceae > JAVBMP01. The sequence continues at coordinate 21,484 of JAVBMT010000017.1, forward strand.
GCCTGTTGGGCGCGCGGAGCGAAGCGCGCTTTATAACAATTGACGCGCCGGGCCGCCGGGCATATTCTGGCCGTGCGCCGGATGAATCCGGCCCCGCTGACGGCGACGGCGTGGTTTTCGACTGCGAAGCCCGCGAATGCGCCGCGCGGGAAAATGAAGACAAGCCCGGGCAAAGCTGACTTGTCCGAGGCCTTCGGCAGAGCATGCAACAGACCTGTAAACCGGACCGCCATGCGAGAATTTAGAGCAGACCTGCATATTCACTCCCGTTATTCCCGGGCCACCAGTTCCAGGCTTAACCCCGCCACCCTGAGCGCCTGGGCGGCGATAAAGGGCCTTGACGTTCTTGGAACCGGTGATTTCACTCACCCGGCCTGGCGGGCTGAATTGAAAGAACAGCTCGCATTTGACGAAAACAGCGGCCTTTACCGGCTGGTTGCGCCGCAAGACGCTCACTCCGCCATGCCGGAATGGCGTGACTGGCTCGAACGTTCCCCTTTGCCCGGCGGCCCGCTTTTTATGCTGCAAGCGGAGATAAGCTCAATTTACAAGCATGACGGCAAGGTGCGCAAGGTGCACAACCTTGTTTTCATGCCTGACTTTGCTTCCGCCGAAAAATTCTCACTCAAACTGGGCGAACTGGGCAACGTCAACTCAGACGGCCGGCCGATTCTCGGCCTCAGTTCGCATGACCTTCTGGAACTTGTGCTGGAAAGCCACCCTCAGGCTTTTCTTGTTCCGGCCCATGTCTGGACGCCGTGGTTTTCGCTTTTCGGCTCCAAGTCCGGCTATGACAGGCTTGAAGACTGCTTCGGCGATCTTGCGGAGCATATTTTCGCGCTGGAGACCGGACTTTCGTCAGATCCGGCCATGAACCGCACGATCAGCGCGCTGGACAAATACCGCATGCTTTCGAATTCAGACGCCCACTCCGGCGAAAACCTGGGGCGCGAGGCCAATATTTTTTCCGGGCAGCCTTCTTATAGCGGAATTTATCAGGCCCTGCGCGGCAATGACGCAGGCGCTTCTTTCCTGGGCACCCTTGAATTCTTTCCTGATGAAGGCAAATATCATCTTGACGGGCACAGAGACTGCAAGGTCGCGCTGGCGCCTGAAGAAACCCGCAAGCTTGACGGGCGCTGCCCGGTGTGCGGAAAGCCTTTGACCGTCGGAGTTCTCAGCCGGGTTATGGACTTGGCCGACAGGGACGAACCGGCCCGGCTGGACGGGGAAAAATTCGATTCTCTCATACCGCTGCCGGAAATAATCGGAGAAGTGCTGGGCGTTGGGGCAAAGAGCCGCAAGGTGGCGGACGCCTACTTCAAACTGGTGCACGCCTTCGGCCCTGAACTGGATATTTTGCGGCAAACCCCGGAAGCTGATCTGGCCCGCTTTTACCCCCCTTTGGCGGAGGGAATAACCCGCATGCGCGAGGGAAGAGTGTTCCGCCAGGGCGGTTATGACGGGGAATACGGCGTCATACGCGTGTTTACGGACGCGGAACGCCGTGAATTCACGCATGGCGGGTCTTTGGTGAAAATGCCGGAACCAGCGGCCAAAGGGCTGGCCCTGATGGACGGCCTGCCGCTTGCGGGTGAAAGAAGCCGTAAGCCCCGCGGCAAAAAGGCGCAAGGCGGCGGTGAACGCGCTGAAGCGGAAGAAAAGCGCCCCGATGAGGCGGGCGACCCTGACGGAGATTTTGAATTTCACAGCCTTGACGGTTCCACGATCATCTTTCCGGAGGAAAAAGCGCAGCTTGCTGGTTCCGTCACTGAGGAGGCGGAGCAACCCGGCGGTTTGAACAAAGAGCAGGAACAGGCGGTTTTGAGCGGTCCCGGACCGGTTCTTGTGCTGGCCGGTCCTGGAAGCGGAAAGACCAGAACTCTTGTGGCGCGCGTTGAGCAGTTGGTGCGCGAAGGCATAAACCCCAAACATATCCTTGCCGTAACCTTCACGCGCCGGGCCGCCGCTGAAATGGACGCCCGGCTTGCCGCCGCCCTCGGCCCCGGATCTTACCTGCCCAGAACGGACACCCTGCACGCGCTGGCGCTTGAAGCCTGGATGCGTCTGTATTCCGAAAGCCCGCTGCTGCTTTCGGAAGAAAACGCCTTTCGCGTGTTCGCGGACGCAAATCCGAAGGAACCGCAGCGCAAGCTTGTGGAAATATGGCGTGAAATCAACCTTTGCCGGGAACGCCTGGCGCTTTTGCCCGTTGAGGTTGAAGCCTACCATTCCCGTTACGCCCTGCAAAAAAACGCCTGGAACCTGCTTGACTACACCGACTTGATCGAATTCTGGCTTCAGCAGGCGCAAAGCGGCAAATACGCCAAGCCCTGGCTGCATGTCCTGGTGGATGAAATCCAGGATCTTTCCCCCTTGCAACTCACTTTGGTCAAGCATTTGCTGCCCGCCAACGGAGACGGGTTTTTCGGCATAGGCGACCCGAACCAGTCCGTATACGGTTTTCGCGGGGCGCACGGCGAGGCCGAGCACTTTTTCCGCCTGGCCTGGCCTTCCCTCCATAGCATCAGCCTCACGCAAAACTACCGCAGCGCTCCGCGCCTGGTTGAGCTTTCCTCCGCCCTGCTATACGGAGACGGTCCCGGACGGCGCATGACCGCCAAAAATTCCTTTGAGGCGGAAATACGCATGTTTGACGGCAATAGCGCCGAATCCGAAGGCACCTGGATAGCCGGAGAAATTCTCCGCCTGCTGGGCACGGGCAGCCACACCATTGACGACGCCCGCAAACGCAAAACCAACCGGAATAAAGAGGAAAGCGGGCAGGAGAGCGCGCTGGAAGAAGGCTCTTTCACGCCTGGAGATTTCGCCGTGCTGGTGCGCGCCAGAAACCTGATCCTGCCGGTTCAGAGGGCTTTGCACCGGGCCGGAATACCCTACGGCATACCTTTGGCCGACGCTTTCTGGGAAGACCGCCGCGCGGCGAAAATTCTTGACGCGGCCGGGCGCATGCTCGGCATCGGCGGCATTCGCCTCAGCGCTGACGAACACGGCCTTGGCGTTGCGCCCAGGTTGAAAGACAACCTCAACCCCGGAATAAGCCCCTACGAATTTGCCCGCGCCTTGCCAGGAGATGAGGAAGACGGGCCGATATCCTGCCCGGAAAAGGTGCTTATGCGCGGGCCGCTGGCTGTTGCGGCCTACCTTGACAACACGCCTCCTTTTGATCAGGCCTTCTGGAAATCGCAGGCCTTCAAGGGGCTGCTTAAAGGCTTTGAGGCGCATAAAGGCTGGCCCGGGCTGCTGAACTGGGTAAGCCTGCAGAACGAACTTGAACTGGTGCGCGGCAGAAGTGAAAAAGTGCAGATAATGACCCTGCACGCCAGCAAGGGCCTGGAGTTTCCCGTTGTTTTCATTCCGGCGCTTGAAGACGGCTTGCTGCCGTTTATGGGCAGCGGGCTTCTGAGCGGCCACCCGGAACGCCCCTCCGCCCTGAACGCTGACCTTGAAGAAGAACTGCGCCTTTTTTATGTGGGCGTAACCAGGGCGCAAAAAGGGCTTTTTCTTTCGCGGGCCGCCAGGCGTTTTCTTTTCGGGCACGAACTGCGCCTGCAGCCTTCACGTTTTTTAAGCCGTCTTCCCAAAGATTTCATCAAGCGTTCCCGTCCTTCTCCGGCGCGCGCGCAAGCGGAAAAACAGCTTTCGCTGTTCTGAGTTTTGCCGCCTCCCGCGTTCTTCGCTTGACCCGTGTCCTGCGCGCTATTATGCTGATTTCATCTAATGTTCGGAAATTCCAAAGCCTTCCGCTTTGGGTTTATACGTATTCTTGTCCGGCTCACCCGGACTCCCGGAAAGATTATGAAAAAGAAAATCATACCCTTGGTGCTGGTTCTCGCCATTGGCGGCGGGGCGTACTATTTTTTCCGCTCCGGCGCGAACAGTGATGAAATTACGGCGTACGGCAATGTTGACATACGTTCCGTCGACCTGGGTTTCAGGGTAGGGGGGCGTCTTCTGGAAATGCTGGTGCAGGAAGGTGATTCCGTCAAGGTCGGCCAGTTGCTCGCGCGCCTTGATCAAAGACCTTTCGAGCTGGAACTGGCCGGGGCGGAGGCTAACGTAAGCGCCCTTGAGGCCCGCCTGAGCATGATAAAAGCCGGATACCGCGAGGAAGAGGTGGCTCAGGCCAAGGCGGCGCGCGACGCCCGCAAGGCTACGCTGGACAACGCCCAGCTTTACCTTGACAGGCAAACCCGCTTGTACCGGGAAAGAGTTGTGGCGCAAAGCGCTTATGACGACGCCAAAGCCAAGCGCGACGAAGCTTCAGCCGCCCTGCGCGCGGCTGAAGAGAGCCTGCAACAGTTGAAATCCGGCTTTCGTCCTGAAGAATTGGCCGAAGCTGAAGCCAGACTGCTTCAGGCCAGGGCCGCGAGCGAACAGGCGGCCCTGCGCCTTTCCGACGCCAGCCTTTTCGCTTCCGCCGACGCCGTGGCGCTTACCAGGGCGGTTGAACCGGGGGCCATGCTGAACGCCGGGAATACGGTGTACACCCTTTCTTTGACCAGGCCGGTATGGGTGCGGGCCTTTGTGTCGGAGACCGATCTTGGCCTTATCTCTCCGGGGCAGGAAGTGCTGGTATACAGCGATTCCTGGCCTGACAAGCCGTACCGGGGAACCATAGGATACATTTCGCCCCAGGCCGAGTTTACCCCTAAAAGCGTTGAAACGCCTGATTTGCGCACCACGTTGGTTTTCCGCCTCCGCATCAACGTTACATCTCCGGATGAAGGGCTGCGGCAAGGCATGCCGGTAACCGTAAAAATTGCTCCTTTGCGCCGTGCTTCCTGAGCGTTGCGCCTGAGGCAAAGTAATTTTGAAAAGCTTATTTGCCTGGAGGCGGCCGTAAGGGGGCAGCGTAGCACCCCTTCGGTAAAGGCGGATATCCGCCTTTACGGATGAAAAAAATGCGCTTTTTGCTTATTGGGCAAAGAAATATTTCTATGCATGCAACATTCTCAACGGGAACTTCCGAATGCCTTCTTCTCCCGCCATCGAGCTGATCAACTTAAGCAAAGATTTTGACCTTGAGAAAAAAAGAGGCAGCGTGGTCGGGCTTGGGCAACAATTTTCCCTGCTCGATACCCCTCCGGCCCTGAGCGGGTTGAATGTTAAAATAGCCGCCGGAAGCATAACCGGGCTGGTGGGGCCGGACGGCGCGGGCAAAACCACTCTTTTACGCATTTTGGCCGGTTTGCTTGCCCCGAGCGGGGGAGAAAGCCGGGTGATCGGCCTTGATCCTTGCAAAGAAGGTGAGGAACTGCGCCGGAATTTGGGGTACATGCCGCAAAAATTCGGACTTTATGAAGATCTGAGCGTACAGGAAAATCTCGACCTGTATGCGGAACTGCGCAGCGTTCCCGTCAGGGAGCGGCCTGAGTTGTTCAAGCGCCTGCTAAGGTTTACCGGCCTTCAACCCTTTACCGCACGCCTGGCCGGGCGCCTTTCCGGGGGGATGAAGCAAAAACTCGGGCTGGCCTGCTCGTTGATGGGTAACCCGCGCATCTTGCTGCTGGATGAGCCCAGCGTGGGGGTTGATCCTATTTCCCGGCGCGAACTGTGGGAAATGGTGCGGCAACTGTCCGGAGACGGAATTACCGTTGTCTGGAGCACGTCCTACCTGGACGAAGCCGAGCGTTGTTCAAACATTTTGCTGATGAACCTGGGCCGCCTGCTTTATTATGGGCCGCCTGACGCGCTTTGCGAGGAGATGCGCGGGCGCAGCGCGCAGATTCAGGGCATGACGGCGGACAGGCGCAAGGTTTTGCAAATGGCCATGAACCGGCCTGAGGTTATCGACGGCGTCATACAGGGCCGCCATGTGCGCCTGGTTTTGAATGAGGCCGGGCAGTTTCAGGCCTTGGAAAGCGTTGTGGCCAAAGCGGCGCGCGAGTTGCCGGAGGCTTTTGAGAAAAACGGCGGGTCCGGTCTGGCGCTGGTTGACCCTAGGCTGGAAGACGCGTTTATAACACGCCTTGGCGGAGGCCCGAAAGGAGATTCCGCTTTGGCCGCCTTGTTCAGGGAAGAACGCAAAGAGCTTGGAAGCTGCGGGGAAGATGATTATGACTGCCTGAGACATAGCGGCAGTATTGTTGATTTTCCCATTGAAGCTGAGGAGCTGACCAAGGTGTTCGGAGCTTTTACGGCCACCGATCATATCAGTTTTAAGGTGCGCCGGGGCGAGATTTTCGGATTGCTCGGGCCTAACGGAGCCGGAAAATCCACTACGTTCAAGATGCTTTGCGGGCTTTTGGCCCCCAGCTCCGGCAAAGCCAGGGTTATGGGGCTGGACCTGGCGCACGATCCGGGGCGGGCCAGGCAGCATTTGGGCTACATGGCGCAGAAATTTTCCATGTATTCCGATATTACCGTGCGCCAGAACCTTGAATTTTTCGCCGGGGTTTACGGCCTTGATTATAAGAAAAAAAAGGCCCGCTTGCGGGAAATGACGGAAGTTTTCAACTTCGGCCACTACCTTGACCGCCCCGCCGGAAGTTTGCCCCTTGGCTATAAACAGCGCCTTTCACTGGCCTGCGCCGTTATGCACTCGCCCGACATACTTTTTCTGGACGAACCGACCTCCGGCGTAGACCCTGTAACCAGGCGAGAATTCTGGTGCCATATAAACGGATTGGTGCAGCTTGGCGTGACTATTCTGGTGACCACTCACTTTATGGATGAGGCAGAATATTGTGACCGTATCGGGCTGGTTTACCGGGGGCGTTTCGTCAGTTCCGGCACCCCTGACGAACTTAAAGCCCAGGCTGCGACGAAAGAGCAGCCCGACCCCAGCCTGGAAGACGCCTTCATAACTCTGGTGGAGCGTTTTGACGCCGCGAACGGCGCTGAGGTGAAGGCATAGCCGGGTTAAGCTGAAGTTATTTTTTAGAGTCTGTTTTGCCGGAAAAGACCGGCAGGGATGATTATGGAACTTGACGGAACTCTTCTGGAAATTCTGGCCTGCCCGGTTTGCCTGGGCGGTTTTATACCGCTGGAAAGCAGCGGAGAGAACCGGGAAGGTTTGTTCTGCCCGGCCTGCCAACTGATTTACCCGGTGCGTGAAAATATTCCCGTGCTTTTGCAGTCTGAAGCGGTGTCTTTGAAAGACTGGGCTGACGTTCAGGAGGCCGCGAAATAATTTTCAAGCGCTTCGCGATGGGCCTTGGCCGAGTCTTCGGAAAAACAGACCAGCCGCACTTCTTCCAGTTCTTCATGTTCCCGCAGGAATTCCGCTATAACACGCACCGCAATGGCGGCCGCCCGTTCGCGCGGGAAGCCGTATACCCCTGTTGAAATAGCCGGAAAGGCCGCCGTTTTCGCGCCAAGGCGCAGGGCTTCATGCAATGAGGAACGGTAGGCGGAAGCCAGAAGCCCGTCTTCATCGTTTTTCCCGCCGCGCCAGACGGGGCCTACGGTGTGGATGACCCACCCGGCGGGCAGGTTATAGCCGCCCGTGGATTTGGCTTGCCCGGTGGGGCACCCGCCCAGGGCGCGGCAGGCGCGCAAGAGTTCCGGCCCGGCGGCCCGGTGTATGGCTCCGTCCACTCCGCCTCCGCCCAGCAGAGAGTTGTTGGCGGCGTTTACAATAACGTCAACGCTCTCCCTGGTGATATCCCCTGCCAGAACCTTGATTCTTTTCCTGGCGTCATTCATGACAGGCTCCGCATGTGGCGGCTTATTCCTTGGCGTAAAGCCAGAGCTGTTCCATGTTCAGCACTACAAGTTCATTGCGGCTGTAAGATTTTATAACGCCTTCATCTTTAAGGCGGGTCATGGCCTTGTGCAGGGAACCGCGGTGAATGCCCAGCAAGGCCGCGCAATCCTGGTGAGAAAGGTGGGGCACTATTTTGTTGCCTTCTTTCTGATATATGGTCATAGCGTACAGCATGCGGCAAACGTTTGTAAACACGTCGAAAAGGCCCGTGTTGCAAAGTTGCCTGAACAGGCAACCGCTTTTAAAACTGATTGATTCCACCCAATTAAGCATGATTTTGGGGTGCTCTGAGATGAAAGATTCTGAAGTGACGATTGATTTTTTGAAATAGATTGTTTTGGTGGGGGCGACAGGCGTGAAAATGCAGGCGCTCCCTTCGGATATTGCCGGTATTTCATTGAACAGGGTTCCGCCGCCCAGGAAAAACAGCACCCGTTCCTGGCCCTCGGAGGCGATGTAAGATAAGCGGACGCAGCCGTCCAGAATGTAGTAAAGGCCTTCCGCGTTATATTTGTCGTCAACGGCCAGAATCTGCTTGTGCTTGAAGTTGACCGGAATGCCCAGATGCAGGACGTCCGCCCAGGGAGCGTTGAGATTTTTCAGAATGAGGGGATAAAAGATCGATGAAGACATTTTGAACCTCGCGGTGGGTGGAACCCGCCTGTTTGCCGTCAGCCGCGCGGCAGCCGGAGCAATGAAATGTTTTCAATGGTGATTCGCTCCGCATAACGCGATAAATCATTTGCTGTACTACTATTAGTATATACCGTGTTTTTTGTCCAGATGCCCGCATAACATTCGGTTTTTTCAAACTTTTTCAGGGAAATTGCGTTCATTTTTCCTGGCAATCCGCGGAATGGATATATCTAACGGATGGTAAGGATTTCTTGGGCGAAATTTTCTGTAAATGTCGTGATTTGCCTTGCTCCGGCCTTGACAAATGCCGTGTTTTCGCACTAATAGTACCGGAGCAATCGGCCGGGATGGTGGAATTGGTAGACGCAGCGGACTCAAAATCCGCCGCCCGCAAGGGCTTGCGAGTTCAAGTCTCGCTCCCGGTACCAGGTAAAATTCAAAGGGTTACAGAAATGTGGCCCTTTTTTGCGTTTTTTTTACTGTATCTGTCCCTTCCCTCCCCCAAAAAAAAACGCCCATCCCCACAACCTTACCCCGAAACAGAAGCGCCACGGCACATAGAAGTTTCGCCCATCTGGGCGCACGTTTTTTTCCATGCGGGCGCAACGCTGCTCGGAGCTTGCCTTTTCAGGAGAAATAAGCTTGTATCTGAAAATTCGGCAGAATGGGAGCGCAGGCGATAATGACCCTTGATATTTACAATACGGCCATGAACATAGGCAACGGCGTCTGGCAGGAATGGATGCAAAGCGGGCCCAGGAGGCCCGGTCATTTTTCCGTGCGCAACGTTCATGAAGGCGCGGAAAGTATCGAGTTGGCCCTTATTTTGGAACTGCGTTTCGGCAATCTTTACGCGGCGGTGAAAAACGGGCTGCGTTTCGCCCTGCATTACGCCATTCCCAAGGTCTATGTGCATAACACCGTGCATGCGAACAGCATGCTGGGTTTTGACGGCGATATCCTTTTTTCCGGCCTGCCGGAGGAACGGCACGAGGCTGTAACCGTTTACATGAAGTATTTTTGCGCCTTCGAATTTATGAACAAACGTTATGCTGGAGAGGGAGGAGAGCATGAGCTCAGGGCGCGCGGGATTATGAAAAAAGCCCTGCTTTGCCGGAGCGATCTTGATTTGCCGCCCGAGGTTATGGTCATTCACCTGCGTTCCGGCGACGTTTTCAGCACCAACTTTTACCAGAATTACGGGCAGCCGCCCCTGGCCTGGTATCAGGCCTGCATTTCAGCCCATGCGGCGCGGCACGGCGCGGTTTTCGTCATTATCGTGTTTGAAGACAGGCTTAATCCTTGTGTGAATGGGCTTGAGGGCTGGTGCAGGCAAAATTCCATTCCCCTGAAAATGCAGTCAGGTTCTCTGCCGGAAGATTACGCTTACCTGATGAGCGCCAGAACCCTGGTCGATTCGCGTGGAACGTTTACCCTGGCCGCCAAGGAGCTTAACGCCTCGCTTGAAAACCTGTACAGCTTTCAGTGGAAATACTGCCCGGACGGAAGCTATTTTCCGGCTTACGGATGGGAAAACACGCCGGAACAACAGGCTATGATGGTGAACCTGCCGCGCGAAAAGCTTATTTTGCCGGAAAATCTTTATGAATTGAGCCGGAGCGATGCGGAACGGTCGCGCTTGGGAACGTTTTAAATTTCAGCGTGTGCGGCAAGGTATTCGTCACAGCAAGCTGAAAGGCGTCTTCCGGGCGAGATGTTTTGCGCGGGAGGCCGCCTGACGATGAACGCGGCTGGAAATATTTATCCTGCGGGCAGCATCTAGCGGAAGACAAGGTTAAGCATGTCCCCGACGTTTTTGATGCGCGTCACCCGCCATGTGCCGTTTTGTTCTTCCATATCCAGCAGCAGGTTATAAACGCTGTTGTCGTAATAATCCTTGACCGAGGTGGCGACCACCGCCTGGCGGCCTTTCTCTTCAAGCGTCTTGCTGTTCATGAATTCCTTGCGGTTCTGGTCAATGCCCCCGAATTGCAGGAAAAGCCCGCCGTCCAACCCGTTCGCCGGAACCGGTTTTCCGGCGAAACTGCCGGTTTTTACGCCGTAAATTACGAACTTGCGCGTTTCGGAAACCACGAGCTGGGTGGCCATAAGCTTGGAAGCGGCGTTGCCGGAGTTAACCCCGGTCAAGATTGCCGCGATGGTGGGGTCGAGGTTAAGTTTGCTTTCATCCACGGCTTTTGTCACCATGGGCAGCAGGGTGTTCATGGCGTCGCCTATAACCGCGTTCAGATCGATGTATTTTTCCACCGCGCCGCTGTCGCGGCTGTCAACGGCTTTCTGCAGGAGGTTCATGGTTTCGTCCGGCCTGGCGGCCAGGGCGGAGAAAGGCAGGCTGAACAAAAGAAGGCTAAGGGCGAATATGGCTTTTTTATGGGCGGTCATGCAATTTCCTTTATGGCTGCGGAGTCGTTGAAAGGGGCGCAGCCCGCCGAGGCTGCCGGCAGGATTTTACGCGCAAGGCGGACGTCTTCCGCAATACGGTCTTTTAAGGCGTCCAATCCGGCGAATTTTTCTTCAGAGCGCAATTTTTTGATGAAATACACGCGCAGGGTTTGTCCGTAGATTTCCGCGTCAAAATCAAGCAGGTGCGTTTCAATCGTCAGGCCTGTGTCCGCGAAGCTCGGGTTGAAGCCGATGTTGGTTACGGCCTGGTAACAGGTTCCGGCGTATTCCGCCAGCGTCGCATACACGCCGACAACCGGCCTGACGTAACCCGGCGCTTCCAGGTTGGCGGTGGGAAAGCCAAGCAGCGGCCCACCGCGCCCCATTCCATGCACAACCCTGCCCTCAATGCCGTAATAGCGGCCCAAAAGCGGAGCGGTTTCTTCCGGTTTCCCTTCAGACAGCAGCTTGCGGATTCGGGTTGAGCTTACCACTTCACCGCCTATGAGCAAGGGGGGGACTTCACGCACCGCGAAACTTTCTTCCGGCGGCAAGCCTCGCGCCACCCGGCGCAGCAGCGCCGCGTCACCTTTCCTGTCTTTGCCGAAACAGCAGTCGTAACCGGCAATAACAGAACGCGCTCCCAAGGCTTTATGCAAAATTTCCATGGTGAAATCTTCGGCTGTCCGTTCGGCCAGCGCCTCGGCGAACGGCAGCACCAGCGTTGCCTTGACGCCTTGGGCGGCCAGAAGGTCCAGCTTTCTGGGCAGCGGGGTGAGATCAAGTTCCGGCGGCAGAGGGTCTGAAGAATTTCCGGCTTTGGAGCGCTTGAAAAAATGCCTGGGGTTAGGGTCGAAAGTGACGGCGAGAGAAGGGAGGCCAAGGCGCGCGGCCTCTTCATTCAGCGCGGCGAGCAGGCTTTGGTGGCCCATGTGCACCCCGTCAAAGTTGCCTACCGTGGCCGCCACGCCGGAAGGAAAACCGGGCAGGTCGGAAAGTCCTTTTATAATAAGCACGCGAATCCTTTGCCCATGTTTTTCCGGGCAAGAGCTGTTCTGCCAGAGATCTTTCTGTTCCGGACGGCCGCCGCAAGGCCGGAAAGAGCCTTACCGGGCGCACTATATCCGCTCTTTTCCCGTCAGGCAAGAACTCCGGAGAGCTTCGGCCGTTTTTGTCCAAACCAGGCCGGGAATGGCATTTCTTGAGGTGTTGGAGAAAAAGCGCGGGCCGCGTTGCCGCCAGATTGTTCCGCGCATTTTCCGCCCGCTGGCCTTCACGGTATAGCCGCCGGAGGACAATTGACATTCGGTACGTAACTTTATATTTTATAAATAAGGAATAATCTTTCCGGCGGCGGAGCAAGAGCGCCCCGCCGGAGAACGCCTGAAAGGAGGCGGTTATGGCTATTGAAACATGGCGCGCGTTGTTCGGGTGGGCCACCCTTTTCAACTTCGGCCTGGTAACTGTCTGGTTCCTGCTGTTTGTGTACGCCAGAGGCTGGATATACCGCTTTCACGGCCGCTGGTTCACGCTTAGCCAGGAGAGTTTCCACAAGATACATTACGGCGGCATGGCCGCCTATAAGCTGTTCACCTGGTTTTTCTGCTTCGTGCCTTATCTTGTTTTGCGTTTTTGCCTGTAGCTCAAAATATTTTTTACGCTTGCCGCACAAAATAATAAGGGCCGGGAAAATTCCGGCCCTTATTATTTTGCGGTGCGTTTTTCCGCGTATTATCTGTCCACCAGGCCCCAGGCCGGGAAGGAAGCGTCCCCCGCGCCGGTGGCCACCTCTTTGGCTGTGCCGCCAAAGCGGGTGGTCAGGTAGATTTTTTTCGTTCCGCTCCGGGTGGACATAAAGGCGATGAAGTATCCGTCCGGCGCGAATTCAGGCTGTTCATTGCTGCCTTCGAAGGTTATCTGGCTTTCCTTGCCGGTAGCCAGCTCATGCACTATAAGCTGATGCCCGCCGCCCATCATGCGGCAGTATACCACATAATTCCCGTCCGGGCTGATGGAAGGGTCCGAGTTATATTTTCCTTCGTTGCTGATGCGGCGTACAGAGCCGCTGCGCATATCCTGCAGGTAGATATGCGGGTTGCCGGCCCGGCTGGAGGTAAAAACCATTTTGCTGCCCGTGGCGTCGACAGAGGGGGAAACGTCTATGCCCGAGCTGCTGATAAGTTTGCCCTTGCGCTGCAAGGAAGGGTTCAGCAGGAAAATGCTCGGAGAGTTGCCGTCTGTCAGGCTGACGGCGATGTCTCCGCTGGGCAGGAAGCAGGGGGCGATGACCGTGTTGCCCGGAAACTGCACTCGGCTGGTCTGGCCGGTGGCGGCGTTCCAAAGACCGAGGCCGTGGGTGCGCGGCTCTATGCTGGTGAAGATTATGCGGCTGGCGTCCTTTGACCAGGAGGGAGACATGGCTTCGCCCCGGATATTGGTGATCTGGCGCAGCCCACGCCCGGTCGGCCTTACTATCCATACGTCTTTCTGCTTCGGGCCGCTGGTTTTTACAAAGGCCAGGGTGGAGCGGAAGAAGTTTCCGTTTCCGATCAGGCGTTCAAGAAGCTGGGCGCAAAATTTGTCGGCCACATTGTCAACGCCGCTGGCCCCGCCGGCAACCGTATAAAGATTGCCGAACATATTTTCGCCGCTGAAGGGCTGATATGCGCGCAGTTCAACCTGACCGTCGCGCACCCAGTTGCTGGTGACCAAAATGTCAACGCCGGCGAGTTGAAAACGTTTAAGGTCAAGCCCTTGCCCGCTGGCCACCGGCAGGTTGGCCCCGCCCGGAACGGAATTGCCGGGCACTATATTCACAAACGGCAGGCAATTCAGGTTGGCGGTAAGGGTTTGCTGCATGGCGGACTTAAGCGAAGACTGGCCCAGAGGTTCCGCCAAGGCTATATTGGACCGTATGGTTTTATAGCCGCTTACCACGGCTCTGTCTCCGTTTGTCCAGTTGTCGTCAGCCTGGGCCGCGTTAACCGGGGCAAGGCAGAACAGCGTCAGGAAAAAGGCCAGTTTTAACAGCCCGTGGTTTATCACTTGAACATGCTTTCTCATGTATATCCTCTTATAGAGTTAATCTGTAAAATCAACCAGATAGTTTAAAAGCGGTTTTCCGTCCGGGGTCGGTTCAAGTTTGCGCGTAGCCTGAATGGCGCGCATGTTCATGGAGTCGTACAGGGAATCGCCCGAACGCGCGACCAGTTTCGCGCTGATGATGGTGCCGTCTGGCGCGATATCCAGGCTGTAGGTTGCAAGGCGTTTGCGGCCGTCTGCCGGTATGACCCCTTCGCGGTTTTCTTTTATGCGGGAAACCGTGGATTGGTTGTATGAACCCAACTGCCCCCGGCCGTCTCCGCCGCCGCTGCCAGGGCCTGAACCGGTTCCGCCGGCTCCGGCTTCTTTGGCGAGGTCGGCGAGGTCGCCTTTAAGGATATCCTGGTCCGAACCTTTGCCTTTGCCTGAGCCGCCTTTTCCGCCCGTGGTCTTGGCGAGGTCGTCCAAAGCCTTTTGGGCGGCCTTGGGGTCAAGTTTTTTGTCATCCGGTTTCGCGGTTGAGGGCTTGTCGCCAGGTTTAGCTTCCGGTTTTTTATCTTCAGGCTTCTTGTCTTCCGGTTTCTTTTCCGTCGGCTTGGGCGCTTCTTTGGCCTCTGGGTCTTTCACCGGAACGGCGTCCGGGTTTTCCTTCTTGGGCGGTTCTTCCACCGGTTTCGGCTTGGCCGCCGGTTCTTTCACGTCAGCCGGTTTAGAAGCCGCGTCCGGCGTTTTGTTTGTGTCTGGCTTGGGCGGAGGCGTGGCTTCTTTAGGGGCCGACTGGCCCTCGTCCGGCTTTTTCACGTCAGGCGGAGCGCTTGTTTTGCCGGGGTTTCTGGCCGGGCCGGAAGGAGTGGGGGGGCCTGGGTTCGGGCCGCCGATAGTATAGACCCCGCTGATGTCGATGGTTTTTCCAAGGTCTATCAGCGGCGGCCGCGAAACCGGCCAGAAGATGATGGCCGCGATGATGGCCGTGTGCAGAAACAGAGAAACCAGAAAACTGGCGCCGCGCGAGTCACCCACAGCTTATTTTCCCCCGGCGGTTTTCACGCTTTCGTCTTTGGGAGATGACGCGATAACGCTCAGGCGGTTGACCCCGGCTATGGTGGCGCGGCCCATAACGTCAATAACCTGCCCGTAAGGCAGGCCCGTGTCCGCTTTCAGGAAAAGCTGCTTGTTCTGGGCGGTTACCGCCTGGCGCAGCACGGCGTCGAGGGTGTCAAGAGTGACTTCCTGGCTTTCCAGGTACATTTTGCCGTCTTTGGTAATGGTAAGCACCAGGTGGTCGGCGTCCGTAGGCATAACCTTGACGGCCCGCGTTTCCGGGAGTGTAAGGTCAAGCCCTTCGGTCATCATTGGGGCGGTAACCATGAAGATGATCAGCAAAACGAGCATTACGTCCACAAACGGCGTAACGTTGATTTCCGAGACAAAGCCTTTGTTGTTTCCTACTGAAGCGCCCATGGGGCCTCCTGCGCTATGAAAAGGCGGAGCTGGCCGCCGGAGAGGTTACAGTACGCGAGTTCCCGTGTGTATGGCCTGGTTCTGGGGTTGGGCGTTGGTCTGCCCGCCGGGCGCGCTTTCGCGCTGAACCCGGTTCAGGAACACCCCGGCGAAGTTGACCAGTTCCGCTTCAAGCGCGGAAAGGCGGCTGAGGAACATATTATAGCCCACCGTGGCCGGAATGGCCACAAACAGGCCGACCGCCGTGGCGATAAGGGCTTCGGAAATGCCGGGGGCAACGGTGGCCAGCGAGGCGGAGCCTTTGGCCCCTATTTCCTGGAAAGAATACATAATGCCCCAGACCGTGCCGAAAAGCCCGATGAAGGGCGCGGTATTGGCGCAGGTGGCGAGGAAAGATAGGGAAGCCCCGATTTTGGCGACAACTTCGCTCACGCCTTGGCGCAGGGCGCGGCGGACGTTATCCACGACAATTTCCGGGTTGCTTCCGCCTTCCTTCAGGCGGTTGAATTCCGCAACGCCCTGCTGGGCGACATGATAAAGCGGAGATGAAAAATCTCCGCCAAGTGAATGCACCGCTTCGCGCAGGTCGCGTGCGTCGGTGAAGCGCGCCAGCCCGACGCCCGCTTTCAGTTTGGCCGCGCGGAGCGAGAAGAACTTATAGATGATCAGGCTCCAACTGCCCACAGACATAAGCATGAGGATAATCAGGATTATTTTTGCGACAATAGTCGCGTCCGCAATCATTTTCAACAGCATGAGCGTTCTCCGTTTTACGCCGTATGTCAACGCCCGTAAATCCGGAAAAACCGGTTCATGGACGTTCAAACCCGCCTCTGCGGGCCGTTCGTCAAGCCGGATAACATATAAATTTAGAAAACTCCAGAAAAACTCTAGGGAAAAGTACGATGGAGGCGATGGCGCGGCAAAAGGAAGGGAGGAGGATTTAATTGCGGAACAAGTGAAGTTTTCGGCTGCGCCCGCTGGGCGGCGGCTTCAAATTTTATCAGTGCGTCAGAAGGAATGGCGGGAAGGGCCTACTTCAGCGAACTCGCCCATCTGTAAGCGCCAAGGCCGTTATTGCGCATGGTCACGCGGCGCATGCCGGAATAGCCTTGCTCTTTTTGGGGCAATTCCTCGTAAGCGCTGTTGATGCGCAATTCTTCGCCTGTTCCGGCGTTAACCGTGGCGGCAGGCGAGCCTTCGTTCAGGATCGCGGGGCCGTATTGGCGGAGGTAGCGATTAACGCTATGATATTTTTTATCTTCATCCGGTTGTACCCGGTCGTTTGCGCGGCGCTGTTCAACTTTGGCCTCGTTCGCGTTGCCGGCGGCATCTTCGTCTTGCCGCAGGGCAGGGGCGGGTTCTGCCTGGGCTTTTTCCGGCGCGGCGATGTCGCCGGTGGCCACCACGTTGATGCCGTGCCCGGTATTGACGCTGATCAAGCTGTCGCCTTCGTCCGCCCGCACATGGTTATCGTGCAGTTCACCGGCAGCCTGGCCTTTGAGTTTGTTGAAAAATTCGTATGGGGTTTGCCAGGTGGCCTGGCTTAAGATTCCGTTTTCATTCCGGCCGTCTTCAGAAGCATTGCGTCCGCCGCCCAAAGATACGGTATTTTCGCCGGAACCTGTGCGCACCCGGCTGTTGCCGGCAGTGTCGAGGGTAATGCCGTCTTTGCCGCCTCCGCTTTCAAACGTGGTCCCCTGGCTATACAGGGCGAAGAGTCTGTCGTCGCCTTCGTCGCCATGAACCTCGGCGCCGGTGAATATCCCGTCGGCTTTGTCGGCGCCTTCTCCCAGGTGTATTGATCCGCCGGAGGCCGCGCCGCGAAAATTGTCTTCACCTTCGCCGCCTTCCACGGCGGAACCGATGAAGTCGGCTTCCAATCCCTTATAGACGCCTTCATGCGTTTTAGAGTAAATCAGCCGCTGCTCGTTCAGGTTCAGCCGGCCGAAATTGTCGTCGCCTTTGCCGCCAAGGGCCTGGCTGTCCATGAAGCGGCCCTCGAAACTATCGTTTCCGTCACCGCCGTTAGCCGTGCTGCCGTTGACGAACATGCCGGCGAAAATATCCTTGCCCTTCCCGCCCGATACCTCTGTAGAGGAAAAGTATCCGGAAAATTTATTGTTCTTGTCGCTTCCGGCGATGCTGGCGTTCTCAAAAAATCCGCTGAAATCGGCCTTGCCTTCCGTGCCGTTTATTTCGCTGTCGTTAAAATACCCGGCATAGGTGGTTTTGTCTTTGCCGCCGGTGATCGTCGCATTCTGGTAAAACCCAAGATAGGTTACGTTGCTTCCGCCGCTGAACCGGCCTTGCTTGCCGGAAAGGTTCAGCACGGTCGAGCCTTCGCCTGCCGTGACGTCCACGCCGGACTTGCGGATCAGTATTTCATTCGCGTTTTCCGCTTCCAGCTTGCCGTTGCTCAAGGCCGCTCCGCCGCTCAGGAACACGGCGTTGCCGTCGGCGTCAAAACTCAGGCGGGCGTCATCGATGATCGCGAATTCGTTCAGGATTTTGGAAAAATTTCCGTCTTCGTCCTTGCCAAGCACCGTAAGCTTGTTATCGGAGAATAAAACCTGACGCGTCTTGTCTTCGTATAACGGGCGGTTGTCCACCGGGCTTCCGTATGCGCCGGAACCGGTATCCTCCACCGAGCGGAAATTTTTGAGCCGGCCTCCAGCCTGAGCCGCGCCTCTGGCCCTATCCAGCAGATCCAGGCTTTTTATGCGCACGTCGTCTTCCGCGGCCACCGTAACCGCGTTGGTTTTGCCGCCCACGGCGCTGGCTGTAAGGGGAGCAAGCTCTCGCCCAACGCTGAATTTTTGCTTTTTCGGCTGCCATAAGCCGCCGGAAACGTTGCCTTTCGACAAAGTGCCGGTGATGAATTCAGACAGTGACACGTTCATGGCGCGTTATCCTTAAACTCGATAAAATATTATATTTATCTTATCGGCAGTGATTTATATTGCATTATATGAAGAATAAAAAATTCCGCCTGAGCCGCTTTGGGGAAATTGTTTTTTTATTTGCATCGCGTATCCAGCGTATAAAAAATTGTATTCCCCTTTACTTTTCGTAAAGATGAACTATGATTCTCCAATGGTCTGAATAGCGTTACCTCTTGAAAAAGCGCACTGCCACAGCTGTTCAAAGGCGCATCTTTAATTTAAGGCCGCATTTGAAACCACGCGTTAGACGCGAATGAAAAAGGAGTGCATAAATGGATATCCTGTCCAGAGCCGCCAAATTTAACCGGATGGCTTTACTGGTTTTAGCTTTCTGCCTGTGCTCGGGCTTTTCTTTCCCGGCGGCCCACGCGGCTCCGCCGGCCGATTTTACCGAGCTGGCCAAAAACGCCGGCCCGGCTGTGGTGAACATCAGCACCGAGCGCGTCGTCAAACGCCGCCCCGGCGGGCCGTTCATGTTCCCCTCGCCCTTTTTCGGCGGTCCGGGCACGGACGAATTCGAGCGCTTTTTTGAGCAGTTCGACGGGCCGAGGCAGCAGGAAGGCGGGCGTGGAACGCGCCGCCAGAATTCTCTCGGTTCCGGTTTCGTAATCTCTTCCGACGGCTATGTCGTTACCAACAACCACGTTGTGAAGGGCGCTGACGTCATCAAGGTGAATTTCTACAGCAGCAAGGGCAACAAGGAAGATTCATACGAAGCCGAAATTATCGGCACGGATGAGGAAACGGACCTGGCCCTTCTGAAAATTAGCGCCAATAGAAGCCTTCCGGTGCTGAAATTCGGAGATTCCGACGCGCTTGAGGTCGGTTCATGGGTGGTCGCCATAGGCAACCCTTTCGGGCTTGACCATACCGTGACCGCCGGGATCCTTTCCGCCAAGTGGCGCAAAATAGGCTCCGGCCCCTTTGACGACTTTTTGCAGACCGACGCCTCCATCAACCCCGGCAACAGCGGCGGCCCGCTCCTGAATATGGACGGAGAGGTCGTGGGCATTAACACCGCCATTGTGCCGCAGGGCCAGGGCCTCGGTTTCGCCATTCCTTCCAGCACCGCCAAAAAGGTTATTGAAGACCTCAAGGCGAATAAAAAAGTCACGCGCGGCTGGATAGGCGTGACCATACAGGATGTTGACGAAAACAGCGCCAAGGCCCTCGGTTTGCCTGAAGCGGGCGGCGCGCTTGTGGGCGGCGTTGTTCCGGGCGACCCGGCCGACAAGGCCGGAATCGGAGCCGGAGACGTAATCCTTAAGGTGGGCGACGCTAAAATCGCGTCTTCCGACGACCTGCTGCGCGCGATTGCCGCGCTTAAGCCCAACTCCACCACCAGCGTGACTATCTGGCGCGAGGGCAAAACCAGCGACGTCAACGTGACCCTGGGCGAACGCAACGCCGATAAAACGGCGGAAAACGGCAATTCCGGCAAACAGACGGACAACGCGTCGGTCAGCGCCCGTCTGGGTCTTTCCCTACGCACCCTTTCCGAATCTGACGCGGCCCAGCTCGGCCTTGACATAAAGCAGGGCGTGCTGGTGGCCGGGGTTAATCCTGATTCCGTGGCCGCGGAAAGCGGCTTCCGCCGTGGAGACGTCATTTTCGCCGTGGGCAGAACGGCGGTCAAGAACCTGGAAGACTTCAACAAGCTCGCTTCCGAAGCCGACAAGAGCAGAGGGGTGATCATGCTGCAAGTTAACCGCAGAGGGCAGTCTTTCATCCGGTCCATGGAAATACCGAAACTCGAAGGAAAGAAATAGCAAGGCCGAGGCCGCGCCTGTTTGCATAAAATGGGCGCGGCCTTTTTCTTTCGGGAAGTCAAACGAAACCGCTAAACAAACCGCACAGGAAATTTATGAGCACCAGCCTTACTCCGCGCGAGATAGTCGCGGAACTGGACAAATACATAGTAGGGCAGCATGAAGCCAAGCGCATGGTCGCCATTGCCATACGCAACCGCTGGCGCAGGCAGCAGCTTGATCCGGCCCTGAGGGAAGAGGTCGCCCCGAAGAACATGATCATGATCGGACCCACCGGAGTCGGGAAAACCGAGATAGCCCGCCGCCTGGCCAAGCTTTGCGCCTCTCCGTTCATCAAGGTTGAGGCTACCAAGTATACGGAAGTCGGCTACGTCGGGCGCGACGTCGAGTCCATGGTGCGCGACCTGATGGAAATTGGCGTTGCCCTGGTGCGCGAGGAAGAAAACATACGGGTGCGCGCCCTGGCGGAGGAAAAGGCGGAAAACCGCCTGCTCGACCTGCTTCTTCCAGGAACGGGCCAGGAAAATATTTACGCCGGGCCGGGCGGGGCCGGGCACATGGCGGATTATGTGGCCTACCCGGACGGGGTTGCTCCGGCAAGTTCCGCTCCCTACGCCTCTGACCGGGCCGCCGGAGAGCGCACGCGTGAGAAATTCCGTTCCATGTGGCGCGAAGGGCGGCTTGACGACCGCGAGGTTGAAATGGAGGTTGAACAATCCGGCGGGCCGCGCATGGAAATTATGACCATTCCGGGTATGGAACAGGCCGGTGAGCAGTTTCAGGACGCCTTCAGCAAAATTTTTCCCAAAAAGCGCAAACGGCGCAGCCTGAACGTGCGCGACGCCTACCAGCTTTTATTGCAGGAAGAAAGCGCGGCCTTGATAGACGAGGATAAAGTGGCGGAAGCCGCCCGCAAGCGGGTTGAAGAAACCGGCATTATCTTCATAGACGAAATAGACAAGGTGGCTATTCCGGCCAACGGGCAGCGCGGGGCCGATGTTTCGCGCGAGGGCGTGCAGCGCGACCTTTTGCCCATTGTGGAAGGCAGCACGGTAAACACCAAATACGGCATGGTGCGCACCGACCACATACTTTTCATCGCGGCCGGGGCTTTTCATTTCAGCAAGCCTTCCGACCTTATACCCGAGTTGCAGGGGCGTTTTCCCTTGCGCGTTGAACTTACCCCGCTTGGAAAAGATGAATTCCTGCGCATCCTGACCGAACCGCATAACGCCTTGACCCGCCAGTATGCGGCCTTGCTGGAAACTGAGGAAGTTCGCCTGGAATTCACGCCTGAAGCCCTTGAAGAGGTGGCGTCCTTTGCTGAAGTGACCAACCGGGAAACGGAGAATATCGGCGCGCGCCGGCTTTATACCATCATGGAAAAGATATTGGCCGACATTTCCTTTGACGCGCCTGAACAGCCCGCGCACAGCCTTATGGTCGACGCGGCCTATGTGCGCGAGAAACTGGCCGACGTGCGTACGAATACCGATTTGTCGCGCTACATCCTTTAAAGCGTTCAACCGCCAAAAATTGTTCAGGGCGTTTCCACTTTGAAAATGTTCTGAAGGCGCGCATGCGGCGGCCATAAGCGGACAGCGCGGCGCGGTTTCGCAATGTGCTTGAATTTAAATCCTTTTAGCTTTTTCGCGTGTTTTCCGTACGCCATGCGTCAGCCGGTGCGGTCAATAATTGTCAGTTCGTTGAGGGCCGTTACCTGGCTTGCCGGGTCAGTGGAGGCGGCTAAAAATCATGGCTGCGGAAAATGCTTGCAGGCTTTGACTTTAGGTTGACAAGGCGACCTTGTTAGGCTAGTTAACCAGAACGCGTTTTTCAGACGCCGGAATTGGAGAAGTGGCCGAGCGGCCGAAGGCGCTCCCCTGCTAAGGGAGTATACGGGCAAAACCTGTATCCAGGGTTCAAATCCCTGCTTCTCCGCCAGAATTTAAAGCCCGCGAATCAAATAGGTTCGCGGGCTTTAAATATTCGTGGCGGTTTTCCTTTTCGGTTCAGCACTCTTCAGCTTTGATCAGGGCCTTGGAGGCGTCGTCCGGCTTGCCCGAGGCTTTCAGGGCGCGGGCAAGGGAGAGCCACCCGGCCTTAAGGTCCGGGCGCAGGGCCACGCTTTGCCGGGCCAGGCTTTCCGCCACCTGCGGGTCTTCACCGGCCTCAAGGTAAAGCTGGGCCAAAAGCTGAAGCGCGGCGGCGTCTTGCGGGTCATTCAGCAGGGCTTCATGCAGAAGCTCTCTGGCATCTTGTTCTTTACCCTCTTTAAGGGCTAACCGGGCTAATTTCCTTTTGATCAGGGCCTCTATCCGGCCGTTTTCAACTTCCGGATCATTCCGCCGGGTCGTTTCACGGTTGAATGATGCCGCGCGCAAATACCAGCCTTTGGCTTCTTCCGGGCCTTTGGCGCGTTCGGCTACCTGCCCGAGGCGCAGCATGGCGTAAATATGGCCGGGATTAAGCTCAAGGCAGCGCAGGTAAAGCTTTTCCGCTTCGCTCCAGTCTTGCGGGTCGCCGCCGGCCTGAAGCAGGTTGCCCAGGTTGTAAATGGCCATAAGGTCGTCGGGGTTCAGGCGCAAGGCTTCTTTAAAGTGGCGTATGGCCTCGTTCGGGCGGCCCATTGAGGCCATGCAGATGCCGAGCGAATTCCAGGCCACGGTGTTTTTCGGGTCGGCCAGAACGGCGCGTTGATATTCCCTGGTGGCCGCAAAGCTGTCTCCATGGTTGAACAGGCGGTCAGCGTTGATGTTAAGGGCCAGGCTGTCTGTTACGCCGATATGCGGTGCTGGAAGAAGGGCGGCGTATTCCAGGGCTTTGCGGGCGTTTTCCGGGGCGTCTGAGCCGCGGAAATCAAGGAAAGGGTGCCTGGCTATGCCGGCTTCCAGAATAAGGCCGTTTTGTTTTTTCAAGCGTTCGCCGAGCCGCGCGCAGCAGCTTTTTACAGCCTCGGCGTCTTCAACAGGCAGGAAGAAGACAAGGCTGTTATGCCCATAGCGGCCGCCCAAAGCTTCATCGGAGTATTCCGGCGGGGAAAGTTCAGCCAGGGCGTTCAGGCAGCTGGCTGAAACATCCCCCATTACTTCTTCCCAATTTTGCGCGTCTTCGGGGGCGTATTCCGGTTCCGCCGCCGGCCCGCCCGTTCCTTCTTCAATCTCTTCTTTATGGGCAACTGGTTTGAAACGCAGGAGCAGCAGCGAGAATGCGGCGTGCTTTTCCCGTTTCAAGCTCCATTCGGCCATGAATTCACTGTGCGTTAAAAGGCCTGTGGAAGGGTCGTTGCGCGGGGCGTATTGGCGCGAGGCGAAGGAGGCGTGGGTTTCCTCCGGCGCGAGCAGCAGCAGCCTGTCGCCTGGTTCAGGGAGGTGAGCCGGGTCGCCAGAGTTGATCAGCTCCGCCAGGGCGTCATTTTCCCGCACCTCAACCAGCACCAGTTCTCCCTTGTAAAGCGGATTTTGCGCCGTCCGTCCGCCGGGGTGGGGCGGCAGGTTCCATACCGCGAAACGCTGGCCTTCACGCGCGTTCACCATTCGCCCCAGCCCGATCAGGTAGCGCCCGAGCGGCAGGGGGCCGATAACGCGGCCGCCTTCGCGGAGAATGCGGCCGAACCCCATTATGGGGCTGTGTTCGGCCCTCAGTTCCGGCCCTTGCGTAATCAGGGCCGCCGGTTGTTCGAAGGCCATCGCGGCGGCCATGCGGGCCTTGCGCAGAAGTTGCCGGGCCTGTTCCTCAGGGGCGCGGGCCATAACGCCGTCGAGATCTTGCGGGTATATTGAGTAACCGAAAGATGCCTCAATGTTGATGCGTTTTTTGGTGAGGTCGTGCAAAATGTGGATTTTTTTGAGCACGCCTTCCATTTCAGCGGCCAGGTCGCGGCATGCGGAGCCTTGCCCGAAGGGCAGCAGCAGGGTGAACTCATGCTCGCCGCTACGGGCGGCCAGCGCCTGTTCCGGGCAATGCCCGAGAAGGGCCGCGGCCAGCGCGAGAAGGAGCTTGTCCGCCGTGGCGTAGCCGTGCCTATGCACGATTTGCGCGAGGCCGTTGAAGCGGATTGCTATAACGCCAACGCTGCCTCTGGCGCGCGGGCGGGAAGCGGGGCTGATGCGTTCTTCTTTTTTTGAGCCTTTCGCCCGGGCGTATTCGGAGGAATCTTCTTCCGGCCAGTTTTCATCCTGCGAATATGAAGCCGGAGAGAGTGACGACCTGTGCAAGGTTATTTCTTTTGCCAGAACGGACAAGAGGTGCTCACGGGTGTACAGTCCGGTCAGGGGGTCGCAAAGGCTTTGCTTGTAAATTTGCAGGTTTTCCAAGGCCAGCCCGGAAATCGCCGGCAGAACGGGCAAAATATGTTCCATGCTGCCGCCTTCGGGCGTGGCTCTTACCCCGCCGGCCACGAATAGGCCCAATGCCGGAATTTTCCGGTTTTTTTCATCCGGGAAAAAGCGCAACGGCAGGAGCAACTTGTCTTCATCCGCCAGGTAAGTCGCTTCCGGGTCAGGCTCGTGCATGGGAAAATGCAGGGCGTGCGTTTTGAAAGAGAAGAAGCGTGACAGGGTTTCGCAAAGGCGGGCTTCAAAGCTGACCATGTCCATACGGGTAAGCGCGGCGTAGTGTGTAGTCATGTCGGCGTTATACACAGCGGCGGACCGTGCGGCAATAGAAAAGTCCATACCGCAAGGCATGGACTTTCTAGAGCAGTTTGACTTTGAAATATCTCTGCAACAATCGGTTTTGTATACAGAATGCTATATTTTATCCCACATGTACAAGCCCGAAGCGGCTTTGACTACTAGGCAAGGTTTTGTCTACAAATCCTTGCCGCGAGATGGTTGTAGGCGGGCTTTGCCAGCCGTCAAGCAACCATCTCAAAGAGAAAAAGTTTTAAAGGCACGCCGCGCTGCTCGCTTGCGGGCGTACGCTAACGCGACCGCCAGGGCATTTAAACTTTTTCAAAGTTAAAATGCCCTATTGCGTATTGAAGCGGCGAACGGCCTATTTGGCTCCGAAGCCGGCCGCGTAACGGGCCATGGCGTTTCTGCCGGCGCCCGCTCCGAAACCCTGCGGAACCAGAGGGGGAGGGGTTTGCGGATTGCCCTGGCTCTGTTCCTGAACCGGCGGCGTATCAGGCGCGGCTTTAGAGGCAGCCTGGGCCGCCTCGTCTTCCGTTTTAGCCGCCGCCGGAGTGTAGACTTTTTCCTGAGCCGCAACGGTTTCCGTTTGGGCCGGGGCCGCGCCGAAACCGGCGCCTTGCTGGGCATACAGGCTGCTTCTCTTCGCCCCGCTGATCTGGGCGGCCGCCTGCTGGGTAAAGGCCACCGGCGTACGCATGGAGCTTCCGGCTGAAGGCGTCTGGCCGGTGACTATTTCCTGCGCCGCGCCCATGGCTTCCGGGGTGTCGATAATTTGGGCGTAGGCGCTGCGCAGCCCGGCCATTATTTTGATTACTTCGTCAACAATCGCGGTGTCCATTTTCAGGTTGGCGGTAGCCAGCCTTGTGTTGCACCAGAAATAGAGGTTGTGAAGATTTTCCGCCAGGTCCTGCCCCTTGCCGGGGTTCAGCGAACTGTCCAGCTCGCTTATTATATCCATGGCCTTGGATATGAGAATGCCTTTTCCGGCGTAATCTTTTTCGTTTATTTTCGCTTTGGCCCGCACCAGAAAGTTTATCGCCCCATCGTAAAGAATGAGCAACACCTGCCCGGGCGAAGTTGTGGTTACGCTGGTCTGGTTGTAAGCTTGCGCCCCTTTTTGCATCTGTGTCCCCTTTTGCTTGGTTGTCCTGTTCTTGCGAGCGGGCGGAAATTTTGCCCGAAGCATCCGCTCCGGTTTTTTATGCAACGTGCCGTTATGATCTTCCACCCGGCGTTTTATCTTTTATTTACTGCTTCCGGAGCCCAACTGCTTGACCTGGGACTCGATTTGCGAACTCAGGCTGTCATACCTCTTCAGCACCGCCTCAAGGCGGGCGAAGCGCAGCCTGGTGGTTCTTTCCCAGTTCTTGACCCGCTCGTCTTCCCGCACGATTTTCTTGTCGATATTCTTCATGATCTCTTTGTATTCATTTTCCAGAATAGTCAGAGTGCCTTTGCGCGTGTCGGTAGGGCCTTCGTCGCGGTCGAGAAAATCCTGGTCGATCATGGTTTTCAGGCTGGTAAGCTTGCCTTCTTTTACGCGCACCGTGGAATCGCCCTGCGGAATTGTTTGCAGGTCGGACGGTTTGAACCCGTCAAGGTCTGAACTTGGGGCGAAGCTTATCTGGCTGCCGCCGCTTCCGGACATTTCAAGGTGCATTTTCCCGGAAGAGTCGGACACAAGCCTGGCCGCCACGCCGGAACCGTCGGCGTTAATAGCGTCGCGCAGGCCTTCAAGCGTCATGACGCCGTCTACTGTGTGCGAATAGGTATTTCCGCCGTAAGTGTAGGCGAAGGTTTTGTTGGATCCGCTGGCGTTTATGGGCTGGGTTTCGTCAGCGACCGCCTTTTGCGAAATGGCGGTGTGGCTTTGCGCCGGGTGAACGCCTGGCGTCAGGTTATAGACGTTCAGCGTGATGCCGTCGGCGTCGTTCGGCCCGCCGGCCCCGAACTTGTCGAGAAAGAGCCTGTTGCCGCTCAGGACGGTGGCGGCTTTTCCGTTGATTGTGGCGGAGGTAATGTTTCCGCCGGAATCCACTTCGTAGCTTACCTTATATTCCCCGGCCTTGGTAAAACCGGCCATGGTGGATTCCACGCCGAAATCTTTCGAATCCGTGCTGGCCTTGGCGTTTGAGGAAAAGAATTCCGCGACGGCCTGGGGGTTTTTGTCAAGCACGTCGGTAAATACCGGCAGAGAGCTTTTGGTATTGAAAATAAGCATGCCGAAGGTGCTGGAGGCGCTGTCGGCGTCCGTCACAATGCCCAGGTGTGCCAGCGAAGAGATGGCGTCGCCGCTGATGAAGCCCAGGGGGTCTTTACCTTCGTATTCAAACCCCTTGGCCTTGTCCATAAGGGAGGTTTTCAGTTTGGACGTAATGAGCTGTATGCCGTAGTTGCCGGTGAGCACCCCGCCTTTTTGCGCTTCATACTGGTTTTGGGAATCCTCGGGCAGGAAAACGTTTTTGTTCTCGTCAACTTTTGTCTTCTGCTGCAAAAGAAAGCGGACTTCATTCATTTTATCAACGAACTGAACAACGTTTTCTTTTATTTTTTCCTTGTCGATAGAAACTGTTACGGAGGTTTTCCCGAGAGAGTACAGGTTTACACTGCACCCTTCAATAACGTCCGTGAGGGTGTTGCTGGAGGTTTCCAGCCAGGTGTTGGCCGGCCAGCCGTTCACCTTCACCTGGGCGTTTTGCCCCTGGCTTGCAATCCAGTTGGTTCCGCCGAAGCTTGCCGGGTCTATGTTCAAGGTGGTTTGCGCGCCAAGCTCCATGCTGTGCAATTGCATGACAACGCCGTTTGCCCCGGTTATCAGGCTGGCCCGCACTCCGGTGTTGGCATTGTTAATAAGGTTTTTCAGCCCTTCAAGGTTTGTTCCCGGCTCTACCCTGACGGTATGTTCCGTGCCTTTATAGGTGTAGGTGAAGCTTGCGGTCGTGCTGCCGGTATTGATGGATTGGAACTTGTCGGCCAGGCCGGTGTCAAGGGTGGCCTGGCTGCTGCTGGCCAACTGGTTCACTTCAATATTGTAAGTGCCTTCTATGGCTTTGCTGCCGGGCACGATAGAGGCGACGGAGGAATTTGAGGAAACGGCGTTTTTTACCAGAAAGCTTTCCTCAGTGTTCATGGTGCTGAGAAAAGAGCTGAAAGAGGCCAGTTTTTCGCGCACTTCACCGAATGCCTGGAGGCGTATGTTCCAGTCATTCTTCCACTTGAGCATTTTTTGGGCAGGCATGAGCTCCAGCTTTTTCAGCTGGGTGATCATGGTGTCAAAATCCGTGCCGTTGCCAAGGCCGGTGAAGTGTATGCTGCCGGATGCGTATTCAGGCATGGGTTACCTCGTTTCGGAAAAAATTGCCGCGAAAAACAGCTTTTCACTTTTAAGCTAGCAATTTTTATGCCATCCCCTAAAACAAAAGCGGAGGGAAAACCTTTGCTTCCGCGCTTTTTATGCTGTAAAGATTCCGGGCGGGGAACCTTCCTTCTTGCTTTCCATATCGGACCTAACCGCGTAAACTTTAAAATAATTATGAAAAATAATCATTCCGGGCCTTTTTCCGGCCAAAAGAAAAGCGGCGGGCACAGCGCCGCAAACGCCGCAACACGCGGTGGAACGGGCGAAGAAGGCGGGTTGCGCCTGAACAAGGCCATTTCCGGAGCGGGGATATGTTCGCGCCGTCAGGCTGACAGGCTGGTGGAAGAGGGCCGTGTCAAGGTGAACGGTGAAATAACCCGCGAACTCGGGCTCAGGCTCGAACCGGGCGACAGGCTCGAAGTTGACGGTAAAGTTGTTAATTTCGCCCCGGATGCTTCAAGGCCGTTTTGCTATTTCATGCTGCACAAACCCGTTCAGGTGGTGAGCACCGCCCATGACCCGGAAGGCAGGCAGACCGTGCTTGATTTCCTGCCGCCGCATCTGGCCGGGCGTCGGCTTTATCCTGTGGGGCGGCTGGATTATTTTTCCGAAGGCCTTATTCTGCTTACGGATGACGGCGAGCTTACCAACCGCCTTACCCACCCGAAGCACCATTTGCCTAAAATTTATGTGGTTGACCTGCGTGAGGAACCGACGCCGGAACAGATCAGGATAATGCGTTCCGGCATGACCCTGGCGGAAGGGGAAAAGTTGGCGCCGGTCGAAATTAAAACAGACCCGGCAAGGCCGACGCGCCTGGAAATGACCTTGCGGCAAGGCGTGAACCGGCAGATACGGCGCATGTTCCGCGATTTCGGCCTGACTATCCTGCGTTTGCGGCGGGTGGGGCAGGGGCCTTTACGCCTTGCCGACCTGCCCAAAGGGCAGGGGCGGGAGCTGAATGCGGCGGAAATTGCGGAACTGCGTAAGGCGGCCGGACTGTGAAAAAAAGATTTGCCGCAATGTAAAATAACATTGCAAAGCTATTGCAAAGTCTTCATTCTTAAGATAATTTTCTGAAAAGGTGATACGTAACCATTTTTTATATGTTGCAAGTTAGCTTGAGGGGATGGAAAAATGCTGCGGGGGGCTGCTTTGAAAGCAGCCGTTGAGGCTATTTTAAAGATTTGAGTATTTCTATTAGGGAGGATCTAATGAACAAGAGTGAACTGGTAAAAGCCTTGGCGGAAGAAAAATCTTTGCCGATGGACGAAGCCGCCGCCATGGTGGATATCTTTTTCGACAAAATGAAAAATGCCCTGCTTGAGGGCAGCCGGGTAGAAATACGCGGGCTTGGCAGCTTCAAGCTGAAAGAGTACGGCGGTTACGTCGGGCGTAACCCCAAAACCGGCGAATCTGTTAAAGTAAAACCCAAAAAACTTCCTTTCTTCCGGGCGGGCAAAGAACTTAAAGAGTACCTTAATGCCTGATTTCCCGGTTTTCGCCGTAAAACAGGATAATGCGCCGCAACGGGGCATGTTGCCTGTTTTCTTTTTTGTCTTGTTTTGCTTCGCCGGATTTTTTCCGGCGTTTGCTTTCGGAGCCGGGTTTGAAGAAGATTTTTCAACCCCCCTGGCCACTCCGTCCGGGGAGCGGGCTTCGTCAGGCTTCGGCCCGGCCTTGCGCATCATTTATTGCGCGGAAAGCAAAGGGGAGCTTTTCCCTTGCCCCACCTGCGGCAGTAACGCCTTGGGCGGGCTTGCCAGGCGCTCGGCAAAGCTGTCCGCACTGCGGGCTGAAGCGCCAAACTCCGTGCATATTATCGGGCCGGGCGAATTTTTGCCTGACGGCGCGGGAATAATACCCACAGCGGCCGATACGGAAAACAAGTACCCTTCAAAGCAGGATTTCTCCGCCAGGGAAGTGCTGGAAGCCTACAGGCTTACCAGGCCGGACGCGGTATACCTTTCCATAGCCTCGGCGGCCTGGTTCAAGCAGGCCAAGGTTTCCCTGCCCGCGTCATTCCAGGCTGCGGACAAGTCTTTTCCCGTCAAAATCATCCGGGTTGGCGAACGCAAACTCGGCCTGGTGTTCATGCCTCCTTTGGAAAGCGAATCGCCTTCGGAGGCGGACAGGCAAAAATTTCAGTTGGAGTTTTTCCCGAAAGCCCTTTCTGTGGGGCGCGAGCTGCGCTCCAGGACCGATCTGGTCATAGGCGTCAGTTCTTGGGGGCAGGCGGTGGAAGAAAGTTTTCTTGCCCAGGCGGACGGAGTTTTTGACGTGATTCTGGGCGGTGGAGAAGGGGTGCCTTTTCCGGTTGTTCAGCGGAAATCGGCCCACGGTATCTTGTGGCTGCGGGCCGATATGCGAGGGCGGGCCATCAACGTTCTGGACTTGTCCAAATGGCCGTCACGCCAGGCCGCCCTGGCTGACCCGTGGATAGAAGACCTGAATTTTCGCGCCGAACAGATTTACCTTGGGCCGAATATTCAGGACGATGCGGCTGTAAACAAAATTCTCCTGCCCGGAAAATAGGCGAAAACGAAGCGGTGAAAAACCTTGGGGCTTTTGTGTGAACAAGGCCCCAGAGCGGAGTAAACTTTGACTTTTTATATCTGCCAGTTGCGCTCCATTCCTGCCTGTTGTGAAAAGCATACAACACTCAAAGATTCTTTAGATACGCAAAAGGGAAGCTTTTGCTAAAGACACGTTGCGCTGCTCGCTTGCAGACTCCCGCTACGCGGTATCCCGGGGAGATAAATATTTTCAATGTAATCCGCTCTAATCAAGCCCGGAATAGTGCGGCGGTTTGGCGTTCTGAGGCGTTTCCATCCCTTCGAGATATTCTTCCAGCAAGGCTATTTTTTCTTTGGCCTTGCGCAATTCCTGAGAAATAGCGTTTATCTCGCCCTGCTGCGCGAACAGGGCTTCATGCAGCTCGGCCAGGAGACGTTCCTGAAAAAACTGGTTTTCTTCAAGGCGGTCAAGGCGTTCCGCGTCATTTGCTGCGCTCATGCTGCATTCTCTTTGCCGGGTTTGCGTTTTTTGGGTTTTATCATATCTCTCCAGTGCTTGAGAACCCGGCCGCATTTGTGCGCAGATCGTATTCGCGCAAGGCTGAAGCCGCCATGCGTCCATACATGGTGGCCGGGTATTTTCCTGAAAGTTCAGCCATTATGGCACGCCAATTTTCCATATCACCCCGGTTTCTATAAATTTTAGCCCGGTTATATTGCAGGGAGAGATATTCTTCCGAACCCGGCTGCACGTATTTTTGCAGCATATTCGCGTAATCAAGGGCCTCCAGCGACTTTCCGGCTATATTGGCCAAGTCCATCAGCATGTTGAGAAGGTTTTGTATTTTGTCGTTATCCGCCTTTTCAGGTTTTTCTTCCGCCAGTTCCAGCAAAAGCGTCAAGGAATCGCACCCCACATTATAGGCGGTTTCAAAATCCTGAAGATCGCGCGACGAGCGGGAAAGAAAGTAAAAAATATAGGCTTGCTGCTGTTTGGTCAGCATGCTGTTGCTGTGAAGCTTCTTCCAGATGACGGAGGCCTGGGCGCGCTTGTCCATATTTTCATAGGCCAGGGCCAGGGCGTAGTCCAACTGCGTTTGCAGTTCCGGCGTCAATTCCCATAATTCTATGCGGGCGGCGGTTTCTTCTATCTTCTGCCATTGCTCGTGCTCTAGAAAAATACTCAGGGCCAGACTCAGGGCCATTTCCGAATATTGCGGTTGTTTGCTTAAAAAGAGCGGCTCAAGAATAAGCAGGGCGCCGTCCGGATTTTTATTCATGACCATGCTGGTGGCGAGCCCGACGCGGCTGGCCGGGTCAAGTTCGTTCGCCTGCTCGCTAAGAATGGGGTAGCGTTCCCACAAGTCGCGTACCGGAGCGTAAACCTGGTCGGCCACGCGCTCCGAGGTCATTACGGAAAAGGCCTGCATGGCCACTTCTCTGGCGCGCGCCGCAAGAACCGGGTCAAGGTTGGGCGTTTGGGCCAGGATGCTGCATTGTTCAAGGGCGTCGGCGTATTTTTTCTCCCAGAGGTGCCACATGGCCAGCTTGAGGCGGGCTATGGGAACCAGCTGGCTGTTCGGATGTTTTTTTATGATTTCCTCATATACCTCGGTAGGGCGCAGGGCTATGCTTCTATCGAACACAGGGAAAATTTCCGCCGGCCTGGGCGAGTCATAAATGCCGTCTTCAGCCAGCCGCATTTTAGCGACAAGGCCGGCGTCGGTGTCAGGAAAGCGTTGCAGAACTTCGGCATAAACCTCCTGTGCCGCTTCTTTCTGCTTCATTGAGTAGTAAATGTCGCCTATGCGCGTGAGAACTATGTCCGCATCCGGCGCGTTCGGCATTAGGTTGTAATAGGTCCAGTAGGAAAGGGCCGCGCGTTCTTTTTCGCCGGCGCGGGAAAGAACGTCTCCGGTCATGGCGAGCACCGGCGGATACTCCAGGTAATAGTCCGGCCAGCGGCCTTCAATGAAGTTCACCATGCTCAGGGCCTGATCGGCGTAGCCCAGGGCGTGGTAGGCCCTGCCCAGGCCTATGGCCGCGTCGCGGGTGTACTGGCTGTCAGGGTAGGCGTCCACTATATGGGAGAACTGGTCCGCCGCCGCCTGATAATCACCTCTGCGCATCAGGTAGTCCGCCACATAAAAGTATGAAAGCGGAACTTCTGCGTCATCCGGGAATTTTTTGCGCAGAAGGTTGAAGTAGGCGTCTGACATGGAGCGGTTCCCGGCCGCAAGGTATATGTACCCAAGACGCAGGTAGGCGGCAGCGTTGCGCGGAGAATCAAGGTTGTAGTTTATGGCCGCCATGGTGGAATTTTCTATCGCCGCAAAATTTTCAACCGGGTCGGCCTTATGCAGGGCGAATATCATGTCGGCTCTGCGGTGCAGGGCTTGTTCTCGTTGTTTTTTGTCCTCCAGGAGCGGGTTGCGCAAAAGCTCTTCAAGGCTGGTCAAGGCGTCGCTGAATTTTCCCTCGCCGATTTGCGTTTCCACATTTTTCAAAACCTCCGCCGGGTCCGGGGGTGGAGGAACCGGGTTGCCCTGCGCGTCAATATATATGACTTCCTGTTTAGCGTCAGGTTTTGCTTCCGGCATTGGAGAAGCGGCGTGGCCGCCGCCTGTTCCGGCCGCCTGGACGGAACTATGGCCGCCGGAGCTGGCCGGGGCGTTTTGGCTGAGCTGTCCGGCCGGAACTTGCGCCGCGCTGCCGGAGACGTTCTCTTGCCCGCCGGGCTTCAGGGGAATTTTTTGTCCGGCCTGCACCAGGGTTGAAGACGCATTCTGAGTTCCGTTTTGTTGCGCGCCGTCAGGGGCCGGGCTGGCTTCAACGGTTTTGCCGGAGGGTTGAGCCGGGGCGGCGGGCGTTTTCGCCCCCCGTTCCAATGTTCCGCCCGGCGAAACGGCGGGACTGTCGGGCAGAGGGCGATCCGTAGCCTTGAAGCGGACGAGGCTTCCATCCGGCCTGACCGTTTCAAGCAACGGCTTGACTATTTGCGGCTTTGCCGGAGGCGGCACGTCAGAGGACTGTACAGGCTGGGCCTGTGCAGCCGGAGCGGCCGCCGGAACCGCCGTTTCACCCGGCGCGGGGGAAGTTTTTTTTGACGTTTCAGGACCGTCGGCTGACGGCGCGGGCGGCGTCATTACAGGAAGTTGTGCCGCCGGGCCTGGAATTTCCGGAGGGATTGGAGGCTGCGCGGGTTTTACGGCGGTTTCCGGAGCCGAAGTCCGAGGCGGAACCGGGGGTTCCGGGGTGGGCTGCGGTTTTGTTGCCGCCTGGCTGTTGCTGTTTTTTCCCCCGTTGCTTCGGTCGCCGCTTCCGTTTTGAGCGGGAGCGGGGGAATTGTTTATGACGATGGGGCCGCCGCCGGTTTCCCGCGCGGCCTGGCCGGGGCCTGTTCCGCGCGCGGGCGGGGCGGCCGGCGTTTGACGCGGCGCGGAGCCTGAAACGGACAGCAAGGGAGTTTGGCTGACGGTTTGGCCCGGGCCGGAGCCAGCGCTTTCTTTTGCCGGCATGGAATCAGGCGCGTTTTCCGCTTTCGGCGCTTCAGACTTTGGCTTCTCCGGCTTGGGCGTCTCCGGTTTCGGCGTTTCTGGCAGTGCGGTCTGCGGGTTCGTCCGTTCCGGTTGCACCGGCCGTTCCGGCTGGCTTGAAACGGTTTTGTTTTCCGCTGCTGGAGGGGTTGCTGCGCCTGGGGCCTGGGCTGGCGGATTTGTGGTGGTCTGGCTGATATCCTGCCACTGAGCGCCCGTAGGGTCGTGAAAAATATCTATGTCAACGCTGACCGGGCTGTTTCTGTTGACTATATAGCCGAAAGCCTGATTTTTAACGGCAATGTTCAGCGCCCCGCCCGAAGGCGCGCTGTGGCTGAAATATTGAGCCCTGGCCGGAGAGATTAGCGCAAGGTCTTCCAGCACCCCTTGCGCGTTTTTCGCGTCTTTGAGGTTTAGCCGCAAAGAAGTCGCGCCGTTGCGCGAAACGTCACCGATGCTGCCTTCGTCTTTGGCGAGGCTGATGCTGATGCGTTCACGATTGGGCAAAGCTGACCATTCCACTGTGGCGGCCAGGGCCGCGCCGGTGGGGCAGGATGCCGCAAGGCATATGAACAGCCGGGTTGCCCAGGCAAAAAAATTACGGATCACAAGTGTTCCTGTCTTCTCTGTGTAATGCCTATGCCGGTTTTCCGGCGTCATGCCGTGCTTTTAAAGAGCGTCAGCATATATATGCAAAAAATATTCCGTAATTTCGCGGAAGGGCGGGCGACCGCCTGGTACGCCCGCCTGCGGCACGGCATCACGCCTTATTCCATATTTCTTTTTTTCAATTTTTCAATCAGAGTAGTGCGTTTTATGCCCAAGAGTTCCGCAGCCTGGTTTTTTACCCCGGCTGCAAGGTTGAGGGCTTCAGACATCAGTTTTTCCTCTATGGCGTCGAGGAAGTCTTTGAGGTTCATATTATATTGCTGCAAGTCGCTCAACGTGGGCCAGTAAAAACCCTGTGGGGCAAGCAAATCATTGGAGAGGCAAAGTTCCGGCTCCAGGGACGCCGAAGCGTGAACGCTTTCCGCCGCCTCCGGCGCAGGCAGGTTTTTCACGGCTTCAAGAATTTTTTTTGGAAGGTCGTTCGGGCGTATGACGTCATCGTCGCACAAAACGGAAAGACGTTCCATGATGTTTTCAAGTTCGCGCACGTTGCCCGGCCAGGGGTAGCGTTGCAGCGCGTTTTGAACATCCGGCGCGAATTTCAGGCGCTTGCGGCTTTTTTTCTGGCAGAATACGCTGATAAAATGATCAGCCAGCAGCATGATGTCCGCGCCGCGCTCGCGCAGGGGCGGCAGATGCAGGGGAATTACGTTCAGGCGGTAGTAAAGGTCTTCGCGGAAGCGCCCGCCCTCAACTTCTTGCTCAAGGTCGCGGTTGGTGGCGGCGACTATGCGCACGTCCACCTTGCGTGTTCCGTTTCCGCCAACCCGTTCTATTTCTTTTTCCTGAAGAACGCGCAAAATTTTCACCTGAAGGGTCAGGTCCATTTCGCCTATTTCATCAAGAAACACGGTGCCGCCGTCGGCCATTTCAAAACGCCCCGGCCTGGTGCGCAGGGCGTTGGTAAAGGCCCCTTTTTCGTGGCCGAAAAGCTCCGATTCAAGAAGGTCTTTGGGAATAGCCCCGCAGTTTATGGGCACAAAAGGTTTGTCATGCCTGTCACTGCTGGCGTGCAGGGCGCGCACCAGAAGTTCCTTGCCCGTGCCGGATTCCCCCGTGACCAGAACCGTGCTGTCTGTTGGAGCGACTTTCTCCAGCATTTTGAATACGTCTTTCAGCGTGGTGCTCTGGCCGATTATGCCCTCGGTCTTCAAACTCATGCCCCCTCCGTGGAAACCGTGCTCCCGGCGCGCGCGGGCCGTGGTCCGTTTCCGGGCCTGGCTTCGAGCCGCTTGCTGCCACAAGGTCAGCCGGGTTGCGAAGGTAAATTTCCCTCATCAATTCTGCAAATGATATATCCTCTTCTTTGCCTGTCAATTTACTGACGTAAAGTCAATAGCAAAATGCGATTTTTCATAAAATTTATATAAAATAAGGTCAGAATATCTTGTTTGCGGAAAAGCCCGCGAAGAGGGCGGAAAACTCAAACCCGGAGCAAGTGAAATGCCGGCTTGCCGGTTGCGGCGTGTTCTGTCATAACCGTTGCAGGTTGCTCTATTTTAAAATTACTGGTGGCGCGAATGGATTTAAAACGCTATTTTCAGCCTTGCGTTAATATCGTCCGGTGCGGAAAGTTCGCCTCGGCTTGTATTTTGCTTGTTTTCATTTCGTTTTGCCTGTGCGCGTCCGCAAAGGCGGCTGAACACGCCCCTTCCGGCGGAACTGAAAGCCAGCCCCAACCCGCTGCGGACCCTTTTGTCCTGCCTTATGCCCAGCCGTCTCAGGCGGAAAAAACATCAGAGGCCATAGCGCCTTCTTTCGACCGCCCGCTGGCCGCTCCGCTTCAAGCTCCGCCCGGCGCAGCTCCGGACAAAGCCCCGAGCGACGTTTCGCGCCCTGGCCCGGTCATGCCGCAAGCGGCAAAGCCTTATGAACCGGCCGAACATATTCCCAACGTGTTCAGCGTTCCCCTGGCCGTGCTCAACCCTTTCGGGAAGCTGGACGAAACCGGGCAATTCCTGGATTTTCTGGAACCGTATTTTTTCAATATGACCCACAACCCTCTTCAGGTGACCATAAAGCTGGGCCGAGGCGGGGCTGACGCCTGGGGAACGATAGAAGACCTCGCCCCCAGCGGCAACAGCGCCGCCCTGATTATTATGCCGAACCTGGTCTTGCGCGGTTTGCACCCGTATTCGACGTACAGGCTGGGTGAGGTTTGCCCGGAATTTGTTCTGGCGGAAGTTCCACTTGCCCTGTGGGTGCCGGAAAACAGCCCTTACGCGAACCTGCGCGATCTGATTCAAGACGCTTTCATGCACCCCGGGGCTTTGGTCATGGGCGGAGGCGGCAGCTATTCGGCCCCTCACCTCGCGGCTTTGCAATTTTGCCGGGCTGCCGGGATAACGGCTGGTTATGCCGCTTATATGGGAACTGAAGACGCCATGAAGGCGGCGCAAGACGGGAAAGTCAAGGCTGTGTGGGGATACGCCCTGGCCGAACCCGGTAAAACGCAGAAAATGAGGCCTTTGGCCGTTGCCGCGCGTTTACGCTCTCCGGCTCTTCCTGATTTGCCTACTTTTGATGAGCAGAAAGTTGATATGTTCGCTTCAGCTTCTTTCGGTTTCACTTTGCCGCTGGGGGTGGGAGAGCCGGAACGCGTGATCTGGCATGATTTGTTCAGCCGCATGTCTTCTGATCAGGAATTTGTGAACGCGGCCCTGCAATCAGGGTTTTATGTGCGTTTTATCGGGCGCCCGGAAATAGTGCGGTGGTTCACGGAACAAACGGACGTATGGCGCGAACAGCTTTCCGGCTTCGGGCTGTTGCGCTGACCGGAACGCTTGGCGTTATGCGTCCGCCTGGCTGTTCCCGGAAGTTTTGCCTCCGTTCAGGATGAAGCGCAACATATCCGGCTTTTCCTTGCGGATCAGCCCGACGATGAAGACCGTGACCACCCCTTCCAGCAACATGATAGGAATATGCACCGTTACCACGGCCAGGGCGGCGGTTTCGAAATAGCCGTCCGAGAGCAGCAAGGCCAGCGATTCCAGCAGGGCGCTCAAGGCCACGGAGCATGAACCGCACAGGAATGCGCCGGAAATCCATAGTATTTTATTCCGTTTCGCGTTTGCCGGGCAGGCTTCAGGTTCGCGTTCTTCCCGGCGCGCGGGCAGGGCATGGCGCAGCAGAGGGCGGAAAGCCCAGGCCGAAAGAATGGCCGGCAAACCCATGATGCAGGTATTGACGCCAAGGGTGGTTATTCCGCCAAAGTGGAAAAGCAGCGCCTGAAGGCAGAGGGCGACGAAAATGGCCGGAACGGCGGCGAAACCTAGAATGCAGCCCAGCAGCCCGTTTAAGATCAGGTGCACGTCGGCCAGCCCGATGTTCAGGTGCACCAGAGAAGCGCAGAAGAATGCCGCGGACAAAAGAGCCGTGGTCATAAGATGTTCCCAAGGCATTTTTTTCATGCCGGCCGCCAGCAAGGCGGCCCCGCCTATAGCTCCGCCGATTAGAACCGGTGCGCTGAGCACTCCTTCGGAAATATGCATACACTGTCCTTGGCTGCTGGATTACCGGCCCAGACCCCGCCGTTCCGCCTGCTTGACAAACCGGCGTGTTGCAACAATAAAACATTTTTTCGCTTTGTGAAAGCCAGACGCGGATTTATATTTCAAATGAATGATTTTGGCAATCAATATCACTTGCATCATATGGCGCGCGCCGCCAGCGCATGCCGCAGATGGTTCTATTTGCGGCGCGAACCATACCAGGCCATGCAGCCGAATATCCCGGCAATCCAGCCTATGCCTCCAACCAGATCGGTCATCTTGATGTTTTTTTCAAATTTTTCTTCCGCAAAATGACCTTGCATGGCGCTCAAAACAGCCTGCATCTCCTCGCGCACTATGCTGCGCACCGCCGCTTCGGATAATCCGCCGCCGGAAGATGCGGCAGCCGCCATTGTCTCGTCCTTCCGCTCCGCTTCAGTTTCGTTCCTGGCCGCGCTTTCTCCTCCGGAACCAGAAGCGGGCAGGGTGAACTCCGCCTTATGCCCTTGCCCGGCCTTCACACTGAACACCAGGTCTCCTTTTTCGCCTTTGAACTCAGAAACCGGGGCGCACCAGCGCCCCTCGGCATTTGTGGAACCTTCAGCCAAGGTTTGCCCGGCGCCGTTTCTGACGCTCACTTCACCGTTGCGCACAGGGTTGTCGCTGGAAAAATAGCTTTTTGAGCAAATATTGCCTCCTTCTTCCCAGGCGAATATGAAAACGGCGTGCGCATCGGCATATAAAGGAGCGCCCAATGTTATGCAGGCCGCGAGCAAGAACGACGGAATAATTTTTTTGAGCAACGGCATCAAACGTCTCCGGTTTTTTATTTCAGGGGTAGCGCCCTTGGCGCGGGAAAGGCGCGCAGCCACAGCACGGCCCCCAGTTCAACGGGTTTGTCCAGCCCGTTATGCTTCAGCGTTTCTTTGGCGGTATTCAGCGCGGCAAAGCCCCACCATCCTTCCAGCGGCATGGCGTAAGAAAATATGCCGTTTAAGTCGGCCTTGACGGTTTGGGTGTTAAGCATTTCATTGGCGGTTTCGCCTTTCAGGGAATCACCTGGAAACCACTCTATTTCCACTTCCGCTCCGGGAACAGGCTTGCCGTCAAGCAGCACAAGGCCCTGAAACAGGTTGCCGGCATAAAGGGCGTAAGGCTTGGACAGCGGAACTATTTCCGTTTTCAGGCCGGTAGGTTCGTCCCAGCCCGAGTCGTCGCCAAAGGCCGTAACGTAGGCCTTGGTATAATGAATGATGAAGCAGTCTTCCGCTTCTTCCCAATAGGGAGCAGGTTCCATGTAAAAGGTATAGAGGCCTGGCTGTGAAATGCTGAAATCCGCACTCCAAGCTCTGAAATTTTGTATTCTATGCGCCTTCAGCGTGTCAAGCAAGTCGGTTTGGCGGCCCTCGTGCAGTACGCCGAACTTCACGGGCTTTTCCATATCCATGCCGTTGTTTATAAACGGATGCCAAAACCGGAGGTCCAGGTTGATTTTACTTTTAGCGCTGTCCATGATGACTTGCCCGGAAGGCAGCAGCATGCCGAAATGAGCCAAGGCGGACGCCGGAAGAAGTGATATCATGCAAAAAAGCGCGGCAAACGCGGTGAGATTTTTCACGGGCACCTCGGTATTATTAAATTTATAAACGTGTTACCAAGGTGTGCCCCATTTACCCCCTTATGTCAAGCTGAGAGAAAAAATGATTTTATAATCAGCGAATTTTTCATGCTCATAGCGGGGTTTCGGGAAAGTTTGCCGCGTGATAAAAAATCGCTTGCATTTCTCAGGTGACTTGGTTAAAAGAATTTCTCGCATGCCGGGGTAGCTCAGTTGGTAGAGCAGGGGACTGAAAATCCCCGTGTGGGCAGTTCAATCCTGTCCCCCGGCACCATCAATTTTAAGGGGTTACAGCAATGTAACCCCTTTTTTGTATGCAGAAAAGGCGCCGCCCGCCAGAGCCTGGCTGAAACCATGAACAAGGTTATTGACGGGCATGACGCTGTCATTATCACCCGCCAGAAAGCCGGGTCTGTCGTCATGATGTCGCTGGAAGACTTCAACAGCATGCAGGAAACATTGCACCTGCTCGGCAGTCCCAATAACGCGGCATTGCTGCGGCAATCTATCGCCGATGCTGAATCCGGAAACACCAGAAGCTTTTCCATTGAAGATCTGCCCAAACTGTGAAGCTGGAACTTACGCCGCAGGCGGAGCAAGATTTTGCGTATTGGAACCGGACGGACGCGAAGAAAACCGCCAGAATTGTCGCTCTGCTGCAAAGCATCGCGCAAACGCCCCATAGCGGCCTGGGCAAGCCGGAAGCCCTTCAATACGAGCTCTTGGGCTACTGGTCCCGCCGGATTGATAGAGAGCACCTTCTTGTTTACCAGGTGGAAGGCGACACTATCTATATTCTTTCTTGCCGCTACTATTATTGACCTTTTTTGTGGGGAAGGACAGAAAGCCCCCCCCAGCAGTCAGAGCGTATTCCACTTATTGGGCTGAATGTCCCACACCAGCCCGGCGATAATGTTCCCGCCGGCAATGGTTCCGGAAACCATATACTTAAGCCCGACGTAACGCTTCAAGCCATGCGGCAGCCGCGCCCCCGCCGATTTACCCTGGCTTTCAGGCTTCGTTGACAGCTGGTAAGGCGGGGAAGGTAACCGGAGCGTCCCGGTGTTAGGGAAGCTCCGCACTGTAGGACAAAATTCGGAAATAAGCCGTGTTATGGCCGTCGCGTCGCGCCCATGGACGGAAAAGCATCCATGCGGGTTAAGTTCCTCAGTGTTGACAACAAGTTGGATTCGCTTGTTTTTAAAACAGAAAGTCCGTGTACGTGCCCCGAAACGACGAAAGGGGTTCCGTCCTTAGGCCCGGGGTAGAATCACGTTCAACTCGTGACGCGCGGGCTTTCTATTTTATCAGGGTGTACGCCCCATGCCTTCAAGCGCGTGGTCTTTATTTTATCAGAGAAGGGCCGGTATCACTGACAAAACAGGATGCCGGCCCTTCTCAATATTCCACCGAGAGAACGTGTTTTGAAATTCTTGTCTGAGGCCATTACCCTGCCAATTATCTATACCCTGCTATTTCCGCCTCGGATTCAGCAAGCTGTTTCTTATATTTTTCAAGCTCATTAATGTCGGATTGATCGAATTTGGAGATTGAATTAAACCCCATATGGCTTTGTTTATTAAATTGCACGGATTGCAAGGAGGCAACCAGAGAGTAATTCGGGCCATACGGAAGGCGGCGGCCGCCAACGCTATAAGTTATTGTTCCGGGCTGTGT
Organism: Desulfovibrionaceae bacterium; assembly: GCA_031552195.1. Classification (GTDB taxonomy): domain Bacteria; phylum Desulfobacterota; class Desulfovibrionia; order Desulfovibrionales; family Desulfovibrionaceae; genus JAVBMP01. Next base: position 62,974 of record JAVBMT010000017.1, read on the forward strand.
GGCGCCTGGCTTAACGCCCTCCGGAAATTTAACCGTAAGAGTGCCGTAGAGTATAGGGTTCTTGTTTGCATCAGGGCCGTTGATTTTTACATCAAGGTCATAGGCGTAGATGTCAACGGAACCATTATTCGTTGCATCAACGGAAATTATAAATTCCTGTACAAAGCCCATGGGTTTATTCGTGCCGTGGGCTAACATTTCTGTAGATTCCATGCGAATGTTTGAAACAGAGGCGGATTTCCGTGTTTGTTCAAATCGTTCCGCCTGCAGTTTTTTTTCCTCTAAATCTGCAACAGCTTTTTTTTGTTGCTCTATGCGTTTAGGCAAATTGCTCATAGCCCAGGTTTTGCGTGCTTCAAAACCCGCAGCGATGATTTCTTGGGCGTTTTTCCCATCAAGCGGCATCAGGCGGCCTGATTGCCCCATTGTTTGCAGCGCGTGAAAAGCGTTATAAGCTATGCCGCTATTTTCATTTTTAAGCTTTTCCTGTCCATCGGTAATCACAAACAGAACGCCTTGAGCGATTTCAAGGCGTTTCTCTTCTGACGGCTGGGCATCAAAGATTTTTTTTAGCGACTCTTTATAGTCTGATTCCGACGCGGTTTTAAGAGAGGGGTCGGAACACGCCGTCAACAAAAACATCAAAATGATGGGAAGTAGCGGTTTAATACGCATTGAATGTGCTCCTGAGTTTATTTAGGTTACCTGCAAGAAACGCCTTGGTTCTTAAAAAACGAACGGCGCGGCTGCCGATATGCAGCGCGCGGGCATGCGGGCGCGGAAAAAAGGCTGCAATGAGCGGTGGATCGTCATCTATCAGGGTTGGTCTGTAAATCACATTACAGATTTTTTCAAGCGATCTGCCCGCTTGTTATACCCGCAGTGATGATTGCAAAAATTACAGGTTTACGCCTGTTGTGCTTTTTCTTGCGCCAAGAGCGCCTTATATTGGTTCATGAGACGAATATCGCGGACGGCTTTGAAAATCTGCACGGGCATTGCAATAATGCCTATGAGCATAGCCAAGACGGCTTTGAAGATAAAGTATGTGATGAGGCCGAAGCCGGAAGTGAATAGTACAGGCACGGAAAACCGTCCTAAAAACTGCCAGCCCCAGTAGGCGCATGCGGCTACAAAACCTGTAAAAACGCCTCCGCTTTTGTTAGGGCTGGCTTGAAAGCAAAAAACGGTCACGGCAATAAATATAATGGCGGTTACCGCAAGGCCGCAATAAAGCCTGCGCGTTACGCCGTCGTTATTTTTTATAAAACACGGCTCGCACATCGGCGGTTCAAAACGTTTCAGGCACTCAACGCACAAAGCTTTGCCGCATTGTTGGCATGTGCCCGCCGCCGAACTTCCGGGATGATTGAAGCACTCCATGGTTTACTCCTTGTTTGAAAAGTTGAGATATAGCCAGAGCAGCAAATGTTTAAAGATATTTACCGCTATTGAGCGAACAAACAATATTTACGATAGTCATTATTTTTTTGCAAGAGCTACGATACATGAAAACATGGACATTATTCCTCAACTGCCCTTGGCCGTAGCTAAAGTCATACGTGAAGCCCGAGAATCCGCCGGTTTTACCCAGGGGCAACTAGCGGGGTTTTCCGGCCTTTCCGAGAGCTATATTTCTCTTTTGGAGCACGGGCACAAGAGTCTTTCTGTGAACAGCCTTGTGCTTATTGCCCGCGTGTTTCAGCTAGCTCCTGCCGAGCTGATGCGGCGCATAGAAATTGAAATAGAACGCGGCCCGCAACCTTCAGCACGAAAGGTAGGCAGGCCGCGCAAGCAGGCTTTGAAGATAAAATAGCGTTTATCTTTTCGTATCTTCTGACGTTGACTTTTTATCTATGCCTTTTGCGCTCTATGCCTGTTAATTGCGAAAAGCACGCGGCACTCAAGGCTTCTTTTTTCAGATCGGCGTTTTTTTCGGGCTGGCATGAATATTCCGGCCAATTGCGGATGCCGGGAAAACCGGGCGGCGTGGAAATGCTCCCTGGCCTTTTCGGCTGAGCAGGGTCCGCACCTCGGAGCAAGGGGCCGGTACGATACGCCGCCTGGGGTATAAGCGTGAAACCGGGCCAGCCGGCACGCTTGAAAGGGCTAAGAGCCATCTTTCTTTTCAGCCGCCTGCCGCCCGCCGCCGGACTCTGTTTTTTGAATCGCCGCAAGGTGCGGCGCTTGCAAGGCTCTCCGCACCAGCTCGTTGAAAAGGTCTTGCGCGGAACATTCCTGAGGCGGCCTGATTTCCGTAATGCGAACAATGTGCGGCGGGTTTTGCCCGGTATCCGCCGGGTTCAGATATTTCGGGCCAGCACCGTGACGAATCCAATCCGGGTTGATCAGCACTTTCTCGAATAGCTTTACAAGCCATTCAGAGGGTACGGCCTTGCGCCGCCTGGCATCGGAAATGGAAGATCTCTTGATTTCCAGAAGCGCGGCCAGTTCGGCTTGCGTTCCGCATCCGGCGGCTTCAAGGATGCGCCGGTACTGTGATTCAAAGTCGCTTTGTGGCGTTGCGCCATAAATGGCTGGAGTTTCGGTCATGGCGGCTCTCCGGCGTGCTTGATTGGCAACTGCCGGAAAGCAATTGCCGGGAGCTCGTAACCGCCCGAGGACGGCGCGATTTATTCCCCCCTTACAGGGTATTATATTCGACCGCACTCCCGACAGCGTACGCAGAGAGACGGTTGCGCCTGCAAAGCAAGAGCAACCCCGCGCGTGTCGGCGGCGGTCCGCCTCGGGATCAAGGTGTTACGAGCACCTGAATGGCAATATGCCTTAATGACAGGGAAAAGGCAATAAGCTCAGCAAAAACGGGGCGTCACGGCCCTTGCGGCGCAGCGTTTTTACGGGAAAAATCCGAAAGCGGCCTGATGGCGGCAGTGTAATGATTGAAGCCGAGGCCGCGTTAGTCAGGGCGCTAGCTTGTCCTGCGCTGGCGGAACGGCCCCTATGTAAGTTCCGCCTTCGCCGGCCTTTGTCAACAGGGCGTTGCGCGGGGTGAAGCCTTCGCGCAGCCAGTTCATGCAATCTCGCCAGCCGTAAGCCGGAATGTTCGCGGCCTTCTGTGTTTTAGTCGCCGCGTCGTACCCGTTCATGGCGAGGAAGCAGTCCCGCGCGGCTTCATAGGTTCCGGGCAGGCCCACTGAAGCGGCCCATCCGGCGATACGGCGCGAGGGGTCGACAAATTGCGGGTCGGCCGCTATGTCGTGTTCCGCCGTGCTGCTGTTGGCCACCCGGTCGTGATAGGGCTGCGTCACGTTGAAGTTGGCGTTGTAGTCGGAATCCGCATAGAGCGGGGTGCTTCCGCCCACCACGCGCAGCATGTATTTAGCCTCGCCGCTTCCGGCTAGGCTGCCGTGCAAATTGTTGCGGCATCTTACGCCGTAGCCTGGCGGCGTGTTGGAGCCGTTTTCCAGCAGGCCCAGTCCGCCTACGCTGTTCGCGTCAAAGCGCACCACGGTGTTATTGATGATGTCGGCGTCCAGCGCGTAATTGCCCACCAGGTTGAACAAATCGCCCATGCCGATCATCAGGTTGCGGCGGCATTCCGCTTTTTTGTAAGATCCTGCTATGATATGCGCGTTCGGCTCCGAACCGAACATTTCGATAACGCAGTCTTCCACCTTGGGCGTTGTAATCAGATGCGGGTTGAAATCAGAGGGGGCTTTGTTCGCGTTAGCCAGCAATGCCCCCTTAATATAGCCGCCCCCCGCCGAGCCGGAATAAAACAACGCCGGGGTGCCGATAACGTCGTTCAGGTGCGCGCCGCCCTCCGCCGCCAAAGGCAGCGCTGAAGAATAGTTGCCGTTGGCCCCGTGGTTTACGGCTACGCAGTTTTTCCATATCACAAGTGGGCCGCCCACGGTAAATCTCACGCCGGAACGCACTGTCCGGCTGTATGCGGTGTTATGCTCGAATATCACGACAGGGCCGTCTGAGGCGACACGGGCTACGGTTATAACGCCCGCGCCGCGAAAATCGCAGTTCGTTATGGAAATGGGCGTTGTGGCGGGCGTGTAGCCGCCCCGGCCTATGCCCAAAGACGCGTAACCCTCGAACACGCAATGGTCGAAGAGCAGGGCGGGAACCGTGGCTATTTTGCCCTGCGCGCCTTGCGCGTTGAACAGCACGGCGCCTGTCATAACCACTGAAAGATATTGGCAATCCCAGCGGATTTTCGGTGATGCGGGATTGGCGGTATAGGTCATTGCGCCGGGCCCTGAAAGCCTGGCCCAATTGTCCGGCGCGCCTTTCAACGTGTATACGCCATTGCCGGTCAGCCAGGTTCCTGTGGCGGTAATTTCCATCTCCGCGCCGGGGCTGAGGGTGAAGGCGCAGTCTCTGTTCGGGCCGTTCCCGGTTTGCAGCGAGGCGGCAAGGATCAGTTTTCCGCTTATGGTGAGGGATTTTTCAGACGTAAAGGATGTATCCAGTGTAACAACATGCCCGGCGCTTACGGTAACGTCGTGCCTGGTCCCAGGCACGACGCCGCCCGCCCAGGTGGCGGCGTCCGACCATTTGCCTGATTGAACGGAGTTTATTCCAGCTGAATGGCCCCCTTTGCCCAAAACGGAAAAGGAGAACAGCGGGCCGGATTGCCGATAATCCGCCGAGGACGTGGTCAAAAAACTGAGGGATGGCGTCAGGCACGCGCATATGACCAGCAGGCAGGCCAATATAACCGCCGGCGGAGGCGTTTGCGCCTTCGCAAGTATTTTCAAGGCATTTCTCCGTTCCGCATGGGTTTGCGCCTTTTATTCTCATCTTTATTTTCCAAGGGCGCGGCTTGCCTCTTCTTCAGAAGAAACAACTTGTTAAACATATCTAAAGAATGGACGCCCTGCAATAGCCCTGTACGCCAGTTCCCGGAACTCGGGAATTTGTTCGGGCTGGATGACGGCCGCCGGGCCAAACGCGCTTGAAGCCCTGTAACGAAGTGTCACCCGCATGATTTTACTGTTTATCTCGGCGAGTTCTTGCGGTAGGTTCGGACGGATTAAGGCAAAATCATATTTTTTACTCACAATAAACGTTCGGCGGGCCACTATGGCGGCGATTCTGATAATAGACGACGACCTGGAACTATTCAGCCTTCTTAGCGCGTATCTTGAAACAGAGGGCTTTTCATCCGTTCAGGCCGAAGACGCGGAAACAGGGCTGGCCGAAGCGTCAAAGGGCGGGTACGACGCCCTTATTCTGGATGTAATGCTGCCTGGAATGAACGGGTTTGAAGTGTTGCGCCGCCTGCGGGCGGAGGAAAGCACGGCCGGTTTGCCCGTGCTTATGCTTACGGCCCGAGGGGAAGAGATAGACAGGGTGGTGGGACTCGAAATGGGGGCGGACGATTACCTCGCGAAGCCGTTCAGTTCCCGTGAACTGGTGGCGCGCCTGCGCGCCCTTTTGCGCAGAAGTTCCTTAGGGAAGGTGAACTTGCCTTTGCAGCATGTGGACGACCTGAGCATCAACCGCGCCTCTCTTTGCGTAGGCATGAACGGTCAGCAGCAGGATTTGACGGTTCCAGAACTGCGTCTTCTGACTCTTCTTACTCAGAATATCGGTGAAATTGTAACCCGTGAAGTCCTTTATAAATCCATTTTCGGCCATTCGGCCTATCCCATGGACCGCAGCCTTGACATGCTTGTCAGCCGGCTGCGGAAAAAGCTTGGCCCGCGTAAAGATGGCGGGGAGCGTATCAGGGCCGTCCGGGGTGAAGGCTATATGTATCTTCTGTCAGGAGAGAGTTCATGATTCCGAAACGAATCACCGCATGGCTGGGCGTTTTGCCGCTGTTTTGGAAGGTCTATATTTTTATAGTCATCTTGCTTTTTTCCGTTGTCGGTTTGGCGGAACTCATCGTCGAGCCTTTGGCTGAAAGAGCGCTTGAAGGGCTTTACGGCGGTTTTCAGCCCTGGCATGAAGTCGCAATCTGGATAGCGAGCATACTTGTCCCCTCACTGGCTTGCGGGTATATCCTCTCTAAAATACTTTCCAATAAACTCGGCAAGATGGCTAAGGCTTCAGAGGCCCTGGCCAGAGGCAACCTGGAAGTGCGTTTGCCGGAAAACGGCAACGTCAGAGACGCTTTTGACGTTTTGGCGAACAGCTTCAACGCAATGGCCCGAGCCATCAAGAAGCAGCAGCATAATGACCGTAGGCTGCTTGCGGACATATCCCATGAATTGCGCTCGCCGCTTACCCGGATGACAGTAGCGGTTGATTTGCTGAGTTTGAGGCATGCGGATGAAGAAAGCATAGAGCTGCTTTTGCGTTTGGGAAAAGAAATACGGCAAATGAATGAATCCATTTCTCTGCTTATGGAGCAGGCGCAGGACAAGCTTTTGCATTACGGCGTAAAAAATACGCTGAATCTGGAAAAAATTCTCATCGGTCTGGCCGACGACTTCTCTTTCCAAGGCGGGACGCGGAGCATACGCGTAAAGGCCGCCGTAGCGAGGGGGCTTATCGTTTACGGCAACGCGCTTATGCTGGAGCGCATGTTCGGCAATATCCTTTCCAACGCCATTTTCTACAGCCCGCCGGGCACTGTGATTGAATTGGACGCGCGGCGGAATGGAGACAATATTATCGTTTCCATCAGAGATTTTGGACCAGGTGTGCCGGAAAATCAGCTTGAAGATATTTTTCGCGCATTTTACCGGGTGGATAGCTCACGCGCCAGAACCAGCGGCGGGGCCGGCCTTGGGCTTGCCCTCGCCATGGAAGCGGCCATTTTGTTCGGTGGAAACATTGCGGCCGGCAACGCCCAGCCCGGCTTGCGCGTAACGGTCACGCTTCCCGCATATTCTGAAGATGATGAATAATTTTTTCTCGCCCGAACGCAATGATAACAGGCTGAAAACCGTTTTAAGACAGCCCTGGCCCTATTTTTTTGCGGCTTTCGCCTGTACTGTTCTTGAAAGCGCCAAATCTTTTGACCGCTTGGCTCAGGTTCCGTTTTTCCGGCATGGCGAGTGGCTTATTTCCGACGCTTTTCATACGGATTACAAATGGATATATTATACAGCTCCGAAAATTTTAATCGGCGTTGTCGGCGGAACTTTTCTTGTTATTTTTCTGGCGTCTCTTTCCGGCAGATACCGCTTGCAGTTGCAAGTCTGGAGCAAGCCGTCAGCGCTTATCGCGTGCAGCGTCATTTTAGTTCCGCTGGCGGTGTCAGTTTTGACATGCATTTGCGGCGTGCATAGCCCGGTGGATATGCTGCCTTACGGAGGAAAATATCCCCATATCGGCTTGTTGGAGCAGTTGTGGGAGCATGGATCCACAGCTGGAGGGCGTAGCTTCCCGGCAGGGCACGCCAGCGGCGGGTTTGCGCTTATGGCGTTATATTATTTGCCTTTGCGCGAACTATGGAAGCGGTTTTTATTTATTCTTGGATTTTTTGCCGGATGGGGTATGGGATTATATCAAATGGCACGTGGAGAGCATTTCCTATCTCACACTCTTACTTCCATGTTTCTTGCCTTGGGCATAATCATTTTGCTTGAACGCCATTTTGACGGTTTACGGCAACGACTAAAGGCTTTGGCGGGGAAAAAATAAGGCCGGAAGCTTTATTCTTCTGTTACAATTTTTTACACAGCATCATCCTACTGTTACCCAGGGCATACTATTCCTTTGCATGCGGGTGCGCGGCCGCGCTTAACCCATGACCATGCGGAGGAATATGATGGCTGTTTTTTTTAAGGTGGCCGGGGAGTACAGGATCAGGTATCTGTCTTGCCTGGCCCTTTTCTTTCTTATCGTTAACCTTGCCTTGCGATTGGCGCTGCAGGCGGGTTTTCCAGACGCCTTGCCGTTCACGGCCGGAATGTTTTCCGCTTTGCTGAAAGGTTTTTTAAATGATTGCGCAACCCTCGCTTTCGTGCTGCCGCTTCCGGCCGCCCTCATCTTGCTGCCTTCCGACAAGTTTCTGCGGCGGCGGTGGGCTGGAAGCGCATACTCCGCGTTTGTAATATTCACCTTTTCGGCAATTTTCATTTTTACGGCCTTCGCCGAATATTTCTTTTGGGATGAATTCAGCTCTCGTTTCAATTTTATCGCAGTCGACTATCTTATTTACACCACTGAAGTCATGCAGAACATTGCGGAATCCTACCCGCTGTTCCCGCTTCTTGGGGCGGTGTTCCTCCTTGCGGCCGCTTCGACGGCCTTGCTCTTGAAGAAATCAAGCCCGATTTCGCACACGGCGGAATTTAGCCCGGCGGATCATTCCGCGCGCGGCGGCCTGGGCGGCAGGCTAGGGTTGCTGGGCGGCCTATGCGCCGCGGCGGCCTTGCTGTTTTTTGCCTTCAGCCCTTTTTCCGTGAAAGAAAACAGGTTCTGGAATGAGTACGCCAAAAACGGGGTGTATGAGTTGTTTTCGGCATACCTGAACAATCAGCTCGATTACCGCGCCTTTTACAAAACGATTGACGCGCATGCGGCTTTCGCCCTTGTGCGGAATGAAATAACTGACGCCAACCCGGCGTTCGAGCCGGCGAAAGGGGAAAGCCTCTTGCGCGTGACGGCGGCGGAAAGCACGGAGAAGCGGCCAAACGTCGTTATAGTCATCATGGAAAGCATGGGGAGCCGCTGGCTTGGCGAATATACCCCCAATCTCAACGAACTGGCCGCGAACGGTCTTTCTTTTTCCAACATGATGTCCACCGGAACGCGGACGGTGCGCGGCATTGAAGCCCTGATGCTCAGCGTGCCGCCCACCCCGGGCAATTCAATAGTACGCAGGCCGGATAATGAAAACCTTTTCAATATCGGCACCCTGTTTCGTGAGCGCGGCTACGACCGTGACTTTATTTACGGCGGCCTTGGCTACTTTGACAACATGAACGCCTTTTTCGCCGGCAACGGCTATGCCGTTACCGACAAACTTGATTTCGCGGCGCAAAGCAAAACTTTCTCCAACGCCTGGGGGCAATGCGATGGGGATTTATATTCCGAGAGCCTGCGCCTTGCGGACAGGAGTTTTCAAGCCGGAAAGCCGTTCCATCAGGTGTTGTTGACTACTTCAAATCACCGCCCGTTCACTTTTCCGGAGGGCGCTGTGGATATGCAGCAGGGTTCCCGCCGTTCCGCCATAAAATACGCGGACTACGCCATAGGGCGCTTCATGCGGGAAGCAGGGGAAAAACCCTGGTTTGACAACACGGTTTTCGTTTTCGTGGGCGACCACCCGTCTTCAATAGCCGGAAAAACAGAAGTTCCGCCCAATGCATATGGAATAGCCTGCATCATGTACGGCCCGGCTTTCTTTCCGCCGGAAACGGTGGCGACCTTGTGCAGCCAGATAGACGTAGCCCCGACCCTTCTGGCGAGCCTCGGCTGGGAATACCGTTCCCAGTTTTTCGGGACGGATGCGCGAAAATTGCCGGAAGAAGCCGGGCGCGCCTGGATATCGACATACCAGCTGCTCGGTTTCAGGACTAATGACAGGCTTGTGGTGCTGAAGCCCGGCGGAGAGGTTCAGGTTACGCCGATCATTCCGGAGGCCTCCGGCGGACCGCTACCGGAGGCCTACGGACAGAGCGACGAGGCGCTGGCCGCCCGGGTGACGGCTTCCTACCAATGCGCTTACGACCTTTTTACCGGCGCGCGGATGAAAGAAAGCGCGATAGGCGCATACGCGCCTGAACCGCGCGCCCTTGAAAAAAGAGTTACCCTTCAGGGGGCCGGAGCTTCGCGAATTTCTTCAATATTTTATTGACGCACGCGCTTTTTCCGGCGATTTGTTTCGTGCGGGAGGCGTTATGCACTTTAGCTTTGAAGCGGACAAGGCCCTGAACTGCTGGGCTTCTGAATACCTTGCGGCCAGGCCGGAGCGCGGGCATGCCCTGAAACTCAGGCGCCTGGGGCTGACTTTTCACGGAATTACCGACTGCCTGTGCCTTGGAAGCTCCAGCCAGGCGTTCCTGCCGGTTGAGGCCGGCGGCGCGTTGCCGTATATTTTTCGCGATTCCTGCCCCTACCGCCCGAATGAAGGTTCGCTGCCGCGCGTTGCGTTCGAAGCCCTGCGCGAAGGCGGAGCGCCCGTAACCCTGCCCGAAGCCGCCCCGTTTTTTCCGCCAGGCGGCGACAACCTCTGGCACTGGCTTACGGAAAGCCTGACCAAAGTCCTGGCTCTGGAAAGCTCCGGCTACACCGGCCCGTACATCATTCCCCGCAACAGTTCCGTGGCCGCGCAAACCCTTGAATTGCTCGGCGTAGACCAGGCGCGGCTTCTGCCCTCCGGGCGGGTTTACCGGGTTGAGCGCCTGCTGGTGCCGCCACGGCTTTCGGGTTTTGATCTTCAGGATTACCTGCCGCTTTGCGAATTGCTCAGAAACAGCCTGCTCAAGGCCTGCCCGCCTTCGCCTGGCGTCAAGCGCTGCTATTTGCGCCGCATCGGAACGCGCCGGGTGATTAATGAGGAAAATATCCTTGAGCTGCTGCGCGAGTTTGATTTCACTGTTCTCACCCCTGAGGAGCTTAGCTTGAAAGATCAGCTTTCCTTCATGGGCAACGTGGAGTGTTCGGTCATGCCGCACGGGGCCGGAAGCGCTTTGACCATCATGCAGAAGCCGCGTTCAACATTTATCGAACTCTTCAGCAACCGTTACATCAGCTACAACAACATGCACAGCGTGCGGCTGCTCAAGCTGCGCTATCACCCACTGGTGGAAGACCTTGACGTTTCTTCTTGCACCAGACCGGAAATGACCGTTTGCCAATACCTTGGCGAAGGGGCCAAGGCCGACATGCTTATAGACGCGACAATGCTGCGCGTCTTGTTGGAAAACGCGCTGGAATAAGCGTGGCGCGCCGTTGTTTTGCTGGCGTTTGCCGCGCTGCCGCAAGGCGTAAGAACGTTAAAAGGCTTTACTCCTCCGGCTGCTCCGGGCCGCGCTCAAAACGCGGGAAGGGCAGGTGGCAGGGGCGTTCCGGGTGTTTTTCAAGATAGCGCTGATGGTAACCTTCCGCCTGGTAAAACTTTTCGGCCCGCTCAATGCCGGTAACAGGCTTCCAGCCTTTTTCCCGCAGTTTTTCCAAAAGCTCCGCAATTGTTTTTTCCTGCTCCGCGTTTACGGTGAACACGGCGGAACGGTATTGCGTGCCGTGGTCCAACCCCTGGCGGTTAAGCTGGGTGGGGTCGTGTATTTCAAAAAAGCGCCGGGCCAATCGCCCGTAGCTGACCAGTTCCGGGTCGAATATCACGCGCACGGTTTCCGCGTGCCCGCTCGTTCCGGAAGAAACTTCCTCATATGTAGGGTTGGAGCTTTTGCCGCCCATATAGCCTGATGTCACGGCCAGCACGCCGGGCAGGCCGCGCAGCAGGTGCTCGACGCCCCAGAAGCAGCCGCCCGCGAAGTAGGCGGTTTCCAGTTTGTCCGCCGGCAAAAAGGAAAGGGCGGCGGAATTTACGCAATGCCGCACGTTTGCCGGGGTGAAGCCTTCCCCTGTAAAGACGTGGCCCAGGTGGGCCTGACAGTTGGCGCAAATTATTTCAGTGCGCGCTCCGTCCGGCCTGCGGAGCACGGCTCCGGGAATTTCCGCGTCAAAGCTGGGCCAGCCGCAGCCGGACGGGAATTTATGCTCGGAAAAATAGAGCAGGGCGCCGCAACGGCGGCACAGGTAGGCCCCGGCGGCGTCATGTTTGTCGTAGGCTCCGCTGTACGCTCTCTCCGTGCCTTTATTTTCTATGATGCTTTTTTCATCTTCGCTTAACGGGGGCATTGGGCGCGCCTGATTGAACCCCATGGTTCCGGCCTTTGCCGGAATCGGCAAAAAGACGGCAAAAGCCAGAATGAGCGGGAACAGGATAAGCCAGTCCGGCGTTTGCATGACACACTTCCTCGCATTTTCGATTTTAATCCCTTTGCGTGTTTATATAAGCATTTTCCTCAGATTGTGAAGTTTCTTCAGGGTGCTTAGGGTGGCAGACAGTAGCGCTCCGCCGTTTCGAGCCTAGCTTCGGGGTCTTGTTCAGTGTGGGCGTCAAGTTCTGAAAACGGGCTGCTTGCGGGCTGATCCGGGCGGATCCTGGCTGAGCGCAGGACTCTGCGCTCAGCCAGGACGTTAAAAAAGCGGCGGGATTCAAAAGTCAGGCTGTTTAAAAGCGAGTGTCCGTAACCCGTTTGGACTTTCCGAAAGAGCGGGGCAGAACGCCTGGGTCAACCACTTCAATGGCGGCGGAAACCAGCAGCTTGGAATGCACGGCTTTGGCGAAAGCCTTGGCCAGGCCTTGGTCGTTTCCGCCGCTTATGCCGACGGCCCGCTCTATTTTGATCAGCATATTGTCGCGCCCTTCCGAGCGGCTCAGTTCGATGTGATATTCCGATCCGAGGTCCGGCAGTCCGTGCAGGACGTCAGCGATCTGGCCGGGGTAAATATTTACGCCGCGAAAAATGATCATGTCGTCCGAGCGTCCTAGCAGGTGGTCGTGGCGGGGCATGGAGCAGCCGCAGGGGCAGGGCGGCAGGGCTCGGGTGAGGTCGCGCGTGCGGTAGCGTATCAGGGGGGAGGCTTCCTTGCGCAGCGAAGTTACGACCATTTCCCCGATTTCTCCCGGAGCTACCGGCTGCAAGGTGACCGGGTCGAGAATTTCAATGACGAAAAGGTCGGCCCAATAGTGCATGCCTTCATGGGCGCGGCATTCCAGCGAGGTTCCCGGCCCGTACATTTCCGTCATGCCGCCTATGTCGAAGCTGTGTTCGATTCCGAGGTTCTGTTCGAACAGGCGGCGCATTTTCTTGCTGTGCGCTTCCGCGCCGAAAATGACGGACTTCAGCTTTATTTTGTCGGCCAGCCCGTTGCGCTGCACTTCCTCGCCCATAAGCAGGGCCATGCTGGCCGTGCTGCCCAGGCAGGTGCTTCCCAGGTCGGTGAGCATCTGCAGGTGGATTTCCAGGTTTCCAGCGCCAACCGGAACGGCCATGGCCCCGAGGCGCTCCGCCCCGAGCTGGAAGCCGGCCCCGGCCGTCCAGAGCCCGTAGCCGACGGCCACCTGGATGCGGTCTTCCGCGGTAAGCCCGGCCAGCTCGTAGCAACGGGCCATTTGCAGGGCGAAAGTATCAACGTCGTTTTGGGTGTAGGCCAGGACCTTGCGCTTGCCGGTAGTGCCGGAAGAGGCGTGAATGCGCACAACGTCGCGCTCGGGCACGCAAAGCAGGGGAAGCGGATATTCTTCGCGCAGGTGCTCGGTGGTGGTTACCGGCAGTTCAAGCAGGTCGTCAAGGCTTTGCACGGCTCCCGGCTCAACCCCGGCCTCTTTGAGGCGGCGGCGGTAGTTCGGATTGTTGCTGTAGGCGTGTTCCACCGTCCAGCGCAGTCCCGCGGTTTGCGCCTGCAAAATTTCCTCCGGCTTCAGGGACGGAATAAGTTTATATTCCATAGGGCTGTCTCCTTGTAGCAGGCCCGGACAAGTCCGGCCAAGCGCAACTTTTGTATTGTCTAGGGTGGAAAAAATGAGTATTTACAGTTCTGCGGGCGTGTTTTCGCACGCGGCGCAAGGTTTATCAATAATGCCGGCGGACATGCCCGTCAATACTTCTTTTCAGCTAGCTCCGGGAGGCGGATTTGCGTATTTTAATCGTGGGATCAGGCGGGCGCGAGCATGCCCTGGCCTGGAAACTGAAGCAGAACCCTGGCGTTACTGAAATTTTTATCGCGCCCGGCAACGGCGGCACCGGAGAAGCCGGAAAGAACGTCCGGATATCCGATGGGGACATTCCGGCGCTTATGGAATTCATAAAGTCCGAAAATATAGGCTTTGTCGTGCCGGGGCCGGAACTGCCGCTTGTGAACGGGCTGGTTGACGCCTGCCTTGAGGCCGGGGTGCCGTGTTTCGGCCCCTGCGCTTACGCCGCGCGGCTTGAAGGCTCGAAAATCTTCGCCAAGGAAGTGATGAGCGCCGGGAATATTCCGACCGCCGCCTACGCCGTGTTCAGCGAATTCGCCCCGGCCGCCGCATATGTGCGCGGCAAGGGCTTGCCGCTGGTCATAAAGGCGGACGGCCTGGCCGCCGGTAAGGGCGTTGTGGTTGCGAAAACCGAGGAAGAAGCCATCGCTGCCCTGAAGAACATGCTGGAAGACAAAGCCTTTGGCTCGGCCGCCGACAGGGTGCTGATCGAAGACGCTCTGGCGGGCGAGGAAGTTTCCCTGCTTGCTTTTTGCGACGGCGAACGCGCCTTGCCTTTGCATTCCGCGCAAGACCACAAAGCGGTTTACGACGGAGACACCGGGCCGAACACCGGAGGCATGGGCGCTTACAGCCCGGCCCCCGTGCTGCCGGACAGCCGCAGCGCCGAAATGTGCCGCCTGGTGATAGATCCGGTCTTGAAAGTCATGCGGGAACGCGGCCATCCTTTTAAGGGCATTCTTTACGCCGGGCTGATGATGACGGCGGAAGGCCCTATGGTGCTGGAATATAACGTGCGCTTCGGCGACCCTGAATGCCAGCCCTTGCTGATGCGCCTGCAAAGCGACCTTCTGGAAGTTATGCGGGCTTGCTGCGACGGCGGGCTTGACGGAATAAACCTGGAATTTTCCGGACAGGCGGCCGTTTGCGTCGTGCTGACGGCCAAGGGTTACCCCGGTTCCTACCCTAAGGGCATGGAAATTCGCGGCCTTGGCGCGGCCGAGGCGGTGCGCCCCGGCAAGGTCAAGGTGTTTCAGGCCGGAACTAAACGTGAAGGGGAAAAAGTGCTTGCGAACGGCGGGCGGGTGCTCGGGGTTACGGCCTTGGGCGACGGCCTTGCGGAAGCCCAGAAGCTGGCCTATGAAGCCCTGGCGGAGCTGAAGATGGAAAACGCCCACTTCAGGCGCGACATAGGCAACAAAGGGTTAAGGGCCTGCTTCGCCTGCAAGAAAGGATAGAAAACAATGGCTATAATCCTGAACAAGGCCGATGCGATCGAGCGAATGGGCGATGAGGAGCTTTACAAGGAAATAGCGCATTTTTTCGGGCAACACATTCCGGAAAATCTGCAAAAACTTGAATGCGCCCTTAAGGCGTCCGTAGCGGGCGAAGGCGGCCCGGAACAACTTGAAACGGCGATGCGCCTGTCTCATTCCTTCAAAGGCAACTGCGCCACTGTGGGGGCGGACGAGGTGAGGCCCAAGGCGCTGGAGCTTGAGCTGCTTTGCCGGAACAACCAGGCCGAGCAGGCTTGCCAGGCTTTTCCCGCCTTCAAGCTGGCAATGCTCGAACTGAGCGACGCCCTGAAAGATATTTAAGCCCCTTTGCACGAACGTTAAAGGCGTATTTCCGCTTTTCCCACATACGAAACAGGAAAGAAAATGGCAGACAGATCAGGGCCAAGACGCAAAAGCATAGCGGATATAAGCACGGCCCGTCCGCTGGCGTTGAATATTGATTACAGCAAGGAACCCCTGGCCGATATTTTCGGTTCTCTGGTGTTCGGAGAGTCTGAAATGCGCGCCAGGCTGGCGCCGGATGTTTTTACCCGCCTTCAGGGTACGATACGCGAGGGTAACCCGCTTGACCCAGATTTGGCGGGGGCGGTTGCCGTGGCCATGCGTGAATGGGCGGAAGAGCGCGGCGCGACCCATTACACCCACTGGTTCCAGCCCATGACCGGGTATACGGCGGAAAAGCACGATGCTTTCCTGTCTTTAGGCAACGATGGCAAGGTGCTTTCGCAATTTTCCGGCAAAATGCTGGTCAAGGGCGAGTCTGACGCCTCTTCCTTTCCTTCCGGCGGCATCCGCTCCACTTTTGAAGCCAGGGGCTACACCGCATGGGATCCCCGCTCGCCGGTTTTCCTGAAAGACAGCGCGAACGGCAAAACTTTGTGCATCCCCACGGCCTTCTGTTCCTACACGGGGGAATGCCTGGACCGCAAAACCCCGCTTTTGCGCTCTGGCGAAGCGCTTTCGCGCCATGCCCTGCGCATTTTGCGCCTTTTCGGAAATGATAAATCGACGCATGTGAAAGCCACTTTAGGCGCGGAACAGGAATATTTTCTCGTTGACCGCAGCCTGTTCCTGCAACGGCAGGACCTTGTGAACAGCGGGCGCACGCTTTACGGGGCGCGGCCGCCCAAGGGGCAGGAGCAGGAAGACCATTACTACGGCGCGGTGCGCGGGCGCGTTCTGGCCTTTATGATGGACCTTGAGCACCGCCTGTACAAACTTGGAATTCCCGTCAAAACCCGTCATAACGAGGCGGCCCCGGCCCAGTTCGAGCTTGCCCCGCTGTTTGAGGAAAACAACATAGCCACCGACCACAACATGCTGGTTATGGAGATGTTGCGCGTAACGGCGCAGGAACACGGCTTCATGTGCCTGCTGCACGAGAAGCCCTTCAAAGGCGTAAACGGCAGCGGAAAACATTGCAACTGGGCCCTGGCGGATTCCGAAGGCAACAACCTGTTCGAGCCGGGCGACACCCCGCAGGAAAACGCCCAGTTCCTGGTTTTTCTGTGCGCGGCCTTGCGCGCCGTCAACCGTTATTCAACCTTGCTGCGGCTTGGCACGGTAAGCGCCGGAAACGACCAGCGCCTTGGCGGTTTTGAAGCCCCCCCCGCGATTTTCTCGGTTTTCCTGGGAACCCAGCTCGCGGAAGTGGTGGAAAACATTATGGAAGGGGTGAGCGGCAAAAGCCGCAACGCCGAAGTGATGCGCATAGGCGTCAGCGCTCTGCCGCCTTTGCCGCGCGACGCGACCGACCGCAACCGCACTTCGCCGGTGGCTTTTACCGGCAACAAATTTGAATTCCGCATGGTCGGCTCGGCCCAGTCCACCTCGCCCATGTGTTTTATGATCAACACCGCCGTTACGGAGGCGCTTGACCACTTCGCCAGCGAGCTTGAAGTCGCGGTGGCTTCCGGCACGCCCCTGAACGAAGCCGTTCAGCAGCTTCTGCGCAAGGAATTCAAAAAACACAAGAACATTATTTTTAACGGAGACAACTATAACAGCGCCTGGCCGAAAGAGGCCCAGAAACGCGGTTTGCCGAATTTGCCGGATACCGTCTCCGCCTTGGAACGCTTCACGGACGACGCCAATATCTCGCTTTTGGCCCGCTACGGGGTGCTTTCATCCCGCGAGGTCGAATCGCGCCGCGATATCCTGCTTGAAAGCTATATCACGACTATCGCCATAGAAGCCCAGGTAACCCTGGAAATGGGGCGCACCAGCATTTTGCCCGCCGCTTTGGCCACCCAGCGCAAGGTGGCGGAAACGGTCAAGCTGATGCGTGAAATCTCGGAAAAGGCCGACCTTGAGGGGCATGGCGCTTTGCTGAAACGCATCAGCCGCCATGTGCGCGATTTTATGATCGCCCTGGACAGGCTTGAGGAAGAACTGGAGAAAAAGCACAGCTTCAAGCGCGCCAAGCATCCGCTTATTCAGGAAGCGCGCTTTTACCGCGACACGGTGCTGCCTATTATGAACGCCTGCCGGGCGGAGGGCGACGCCCTGGAAAACCTGGTTGACGACAGCTACTGGCCGCTGCCGAAATACCGCGAACTACTCTGGATTTATTAGGGCATTTTCACCTTGAAAATGCCCTGGCGGAGCGAGGCGCGTTTTTAATTCAAGGCCTTTCTGCAAGTCCTGCGCTCAATTGCGCAATTGAGCGCAGGACTTGCAGGAATCAGTTGCAGGCTAGGAGCTGTCTCTAAATAAATCTTTTGTCCCAATACTGCGTCAATCGTCCTTTTTTTCTCCGGTCGAGTACCGTAAGAGTACACTTTCTTCGCAAAAAAGGCCGTTTTCCTTGTCTTTGGACAAAAGATTTATTTAGAGACAGCCCCTAGGTATTGCCAAAAAACAAGCCCGGTTTACTTCACTTTCTCTAAATCGTTCAACGTCCAGGGAGATGTCCTGTTCAAGACCTCTTTGGTGGCGCCGTAGTTGCGGAACAGCAGGAAGAAATCTTGCCCGGCAGCGGTGGACACCCAATTGTTTTCATAGCCTGTGGGCGGATCGGGTGAAAAATAAACGTCTATCGAACCGTCGGTGTTTTTCTTCAGGTTCTGGAACGAATTTACGCCTACGCTTTTGGCTTTGCGGATAAATCCCGCGGTTTGAGTATCTTGTGCGATGACCGACCAGAACTGGGTGCTGGGAATGTTCGCCGGAACATTTAATTTATAGGTGTTCGAGCCGTTCAACTGCGCACCGTCCGCATCCGCAAAGGTTTTGATATACAAATTGGGATTTGCCGCCTTTACCGGGCCGAAAGCGCCGTAATAGATAAATGAACGCTGATCTGCCAGGAACCTGCCATTATAGTCTCTTTTACCTTGCTTGACCAGTACTACCCACTCTTGGGGGGCGAGATACTGCCACCTTTTTCCTTCCCACCAGGTAATCCCCGAAGTTTTCAATCCATCGAGCATGAAGGCGTGCGCGTCGTTAACCGCTTTTTCGAGAACGGCCTTGGCCTTGGCGTCGGGATTGAAAGGGGTGTTTTTGCCGATGCCGATGGTGTTCAGGTGATCCATTGTAATCAAATCCATCGTCTCTACCGGTTCTTCCTGCACAATGTCGGCCAGAGATTCGTAATAATCGAGACCGTATCTGGAAATACCCTCGAACGGTTTGTCGTATATGTCGATATAGCGGATTTCCTGTGTGGGTTTGCCGAGCGGATAGATTTTCAGCTTACGCAAATAGGCGATGGCGTTTTCCAGGTCCTTGGGCTGGTCGCTTTTCGGGATAATCCGCAGCAGGCTGTATACATTGAAGGTATTGGACGGAACGCTGGTGTACCCCGCCGGGACATTGCCCTTGTAATCGGGCGGCAGCAGCAGATACTTGCCGCCTTTGCCGCCGTCGTGCCCGGTGTTGCCCACATCGATAAGCGGTACTGTGCGCGAGGTAATGAGTGAACCGAAAAGCGCGGCATCCTCGGCCGCGGGCACATCAACCACCACGGGGCCGTCTTTCAGGTTCGTGAAAAACATCGCATAGTTGGTGGAATTGTTCGGCGTGGTGGTCTGGAACTTCCAGTTGGCAAACTGCGAGAAGTAAATTACGTCGTTGAATTTAGCCCCTGCATCGCGGAAATAGGCATGGCGCATCGCCTCGAAATTTACCATCGGCATTCCCCAAATAACTGCTTCCACGGCACGGGAATAAAACATCTTGTCTTTAATTTCGGTAAGATTTTCCGTAAACCTGGTTTGTGCCAAGGCGCTGGAAACCGATAGGACACTGATGATTGCCATGCACCATACGGCAACTATTGTCCTGATATTCATTTTTTTCGTTTTCATTTTTTTTGCCTTTTAGCTTACTGATTTATTTTGTTTTTTCCAAATTATTCGCAGTACATGGCAATCTCCTGTCCAATATTTTCGGGGTGGTGCCAATTAATTGCGGAACAATAGGAAGAATTCGTACGGCAACGGAGAGTGTCTGGTGGTTCTCTCGAGCGTTAAGGGATTTTTAGAAAGAGAGGAACATGTTGACTGGATGATAGCCGCTGTTTTCAGGTTTAATTGTTTTTAAGATTTTAGTCCTTCCCGTTTCCAATGGAATGTTGAGATGGCATATTTCAGCGGACTTGCGAACACTGTGGCCGGCCATCTGCACTTCGCAAACGTTTTCCAAGTGTGGAAATTTTTCTTCATCCAACTCGGGAACGTATTGGTGAAGCTGGAAAATGCGTTACCGCAGGCTTTGCTGTGGGGGCACTTTACGCCATCGTTTTCCTTGGAAGAGACTGACTTGTTGAGGTTGAATCTATTGCGTCCTAACCGAATTCAGCACAAGGTCCGTGAAAGCCTTGTGCTCGTCCGGCGGCAGACCGGCAAACAGAGTTCGCATTTTTTCGTGGCCTGACATTTCACCCTCCTTGTGTTATATTGCATAAGGACTATTCACCTATAATTATATAATGCAGAGGGTTAATAAAAAGGTCAATCGTTTTTTATAAAACTGTTTTGTTTTATATTTCACATGGGCGGACCATCAGTCACGCGATGGAACATGGGCGGCATAGCGCGCGACAACCGGCGTTTTATATATGGGGTGTTTTGGGTTTGCGCACCGGCGCGGCATAGCGGGATATGCCGCCCGGCCTCGGCGGCTGGAGCAATACCATCGGCGTTTCATTAGATGGCGGGGCAGCGGTGTATTAGGGCGTGGTTGCTTGAAACCCTGATTGATGAGCCAGGTTTCGAGTGGATTATGTGTGTAGATCTTCTATAGAATTGCTGAGGCAAGATCTAAATTATAAAAACTATGAATGGCAACTTGAAAAATTCATGGAAGAGAGTACCGATTTTGTTCACGCCTCGGCGTTCTCCGTTTGTAAATAACCTATCTGAACTCTCCGCTTTTTTCAGTTTCGCCCGTAAAGTCGGCATAAGCCGCGCAACTGGGCGAAGCTGTCCGTTCCGGCTTGATTTTCAGATAAGCGCCATGTCCAATTGCCCCGGCTGACGGAAGGCGTGTTCATGCGCCCTTCCGCCCCAAGCCCCAAAATATCCTGCATGGGAATTATAACCGTTTCGGCCGGGCTGGCCAGGGCCAGGCGGATCAGGGCGAGGTGGGCGTTGTCAGCCTGCACGTCGCAGCCAAGATAGCTGCGCAGGTTGTTTCTTTCCGCCTCCGTTGTCTCAATGAACCATTGGCGGGCGGTCTGATTGTCGTGGGTTCCGGTGTAGGCTACCTGATTCCTTTGATGATTAAAAGGGATGTGCGGGCTTTCCGACATGTTTTCGCCAAAGGCGAACTGCAAAACGCGCATGGAGGGAAAGCCGAAATCCGCCATAAGTTCGCGCACGTCCGGCGTGATAACCCCGAGGTCTTCCGCAATAACCGGAAGGTTGCCCAGGCGGCGGCTGATAGAGGCGAAGAGTTCCTGCCCCGGAGCGGTTCGCCAGCGGCCGTTCACGGCGGTTGGCTCTTCGGCCGAAATTTCCCAGTAACCGGCGAAACCACGGAAATGATCCAGGCGCACCACATCGGTCATGCTCAAGTTATGTTCAATGCGGCGGTTCCACCATTTGAAGTTATCCTGCCGCATCACGTCCCAGCGGTAGACGGGGTTGCCCCAGCGCTGGCCGGTTTCGCTGAAATAGTCCGGAGGAACCCCGGCCACTTTGGAGGGGGTTCCGTTTTCGTCAAGTTCGAAAAGGTTTGGCGCGGCCCACACGTCCACGCTGTCGTCGGTTACATATATGGGCATGTCGCCCACAAGGCTCACGCCCATTTTACGGCAGGCCCTGCGCAGGCGTTCCCACTGGCTGAAAAAGAGAAACTGGGTGAATTTGTGGAAGCCTATTTCATAACCGTGTTTTTCCCGCCATTCCGCCAACGCGTCCGGGCGGCGCTGCTTCAGCCCCTCCGGCCAGCTTGTCCATATTGCTCCGTTACAGGCTTCTTTGATGCTCATGAAGGCGGCGTAGTCGTCCAGCCAATCCGCATGTTTGGCGGCGAAGAAATTGAAGTTGGCGTTTGCGCGCAGCAACGGCTGATTTTTAGCGAAAGCCGCCCGCAGCAGAGCGTTACGGTGCGCCGTAACCGAGGCGTAATCCACAGCGCGCCCGTCGCGGCCCAAGGCTTGCTCCGGCGTGCCGCCGAGGGCGCTGTCCAGGTCGGCGTAGCTGATAAAACCGTCTTCAAGCAGCAGCTCCGGGCTGATGAAGAGCGGGTTGCCGGCAAAGGCCGAGGGGCTGGAATAGGGCGAGTTGCCTATGAACGGCGAGGTTGGAGTAAGCGGCAGGAACTGCCAGTGCGTAAGGCCGTTTTCCGCCAGGGCGCGGGCGAAGGCGTGGGCCGCCGGGCCAAGGTCGCCTATTCCATAGGCCGAAGGCAGGGAAGAGATGTGTAAAAGCACGCCGCAAACGCGAGGACGCATAGTAAGCTCCGGAAAAAGCGTGAATAATAAATTACGCGCGGCATGGTCCGGTACGGCCCGGCCTGAAATGCCGCCGGGCTTGCAAAAGACTTTACCAGATTAATCCGCTGTGCCATAATTACCGCTGCCGGGAAAGCGGCGCGTTTCTTGAAACATAGCTTATATCCTCAAATATGAAAATATTTAATTATACGGGAAAAACGGAATGCGGGCCAAAAGGCGGAAAGACGCCGGGCGGGCTGCTTTTAGTTTTTCTGGCCCTCGTCCTGCTTTCGCCCTTGCCTTCATTCGCCGCTGAAGCGGACGAAGGGAACAAGCCTTCAGTAGTGCCTGGCCTTTCCATAAACGACCTTGGCGCGTTGTTCGAAAAGGTGCATAAAACCGGCGTGGCTCCGGGCAACATTCCGCCCGTCAACAGGCCGCTTTTCCTGACCGTGTCCGATGCCAGCCTTTCCATGGACGACCGCGAGCAGGTGTTCATTCTGCAATACCCTGACGGGAAAGTGCGTATTTATCCACAGCGGATTATGGTCTGGCACGAGGTCGTCAACGACGTGTTGCCGGACACATACACCAGGGCGCGGCAGGGCGGCGGTTCCGGAGACGCCTACACCTTGACTTACAGCCCGCTCACCGGCGCGGTGGTGGCCTTTAAAAGCATGGCCGGGCGCTACCCCAGCACTTTTGCGGCGCTTGGTTCAATTCTCAACGCCAACAGCATGCTTTATGACAGGGTCAGCGGCAGCTCATGGTCGCAACTTTTGGCCGTTTGCCTGGACGGCCCGATGAAAAACAAGCGCCTGGAGCGCGTTCCGGTGCTCTGGGCCACCTGGGGCGGGGCCAGGAAGGTCTTTCCGAACGCGGAAGTTCTTTCCCGCGCAACCGGAACCAAGCGCCGCTACGGTGAAGACCCATACGGTTCGTATATAAATACGGGCAATTATTATGACAACCTGAGCATCCTTTTTCCGGTTTTGCGGCGCGACAACCGCCTGCCGCCCAAACGCCGCATTCTGGGGCTTGAAATCGGCGAGCTTTACGTCGCGGTTGACAAACCCTATGTGCAGTCGGTGCTGCTGCTGAACTTTAACGCCGGCCTCACGCCCTTGCTGGCGGTGTACGACCCGGCGCTGGACGCCGTGCGCGTTTTCGAGCGCAAGGTTCCGCCTATGGCGCGGCGTGGGGAAACCGTTCCGGTGGAACTCAGCTTCAAATTTTTTGAAGGAAAATATATTGATGAGCAAAGCCGCAGCGAGTGGCTGCCGGACGGAAGCTGCGCATACGGGCGCTACGCCGGGCAAAGCCTTAAGCCGGTGCTTGCCGTGGATTCCATGTGGTTCGCGTGGTCGGCGTTTCATCCTCTGACGGAAATAGTCGGCAACAAGGATGAAATTGACCAGAACATTAAACCGTTGCCGTGAGCGGAGGCAATATGAGCGCAAACGACCTGCCTGTAATTTACATCGCTTCCGATCATGCCGGGTTGAGCCTTAAAAACAGCCTGGCCATCCGCCTGAAGGCCATGGGCAGGCAATTTGAAGACTTCGGCACGCACAATGAAGCCAGCTGCGATTATCCGGATTTCGCCGTCAAGGTTTGCCGCGCCGTGCTTGAAAACCCGGGCAGTTTCGGTATTCTCGTTTGCGGAACCGGCATCGGCATGTCAATGACCGCCAACCGCATTCCCGGCATACGCGCCGCCCTGTGCACGCATGAATTCCACGCCCGGGCGACGCGCGCGCATAATAACGCGAACGTGCTCTGCCTGGGCGAACGGGTGACGGCTCCGGGCCTGGCCTGCGAACTGGCGGAAATTTTTCTTTCAACGCCTTTTGAAGGCGGCCGCCACGAGCGCCGGGTGGAGAAAATAGACGCTTCCACCTCCATTTGAGGCCTATTATAGTAATTATATAAATAATCGGAGATGTCATGCAGATATACAATTCAATGACGCGGCGCAAGGAAACGTTCGAGCCGGTTACTCCGGGCAAAGTCAATATGTACGTGTGCGGCATAACCGCCTACGACCTTTGCCATATCGGGCACGCCCGCTCGGCGGTGGTGTTCGACGTGCTGGCCCGTTACCTGCGCCGGGGCGGATTCGACCTTTTTTTCGCGCGCAACTTTACCGACGTTGACGATAAAATAATCAACAAGGCCAACCAGGAAGGCATCTCCAGCCAGGAAGTGGCGGAAAAATACATCACGGCCTTTTATGAAGACATGGACAGGCTCGGCGTGCTCCGGGCGGACCTTGAACCCAGGGCCACCGAGCATATCGGCGACATGATCGCCATTTGCCTGAAGCTTATTGAAAGCGGCAAGGCTTATGCAACCCCTTCCGGCGACGTATATTTCCGGGTGCGTTCTTTTTCCGAATACGGCAAACTTTCCGGACGCAACATAGATGATATGAGGGCCGGGGCCAGAGTCGCGCCGGGAGAGGAAAAGGAAGACCCGCTCGATTTCGCCCTCTGGAAGGCGGCCAAGCCGGGTGAGCCTTCATGGGAAAGCCCCTGGGGCGCCGGGCGGCCCGGCTGGCATATTGAATGTTCGGCCATGAGCGAAAAGCATATGACCCTGCCTCTGGATATCCACGGGGGCGGGCAGGACCTTATCTTCCCGCATCACGAGAATGAAATAGCCCAAAGCGAGGCCGCCCTGGGCAAGGCTTTGAGCAAATATTGGGTGCATAACGGCTTCGTGCAGGTCGACGCGGAAAAGATGTCCAAATCTTTGGGGAATTTCAAGACCATACGCGATATCCTGGAAAACTACCTGCCGGAGACCCTGCGCTTTTTCCTGCTCACGCGCCATTACCGCAGCCCGATAGATTTCAGTTACGCCGGCATGGACGACGCGGAAAAAAACTTGAAACGGTTTTATGAAACGTTGCAGCAACTCGAGCTTGAACTGCAAAAAGAAAACTGGGCGGCCCAGTTGCCGGAAAAAAACGTTCAGGCTTTCCGTGCGGAGCTGGCAGAGCTTGAAAATAGCCTTAAGGAAAGTTTTGAGGACGACCTGAACACCGCCGCCGCGATAGGGCACCTGAACAGCCTGGCCCGGTTCGGCAACCGCCTGCTTGAAGACAAGGCCATGCGCAAAAGCCTGAGCGGGCGTGATTTAATGCGCGCGGTGAAAGATTGCTTTGCCGACTGGGGGGCGGTGCTCGGCCTTTTCTCCCAGGTTCCTTCCTCTTTCCTGCATGACTTGAAAGAACAGGGCGTCAAGCGTAAAGGCATAGATACCAAAGCTATAGACGGGCTGCTGCAAAAACGCCTTGAAGCCAAGAAGCAAAAGGACTTCGCGGCTTCAGACGCCTTTCGCGCCCAGTTGAACGGGCTTGGGGTTGAGGTGCGCGACACCCCCTCAGGGCAGGTGTGGGATTTGCTGTAAAGGAGGCGCACTTCGGTGCAAATGGATATTTCATCTTTTTGACGGAAAAAAATTCCCTGATTCTTCGGATAGCGAAGGTTTCTTTTTCATAACATGTTGTAATTAAAGAACTGACTTTTGGGCGGTCTTTGGCATGCAAGATGCATGCGTTAGCGGCAACAGGCAAAATTTAACCGCCGGGAGTGAGTTTATGGGAGTTGAGTCGATTTTAGGGCAGGCCGAATTGAACGCTGCCTCCAAGCAAAGCCAGAACAAAGTTCAGAATGACAAGGAAATGTTTCTGAAATTGCTGGTGGCTCAGCTGTCCCATCAGGACCCGTTAAACCCGGTGGAAGACAAGGAATTCGTCGCCCAGCTCGCCCAGTTCACCCAGCTTGAAGAATTGCAGAAGATCAACGAAGGCGTTGAATCAGTGGTCAAGGTTTCGGAAAAGGCCCAATTCAACAACGCCGTGTCTCTTATGGGCACCACAGTTGTCGCGGAAGGCGGCGTGCTGATCAAGGGCAAGATGGAAGTGCCGAAATACGACAAAGACGGAAAGGTGGTTGTAGATAGCGACAACAAGCCGGTTATGGAGACAAAGGTCGGCGCTTCCGACGTTTATTACAGAAGCGATTACGACACCGCCAGCACCACCGTCACCATTGTGGACGCGGCTGGAAAAATCGTTTACAGCGCCGGGCTCGGCCCCTCCGTGGGCGGCGTCACGAACAAATTTACCTGGGACGGCCGTGACCCCAACGGCAACGAAGTCAAAGACGGAGCTTACAGCATCAGCTTTACCGGGTCGGACCAGGACGGGAAGGGCAGGCTCTTTACGACTGAAATTGCCGGAACCGTTTACGCGGTGGAATCCGTCGACGGCAAATACATGCTGCATCTTACGGACGGGCGCACGGTCAATTACGCCACCGTCGGCATGGTGGGCATTTCCAAAACCTGAGATCAATTATTACTGATAGACAGAACGGCGGCTCCGGATTCGGGGCCGCCGTTCTCATTGCGGGCGGAATTCAGAAGGGCGGTGTTGATAAAAACGCCAGGCTGTCGCCGTTGGAGCTTTTATCCGCCAGTTTCAGCAGCCGCTCGGCCAGCACGCCCGGAGCAATGCGCTCTTTGGCCATTTCCGTGCCCAGCAGTGACTTCGTCTCGTTCATAGGCTGGCTGTCATAGGCCTGTTGCAGTTCTGCCTCAAAGGCCTCGCGCAACTTGGCGAAAGAACGTTCAACTTCCGGGTAGGCGTTATCTTCGCGCCAAGGCAGGCGCAAGCTCTGTTTCCAGATTCGCCCTTTATGCGAAGGAGTTTCCAAGGCGTAGAAACCTTTGGGGGGCAGGCCGGCCCGTTCATGCTGCCCCGGGTAGCAGTGTTCCTGCCACGAATCCGGCGGTTCCGGAATTTCCGACTCAATGCGCAAGAAGGGCATGGCCAGCGCTTTTTCATGTTCTTCCAGCAGAACGCTATAATTCAATTCCGGGCGTATATTGCCGCGTTTTTTGTTTATGCTCCATTCAATTTTCATTGAAGCTGTCCCTTATGCGGTTTCCGTTGGGCGTTATCTTACGGGCGAGGTAAAATCAGGTTGCGTTTTTTTGCGCCCGCCGGTTTCAGTCGAGGTAAACCAGTTCTCCGAAGGGCGGCAAGGTTGAGGCCCCGCTTTCGGGTTTGCCGCCCGTAACCGCCCAGAGCACAGGAAATTCCGGCTCTTCGGGAAAGCGGTCGCATTCGAGATCAGTAAACCAGAGCAGGGCGGCCGGGTTCAGTTCTCTTTCCTTCAAATGCGCCCCCACGGGACGGTAATCGGTTCCCCCTCCTCCCGTCGGAGTCAGGCGGAAAGGCAAATCCTGCCTGGTCAGGGTCGGCCCTTCATACACCTGGGTGTCGTGAAAAAATATGGAGAGCGTAGTGTCAAAGTTTTCAAGGATAGAGGAAAGTTCTGAACAGAAACGGGCCAGGGCGTCTTCATCCACTGAGCCGGAACTGTCAACGGCCAGAACGAGTTCCGGCAGGCGCGGCTCAAGCATCGAGGGCAGGTAGATGTTCTGGAACAGATAGCGGCGGTTAGGCTGCGACCACGAATAGTCGCCTATGCGGCAGTTTTCCAGAAAACGGCGCAAAAGCTCGCGCCAGTCTAGCGGCGGCGGGGCGATTTTGCGCAGAAAACGTGAAAGTCCGGCCGGAACGTCTCCCATATTCAGGGCGCGCTGAGCGGCCTGCTGCACTGATATTTCGGCTTCTCGCTCCGCGTTTTCACGGGAATGCCGCTCGTTTTTTTCACTGACGGTCGGGTGGTCGCGCACCTCGCCCTGAAAATTTTTCATCTCGCCAAGGTGTTGATTTCCCGCTTCGCCGCTAACGGACAAGGCCCCTCCGTTTGCCTTCAGCGTTCCTTTTTCATGGTTTTCACCGTCCGCCGCGCCCCCGTTGTCGTTTCCATCTTCGTCTTCACCGGCTCCGCCGCGTGCCCCGTCAGAGAATTCGGCGCTGTCGCTTTCGCCGTCCGGCATGGAGTTTTTCGCTCCGCCCCTGGCTTCTTCTTCCCGCAGGCGGAGCAGGGCCGCATAGATATCGTCAACGGAGCGCCCGGAATATTTGGGGTCGAACGTAAAGCCTTCCGGCAAGGAAAAGCCGGATTCTAGAAGAATCTGGTTGATAGCAAGGTCGCAGGCCTTGTTCCACATGCCTTCTTCCCGCGCGCCGCGCCGCAGGTTGTGGCGGCAGGCCAGGTGCATGATTTCATGGGCCTGGGCGCCCACCAGCTTGTCTTCAGACAGGGCGCAGGCATACAGGGGGTTGCAGGCCAGGGTTTTGCCGTCCGTCCAGAGGTCGCGGCAGTTTTCATCTTCAGCCAGGTTCAGCCTTAGAGCCAGCGAGCCGAAAAAAGGATGGTCAAGCACAAGTTTCGCCCTTGCCCTGGTCATGGCCGTTCTGGCTTTGGCTTTAAGGCTTTCAGTTTCTGTGGCAGCGGGAATATCGTTCATAATTTTTTACATAAGCACATGG
Organism: Desulfovibrionaceae bacterium; assembly: GCA_031552195.1. Lineage (GTDB taxonomy): Bacteria > Desulfobacterota > Desulfovibrionia > Desulfovibrionales > Desulfovibrionaceae > JAVBMP01. The sequence continues at coordinate 91,212 of JAVBMT010000017.1, forward strand.
GCGTTGGCTTCGGCCCATCCGGCAAAAGCCTCTGTTCCGACTATTCCGGAATTATGGCAAACGGCGTCGCGCATAAGCAGAACGCTGAATTCAGGCTCCAGCCGGGCGGCATAAGCGACAAGCGCGGGCATGGTCTCCGGTCCGGCTTTTCTGGCCAGGGCCTCGCAAAGAGCGTACGTGACGGCCGGGTCGGCAGGCACGGGCGCTTCTTCCGGCTTTGCCATGATCAATTCTATTTCCGGCAATTCGCGCCATATTTTCAAGAAACCGGCAAATTCCGCGGCCGCGCTCGTTCCCACCGTTCCCTGGAACAGCTGGTATTCGATTTCCGGCTGAGGTTTGGCTTTGAGAATGTTGGAGAGGAATTCCCACGACCGGGGAGAGGCGAAAGCCTTGGTTTCGGCTGCCGGGTTGAAGTCGTGCAGCAACTTCGGCCTGAAACGCAGAAAAGCTATTATTTCCGGGCAGATTTCAGCCTCTTGGGCCCAGCGTATCCAATCGTCAAGGTCGGTTTCGAAATCAAGATGCACCATGCGGTTGGCAAGGGCGGAAGGCATCCTGTGTGTTACGGCCCGGTCTTTTTCCCTGTTTCCGGCGGCGATGACGGTCCATCCGTCCGGCAGCCGGTATTCGCCTATGCGCCTGTCCAGAACGAGCTGATAGCAGGCCGCCTGAACAAGCGGAGGGGCCGCGTTCAGTTCATCCAGAAAAATAATTCCCCGCTCTTCGTCTTTTTCCGACGGAAGAAAACCCGGCGGACACCAGACGGCCGAGTTGTCAGCGGCAATGCGCGGCAAGCCGCGCAGGTCCACGGGGTCTAACAACACGGCGCGTATGTCGCGCAAGGCCATGCCGCTGTTACTGGCGACCTGGTTCACCACCCGGCTTTTGCCGACGCCGGGCGCTCCCCATATGAACACGGGCTGTTTAACGTTTACAAGGGTGTGCAGGGCCATGGTTATTTGAGCAGGGGTCATGAGTATTGTCCTCTGAAAGCCGGATGTTGTTTTTTGAGCCATGAGGTTTAAAATGCTCGCGGCGACGGCCTGCATACTGTAACAAAATGAAAATGAAAGTCAATCGCATAACAGCGTGGGCGAACTCCGTAATGCTGAATTCGCCCACGCTGTTATTTTACAGGCAAGGCATGACGGACTCTTGCAATATCCGGGCTTGCGCGTATGCGGAAAATAGCGGCCGTAACCTTGCTAAACTGGAGGCAGCCCCTGGAATGCGTTATGATTTTACGGACGTTTTTTTGTTTTTTCGACGCTGCCGCCTAAACGGCGCGCAAAGTTTTAGGGTTACATGAAAGAATAATGGTATCAGACGGTTGTGAAGCTGGAAAAATATCTTGACCCTCTTGATAATTTTAAAAAGTTTATTATAATACCAGACTATATAGATACGAATTATACGAGGTTGTTTTTAGCCCATATTATTCTTGGCGAGAACGGGCGAATCAAAGTTTAAGATTACATAGTTATTGCTGGGTTGACAGTTATTGCTTCCGCCTGTTTTGTGCATGCCGGAAGTTTTTATGCCCGAGGCTTTTGCGTAGGGGAACGCTCATTTTTTTGAGGACAACATGACTACAAAAATTAAAATTATCAGCGGTTTTGTCTTAATGATTTTGCTGACGTGCATTTTCGCTGTGTCAAGTTACCTGAACGCCATCAACACTGTGGAGGGGGTAAGCGAAAGCAAGCGCTTGTCTTTGCTGAACGTTGCAACCAGCAATATGTCGGCCAATTTTTACAACGCCGGAATGAACGTTTTTCGTTTTCTGGACTGGGAAAATCCGCAGCTGATGGAAACAGCCCTTCAGCAGCTTAACAACGGCATAGCGGAAATAGACAAATCCATGCAGTTGACCCACAAACCTGACCGTAAGTCCGGGCTGGAAGCAATGCGCAAGCAGGCTGCCGACCTTAAAGACCACCAGGCTAAAATCCAGACCCTGCTGGTCGATGCCCATGCCATGTACAATAAGGACGTCGTGGGTGAAATACGCACGCTTTCAGCCTTGTTCGTGAGTATGCTCAAGATGGCCAAAGATCTGGACAACGCCGCCGTTCTTTACCAGGCGGGCGTGGCTGTGAACGGAATTTCCGGCATACGCGGGCCGTTGGCCAGATACGCCCAGAACCGGACGGAAGAAGACGCCAAGCTCAGCCGTGAACGCCTTGACGCGTTGCATGAGGCTTTAAAAGGGCTTGATCCTCTGCTGGTATCCGATGCCGGACGCAAGGCGTATGACAAAATTATGGATTCTTACGCAAAGGTGAACGCCGCCTTTGACGCCATGCACACGAAACTGGCCGAGACCAACAAAACGTTGGACGTTTTTATCGCCACCCTGAACAAACTTACCGCGGCGGCGGACGGCATGAGCGCTGCGGTTGACGTAGACTCAAACGAAACGACCAACCAGCTGCTCACCCGCAGCGATTCCAGCAAGACCAACGTGTCTGTTCTGGCGGCTGTAGGCCTTATTTTGGGCATCGGCATAACCTTGTTCATTGTTCTCGGCCTTAACCGGACCCTGAACGAGCTCGGTCTTTTCGCTTCAGCCGTTTCCAAAGGGGATTTGACCCGCGAAGTCAAGGTCAGGGAAGGCGGAGAGATCGGTGCGGTAGTAGGCGCGCTCAAGGGCGTTTCCGACGTGCTCAAGCGCATAATAAGCGAATACGGCACCCTGGAGAAGGAAGTCGAAAACGGCAACCTGGCCGTTCAGGCCGAGGCGTCGCATTTTTCCGGTGAATTCTCCACCCTGGTCAAGGGAACGAACAACATACTTCAGCGTTTTCGTTCCATTATAGATAATCTTCCCTCGCCCGTGCTCACCATGACCAGGGATTACAGGGCTATTTACATGAACACCAGCGGACGCGAGCTGGCGGGAGAAAATTACAAGGGCAAAACCTGCGGCGAACTGTTCAATCGTGACGATTACGGAAGTTCTGCCGATGCGCTGGCTAAAGCTGTCCAGACCTTGCGTGTCCACCACGGCGAAACCCGCGCCCACCCGCGCGGCAAAACGCTTGACGTCAGCTACAGCAGCATTCCCGTGCTTGATGGCGGCGGTAAGCTGAATTACATCCTGCAACTTATAACGGACATTACCGCCATAAAGTCCACTCAGCGGACTATCGTTGAAGTTGCAACCCAGGCGCAGGATATAGCCAACCGGGTGGCCGCCGCTTCTGAACAGCTCTCCGCCCAGGTGGAACAAGTGAGCAGGGGAACTGAAATCCAGCGCGACAGGGCCGCTTCCACCGCCACGGCCATGGAAGAAATGAACGCCACGGTGCTTGAGGTCGCGCGCAGCGCCGGCAAGGCCAGTGAACAGGCCGAGGCCACGAGAGACAAAGCCCAGTATGGTTCCGATGTCGTGAACAAGGTCATAGAAGCCATCCACCAGGTTAACTCTGTCGCCTCAGAGCTGCAGACGAATATGCAAGACCTCGGCAAGCAGGCTGAATCCATCGGCGGCGTCATGAACGTTATTTCCGACATTGCCGACCAAACCAACCTTCTGGCCTTGAACGCGGCCATTGAAGCGGCCCGCGCGGGCGAAGCCGGGCGCGGTTTCGCCGTTGTGGCCGATGAAGTTCGCAAGCTTGCGGAAAAGACCATGAGCGCCACCACTGAAGTCGGTTCCAGCATCAGCGGCATTCAGACTTCAACCAGCACCAACATCAAACGTGTGCTTGAAGCGGCCCAAAACGTGCATAGCGCCACGGAACTGGCCGGAACATCCGGTGCGGCGCTCGGTGAAATCTTGCAGCTTGCGGCCAACAACTCTGGCCTGATAACCGGCATAGCCGCTGCGGCGGAAGAACAGTCAGCCACTTCCGATGAAATCAACCGCTCGGTTGAAGAAATAAACCGCATTGCCGGGGAAACGTCTTCCGGCATGATCCAGTCTTCCAGCGCCGTGCAGGAACTCTCTCAAATGGCTCAGGAGCTCAGACGCCTGCTGGAAAAACTGCGCGCATAGAACAAACGTCACGGTTATTATAGATTAGAAACGAGGGCGGCCCTGTATTGCGGGGCGGCCCTCGTTTCTTCCGGTTTATTCCCGCCCGGCCTCGGCGTCGAAATAAAAATTTTCCGTGGCCACGCGTTCAAGGAACGCCTGGTCGTGTTCCACAAAAATCAAGGTGGGCTTGCAGCCCAGCACAAGTTTTTCTACTTGCAGGCGCGATATAATATCCAGGTAATTCAAGGGTTCGTCCCATATGTAGAGGTGAGCCTCGCAGCAAATGCTTGCGGCCAGCAAAACCTTCTTTTTCTGCCCGGCGCTGAAATCCGTCATGTCTATTTCGAACTGAAGCGCTTCGAAACCGAAACGGTGCAGCGCGGCCAGGAACAGGTTCATGTCAAGGCGTCTCTCTTTGGCGAAATCTTTCAATCTGCCCTTGAGGAACGCTGTGTTTTGCGGAACATATGAAACGCGCAACCCCGGAGGAATATGCAACGTGCCCTGAAAACTCTGTTCCTGCCCGGCCAGCAGGCGTATCAGCGATGATTTGCCGCAGCCGTTTCGTCCGCACAGGGCCAGCCTGCTTCCCTGCATGAGGCTGAAGGAAATGTCGCGCGCCACTGTTCGCCCGCCGTGGCTTAATGAAAGTTCATCGAGCCGGAGCAGGCGCTTGCTGTGAAAAGGCAGAGGGCGCATGGAAAGCGGGGTTTGCACTTCAATATTGCGCAGCAGGGCGGCTTTTTCTTCAGCCGCTTTTCGCCGCCGTCCTTCCGCCGCTTTTGACCGCCGCATCATTTTCGCGGCCCTGCGGCCTATGAACCCCCTGTCCACAGGTCCGGCGCCGAATTTGCCCTTTTCCGCGCAAGCAGACCATTCAGCGCTCTGGGCTGCGCTTTTCTCCAGGCGCGCGGTCTCTTTTTTCAGTTTATGGCGCTCCGCCTGTTCATGCCGGTCGGCGCGTTCACGGTTTTCCAGCCAGGAGCTGAAATTGCCGCGCTGCAATTCTATATCGCTCCGGTTGATGGAAAGAACGTGATCGATGCAGCCGTCCAGCAGGGTACGGTCGTGCGAAACCAGAATAAAGCCGGATTTGCTCCGCAAATAGGCGCCAAGGGTCTGCCGGCCTTGCAGGTCCAGATGATTGGTCGGTTCGTCAATCAGGGGGAAATTGCCTTCGCGCAGGAAAAGGGCCGCCAGCAAAAGCTTGGTTCGTTCCCCTCCGCTCAGGGCAAGGAAGGGGCTGGCGAGAACTTCTTCGCCCAATTCCAGCAAAGAGGTTTCACGCTTCAGTTTCCATAAATCATATTCCGGGTGCAGTTTCGGGCAAAGAGAAAAGAAAACCGCAGCCGCTTCGCGTTCAGGCGAAGGCGCGTCAAAGGGGAAATAGTCCATGCCGGCAGGCGAACCTACGCATCCGCTAAAGGCGTATTCACCGGCCAGAAGCTTGAGAAAAGTGGTCTTTCCGCGCCCGTTCCGGCCTATGAGGCCCAGCTTCCAATTGGTGTCCAGCCTGAGTGAAACGTTCTGAAAAAGGGGTAAACCGCCCTCATGGGCGAAAGATAAGCCGGAGATGTTGATCAGAGCCATGAAAACCTCCCGGTAAGCCGCAAATAAAACGGCCGCCGGAAACTTTCCGGCGGCCGCTGATATTATGGCGTTACCGCGCAAGGCGGCAGGCTTGATCAGGACCGGGCAGGAAAATTTCCGCGACAAACGAATTCAGCTGTGCATCTGAATTCGTTACGACAACAAACAACTAAACGCGTGTTGTTAGCGGGAATTTTCCACCAGGCTCCGTCCTGTTAGGGTTCTACAACAGCCATATTGGCTGAATTGGACGATAAGCCGGCAAGGGGCGCCGTGTCAAGACGCCGGGCCGCGCGAACAGGGCTGGCCGTTCGCAGACTTTCTTCTCGACTGCGCGGTGTAAATGTGGCATGATAACGATTGTTTTTTTCATCAAAAAAAGAACCTTTCGCTCCACCGCCTTTTGGCGTTCATCCGGAAAGGACTGCTTAATGGCTGAATTTGACGGCGTTTTTGCCGCAAGCCCCATAAACGAGAATAGCGCTATCCTGCCCTTGCGGCAACTGGACCCGGCTTGCAAGCTGGCCGGGCTTTTTATTTTTTCCATTTGCGCCGCCCTGTTGCACGATCCTTTTCCCGCCGGCGTGGCTTTGGCCGGCGGAGCGCTGTTATGCCTCACGAGCCGTCTGCCTTTTAAAATCTTGCTGCTCAGCCTCGGGCTGGCAAACTTTTTCATGATTTTTCTCTGGATTTTTTTGCCGGTAAAACTGGGGCACGATCCAGCGGCCCTGGCTGTTTTCGGGCCGTTCAGCCTCGCGCCTGAAGGGTTCAAGCTGGCGCTTCTGATTACCCTGAAAAGCAATGCGGTTATTCTGGCGACACTGGCCCTGGCCGGAACCTCATCCTTTTCCGCCAACGGCCGGGCCCTGATACGCTTAAAACTTCCGCCGAAGCTGGCTTTGCTGATTTTGCTGACGCACAAGCACCTGCTTCTCTTGTCGCAGGAAATGCGCAATCTGTCCGATGCCGCCAAGTTGCGGGGTTTTTCGCCTAAGGCCGGGCTGCGCAGCTACCGCGTTCAGGCCTGGCTGGTAGGGCGGCTTCTGCTGCGCTCCTGGGACAGGGCGGAACGTATTGACGAGGCTATGCGCCTGCGCGGTTTTCGCGGCAAATTTCCCTTGATCAGCGAAAAAGCGCCGCAAGGTGAAGAACGCCGGCAAAGTTTCATTCTGCTTGCCGGCCTGGGGCTTTTTGCCGCGTTTTTTTCCGCGCTGGATATTTTATTCTGACAGTCCGCATCGCGAGGTATCATGCCGGCAGTAATTCTGGAATTTAACAACGTTTCATGGGCTTATCCCGGAAAAGAGAACCCCGTCCTGCACGGGGTCAACCTGGCCGTGGGGTATGAAGACAGAATCGGTCTGACCGGCGGCAACGGCCAGGGCAAGAGCACGCTTTTGCATATAGCATGCGGGCTGCTGGCCGGATATTCAGGCGAAGTCAGGTTTGAGGGCAAGGTTATGCGCGCCGAGCGTGATTTCGCCGCAATGCGCCTTCAAACGGGATATCTGCTGCAAAATTCCGAAGATCAGCTTTTTTGCCCCAGCGTTATTGAAGACGTGGCTTTCGGGCCTTTCAACCAGGGCTTTTCCGATGAAGAATCTGAGGAAATAGCCTGGAACACACTGAAGAAGCTCGGCATAGAGAATCTGGCCCATTGCGGCGGAAGCCGCCTTTCCGGCGGAGAGCGGAAAATGGCCGCACTGGCCAGCATTCTCGCCATGTCTCCGCGCCTGCTGCTTCTGGACGAACCTGGAAACAGCCTTGACGCCAAAAACCGCGAACGGTTCATTGCCACAGTGGTCGACCTTGATTTGCCCATGCTGCTTGTTTCGCACGACAGCGCCATGCTGGAAGAAATTTGCGGGCGGATTGTAAGCCTGGAAGAGATACAGTCGGCGGTGTAACGGAAAGCGCCGCGCCGTTTTATTGCGGGCGGGTTTTCCAGCGTTTGTGCATCCAGAACCACTGTTCCGGGTGCTCCCTGACCGCTTTTTCCACCTCGGCGGTATAAAACTCGGCTATCAGGCGCGTACGGTCGTTGATGGACCCCCGCAGCGTTGCGGTGTTCAGAGGTGATCCGACCCTGAGGTGGTAAAGCCCATCTTGCCCGCGCAAGAGAAAAATCGGGTAGACGTTGGCTTTCGCGCGCAGGGCCAGCAGGGCCGGGCCAAAGTTTACAGCCGCTTCAAGCCCGAGAAAGGGCAGGAAAACAGATTCTGAACGGGTGCTGTTGTGGTCCACAAGAAAGGCCGTAAGCCCGTTTTTCTTTAACCCGGCCAGCACCGCCGGGGCGGCGTTGCGGTGGCCGACCGTTTCCGTGCCGCGCCCGCCGCGCAGTTCCGCTATATAAGCGTTAAGTGTGCGATTGCCCTGGTTGCGGGTAACGACTTGGTGCGGCCTTCCCTTCTCAATGACCTCTCCGGCCAGTCCGGCCAGCAGTTCCCACGCGCCGAGGTGCGCCGTTACCGCGACTATTGGGCCGGGGTCCGCCATCATGGCCAGCATTTCCGGCGGCAGCGGGGCAAGTTTGGGGTTATTGGCGAAGCCGAATTTTTTGACCAGAAAAATTTCCAGAAAAGACCTGGCGTTGTGTTTGAAGCTTTGGCGGGCGATGTTTCCGGCTGTTTCGTCCGGCAGGCCCAGGCGGTCGCGTATGGTTTCCGTAGCCAGCTTGCGGCGCGAGGGCAGGGCGTGCCACATGGCGAAACCCAGGAATGAACCGGCCTTTTGGGCGAAAGAATAACCGCCGCATGCGATCAGGCCGCCGAGCAGGCGCAGAAGGCGCAAGCCCAGGCGGTTTATTTTATGGGGCTTAAATGCCATGCCCCGGCTCCAGGGCGTTCATGGCGTCTTCCAGCGCGCGGCAATGTTCCCTGATATGCGCTTTGTCCAGGGTTTCCGCCGGAATATGCATAGGAGGCCCGAAATATATGTCCACCCGGCTGAAAGGCAGCGGCAGCACGAAGCGGTCCCACGACTTGAAGCGTTTGCTCCGCCTGGCTATGGCGCGTACCGGAATCACCGGCAAACCGGAATGCGCGGCCATGAATATTATGCCGGGCTTGACCCGCAAAGCCGGGCCGCGCGGGCCGTCCGGCGTGATGCAGGTTATATATTTTTCTTCATCGGACAGGCGCAATATTTGCTGCACGGCCTGGCTTCCGCCGCGCGAGCTCGAGCCCGAAACCGTGATCAGGCCGAGTTTGCGCAACACCCGCGCCAGGTATTCGCCGTCGCGGCTCGGGCTTACCAGGGCGCAAAACTTCATGTTTTCCCGTACCGCGATCACGGAAAACATTTCCGCATGCCACAGGCAAAGCAGGGCCTTGCCGGCGGAATTTTCAACATATTCTCGGCGATGCTGTTTTATGCGCAAGGTAGCGCACCAGAGGCGGTAAAGCAGGGCCAAGGGAGGGCTGATCAATGCGGGCGAGAGTTTCATGCTCTTTTCCGTCCGTGAATTACAGATCCGCCTGGGCTTTAAGCGCTTCGGTCTGGGCGGCCGTCGTCAGGGCGTCTATCAGCTCCTGAATGTCGCCTTCCATCACGGCGTCAAGCTTGTACAGGGTGAGGTTGACGCGGTGGTCTGTAACGCGGCCCTGCGGGAAATTGTAGGTTCTTATGCGTTCAGAGCGGTCGCCGGAACCTACCTGGGCTCGGCGGGTTTCGGCCTGTTCGGCGTGCAGGCGTTCCTGTTCCGCCTGAAGCAGGCGCGAACGCAGTACGGTAAGGGCCTTGGCCTTGTTTTTATGTTGCGATTTTTCGTCCTGGCAGCTGACCACTATGCCTGTCGGGATATGGGTTACGCGTACGGCGGAATCCGTGGTGTTCACAGACTGGCCTCCGGGGCCGGATGAGCGGAACACGTCGAAACGCAGGTCTTCCGGCCTGATGTCTACGTCGGCCTCTTCCGCTTCGGCCATAATGGCCACGGTTGCGGCCGAGGTATGGATTCTGCCCTGCGACTCGGTTGCCGGAACGCGCTGCACACGGTGGGTTCCGGATTCGAATTTCAAGTGGCTGTAAGCCTTGTTTCCGGCGATAAGGGCGATTACCTCGCGGTAGCCGCCGGTGTCGCTTTCGCTGGCGGACATCAGCTCAACCTTCCAGCCTTTGGTTTCCGCGTAACGTGAATACATGCGGAACAGGTCTGCCGCGAACAGGGCCGCCTCTTCCCCGCCCGTTCCGGCCCTTATTTCCAGAATGATGTTTTTGTCGTCCAGGGGGTCGCGCGGCAGCAGCATGAGGGTGAGCCGCCGCTCCATATCTTCCATGGCCGGTTCCAGGGTTTTCAGCTCTTCATTCGCCATGGCGCGCATGTCAGGGTCGGAATCGTTTTGCAGTTCCTTGCTTTCGCTGTGCTGGCTCTTTAAAGACTTGTACTGGCGGAAAAGATCCACAACTTCCTTCAGGTCGGCGTGGGCTTTGGTCATTTTACGGTAGCGTTCCTGGTCGGAAAGCACTTCCGGGGAGGAAAGCTGCTGTTCTAGGTCTTCAAAGCGGCGTTCAAGGTTTTCCAGCTTGGCGAACATTATTTGGTCTCCAACAGTTGATATTCCGGGGTGGCGACAATTTCCGGCCCGGCGCCCAAGGCTTCGCGCAGGGCGACCATGGCCACTTCAAGCTGGCTGGAATCAGGTTCGCGCGTGGTTAAAAGCTGAAGCAGCATACCGGGCGCGCGCACAAGTTTGGCCACCGGGCCTTCTTCAAGGCGGGCGCCTATGCGTATGGCTTCATAAGCCAGGGAACTTATGGGTATCATCAGCAGCAGTTTTATGAAAATAATTACGGAGTGTTTGAGCACGGGGTTTTCCGGAACCCAGAACAGCAAAATGAGCGGCACGAGGATGGCGTGTAGGATAATGGCGATGGAAAGCACGAAAAGCAGGAAGGTGGTGCCGCAACGCGGGTGCATGCGCGGGTGGCTTCTGGCGCTTGCAACGGTAACAGGCTGGTCTCCGGCTTCGTAAGAGTGAATGGTTTTGTGCTCGGCCCCGTGATATTCAAACACCCGCCTGATGTCCGGCAGCCGTGAAATGAGGAGTATATAGGCCAGGAACACCATGAATTTGATCAGGCCGTCCCAAAGATGGAAAGACAGGCCCTCAACCCCGCCGGAAATATCAAGGGCGTTCAGCCATATGGTCAAAAGGTGGGGCGTCACCACAAAAAGCAGAATGGCGAAACCAATGGCGACAACCAGGGTAAGGGCCAATTGCCAGGGTTTCAGTTCTTCGCCCTCCGCAGACATGGCCAGTTCGGCCGAAGTGTTCAGGGCCTTGATGCCGTTTATCATTGTTTCCAGCAGCACAGGGAAACCCCTGAGATAAGGGCGGCGTAGAAAATCCAGAAAATCGAAGGAAAACCAGGGGGTGTTGTCAACAACGATAACGCCGTCCGGCTGGCGCACAGCCAGGGAAAGGTTCGCCCCGTTGCGCATCATCACCCCTTCCATGACGGCCTGCCCGCCGACGGCCAGGCTTTCGCAGCTTTCCTTGTCCTGGTCGTCCGCCTGTAAAAAAAGAGGCGCCAGAAGCGGCATCAACGCTTTACGCAATAAACGCGGCATGTATACTCCTTGCAAAATTTGGAGCGGCCCGCCCGGCAATGGGCGAAGCCGTACTGGTGAAACCCGCCGCAAACAGGCGTCTAGCAGCCTGTAACGAAAAAACCCCGGCAAACCGGGGCTTTTTAAGTATCTGCCAATTTGCCGCATAAAAGACGCCTGGCGGCTAAGCTCAGGCCCGGTTAATTCCGGGCGGGCGCGTCCGAAAGGCGTGTCTGGCTAAAAGGCAAAGCTACTTCGCGACGTTGGCGTATTTTTTGCGGAAGCGGTCAATACGCCCGGCGGTGTCGACAAAACGCTGTTTTCCGGTATAAAAAGGGTGGCAGTTGGAGCATATTTCCACATGCACCTGCTCGCCCTTACAGGAAAGCGCTTCAATTTCATTGCCGCAAGCGCAGGATATTTTGGCCTTATAAGTTTTGGGATGAATGGCGTCTTTCATTTTTTAAATAACTCCTAAAAGAGGATCGTGGTCAAATTGAAGCTTGCTTCATACTGCCAATTAATGACTTTGGCAAGCCTTTTCTTGCTTCATCAGACCGAATGCCGCTTTTTTAAATTAAGGCGTCCGGAAAAAATGTAAAGGGGGGCGGAAGATAGCCGCGGCTCTATTTACATTTCCATATCCTGTGTTATTTTACGCCGCACAAGCCTTGTTCCGCGCCTTTCGCTTTTGACCTCGGCGCCGTGACGCTAAAAAAGGACTGGTCTGCACGGAGATAATGGGATAAGATATGCCGGTTGAGGAAAAGGTATGAAACGCCGGTTGGCAAATTGACCCAGGTTGGAGGGTATATTGAATCCGTTTTATAAAAATTTGCTGCTTTGGGGCGTTATCGCTATGTTGATGGTAACGCTGTTCAATATGTTTCCGCGCCAGCAGGCCACAACGGAAATACCTTACAGCGACTTCATGGAAATGGTTGATAACGGCAAAATAAAGGAAGTTTCCATTCAGGGCCGCAACCTTATCGCGAAAAACTCCGACGATACCACCCTGCGTTCTTACTCCCCTGACGATCCGTCCATGGTGGAGCGGCTGCAGGCGCGCAATGTAAAGATAAAGGCTGAGCCGCCGGCGGAATCTCCCTGGTATATCAGCTTACTGATATCGTCTTTGCCCATGTTGCTTCTTATCGGCGTTTGGGTGTTTTTCATGCGCCAGATGCAGGGCGGCGGCGGAAAGGCCATGTCATTCGGGCGCTCCAAGGCTAAAATGGCCTCTCCGGACGGCCCTGTGGTCACCTTTGCCGATGTCGCCGGGGTGGACGAAGCTAAAGAAGAACTTACGGAAGTTGTCGATTTTCTTTCCAACCCCCGCAAATTCACGAGACTGGGCGGGCGCATTCCCAAAGGCGTGCTTCTGGTCGGCCCTCCGGGAACCGGCAAGACCCTTTTGGCGAAGGCCGTGGCCGGTGAGGCCGGAGTTCCGTTTTTCTCCATTTCCGGTTCAGATTTTGTTGAAATGTTTGTCGGCGTGGGCGCTTCCCGTGTGCGCGACCTTTTCGGGCAGGGCAAGAAAAACGCCCCCTGCCTTATTTTTATTGACGAACTTGACGCCGTGGGCCGCCAGCGCGGGGCCGGCCTTGGGGGCGGGCACGACGAGCGCGAGCAGACCTTGAACCAGCTTCTGGTTGAAATGGACGGCTTTGAGGCGAATGAAGGCGTTATCCTGATAGCTGCCACCAACCGCCCTGACGTGCTCGACAGCGCCCTGCTGCGCCCGGGCCGTTTCGACCGCCAGGTCGTGGTCTCCACCCCTGACATCAAGGGGCGCAGGCAGATACTTGACGTGCACGCCAAGCGCACGCCGCTCGGGCCTGACGTCAACCTTGACGTTATAGCCAGGGCCACGCCGGGTTTTTCCGGGGCCGACCTGGAAAACCTGGTAAACGAGGCCGCCCTGCAAGCCGCCAAAAATTCCAAAGATTTCCTTAATATGTCCGACTTTGAATACGCCCGCGACAAACTTATCATGGGCAAGGAACGCCGCACGATGGTGCTCACGGACGAAGAGCGCCGCAACACGGCTTACCATGAGGCCGGGCATGCCATCCTTAACCTGCTGCTGCCGCATACCGACCCCCTGCATAAGGTCACAATAATTCCACGCGGGCGGGCTTTGGGCGTAACCATGTCCCTGCCCGAAGACAACAAGCCCACCCTGACCAGAGACGGCCTGGAAAGCGAACTTACCATGGCCCTCGGCGGAAGGGCGGCTGAGCTGATAGTGTTCAAAGCCGTCACCACCGGGGCCGGAGCCGACATAAAGCATGTCACCCAGCGCGCCCGGGCCATGGTTTGCCAGTGGGGCATGAGCGACATTATAGGGCCGGTTGCCATAGGCGACCATAATCAGGAAGTGTTTATCGGGCGTGAATGGGTGAGCAACCGCGAACACAGCGAAGAAACCGCCCGTTTGGTGGACGAGGAAGTGAAGCGCTTCATCACCACCGCCATGCGCAGGGCGGAAGACCTGTTGCGTCAGAATATAGAAACCCTGCACCGCGTGGCTGATGCCCTTATGGAGCATGAAACCCTCAGCGGGGCGGACGTGGAGGCCCTGATCAAGGGAGAGCCGATGAGCGAGGCCACAGCCGGGCGGCCAAGTTCCGGCGCGGAGGGAATGCGCGTTTCTTCTGAAACGGAAAAAAACGCCGCCCCGGTGGAAGCGGAAGAAGATTTCTTTTTAGAAAGTGAAAATCCGGAGCCGCGCAAGGATACCGGCCTTTACGGGCCGCACGGTGAAGCGCCGCGGCCGGTTGACCCTCAGGCCGATCAAGACGCGGAACCTGACGGAAAAAAAGAAGATGAATAAACAACGCGGCTGTGCCGTCCGGTCAGGACGGCACAGCCGTCTGGATTGCAGGCCATGGCTTCAAAAATTATCTGGCGTATGCGCGGCGGTAAAGAACTGTCTTTTCCGCCGTGTTGCGTTGCCGGAATCTTGAATGCGACTCCGGATTCCTTTTCCGACGGCTTGAACGGATTCTTTGGCGAAGGGCTCGAAACATCAGCGTTTGTGGAGCAACTTTTGGGCAAAGCCGCCGCCCTTTTGTCCGAGGGGGCCGATATTATCGACGTTGGGGGCGAATCGACCCGCCCCGGCGCGGCTGAAATAGGCCCGGAGGAAGAACAGAACAGGATTTTGCCCTTGCTGCGCGGGTTGCTTTCGCCTGAATTCAGAAAAGAAAATAATATTTCCGAAGGGTCCGCGCCTTTTGCCGTTTCAGTCGACACCTGGCGGGCTTCAACCGCCAGGGCGGCCCTTGAGCTTGAAGACAAAGGCTTCAGGGTGGAAATGGTCAATGATATTTCCGGCGGAACTTTTGACCCGGCCATGGCCGAAGTTGTAGCTTGCTTCAAACCCGCCTTTGTTTTGGGCCATTGCCCGGAACGTCCCGCCGTTATGCAGAATGCTCCGGTTTACGGAAACGTGGTGGAGGAGATTTACGCCCATTTTGCGGCACGCCTTGAGGAACTGGTCAAAGCCGGGCTGCCGGAAGAGCATATCGCCCTTGATCCCTGCATCGGTTTTGGGAAAACCACGCGCCATAATTTGCTTTTGCTGAAAAATATCGCCAGGTTCCATGCCCTTGGGCGTCCGCTTTATCTGGGAATTTCACGCAAATCTTTATTCGGAGAGCTTCTTGGGCTTGGGATTGATGAGAGAGACGAGGCAACACACGTTCTCACCGCGCTGCTTGCCTCGGCCGGAGTTCAGGTTCACCGCGTGCATGCCGTGAAGGGCGCGAAGGAAGCATTGAAACTGGCTGAAGTTGCCGGAACCGGGCTGGCGAAATCAGTTTTCGCCTTTACGGCCCTTAACAATCAAACAACCGAAGCACTGTTATGATATTAGCCGATCTTGCGCCTTTGAGCATAGGCTGGCGTGACATAGCGGACATTATTCTTGTGACCCTGCTGCTTTATCAGTTAATTCTGATGATCAAGGGGACGCGCGCCATAACCGCTATTATGGGGCTTATCGGGATAATGATTTTGCATTTCCTGTCGGGATTTTTCGGTATAAGCACTCTTAACTGGCTGCTGGACGGTTTTTTAAGCTACCTTTTCCTGGTGGTCATTATCGTTTTTCAGCGCGACATACGCGCGGCTCTCAACCGTATGGGCTCACACCAGCGCTGGTTCTTCCGCAAAGACAAAAACTCGGTCAGCCCGGTGATTCAGGAAATTTGCAAGGCCACGCAGTATCTATCCAAACACCGCATCGGCGCCCTGATTGTTTTCGAGCGCGGCACCCCGCTCGGAGACGTTACCGAAAAGGCGGTGCAAATAAACGCCACTGTGACCAGTGAACTAATCTGCACCATTTTCTGGCCCGGTTCTCCTTTGCATGACGGAGCCATGGTGGTGAATTCCGATAAAATTGCGGCCGGCGGGTGCATACTGCCCCTGGCTTCAGGCGTGCAGGGAAAACAGGACTACGGAACCAGGCACAGGGCCGCCCTGGGCATCACGGAAGAAACAGACGCCGTGGTTATAGTTGTGTCTGAGGAAAAAGGCAGCATACGCATCGCCGTTAACGGGCATTTGAGCGGCCTGCTGGAAGGGCAGGCGTTGCAGCGCAGCCTGAGCGCGGTTATGGAAAAAAGGCGGACGTCATGAAACATCATGTCTCTTCGTTTTCTTTTGAAACGCATGGGAAACCGCTCCTTTTAGCCTTCATTCTGGCCCTGGGGCTGTGGTACAATGTTACCGGCAAGGAAAAAGTGGAGGTTTGGGTTGACGTTAAGGTGGTTTACACCAATATCCCGACCGACCTTACCGTTGTGAAAGGCCTTGAAGACAAAATTTCCGTTCTGGTGCGCACCGCCAAAGGCCTGAGAACCAGTCTGCAGGGGCGCGAACATTTCATCCGTATGGATCTTTCCAATATCACGCGCGGCGCTGTTGAAGTGCCTATCAGCAAAGACCAGATGCCATATTTTACCGGGGTTTATGAAGTTATCGACATAAATCCGAAAAAATTGCAGCTCACGGTGGAAGCTGTAACGGAAAAAACGGTGCCGCTGAATCCGGTTTACGGGCAGCTTCCGCCGGATATATACGTGCAGAACCTCACCCTCAAGCCCTCAAGCGTGGTTCTGCGCGGCACGGCCAGAGAGCTGCGCAAGTTTGAAAGTTTTTCTTTTAACATGAAAGTAGGCGATTACGGCAAACTGGGGCCCAGAACGCTCGAATGCGAGCTTATCGCCCCAGACAGCATACAACTTTCCGTGAATAAGGTTGACGTTGAATTCGAACTTGCCCAGCGCCGTAAAAATATTACCCTGAATAAAGAAATCGCGGCGGACGTGCCCTTGCCCTTCGCCGCCAGGCTGTCGGACGGTTCCGCCACCATAACGGTGAGCGTTCCGGCTTCCAAGGCGCAAGATCCCGAATTTCTGAAGTCTCTGGGCGTAATGATAAGCCTTGACGCAGCCCGTCTCCGGGCCGGAACCTTTACCGCGCAGGTGAGGCCGGTGCTGCCCAAGGACGTTGAGCTGATAAAGCTTGACCCGACCCAGATTAACGTTGTTATCGTAGACACCAGAAGCAACAAGCCCTGATTGGAGCGCCCATGCCGCAAACCAGCCTTAAAGTAGAACTTCTGGCCCATACGCCGGAACCATTGGCACTGATTTACGCTGCCTTCCGGCAATGTTACCATGCCGGCTTCGTGGCCGACATGTGGCCGCGCCTTCTTTCAGGCGAACTTTCACGGGAAAAACAGGCCGAATTTGTGAGCGGCGTGTTGGATTCAGGCCATGTAAGCCCTGTTGAGCATGTTTCTTTCACCTTTGCGGCGGAAGGCGTTTCACGGGCCTTGACGCACCAGCTGGTGCGGCACAGGCTGGCTTCCTATTCACAGCAGAGCCAGCGTTATGTGGACGCGAGCTGTTTTAATTACATAGTGCCGCCTGCTATAAGCCGGAACCCGGAGGCCAGCCGGCGCTTTACGGAGTGCATGGATTACCTGCGCGATACTTACAAAGATTTGAAAACGCTGCTCGAGCAAGACGGGCAAGCCGGAAAAGCGGCTGAAGACGCGCGTTTTGTTTTGCCTCAGGCTGCGGAAACTCGCATTGTGCTGACCATGAACTGCCGTTCGCTGTTCAACTTTTTCGAGCAGCGCTGCTGTTCCAGGGCGCAGTGGGAAATAAGAAGAATGGCCTTGCAAATGCTCAGGCTTTGCCGTGAAGCCCTGCCGGAGGTTTTCGCCGTGGCCGGGGCGCGTTGCGAGAAGTTAGGCTATTGTCCGGAAGGCGCGAAGTTCACCTGCGGCCGCTACCCGTTGCAAAGCTGATATCCGCTAATTTTTTTCATGCAACCAGAGAACTGAAGGATTAACAGCGCGATGGACCGTATTTGGGTGTTTAACGACCATTACCGGGTGCGCGGCTACGAGGTTGACTACAGCGGACGCGCGCCCGTGCAGACTTTATGCAACTTCATGGAAGAATCGGCCGGGCGCCATGCCGACGCCCTTGGGCTTTCAGTCGAACGGTTGCAAAGTGAGGGGATAACCTGGGTGCTGGCCCGCTTGCAGCTTGAAGTTATGGGCGCGCCGCAAGCCGGAGAGGAAATTCGCCTTTCCACCTGGCCGGTGGATATCCAGAAACTTCAGTTCCGGCGCGATTTCATCATGTACGGGCCGGACGGGCAGGTTCTGGCACGGGGCATAACCCAATGGGTTATCGTGAATCTTGAAACCAGAAAACTGGAGCGCATACCTTCTTTCATAAGCGATTTGCGCCCTGTCAACGCCGAAAGGGTCATGGACGAGGCGGACTGGCGCATTCCGGCCCAGGCTGACGGGCCAGTGCTTGGCTCGTTCCCGGTGCGTCTGGCCGACATAGACAGAAACCGCCATGTCAACAATGTCCGGTTCATAGACTGGATTGTGGAATCCGCGCCTTTTTCCGGGCAGGAAAAAGCTTCTTCTTTGAAAGGGCTGGAAATCATCTTCCGGGCTGAGGGCCTTTACGGCGATACGGTTATCGCGCGCGGCGCCTCTGGCGATAAACCGGGCGAATTTATCCACGGCCTCTTCCGGGAGGCTGACGGACAGGAACTGGTGCGCGGCAGGACTTTTTGGGGGATATAAAACTGGGCGCCCCGGCTTTATCAAGATCGAAGCGCCCCTGAAGGATCGCGCGGAGGGTTTTCAGCGTCTAACCCGAGCGGTTTTGCCTATTTGAGGTTTCAAATGGCAAGGCCGTTTCGTTTTTGCTCCCAATCCCACGCGGTTTTAATAATTGTTTCCAGGTCCGCGAATTTCGGCTTCCAGCCCAATTCATTTTTCGCTTTGGCCGCGTCGCCCACCAGTTGCGGCGGGTCGCCCGGGCGGCGTGGGGCGATCTCCATTTTTATGGGCCGGCCGGTGACCTTACGGGCGCATTCAATCAGTTCCTTCACTGAATATCCGTTTCCATTGCCAAGGTTGCAGGCGATGGAAGGCTTGCCGCAGAGCAGGCGTTCCAGGGCCAGCGCATGCGCGTCCGCAAGGTCGCAAACATGGATATAGTCGCGGACGCAGGTTCCGTCTGGAGTCGGGTAATCATCTCCGAACACCTTGATGCTTTTCGCCGGGTCAAGCGCCGCTTGCAGCACCAGCGGAATAAGGTGGGTTTCCGGATCATGCCATTCGCCGATGGCGGCGTTCAGCTCTGCCGGGGCGGCTCCGGCCGCGTTGAAATAACGCAGGGCGGCGTAGGTGAAGTCATGCGCGCGGGCCAGGTCTTCCAAAAGCCACTCCACAGCCAGTTTGGTGCGCCCATATGGATTTATGGGGTTTTGCGGGTGGTCTTCCGTAAGCGGAAGCCACTCCGGCTCGCCGTAAATGGCGCAGGTTGAGGAGAAGATGAAACGGTTCACCTTATGCTCCAGCATGGCTTGCAACAGGGTAAGAGTATTGCAGAAGTTATTGTGGTAGTAGGGCAGGGGCGTTCTGACGGAATCGCCCACGTTTATGAACGAGGCGAAATGCATGACCGCCGCAACGTCGTTTTCCGCAAACACTTTATCCAGCAAGGCCCGGTCGCCGATATCGCCCGAAACGTGCCTGCCGAAACGCAGGAATTCCGGGTGGCCGGTGGAAAGGTCGTCCATAACCAGAACGTCGTACCCGGCTTTTTGCAGCGCCATTGCCGTGTGTGAGCCTATGTAGCCGGCCCCGCCTATTATGAGGATAGTTTGCATGAATCCAACTTTATTTCAGTGTATATTAAGTGTATATTATTGGTGATATTGTTCCCAATTGTCTTCGTCTTCTGTCGTACGCGTCTTGTACTGTTCAGGCGGGTACAGCAAGGGGTCGTCCCCGGCGATGATATGCTCGCAAAAATAATCAAGCGCGGGGTCTTTTCCGGGCAGCAGCTCTTCTGACGATGAATATGCCGGCTGCGCGGTATTATAGGTAAGAGTTTTTATAGTGGAAAATTGAAGCCCCCGGGCTGTGTTCATGAAGTTTACAAACCTGTAGGCGCTGCGGGCGATTAGATGATCATAGTGGCCTGCCGGTAAATTTTGCAGTTTTTGCAGGCCGTCTTTAAGTTTCTCAGGCGTGTCGGCCTGAATGAAACCGGGCAGGTTTTTATACCAGGCGTCTCCGCCGACAATGATCGGTTTTCCTTTTCTCGCCATTTCGTAACCGCAGCTTGACAAAAATACAATTCCGGCATCCGCCGCGTTCATTAAATCATATGAATTCACATGGCTGTCCGGAAGCGCCACTGTAATGTTTCCGTATCTTTCTTTAAGCGTTTTAAAGAAGGAATATTCCCAGGAACTTGCGGTTTTCGCCAGGCGTGGGTGAGCCCTTATAATAAGGTGGGCGCCATTTATCTCTCGCATGAACTTGACAAGGTGCATCAGCCAGTGATGTTGGGAGTCAAAGCAGGCATCAGGGGAAATAACTTCCTGCCCGACGATTTCATCAGTGGAAGAGGTGAAGACAACCCAAAGCTTTTTGGCGTCATCCAACTGAAAATTTTGTCTTACAGCCTCGGAGCCTTTTTTGGGCGCAAGATATGAAGTCCAATTTAAAACGTTCACATTGCCGTGTTCCCTGCCTTCAAAATAGGCATGGGCGTTTTTCAGTTCTTCAGTCTGTAACGGCATGTCTTTCCAAGCCTCCAAATGCGCCTGATCCCTGGACATGTCATAAAGCGGCCCGTTTTTTATAAGCATCCTCGTACCATATTTAACGCCGCGTTCATGCAGATAGACGGGTATATGTTTTTCGAGCGCGATTTGCCGCGGAATATTGCTTATCGACATACGGCCATTATACAAAAGCAACCGGTCCTCCGGGGTAAAGCCTTCCATTATTCTTGAACTGTATAGCGCCAGACGCAACCCGGCTGCGAGATAGAGCAGGAAAATTTTTACATGCAGAGGGTCGCTGGGGCTATACTGAGGTGTGCCAAAAGTTGTGTTGAAAGACGACATAACCCAGTCGGCGATAGGGAATCGGCCGAATTTCGCTTGCGGCAAATTCAGCGCGTCAAGTGACGCAAGCCAGTTGGCTATCACTTCATCATCGTTCGGGCGCATAAAATTTTTCATGTCAAGCAGCTTGAAATTCAGCTTCCTGGCTATGGAAAAGCTTTTTTCAATACAGTTGGCGCAATTTTGAAACTTGCCAGGCGGAGTGAACAAATCGCAAATTTCCAATCCGGGGCAGGCATAATAGAAAACCTCGGCTCCGCGCAAAGAGAGGCTTTGCAATATAGCCAGGTCATAATAGCCGTGCAAGTCCGTTGAAATGGCGTGTTGCCCGAAACCCAATACTTTCATTTTATTCGCCGCTCCGGTCTTGTAAAAATTTTCAGGAACGAATTTGATAAATCAAATCGATAAATTTCTGCGTGGTCTTTTGAAAGCTCCAACGCTCCAGGGCCGCAGCCCGGCAACGCAGGTGCAGGTCAGGCTTGCCGCGTTCCTGCTCCGCCCAGTGGATGCCTGCCAGGAAGTTTTCTAAATTTCCGGTTTCCGCCAGCCATCCCGTGTTACGGTGTTCGATGGTTTCCGGTATTCCGCCGGAAGCGAAGGCGATTGTCGGAGTGCCGCAGGCGATGGCTTCGGTGGTCACCTGACCGTAAGCTTCCTCGAGAGAAGGGAAGAGCAGGGCGTCAGCCGCATTATAGAAAATAGCCAATTTTTCAGGGTCGTTCACATGCCCGGCGGTCTCTGTTTTTATGCCGGTAGCCAGCAACTCGGCTGGCGGATTATCACCTAAGAGCAATATCCTGGTTTTGGAGGCAAGTGGAGTTTCAGCAAGGCGGCGCATAGCCTCTAACACATATTTTGCGCCTTTACGCTGGTTTCCGAGAGATTGCGCGGAAAACATAAGAATGAAATCTTCCTGCGCGAAATTGAATTCTTTGCGGATAAGTTTGCGGTTAAGCGGGCGAAATATATCAAGCGGCAAGGCGTAAGGAATGACGTGAACGGGGAATTTGCCCAGAAGGCTGCTTGCGGAGACTTTTTCCGCCATCCAATGCGTCGTGCAGACAACATGTATGTTCATTTCCCTGAAAGCGCGCATTTTGCTTCGCCATGTCGCGAACGACAGATCTTCAGGGTCCGTGGAGCCGAGCAAAGGGCATGAACCGCAATGCGCGGCGTAAGCGGTGCAGGTTCCGCTATAATGACATCCGCCTGTGAACGGGTTCATGTCGTGAACCGTAATGATGACCGGTTTGTTTTTCAGCGCTTTTAGCGACATGCCCGGATCGATAAATCCGGAAATCCAGTTAAGGTTTATTACGTCGAAATCATCCATGAAGGGCAGGGTCTCAATGTTGCCGCATTGCCCAGGAACGGTGAAATATTCGATCCATGGATGATCAGGATAGCGGCTTTCAATAATGTTGTGGCGCTGACGGTTATATGCATTCCTTCCGGCCAGATCCACCTCTCCGGCCGGGTTTACGCTGATTGGCTGGGTTGGAGTGGGCAGCAAGTAGACGCCCGGCGTTTTTTTCTTTTGCGAAGCGACATACATAAGGCTTGAAATTTTAGATCCGAGCAAGCTTTCATGAAGACGCAGGGCGGCGATTCCGGCCCCGCCGGAGTCAGCGGTGGATAATACCGACAGCCTTATATCCGCGATTTCCCGTGGCGGTTTCACGGCTTCCATTACTAATGAATATGGTTTGCGCATGCGGCCTGTTTCAGTACGGTCAAGGCCGTAAGAAATGATGTCTTCGCGCCGTGAATCGTCATAATTCAGCCTGCCAACGTCAATAAAGGCTTTGCGCCGCAGAAGCGCGGCCAGCGAAAATTCATCATACATCCAGCGGTGCAGCTCGCCGCTGTTAATGAACGCCGGATTGAAATTCCTCAAGGGGGCGGCATCCCTTTGCGGTGTTGAAGCGTTGAAGCCGGCTTTATGCGAATTTGCAATAACTCGTTCAGCCTCTTGCCCCATGCGCTCAAGCACAAACTTTTCAGCGGGCATAGGCTGTTGCAGCCAATATTCAAGCATCTTGCCGCCGCTTTCCTGCCGTACCATTTGGTCAAGCAATTCTATGAGCATCCATTGGTGCTTTTCTTCAGCCTCAACAGAGCCGTTGCGGGCGTCGTCAAGAGTTTGCAGATAAGCCTTGGCCACATTTTCAAGGTCAGGCACGACCACGCGCAAAAGACCTCCCGGGCGCAATACCCGAAAACATTCTTCAATAAAGTATTCGGCTTCATCCTTATTGAAGTGTTCCAGAACATGGGAGTGATAAACGACTTCAAAGGTGTTGTCAGCGAAAGGAATGCCGAGGCGCAGGTTATAGGCGACAACCGCTCCGCCCTGGTCGCTGAAGTCCACGTTGACCCATTCCGGATGAAAAGCCGGGCCGCAGCCCAGGTTCAGGAACCGTTTTTTTCCGGTGTTGCCGTGTTCATGCATGCCGTCACACCCTCTCCAGATGCATATCCAGTTCGAAATAGTTGTTCACGTTGCCGAAAACCAGGTCTTGCGCCTTAGGCAGAATATGCTTGAAAATTATACGGGCGCATTCTTCGTGGCGCAGGCAGAAATTTTCCTTCTTCTCGCTTACGCCGCCTTCTTCCATGTAAGATACTGCCAACGGCAGGCGTGCCAGGTTGCCGGACGTGATAAGCCGGGCCGCCAGGTCGAAGTCTCCGGCAATTTTGAAAGACGGGTCAAAGGGGTTGGCCTTGAGGGCGGTAACCCTGGTGAACGTGGCCGGCCAGGGAATTCCCATACCTTCAATGATTTTATGATACACCAGCGGCAAGGGGCGGTTGTCTATGCGCGTAACCTGCCCGTTTTGCCCGCGCAAGACCGCGCCGTAAGCAAAAACGACATCTTTCGGCAACTGTTTGAGGTGAAGCTTGGCGCGCACGAAAAGGTCGGTTCCCGCAAGGCAGTCGTCCGCTCCGAGAAAAATGGCCCAATCGCCGGTAGCTCGGGCGACGGCCTTGTTCCAGGCGTCGTAAATTCCCTTGTCCGGCTCTGTTTGAAGTTTCACGGCCGGGCCGAATTCTTCAAGGATTTTCAAGGTGCCGTCTTTCGAACCGCCGTCTTGCACAACGATTTCATAGTTGGGGTAAGACTGGTTCACAACGGAAGCCAAGGCGCGGGGCAGAAATTTTTCCGCGTTGTATGTGGCCATGATAACAGAAAATTTCATCAGTTCTCCAGTCAGCGCCCGGCCATGTCTAAAACCGCCCGGGAAAAGTCGGAATCGTGGGAGTTCATATAAAACGCGAATTCGCTCCATACATCCGGAGAATTTTTATGCAAATTCCGCTCCATGGCCTTGCGCATGCGCGGCAAATGGTCCATCGTCAATATTTCAAGCGCTTTGTCGAAGGCCAGCTGGAACATCGGATGGGGCGGCCTGGATTTTATGAATGTGACCATGTCAAAATACAGGCGGGCTGAACTCATCAGGTGCAGCACGGTATCCGTTTTGCCTCTGGTGATGGAATTGTTATTGCAGCGGTAAACGTAAAAAGGTTCTTGGGTGGTTATGACTTTGGCGGCGTTATAATGCGCATTCAGGCAAAAGATGACGTCTTCATAGAGAAGGCCAGCGGCAAACAGACAGTGATGGCGCAACAAATGCTCGCGCCTGTAGATTCCGGTCCAACTTCCCCATGAGGCGAAGGCGCGCATGAGGTACATGCACATGGCAACCGGCCCGGCGTATTCTTCCGCCGAGAGGGGAAGGAGCGAGAGGCCGCTGTCGTAAAGCCGGCTGTGCCCGCTTACGGCGATGTCGGCTTTACTGGCCTTCGCCAAATCGATCTTTTCTTTAAGAACGCCGGCGTCAACATAGTCATCGGCATCCAGAAAGGCCAAATATTCGCCTTGCGCCAACATCATCGCCAGATTCCTTCCAGAGGCAAGGCCTACGTTATAATCCAGTTCATGTACGCGCAGGTTGTCGAATTTCTTTTTGAAAAACGCCAATATTTCCCGGCTCTTGTCGGTTGAGGCGTCGTCAATCACAATGACTTCCCATTCCGGGTGTTCTTTCAGGTTAAGGCTTTTCAGGCACTCCGGCAGGTAGCGTTCTTCGTTGTGACAGCAAGTTATTATAGAAAGTTCAGGGCACAAGTTAAACTCCTTACCCGGCCAGGTTGTTTTGCTTCAGGACCTGGTAAAACTGGCGCAGCAGCTTGTCTTTTTCCTGAATCATCTGGTGGTTGAAGGGGGCGAAAGGGTGCGGGCGGGTTAAAATTTCACGCAGGTGGATTTCCGCCGCTTTTTCTTCTGAGTCATCCTTGTACATCAGGCGGGTTTTTCCCTTCATGGCGGCGGTTTCAATCAGCATTCGCTCCCATTGGCCGTAAATTTTGTCCGGCGCGTAGCGGTCAAGCATTTCCGCGCCCCGTTCGCCCAGCCTTTTACGCATCGATTCCGAGCGCATAAGCTGGCGCAAGCCCGCAGCTAGCGCGGCGGCGGTCATTTC
Source organism: Desulfovibrionaceae bacterium (assembly GCA_031552195.1). Classification (GTDB taxonomy): domain Bacteria; phylum Desulfobacterota; class Desulfovibrionia; order Desulfovibrionales; family Desulfovibrionaceae; genus JAVBMP01. The sequence continues at coordinate 116,302 of JAVBMT010000017.1, forward strand.
CGGGGCCAGAATGCCGTTTTCGCCGTGCCGTATAATGTCGTTGGTGGCCGTGCAGCCGGCGAAACCAACGGCCGGAAGGTGATGGCGCTGCGCTTCCACCGTTACCAGGCCGAAGCCTTCATAGCGCGATGGAATACAGAAAATATGGCTGGTGGCGTAGAATTCGTCCACATCCTCCACCCGGCCGTGCAGGAAAGCGCGCCCGGCAAGGCCGTGTTTTTGAATAAGGTTTTCATAAAGAGGCATATGGCCGCCGTCGCCGCAGATGTGCAGGTCCCAGTCGGCAAACTGTCCGGCGAGCAGGGCGAAGGCTTCTATGAGCAGGGAAAACTGTTTATGCCCGTCGTCAAGGCGGCCCACGGCGAGAAGTTTTTTTCTTTCCGCCGCGTCCCGTCTGGGGTCTGCCGGGCAAGGCGGTTCGGCCGGGTTGGGGATGACCATGATGCGCTCTTGCAAAAAGTCGGGAAACATATTTTTGAAGTCCGGCATGAGAACGTGAATGCGGTCCGCCCCGGCCATGCAGGCCGTGCGTTCGTATGTATTCCAGCGTTCGTTTTCGATTATGCGCGGGTGATTGTGTTCGGAAATGAGCAGGGGGATGCCGCTGCCGTTCATAAGGGCGGGAAACCAGAGCAAGTCGGCCCAGGAAAACATGGCGCAGAGGACGTCCGGCTTTGATTTTACAATCTTCTCCCTGGCTTTCCCTATGGATTCCTCCCCGGAAAGCTGGAGGTTGATCATCTTTATTCCGGGGCTGACGGGATAAAGCGGCGGAAGGTCCCCGTTGCGGCCCTGGTAAAAAACAAGCGGTTCGTGGCCGCGTTCAAGCATGGCCCGCGCGATATTGACGCCAAGGCGCTCAATGCCGCCCTTGACCATTCCGAGGCTCCAGAGCACAAAGCCTATGCGCATGAATTTCACCCTATCGATATCATTTTATTGATTTTATTAAAAACGTAGCGCTGAAAATCTTGAAAAAGTCAAGACTTTTTTTAACCAGTTAATGTTTCTACTATTTTCCGTTGAAATACTCAAGGTTAAAATTCAGGCGGAACGCGCGTTCGCCATGTTGAAAGCGGAAATTCTTATTGCCGGAACTTTTCCGCCAAAGACAAGTTTTCCTCTTGCCAGTTTTCATAATGTACTTACCTTATTGCAATGCACTACCACGGCCACAGGAAGCGCCTCAGAGAGCGCTTGGAGAACTCATCAGCCCAGATGGCGGACTATGAGCTTCTGGAGTTGCTTTTGGGGTATGTGTTGCAGCGGCAGGACACAAAGCCGCTGGCCAAAGATCTTCTGGACCGCTTTCAGTCCATGCGCGGCGTTCTCGACGCCCCTAAAACCGAGCTTCTGGCCGTTGTCGGCTTCGGGCCTTCACTGGCCCTGTTCTGGACGCTTTTGAATGAAATAAGGTGCCGTTATGCGGAAGCTCCGGTGCGCCGGCGCGAAGTTTTGGCCACGCCGGAAGCCGTGGGGGAAATGGCCCGCCTGCGTTTGGCTTCCTGCCAGCATGAAGAAAACTGGGTGGCTTATGTGGATACGCAGAACAGGCTGCTGCAATGGGAGATGGCGAACCGGGGCACACTTGACCACACCATGATGCAGCCAAGGGATATCGTAGCCCGCGCCCTGGCTCTCAAGGCCTCTGGTTTCGTGCTTGTGCATAATCATCCGGGGGGAAACGCGCGTCCTTCTAAGGCTGACCTTCAGGCCACAAACATGCTGAAAGAAGCGGCCCGCCAGGTCGGGCTGCGTTTTCTGGACCACGTGATAGTGTCTGATTCTTCCTGCTTCAGTGTTTTCAAAGACGGGCTGATGAATTGAAGGGCATAGTAAAATCACTCCATATGCGAGGTGTTTATATATGAGCGATGACGATAACAAAGATGATTTTTTTGAGCATGTAAGCTTCGGAGACATGCTGGATTCTGAAGGGGAGGGCGCGGAGGAAGCGCCCGGCGTCGCCATGGCTGAAAAGAGCGGAACCGGCGGTCCGGCGCATTCTTCCATTGTGGAACATGGCGAAGACGGAAACGGGCTGCCGGACAATATTCCCGATTTAATGCCGGTTTTGCCGGTGCGCGACGTGGTCATTTTCAATTATATGATTTTGCCGCTTTTTGTCGGGCGGGAATCTTCAATCAAGGCTGTGGAAGCCGCCCTTGCAGGCGATAACCGCTACATGCTTATTCTGACCCAGAAAAAAGAGAACGTGGAAACCCCCTCGCCGGAAGACCTGTATAACATAGGCACGGTAGTGACCGTTTTGCGCATGCTCAAGCTGCCGGACGGCAGGCTCAAGCTGCTGGTGCAGGGCGTAACCCGGGCCTACGCCGATGTTTTCACCTCTTCCAGACCTTATTTGAACGCCCGCGTCCAGGTATTGCCGGAGGCGGAGGAATATCCCTCAGGAATTGAAGTTGAGGCTATGCTCCGGGCAGCCAGGGAACAGAGCGAAAAAATTCTGATCACGCGGGGCATGCACAGCCCGGAAATCAGTTCGGTTTTGAACAGCGTTGACCATCCTGGCCGCCTTGCAGACCTTATTGCCGCCAACCTGCACCTTAAAAACCCTGACGCGCAGAACCTGCTTGAATGCCTTGACCCTATGAAGCGCCTTTCCATGGTGAACAAGTACCTGGCGAAAGAGGTAGAGCTGGTTTCAATGCAGGCCCATATCCAGGAAAGCGCCCGCGAGGGTATGGACAAGGCCCAGCGGGACTATTTCCTGCGCGAGCAGCTCAAGGCCATAAGGCAGGAACTTGGCGACGCGGGGGCGGACGGCGGGGATATCGACGAATTGGCCGAAGCCCTGAAAAAAGCCAAACTGCCCAAAGAAGTGGGCAAAGAGGCCGACAAGCAGCTCAAGCGCCTGGCCTCCATGCACAGCGATTCTTCCGAATCGTCAGTGCTGCGCACCTACCTTGAATGGCTGGCCGACCTGCCCTGGTCCGTGCTTTCGCGCGATACCCTGGACATCATCAAGGCCAAGAGCATTCTGGACGAAGACCATTACGGCCTTGAAAAGGTTAAAGACCGCATTTTGGAATATCTTTCCGTGCGCAAGCTAAACCCCAAGTCGAAAGGACCCATCCTTTGCTTTGTGGGGCCTCCCGGCGTGGGCAAGACTTCTCTTGGCCGCTCCATCGCCAGGGCCATGGGCCGCAAGTTCCACCGCATGTCTTTAGGCGGCATGCGAGACGAAGCGGAAATACGCGGGCACCGGCGCACCTATGTCGGGGCCATGCCAGGCCGCATCATCCAGTCCATCAAACAGGCCGGAACGCGCAATCCCATAATTATGCTGGATGAAGTTGACAAGATAGGCGCGGATTTCAGGGGAGACCCGTCGTCGGCCCTGCTGGAGGTGCTGGACCCTGAACAGAATTTTTCTTTCAGCGACCATTACCTGAACGTTCCTTTCGACCTTTCGAAGGTAATGTTCATCTGCACGGCCAACCACCTGGACACCATACCCGGCCCGTTGCGCGACCGCATGGAAGTTATCCGGCTGCCGGGCTACACCTTGCAGGAAAAACTGGCCATAGCCCGCCGTTTTCTCCTGAAGCGCCAGGTTGAGGAGAACGGCCTGAAAGACGGAGACGTGACCATTGACGACTCGGTTTTGCAAATGATCATCAACGGCTATACCCGCGAGGCCGGGCTGCGCAACATGGAGCGGGAAATAGGGGCCATTTGCCGCAAACTCGCCCGCAAGCGGGCTGAAGGGGCGAAAGGAAAGTTCAAGGTTACCGGAAAAATGGTGCATGAACTTTTGGGAGCGCCGCGTTTCATCGATGAGGAGCTGGATTCCCTGCTCAGCCCCGGCGCGGCCCTTGGGCTGGCCTGGACCCCGCACGGGGGCGAGGTGCTGAACGTGGAAGTAAGCACCATGCCCGGCAAGGGCGCGCTTATCCTTACCGGCCAGCTTGGCGACGTTATGAAGGAAAGCGCCCAGGCCGCGGTAAGCTACGCCAGGGCGCACGCCGAATCTTTGGGTCTGGAGGGGGAATTCGCCTCGCGCCTGGATATGCACGTTCACGTTCCGGCGGGGGCCACTCCGAAAGACGGCCCGTCAGCCGGCGTAACTCTGGCCACGGCCTTGATTTCCGCCCTGAGCGGCAAGCCTTGCCGTTCGGACCTTTGCATGACCGGAGAGCTCACCCTGCGCGGCCGTGTCCTGCCCGTTGGCGGCATCAAGGAAAAAATCCTCGCCGCTGTAGCTCGCGGAATCAAACAGGCCATCATTCCCAAGCAAAATGAAAAAGACCTTGAGGATATTCCGGCGGAACTTCTGCGGCAGATAAAGATTCACCCGGTAAGCAGCCTGGACGAGGTGCTCAAGCTGGCCCTGCCCGGGTTGAAACGCCAACCTGGCGGGAAAAAGCCGGAGCCTTCCGGGAAGCGCCAGGAAAACGGGGAAAAACGCAAGGCGTCTTCCGTGAAAAACGGGAAAAGCGCCGGAAAGGCCAAAACCGTGTCCTTGTAAGCCATGAAGCGTTCGCGGGAAATGCCTTGAAAGCCTTCTGCCAGATTAAGAGCCAGGTTTGAGGCTTGCCGTTTTTTAAGTCTCCGTGGCCGTCCGGTGGAAAATTCCACAGGACGGCCACGGTTTTTTGGCGTAAAACCCGCCGTGATCGCCTTTGCCGCTTGTGTTCTTGGCGTTCTGGAAGTATGGTTCTGCCAGACTTGCGCCGGACGGTTGAGGCGGCGCTGGCGGAGGTTTGGCGTAATGCGCTATTACCCGTTGTTCATGAATCTGCGCGGGGCGAAAATTCTTGTTGCCGGGGCTGGAGCGGTTGGTTTGCGCAAGGTGGAGTCGTTGCGCGCCTGCGCTCCCGCGGAAATTTTGCTGTGCGACCCTTTCTTGCCACCTGATGATTTCACGGCGGAGCAAAAGGCGTTGCTGGAGCCGCCGGTCATTTACGCGCAAAGGGCGGCTAGCCCGGAAGACCTGCGCGGGCGCGGTCTTGTTTTCGCCTGCACCGGCAGCCGGCAAGCCAATATCGAACTGGCCGGAGCTTGCCGCGAATTGGGCTTGCCCTGCAATGTGGCGGATTCGCCTGAAGAAAGCTCCTTCATAGTTCCGGCCCATTTTCATGAGGGCGGCCTCACAGTGGCCCTTTCCACGGCCGGGGGAAGTCCGGCTTTGGCCAGGGTTGTGAAAAACGAGCTTCAAGCCTGGATGGGCGGGCGTTACGCCCCTCTGCTGAATTTTATGGCGGCACTGCGCCCCCGAGTGCTGGCCCTTGGCCTGGGCGCCCCGCAAGACGCCGCGCTTTTCAGGGCCGTGGTTTCCAGCAACCTGGGACTGCTTCTCTCTGAGAAGCGTTTGCGGGAAGCGCATGATCTGCTTGAGGTTCTTTTGCCGCCGGAATTGCGTTCAAGCATAGGAGAATTGCTGAATGACCTATCCTGAACTCTCGTTTTTAGCCCTGCTTGGCGCTTGCCTCTGCTACCTTCTGGGCATTGCCGTCATGTTCTGGGGGTTCATAGCCCACGAAAGCAGGCTGCGCTCCATCGCAACGGCCGTTTACGCCTCGGGTTTCGCCTTGCACAGCTTCGTTGTTGTCAGCCGTTTGCTGCTTTACAATTTTGACGATCTCACCACTCAATTTTTCCTGCTTCTGCTGGCCTGGACTTTCCTGCTGATTTATTTCGTAATCCGCCGCTGGGTCAGTTTTTCCTTCGTTTCCCTCATAACAGTTCCTTTGGCCTTGCTGCTCATGGTAATTTCCATGCGGCTTGAAAACATGCACGGACGTTTGCCGGAATATTTCGGCGAACTGTTTTTCTTTTTGCATGTGGGGCCGCTTTTCATCAGCCTGGCCTTGCTGACCATGGCCTTCGGCGCGGCCTTGTTTTTTCTGCACATCGAAAACAAGATCAAGCGCAAAGCGGCCCTGAGCGGCTTGGAGAAAGAACTTCCCGACCTGGCTTCTTTTGACCGGGTCAACAAGATAGCCGTGATTTTCGGCATGCCCCTGTATACGTTGGGGCTGGTTTCCGGCCTGGTCTGGGTTCCTTTGGTCTGGGGAACGGCCTTCGCCCTTGACCCTAAATATATAATTTCGATTCTGGTCTGGCTCCTTTACGCTTTTTTGTTCCACCAACGCCTCGCCAGGGGTTGGCGCGGGCGCAAAGCCGCCTTGCTGGTAATCTGCATTTTCATTATTTCGGCCTTTTCCATGACCGGCGTGCTGCCTACAAGGCACGGCGGCCTTCCGGTCCCCGGCGCGCTATAGGGCTTTTAACCTTGGAATGCCTGGCGCATGCGGCGGCGGCCGGTTTTTTATACCGCAATGAAGGTCAATTGCTTTAGTATGATCCGGAACACAGCATGAAGCAGCGAATATATCTTGTCGGCCTGAACCACCGCACCGCCGGGGTTGACGTGCGCGAATCCTTCGCCCTCAGCGAGACCGTGCTCAATGAGTGCGGGCTTGCGCCGCATCTTGTGCTGCCCTTGGGGGGGGCGTTGAAGGAAAGCGTAATCCTTTCCACCTGCAACCGTGTGGAAATTCTGGCTGTGGCCGAAGAGGCGGACGGGGAGCAGGGGGACGTTTCCGATCTGATTCTCGATTGCTGGGCGAAAGCCCGGGGCCGATGTCGCGACGATCTCAAGCCCTATGTTTACATCAACGAAGGGCAGTCCGCCGTGGAACACCTTTTTACGGTGGCTTCCAGCCTTGATTCCATGGTGCTGGGCGAACCGCAGATTCTCGGCCAGCTTAAAAGCGCCTATAAAAAGGCCCAAGACAGCCGCAGCACCGGGGCCATACTCAACAAGCTTATGCACCGGGCCTTTTCCGTGGCCAAGCGGGTGCGCACTGAAACCGCCGTCGCCTCAAGCGCGGTGTCCATAAGCTATGCCGCAGTGGAACTTGCCAAGCGCATTTTCGGAGATATGTCGGAATATCGGGCCATGCTCATCGGCGCCGGTGAAATGGCGGAACTTGCCGCCACCCACCTTATGAACGCCGGAATAAAATCCGTTTGGGTAAGCAACCGCACTTACGCGCGCGCCGTTGAGCTGGCGGCGGAATACAAAGGCCTGGCGGTGCCGTTTGAAAATCTTTCCGATGCCTTGGCGGATGTGGATATTGTAATAAGTTCAACCGGATCACCGGAGCCGATAATCTGCGCCAAAGATATGCGCATGGTTTTGAAAAAACGCAAAAACAGACCCATGTTTTTTATAGACATAGCGGTGCCGCGCGATATCGACCCTGACGTGAACAACCTGGACAACGTTTACCTCTACGATATCGACGACCTGAAGGAAGTGGTCGAGGAAAACCTGGCCCAGCGGCGCGATGAAGCCATCAAAGCCCGGAGCATAGTGGCGGACGAGGCCTTGTCTTTTTGCCGCTGGCTCGACGCGCTTGACTTGCAGCCGACTATAGTGGCCTTGCTTGACCGTTCCAAAACGATAGCGGAGGAAGAATTCGAACGCACCCTTAAACGCGTCGGGCCGCTCGGGGCGGAAACGGAAGACGCATTACGCACCATGCTGGCCGCTATTTTGAAAAAGCTCAACCACGCCCCGCTCGACTTTATAAAACGCAGGGCCGGTGAAGGCGGGCACGGGCACGAGGCCCAGGACGTTCTGGCTTTGATCCGGCGTATTTTCGACCTGGACGGAGACAGGCCGGAAGAGGCTGACAGCATGTACGCCCGCCGCCGCAAATAAAACCGGCATTCACTGAGCGCTAACTCCGGAACACCGGTTTTGCCCGTACGCCGGGAAAGGGCAGGGCCTGGCGCGCTGATGCCCGCATTATCCCCTTTACGCGCTATTTTCCTTTCATGCCGCGCTTTGACGCCTTCAGCGGGTTTACCTTTTTCTTGGCTTCGCCGCCTTCAACCCTTATGCGGTGACGGTTCTGTTCGAGCAATTCGGCCGGGTCAAGTCCGAGCGCGCTCAGGCGGTCTGCCAGGCCGGTTCTGCCGACGGCATAACGGTTCGTATCCGCCATATTGGTGCCGACGCGGTCAGGGGTGGTCAGGTAAAGGCCGTTCGAGTCTATTGCCAGAAGAGGACTGCCCGGCTTTTTCTCCAAAGGCTGTATGATCATGTCGGATGTTGTTCCAAAACGGTTTGCCATGCGTTTTTCCTTGTTAGAGGCCTTTGCGGACGTATTGTTTTTAAAAATATATTGATTTTGACTTTCAATGTCAATAAGGTTTACGGCAAAGGGTTGGACACGCGCGGCGGTATTCTGTTATTTTTTTTATGCACTTCAGCTCCCCGTGAGCGGGCGCGCGCGGCAAATTTTGGCAAGGAGCTCGCCCGGACGGCCATTGCGGCCTCAACCGGCGTGATTTAAACTTTTCAAGCGGGTCTCAATGAACGATTATATCCTCACTATCTCTTGCCCGGATAAACGCGGCATAGTGGCTGCGGTCAGTATTTTTCTTGCGGAACAGTCTTGTAATATCCTGGATAGCGCCCAATACGGCGATGCGGAAAGCGGCCTTTTTTTCATGCGCGTTCATTTCGAGGGGGAAGAAGGCGCGCCTGCCCTGGAAGGGTTGCGCGAGGCGTTTTCCAACGTTGGCGCCAGGTTCGCCATGCACTGGGAAATCGGCGAGGGCAAACGCCGCAGCCGCCTGGCGATAATGGTGTCACGGTTCGGGCACTGCTTGCATGACCTGGTTTACCGCTGCGAAACAGGAGCCATGCAGGCCGACATATGCGCGATAATATCCAACCACCGCGATTTTGAAGGTTTCGCCGCCGCGCACGGCTTTCCGTTTCACTACCTTCCGGTGAATCCTGAGAACAAGGCCGGGCAGGAAGACGCCCTTATAGGCATTTTAGAGGAGCTTGACGCCGACCTGGTGGTTCTGGCGCGCTACATGCAGGTTCTTTCCCCCGCATTGTGCGAATGGCTGGCCGGGCGCTGCATTAACATCCACCATTCTTTCCTGCCCAGTTTCAAAGGCGCGGCTCCATACCGTCAGGCCCACGCGCGCGGGGTCAAGCTGATCGGGGCGACCGCGCATTACGTCACGCCTAATCTGGATGAAGGGCCTATTATCGAGCAGGGCGTGGAGCGGGTTGACCATTCTTACAGCCCGGAAGACCTGGCGGCTCTGGGGAGGGATGTTGAAAGCGTGGTGCTGGCAAGGGCCGTGCGTTACCATGTGGAGCGCCGGGTTCTGCTGAACGGAAACAAAACCGTTGTGCTGCGCTGACCGGATATTTTTCCGGGCACGGCTATGAGGCGAATGCTTTTAGAGCGCTGCAACTTTCCGGGTTAATTGCTCAAACAGGCAGCAAGCCTTGCAGGAAGGGCAGGGACAGCATGATGAGCACCACGCAAAACAGGGCGGGAAGCATGTTGGAGAGGCTGATTTTGGCGACCTCAAGCAGGTTCAGGCCTATGCCGACGATCATGATGCCGCCCACCGCGATAAGTTCGCGCTGCATATCCGGGCTGAGGGCGCTTTGCAAATAAACGGCGAAAACGGTCATAAGCCCCTGGTAGAGCAATACCGGAACGGCGGCCAGCAGCACTCCGCTGCCCAGGGCCGAAGCCATGGCGACAGAGGCGAAACCGTCCAGGATGGCTTTGCTCAGAAGAGTTGTGCGCCCGTGTTGCAGGCCCTCTTCCAGCGCGCCGAGAATGGCCATGGCCCCGATGCAGAAAAGCAGGGTGGCGGAAACGAAACCTTCGGTAAAGGCGGCGTTTTTTGAGCGAAACAGGCGCTTCAGCAGGTTTCCGCCACGGTTGAACCAGTTTTCCAGCCTTAAAAGCTCGCCGGCTATGCAGCCGAGCAGGATGCTGAAGATCATGACCAGGGGGAGCTTCGATTGCAGGGCCATCTGTATGCCGATTATCATCACGCAAAGCCCCAGCCCCTGAAAGACTATTTTGCGCATGCTCTCGGAAAGGCGGTTGCCGAGCAGCAGCCCGAGGCATCCCCCAAGAATAATGGCAAAAGCGTTTACCAGGCTGCCTATCGGTATGACGAACATCAAGTTCTCCGGAATGCGCAAAAAAGTTGTGCCGGGCGCGTAAATTTTTTTGAAGTTGCTTTGACGGGCGCGGCTTTTAAGGCGGAATCGGTATTTTTCTGATGCGCTGAAAGCTATTTCGCTGAAGAGGCCGTTCGTTTGAGGCTTGGCGGCGAACGCCTTTCAGAAAGCTTATTTGACAAAATACAAAATTTCCACGGCCTTGCCGTCTTTAAGCTCACCGACAGACATGCTCTTGGGGCCGAGTTTTTCAAAGCGCAGTTTGACCTTGTCTATTGTTTCAACGTCCACGATATTTCCGTTTTCGGAGCTTATGGAGTAGATGAACTCTCTTTTGCCGTCCTGGGCGGAGTCTATAATCAGGGTGAAGGTGTTTTTCCCGTGCTCCAGCAGGGCGGACATGGGCGGAAAATCTTTCTGGACTTCCGCCGGCAGCTTGCTGCGGTCAACCTTCCATTTTCCGTTCAGGTCGTCCATTGTTCCGGCCAAAGCCGGGATGGCGGAAAAAGAGAGCAGGGCGGCCATAACGGCGCTGACCATACGAAGACGCATAATACGGTTCTCCTGGTAAATATGTTGTTACGGCAAGGCCGGGTTACGGCCCAGTGGCGTCAATCATGGGCTTTGGCGCGTTCGCGCCTGCAACCCTTTCATGCGCGCTATTTCAGCGACAGGCTAAAACGTCAATCGCTCCGGACGTTTGCGGCGGCGCGGGGCTGTTCTCCGGCCGGTTCGCCCGGCAGTTCCCGTTTGCCGTTCATATAGTCGCGGTATATGGAAATCTGCTTCCTGAACGAATCAATATTTTTTTTGTTAACCGGCGTGTCGCGGGGCGACAGAGCCTGAAGCGGGTTGATGAGCTTGCCGTTTTTTTTCATGCGGAAGTCAAGGTGCGGACCGGTGGCGTAACCGGTGCTGCCCACATAGCCTATAATATCGCCTTGCTTGACGGATGTCCCTTTTTTTATGCCCTTGGCGAAGCCCGAAAGGTGCATATAGGTCGTCTCATAGCCGTTGCCGTGATTTAGGGCCACATAATTTCCGGCCCCTTCTCCCCACCCCGCGTAAGTTACGCTGCCACGGCCCACGGCTTTTACCGGAGTGCCCTTTGGCGCGGCGTAATCTATTCCCGGGTGGGGGCGGTATACTTTAAGAATGGGGTGCAAGCGGCTGTTGCTGAAGCCGGAGCTTATGCGCGTGAAAGAGAGGGGGGCTTTGAGAAAGGCGCGTTTAACGCTTTCTCCGCTGGCCGTGAAATATTGGCCGTCCGTCGGGCTGTCTTCAAAGTAAAAGGCCTCAAATTCCCTGCCCTGGTTTATAAACTTGGCGGCCAGCAAGCGCCCGTAAGTCTTGAATTCTCCTTCCCGGTAGCGTTTTTCTATGAGCAGGGAAAAAGAGTCGCCTATGCGCAGGTCTTTAATGAAGTTTATCTCCCAGGCGAAAACGTCCGACAGGATCACGGCCAGGGTGGCGTTTTCTCCAAGGTCGCTCATGGCGTTGAACAGGTTTGAATTTATGACTCCGTCCAGCTTTATGAGCATTGTGTCGTATTCTATAAGCTCGAGCCATGCCCTGAAGCTTTCGTCTTCACGGCAGATAACCAATTTTTTATCGTCGTTTATTTCATATTCGAAACGCGTCAGGCAACCTTCCGCATCTTCGTACACGCAATAGGTCTGACCGCTGCGGATATTGGCAAGTGAGTAAACGTTGCGGCAAAGGTCAACCACTTCGTTCACTTCAGACTGGCTGAGCCAGCGTTGAAGAATGGCTCCAGCCGTGTCTCCCTCGTTTATGACCTCATATTGTATTTCAGGCTTGAGCGAAATTTCAGGCATTGGTTCAGGCTGAGGCTCAACGTTTCCGGCGTTTTCTTCCATAACGTCCAGGATGGCGTTGATGGGACTGCCGGTTTTTTGTTCTTCCCTGTCGTTCAGAATGTAAAACGCGGCCCATACGGCGGCGGCTATAATGGCGAGAATTACGATGATGCTTGCAATGCTGAGGCGTGATGTTCTTTTTTTAGTCATATTTTCGCAGTGTTCCGGTGAGAAAAAACGAGACGGGCTTCATCGCGCATTGACGGATCCATTGCGGTGAAGCGGAAAAAGCCGTTCGGGCGGGCCTTGAATGAACCAAGCGTTCCGCCCCGAATCATGTTCTTTTACCGGTCAAGCTTGTTCAGCGCAAGTGTTTTATCGATGAACTGCACGCAGATTACCGAACATAGGGCGAAAAACGCCCCCATGTAAAAGGGAATGCGGTAGTCAAGCATCCATAGAGCCCCCCCTATGATGGGCAGGGTCACCGCGACGATATGGTTTATGGTCATACCTATGGCCATGCTGGGAGCAATGTCTCCCGGATCGGCCATTTTTTGGAAGAAAGTGCGTATGGCCACGGTAAAATTGAAAAAGAGCTGTTCTATGATATACAGAGCGGCTACCAGCCATTTGTTTCCGCTGTTGGCGTAAGCCAGGAAAATCAGCAGGAGCGCCGCGTATTTGACCGTAAGCAGTTTGCGTTCGCCTATGTGGTTGATGGCTTTGCCGATGAAGCGGTTCAGAACCAGATTGATGAAGTTGTTCAGCAGGAAAAGCAGCGCCATCTGGGGAAGGGTGAAGCCGAAGTTGTTGACCAGCAGAAATACGGAAAAAACCATGAAGATCTGGCGTCTGGCCCCGGAAAGCAGGGTTAGCAGGTAATAGAGCCAGTAACGTTTGCGCAGCACCATCCCCTTGCGTTGAACCGGCTTGTTCGGGCCTTCCCTTTGAGCCAGCCCCCAAAGGCCGCCCAGCAAGGCGAAAGCCCCGGTCAGCAGGTAAAGCATGGTGAAATCTCCGCCCGTGATATTTCCCTGGCTATCAGGAACGAAGGCGGCCGGGTTGCTGAATATCTGGCCTAATTCGCTAAGGGCCAGCGGCGATGAGAACGCGAAGATCAGCAGGCCGGAAATGACGCTGCCAGCGGCGGTGAGCGAACGGGCCCGGCCGATAACGACAGGAGATTCCGCTATGCTGAAATATTGCAGGGTGAGCGATTGGGTGGTCGCGTCATAATAATGGAAACCGAGCGACATAAGGAAGCTGCATAGCATCAGTCCGTAAAAAGAGGGGAAAAACCCGGTTATCATCGTGCCGAGTCCGGTCAGGGCCACCATTAAGGCCGCCAGGCGGGTTTCCCTGATAAAAAGCAGGAGGTAGACCAGGCAGGCGGAAAGCAGGCCCGGCAGCTCGCGCACGGATTGAATGAAGCCGTTTTGCGCGCCGCTAAGCCCGATTATGTTTACCGCGTAGTTTGTATAAAGCAAGCTCCAACCTTGAAAGGCCAGCGCCGTGACGAAGGATTGAACGAGCAGAAACCGGTAAGCCGGGCGGGTTGTAAAGTCATTTGCGATTAATCCGGCGGAAGGAGTATTTTTAGGCATGGCGTAAAATTTATTTATTAAAATTGTAAGTTGCGGAATTCCGCTACGCTCGCTGGCTGGAACCGGCGCTCCCGGCAACGCAGAATACGCCCTAACAGGCGGGCGGGCAAGCTCTTATCTTGGCGGTTTTCCGTGTATTCTTGTTTTTTTTCCGCAATAATGGCCTTTCGCGGAAAATATAATTAGCTTGATTTTTTTTGATTAAATGATCTATAAGATAATGAATCCCAAATTCCGGATTCAGGAACGGGCAACGCATAATTTGCTTGCTTTAAATCATAATAGTAATTAATACTATTTCAATGTCTTCCTGCGCGACAGGAGGAAAAACCCTTTGCAAGGAGCCAGTCATGGAAAGATTTGAAGTGTATAAGTGTGAGCATTGCGGAAATATCATCACCGTGTGCCACGGCGGCGGAGCTCAGGTCGTCTGCTGCGGCGAACCCATGAAGCTTATGAAAGAAGGCACTTCAGACGGCGCCAAGGAAAAACATGTTCCGGCAATAGAAAAAACTCCCTCCGGGTTTAAGGTCAAGGTTGGGGCCGTGCCTCACCCCATGGAAGAAAAGCACTGGATTGAATGGATAGAAATCCTGGCCGACGGAGTTTCCTACCGTAAATTCCTGAACCCGGGCGATGCCCCTGAAGCGGAATTCTGCATCAGCGCCTCGCGCGTTACGGCAAGGGAATACTGTAACTTGCACGGGCATTGGAAAGCGGAATCCTGATCGCCCTTCAACTCATTGATTTTAATGTGCCGGCCCGGTTTAAAGCTTGCCTATATGCCGGGCTTTGGTTAATAAAAAGAAGATCGGGCGCGGCCTGTGCGGGCCGCGTCTTAACCAGCTACCCTGCAAAGGAGTGAGTTATGCAGAAATATGTTTGCAGCGTGTGTGGATATGAGTATGACCCGGCTGAAGGCGACCCGGCTAACGGAGTAGCCCCGGGCACCAAATTTGAAGACCTGCCGAACACTTGGGTTTGCCCGGTCTGCGGCGCCAGCAAAAGCGAATTCGAACCAGCCTAGCATATTACGGCCGGCGATGCTCCGTTTCGGGCGTGTCGCCGGCTTTTTCAGCAAAAACAGCAGACAGGAGCCGGTGTATGCAGTCTCTGGAAATTAAAAAAGACGTTTTCTGGGTTGGGGCTATCGATTTTGACAGCCATGATTTCCACGGCTACTCGCTGTCTCCCAGAGGAACCACCTATAACGCCTACTTTATTCACGATGAAAAAAATACCCTGTTTGACACGGTCAAGCACGAACAGGCCTATGACTTGCTGGAACGCTTGCGGTGCAACAAAAGCGGAAAGCTTGATTATCTGGTTATAAACCACGTTGAACTCGACCACGCGGGTAGCCTCAAGGAAATTGTTGAGCTGTGCAAACCGGAGAAAATTTTCTGCTCGGTAATGGGCCTCAAGTCCATGGCCGGCTATTTCGACATCAGTTCCTGGCCGGTCCAGGCGGTGAAAACCGGCGACAGCATCTCTCTCGGCAAACGCACCGTCCAGTTTGTCGAAACGCGCATGCTGCACTGGCCGGACAGCATGTTCTCCTATATTCCGGAAGACAAGCTCCTGATTTCAAACGACGCCTTCGGGCAAAACATCGCCTCCAGCGAGCGTTTCGCCGACCAGGTCGACCGCGAGGTTCTCAAGCAGGCCATACGCGAATATTATTATAATATCGTTCTGCCCTATTCGCCTCAGGTCGTAAAAACGCTGGCCCTGGCCAGTGAAATGAAACTGGATATAGACATGATCGCCCCGGACCACGGGCTTATCTTCCGCAACCGCGAAGACGTGTCCTTCATTTTGAACATGTACGGCGAACTGGCGGAGCAGAAAACGCAAAAACGCGCCCTGGTCATTTACGACACCATGTGGCAGAGCACCGCGCGCATGGCGGGGGCAGTGGCCGACGGGCTGTTTGAGGTCGGGGTTCCTTACCGCGTAATGCACCTGAAAAACCACCACCACAGCGAAGTTATGACCGCTCTTTCCGAATGCGGGGCGCTTATTGTCGGCTCCCCAACCCATAACAACGGAATTTTGCCGCTGGTAACCGCCAACCTGACCTACATCAAAGGGTTGCGCCCGCAAAACCGCATCGGCGGGGCTTTCGGCTCTTTCGGCTGGTCAGGCGAGTCAGTCAAAGTGATCAGCGAATGGCTGGATTCAATGCATGTCGACCAGCCTCTTCCGCCGGTGAAAGCCCAGTTCCGCCCGGGTGAAGACGCGCTTAAGGCCTGCTTTGAGCTGGGCAAGGGCATAGGACAGGCCCTGTGCGCGGCGGCTGAAAAAAAATCTTGAGCTTTTTTCCGTTTGTGAGGAACCTGTAATGGAGCAACGTCATTCAATAACCCTGAGCACTCACGGCAAGGGGCTTGTTCTGAAAAATCCTGTAATGACGGCCTCCGGCACGTTCGGATACGGTACGGAGTTCGCCCGGTACGGCGACCTGGCTTCGCTCGGCGGCATTGTAGTCAAGGGCCTTTCGCTTCTGCCGCGCGAGGGCAACCCCATGCCGCGCATCGCTGAAACCCCGTGCGGAATGCTTAACGCCGTCGGCTTGCAGAATTACGGGGTGGAATATTTTATCAACTTCATTCTTCCTTCGCTGCCGCACGCCGAGGTGCCCATCATTGCCAATCTCTACGCCTGCAGCGCTGAAGAATTCGCCGAACTGGCTCGGCGCTTGGCCGATGCCGAAGGGGTGGCCGCCCTTGAGGTGAATATTTCCTGCCCGAACGTGAGCCGGGGAGGGTCTTTGTTCGGGCAGGACGCCAAAGAAGCGGCCCGCGTGACCCAAGCTGTTAAAAACGCCGCGGGCGCTCTTCCGGTTCTGGTGAAACTTTCGCCGAACGTTACGGATATCGCCGTCATCGCCCGGGCTTGTGAAGACTTTGGGGCCGACGTCCTCTCGTGCATCAACACCCTCAGCGGCATGGCGGTAGACCTTAAAACCCGTCGCCCGCTTCTGGCCAATATCACCGGAGGCCTTTCCGGCCCCGCGATAAAGCCGGTCGCTTTGCGTTGCGTGTGGCAGGTCGTGAACGCCGTGAAAATTCCTGTGATCGGCATCGGGGGCATAAGCAGCGCCGAAGACGTCCTTGAGTTTATAATGGCCGGAGCGCATGCCGTGCAGGTTGGAACGGCTACTTTTACCAGGCCTGACCATGTGTTTCGCCTTGTTCATGAACTGGAGGAAGCCAGGCAGCGTCTGGGAATTTCAAGTTATGAGAGCTTTCGCGGAAGCCTGGATGTTTGATTCCCGCTTTCCGGCGGGGCATTGAACGCGGGCGGAAGCAAGACGTTTTTGCCTTTCAACAAACAACTAAAGGATTTTCAGATGTCCAGCATTAAAGCAGCGGTTCACGGGCTTGGGAATATCGGGCGCTATGCGGTTGAAGCCATTGAAGCGGCCCCTGATATTGAGTGCCTGGGGGTGATTCGCCGGGCCGACTCTTTGGGCAAAGGGGGCAATGCTTTGCGTGGCCTTAATGATTTTCCCGACCTGCAAAGCCTGGCCGCCAAGGCCGGAAAGCCTGATGTCGTGCTGATTTGCGGCCCTTCACGCCAGGTGCCTGACGTCGCTCCGTTTTATCTGGCTCAGGGCATTCATACCGTAGACAGTTTTGATATTCATACGGACATCTTGGGGCTTGTGGAAAAATTGCAGCCTCTTGCGCTTGCAAGCGGCAAGGCCGCCATTTGCTCGGCCGGGTGGGACCCGGGCACGGACTCTGTCTTGCGCGCGGTTTTTGAAGCCATGGTTCCGGTCGGAGCCAGTTTCACCAATTTCGGGCGCGGACGTTCCATGGGCCATTCCGTGGCGGCGCGCGCCGTCAGCGGAGTCGCCGACGCCACGTCCATAACCATTCCCATGGGCGGAGGGCGTCATTCGCGTCTGGTTTATATCCTGCCTGAGCAAGGTTCGGACAATGAGAACGGAAAGGCCAAAATAAGGGAGCTGCTGGCGGCCGACCCGTATTTTGCGCACGATCCTCTTGACGTGCGCTTTGTCTCCAGCCGGCAGGAACTCGCCTTCGTTGCGGATAATTCGCACGGCGTGCGTCTTGAGCGCACCGGCGCTTCCGGCCTGACCGACAACCAGCAGCTCTTGTTCGACATGCGCATAAATAACCCGGCCCTCACGGCCCAGGTTATGGTTTCCTGCGCAAGGGCCACCACCCGGTTGTCGCCCGGATGCTACACCATGGTGGATATTCCTCCCGTGGCGCTTTTACCGGGCAACCGGCTGGAAAATGTCAAAAGGCTGGTTTAGGGTCTTTTCAAAGTGAAAATTCCCGGCGCGCATCGTCCAGCGCGGCGTACTTGCAAAATTACAGAATAAAAAAACCCCGTTTACTGCGAAATGCGCAGGGCGGGGTTTTTATTCGTGAAAGGCCGGATGCCGCCGCGCTGAAGTTATTTTTTCGCAGGCTGGGGGTTGCAGGATAGGAAAGGGCAGAATTCAAGGGCTTGCCGGGTAAGGCGGCTGTTTTCGCCTTCTCCGCCGTAAAGCGGCAAAGGCGTCTCAAAAGGCGGAATGCCCGCATTGTCACCGCCTTTCATGGCCAGAACAAGGGCCAGTCCAGCCTGATCTCCGGTTTTGCCGTGCACCGGCAATATCTTTTGCGTTCCCAAAGCTTCGGCGCGGCAATATTCAAGCAGCTCCGGCAAGCGGGCCGCGCTGAAGATAAAACAGGCAAGTCCGCCCGGCTTGAGCGAAAAGGAGGCGGCGCGTATAAAAGCGCGCAAGGTCCGTTCGTCCGCGAAAAGGGCGGTTCGGCGGCTTTCGCTTTGAGGCAGGCGGCCTGTGCCCGGCAGGCGGTAGGGCGGGTTGCTTAAAACAAGGTCGTAACTGCCGGCTGACAGTTCCGCCTCTGCAAGCTCCAGCTCTTGGCCGAAGCTGTTTCGAAGGTCAAGCCGGATAAACTCCGTTTGTCCGGCCAGGCCCAGAGCGGACGCATTCCGGCGCGCGGCGTCAAGCAAATCGTTATTCACGTCCAGTCCGGCGGCGCTTATATGCGGCGCGTCAGGAGCGCCGAGTTCAAGCAGAGTTCCGAACATGGCCGCTCCGCATCCGCACCCGATGTCAAGCAGGCGCGCGGACTGAGCCGCTGAACCGGAGCGCAGGGCTTTGGCCGCGAAAGAAGCCAACAGCAGGGCGTCTATGGAAAAACGGAAACTTTCCGCAGGCTGGGCCAGCCCGCGCGGGAAATAGGCCCTGGCCCGCGCTGACGCGTCGTTGTCGTTCATAATATCGGTAGACACCTTGACATAAGCTGGGGCAGATCCTACTTTATTTCAGGAGGGTAAAGCCATGTTCAACGCTGATTCCGACGACAGCAAAAAGCGCCTTGGGCCGCAGTTGCTGGAAAGTTCCATACTAAGCATCAAGAGCAAGCCGTATGATCCGGAAATGCTTTATGTGGAGTGCAAAATTTGCGGAAAGCCAGTGGTGTGGGAACCGGGCAAGACCACCCATCTTTTGCGTAAGGCGCAGGTAAACCTGGATATGCTCGACGAAACCTGCCTGATTCTTTCAAACGGTTGCTCCGCCTGCCACCCGGAGGCCGACGGCTACACCTTGGCTATGGTGCATTTAAGCAGCCTGAGTCCGCGCGATCTTAAAATGCTCAGCAGCGCAAGGGCCGGAAAGGCCTGACTGGGCGAGTTCAGCCACAATCGCGCGTTGCGTTTCATTGCCGTCAGTCCGCTCCCTGGCGGTTTTTTATTATATTGCGCAGCATATAGGCCACCGGCAGGGAAAAAAACAGAATGTCCGGCAGCCACGCCGCCAGAGGCGGAGGAAGTTTACCGTTTGACCCAAGGGCGTTGCAGACCGTGACTGTGGTGTAAAACGCGAAGGTGAGCAACAGGGCGGCGCAAGAGGCCAGATATATGTTCGTTGTTTTATTGATGATCGCCAGGCCGAGCACGCTCATGACCAGAAGGGACATGGCATAGGCTATTCCGGCGTGAAATTTTGTGCGCAGCCCTTCCACGTTTGATCCTGCGTTTTTAAGGCGCCTGATCGCTTCGTACAGGCTGAATAAAGAATTGTTGACGCTTTTGCTGCCGTAACGTTTGGCGTCGACAAAAGCGTCCATGTTCTGGCGCAGGGGCAGGGTCATGGCCGTGAACGGCGTATAAGAAAACGTCGCGGTGTTCACCATGCTGCCGTGCAGGATAAGCCAGTATGCGCGGTGCTTTTCATCAGCGGCCTTCGCCGCGGCCCTGGCTTCTTCCGGCAAGGAGTCAAAGTCGCTCAGCTCGTCCGCCCCATGCCTGGTAATGCGGAATTCGTCCGCATTAATTATTTCTTCCAGTTCCGTTCCGTCTTCATTCAGTTTATAGACCAACAGGCCTTCCCCGCGTTGCGAAACCGGGTAAAGGCTGGAAATGTGGACTATATTGTTCTTTTCCGTGAACCAGATGCCTTCTATCGGTTTATCCGGTTCTCTTTTCTGTACGGTTTCCTGCCAGAAACGCTGGGCGTGCATTTCCCCGGCCACACCGAGGGCCTGAGAAAAAGCGAGTTGCGCGCAAGACCAGAACAGCCCGTAAAACAATGCGAAGCGCAGGAAAGCCATGGCGGATATTCCGCCCGCGTTAAGGGCGGTCAATTCCCGGCTTTTGGCCATCAGGCAAAATTGTACAACCAAAGCCAACAGGAAGATGGCCGGCAGGATCTGGGAAATGATCATCGGTATTTTATATAGAAAATACATTACAATGTCGCCCGCGCCCAAACCGGCCTCAAGGAAGTTGTCCATGCGGTCGAAGATGTCCACCAGCAAATATATGCCGACTCCTGCGCCGAGCATGCACATGATCAGAAAAGCGTTGTTCCTGGTAAGGTAGCGGGCCAGCAGCGTCATTGGGTCGCGCCTTTTTTGCGGATGAGCCGCCGCAGTGTTTTTCCCGGCAGGTTTGTGACTTGCAAACCGCGTTCATGGGCGGCCATATGCAGGCCAACAAAACCGAGTATAAGAAAAATGAGGTTGGGGATCCACATGCCTATGCCCGGCGGCACTTTTCCGGTTTCTCCAAGCGACATGGCGAAGGAAAAAAGCGCATAATACACGAGAAACATGAGCATGGCGATAAGCAGGCCGAATTGCTGTTTGGTTCCCTCAAAGCTGCAGGCGAGGGGAAGGGCGAAAAGCCCGAGCACAAGGCAGGCCACAGGCAGGGCCATACGTTTTTGTATCTCGATAAGCGCCTTGGCGTAAAACTCGTGCCCCGGTTCCGTGCCGGCTATCTGGCGCAAGGCTTCCCAGCTCATTTCTTTAGGCCTGAGGTCTTCCAGCTTCAGGCCGCCGGAAAAAAGCTCGCTGAGGTTCAGGCGTATGCTGTAGTCGGAAAAGCTTAGAACGCTGAGCTGGTTGTTGTCCAGCCTGTATATTTTTCCGTTCTTCAGGTTAAAGACCAGTTCCCCCCGGTTTTCGTCGGTAGTTATGCTGCCTTCGGGCGCGAGAAAGGTTGTGCGCACCCCGCCTTTTTTGCCGCCTATTTTTGTATCTTCAAAAATTACCTGGTGCATAAGGCCGGTTTGCGGGTCAACTTTTTTGGCAAAAAGGGTAAGCCCGAAAATATCCTGATTGAACACGCCCGGCTGCACGTTGACCTTTGCCCTGGTTTGCGCCACTTCCAGCAGCGTGCCGCGAAAGTTGGCCTGCCCCCAGGGAACCCCGGCTATGGAAACGCCAAGGGTAAGGGCGGTGCAAACGGCGGCGAAAACCATCGGGGCGGGTAAAAGCTGGTAAAGGCTGATTCCGCCCGATTTCAGGGCCACAAGCTCACGGTCGGTATTAAGGCGCAGGAAGGTAAGGAAAATGCTGATCATGCAGGACATGGGCAATACGACCAGCATGAACATGGGCGACATGTAAATAAAGAGCAGAATGGCGTCTTGCGCGGTAAGGCCGATGTTTATCAGTGTTTGACTGAGTTGGAGGCCGCGCCCGATAAGAACGAGGCTCAGCAGGAAAAACGTGGAGATCAAAAAAGCGCGCAACAGTTCCAGCGCAAGATATCGTTGCAATTTTCTAGCGAACATGGCGGATCAGAACGGCTCTTTTTTAATGGGATTAAGAAAAAGATCGGTAAGGATGGCGCTGTCGGCCGGGCTTAAATCAAAACGCAGGCAAGCTTCCTCGACCAGGCTGTCCAGCCTGGCGTCCGTCCTTTCGCGGCGAATGTTTTTAACCCACTCGGCAGCGCGGCGCAACTCTTCGTGCGGGGGCAAAATAGTGTTCATTCCGCTCGTTTCTCCATGTATGTGATAGTACATCACCCTTAAAGGACTTGCAACTATAAGCTGTATAGGCTAGACCATTCCACGTTTGCGGCGGTGTTTTTCATTAAGCGGAAGAGTTTTTCAAGAAGGTGGCGGCATGGATTTTTTCAGCGCCTTTATTTTAGGGCTGGTGGAAGGAATAACGGAATTTCTGCCGGTTTCGTCAACCGGGCACCTGATTATCGTAAACGATCTCTTGGGCGTATCCGGGCCGACGGTGGAAAGTTTCGATATAATAATCCAACTCGGGGCCATTCTGGCCGTCGTTCTTCTTTATTGGAAGCGTTTCGTCGGCCTTATTCCGTTCAAGTCAGTCAGAACGGCTTTGGAGCAAGGCGAAAATGGCGGATTTTCCGGATTCAGGGGGCTCTGGCTGCTTTTTCTGACCTGCCTTCCGGCCGGAATTCTGGGTTTTCTCGCCCACGGTTTTATCAAAGAGCGCCTTTTCCATCCTTTGCCGGTTTGTCTGGCGCTTTTAAGCGGAGCGCTGCTGATGCTTCTGCTGGAGCGCTTCAAGCCGCGGGCTCGCTTTCGGTCTCTCGACGAATTTACTCCAAAGCTGGCCCTGGGAATAGGTCTTTGCCAATGCTGCTCGCTTTGGCCTGGTTTTTCCCGTTCCGCCTCCACCATTATGGGCGGCATGCTGCTCGGGGCCGACCGCAAGACTGCGGCGGATTATTCCTTTATAGCCGCCGTGCCCATAATGTTCGCGGCTACCGGTTATGAACTTTACAAAAATTTCAGTGTGATAAGCGGCGATGTTTTGCCTGTTTTCATTTTCGGTTTTCTGGTGTCCTTTTTTTCCGCCTGGCTGGCGGTCAAGGCCTTCATCAGCCTGGTGGGACGTTTGGGGCTGGCGCCTTTCGCCTGGTACAGGCTGGTTCTGGCCCCTCTGGTGTACTGGTTTATGGTGAACTGAGGCGGTCAGGAATTTATTTGACCGCCGGTTCTACATCTAGATCACTTTGACTTTGAAATATCTCTGCAAAAATCGGTTTTGAATGCGGAAGGCTATATTTGATCCGGCATGTACAAGCCAAAAGCGGCCTGCACTAAAGATATGCCGCGCGGTTCGCTTGCTGGCGTATGTTAACGCGACCGCCATGGCATTTAAATTTTTTCAAAGTTAAAATGCCCTATCGGCCTATATTACGGCGGTATGCCTGCACCGCCTTGTTGTGCTCGACCAGGGTGCGGCTGAAGGTGTGGGTTCCGTCCGGCAGCCCTGTGGCCACGAAGTAAAGATAGCTGTGCGCTTCCGGATTAAAGGCCGCGCGCAGCGATTCAAGCCCCGGCGAACATATGGGGCCGGGCGGCAGGCCGGGGTGCTGGTAGGTATTATAGGGGTTTTTAGCGTCTTCAATCTCCGAGCGGTAAATCTTGCCGCGATACTTTTCCCCCAGGCCGTAAATAATTGTCGGGTCGCACTGCAGGAACATGCCCAGCCGCAAGCGGTTGGCGTAAACTCCGGCCACAGTGGGGCGTTCGGCCGTAACGGCGCTTTCTTCTTCCACCAGAGAGGCAAGAATGACCAGGCGTTTGACTTCCTGCGGATTATCGCGGGCGAAAAGCGGAACAAGCGGGGAAAATTCCAGGGCCGGGGCGCTCGCGCCGCCTTGCGCGGCATTTTCCCGTACGGGGCTGGCTGTAGGCGCGTTTTTCTCCGCTTCGGCCCAGAGCGGAGCGCTCTTGCGCCAGAAGCTTTCCACCAGCAGCGAGGCCATGTAGCGGGCCTGTTCCATATCCAGGGCGCGCGGCTTTCTCAGCAGGTAGGTGTCGGGAAAAATGAAGCCTTCCGCATTGGTGAAGGGAATGCCGTAATAGGCCAGGAACTGCGGGTCGTGAATAACCGCCTTGAAATCTTCCGCTTTGGCGAAACCGCCGGCTTCGATCAATTTAGCGACTTCCCACCAGGGCAGCCCTTCTTTCACGGTAAGGGGAAAGAGCATGGCTTTTCCGGAAACCAGCTGGCGCAGCACTTGCGGCGGGGTCCAGCCGGTTTGCAGCTCGAAATCTCCAGCCTGCACGGCCCCCAGGGCCTTGTGCCAGCGCGCCAGCAACCGGAAGCGCCAAACGTCGGATATTCCGCCTTCGTTGTAAATTTGCCAGGCCACCCGGTCAAAAGTTGACCCCGGTTCTATGTGAATGATGTATGTTTTCGGCTCTTGCTTGAAATATTCCGCCGCACTGGTGTTCAAAAAGCGTGAGGTCTCAAACCATACGGACGCCCCTATGGCCAGGGCGGAGCAAAGCAGCAGCGGAAGAACGACGCGCCATAGCGGAAAAGATTTTTTCAGCCTGGAAGGCCCAGGCGGGGGGACGTTCGTTTCCTTCAACCCGTCATGGTCCGGCGATTTTTCCCCGGCCGTTTCCGGCGCGGCGGGCCCGGAGTCCGGCGTTTCCTTTCGGGCAAGTTCTTCGCGTTCCGGCGAGGGCGGGTTTTCGGTGATATCTTTTTCCATGCCTAGACAGCTCCGCCCACATATATGAGAACGCCCGTCCAGGCGGGCAGGGTCAGCTGGATGGCGGAACCGTTGTTGTTCACCGTTCCGATATGTCTTGTAATGTCAACGGGGGTGTAACGCCGCATGGCGTCGATAAGTCCCGGAATCGAACCGCAATCAAGCGTTTCCGTGCTGGGAACCTGGGAAAAATTGCAGATGGAGATCGCGAAATGGCTTTCCTTGGGTAGTTTGTACACCGTGGCTATAACCCCTTTGCCTTTCGCCGGAATGCGCCCGGCCAGCTCGGAGCGGTCGATCAGCAATGAGCGCCGCACGCTGATGAACTCGTTCACGTCATGCAGGAATGATGTGTTGTCGTGCGTTTGCACGTCAAGCGGGGCGTAAAGGGTATTGGCCCTGGGCAAACCCTGGGCGTTGACGGTAATCGAATCGGCGCTGGCCAGCAATGGAAAAGCGCCCATGGCGGAAAGGCTGGCGTTCCAATTTTCTTTTTTATCCGCGCTCTTGGTCCAGTTCACGGGCAAGGCCCCAACCGCATCCTGCCCGGAGGGCATGAAAACGCCAGGCTGCATGGCTTTGTAAAACATAAGCAGCAAATGACCTTTTTTCACGGTAAGGCCTTCTTCGCGGCCCACGGCGGTGGGGTCAGGGACTTTCATGGCCAGAGCGGCCAGCCCGGCCGGGGTGGAGTAAAGTACGTTGCCGGTTTCAAGGTCGCTTCCGGCGGTGGCGGCGCGCATTTCTTCAAGCGTCGCCGCGAGGATCTCACCGGCCCTGGCTTTGTGTTCAGGCTCGGAATTTGACATTGAAGCCAGCCATTGCAGATGGGGGAGGGCGTAATTGACGCCGTCCGGCCCGCTGGTTGCGTGCACCAGGCGCTTCAGGTCAAACTTGCAGCGCAGGGCTTCATCCGTCATAAAGTTCAGCAAAGAGGCGTTCCCTGTGAGCAGGGCATGTTCCGCCGCCGGGGAAAAGATGCTGTCCTGCGCGAAGTCCGGCCCGTCGCGCATCACGAGTTGCAGGAAGGGAATGGGAACATCGTCCCTGATCCACCCCCAGCCGCCGTAACGGCGCACTTCCCTGGCTATGGTAACGGCGGCTTCTTCAGCCGGTTGCCAGGTTTCATCAGGGCTGCTGTGGGTTCCCCTGGTGTCAAGGCCCATCCACGGAGCCACGCGGTAGCCGACCAGGGCGTTGCCCAGGATGCCGACCTGGCGTATGGAGCTTCCGGATATGATGCGCCTGGCTGCGGCGGAAGGGTCTTCCCAGTTCAAAACAGGCCTTTGCGGGTTGCCGCTGTAACGGTAAACCCAACGGCGCAAAGTCCCGTCCATTCCTCGCACCTCGCCCGTGATGGCCCACCCGTTTTGCGGCAGGAAAGTGATTTTATCCTGCGCCATGCTGGGGGGTATGAGCTTTTTTTCCGCAAGGGCGGCCACCTGGGCTGAAGAAAGCTTTTGCGCGCTCCATTCTTCGGAAGCCTGGGGCAGGGTAGGCCAAAGTTCGCGCGGAACTTCCATCATGCAGTAAATGCCTGGATAATCCCGCAAGGAACGGGCCGCCAGGAAGAAGTCAGGCCCGATTCCGGTGGCGGCCGGGACGATATCTCCTCCAAGCATGGCCTGGCGCTGGTTGGCCGCTTTCAGAATGGCGCGGAAATCTTCATCTTTTCCGAGGCCCATGGCGAAATTGTAGTTAATTATGTCTTCCGCGCTGTTCAGGCCGGCGCTGCGGGCGTAATCCCAGATGGCGCCGCTGGCCCCGGTGGGCGCGACATACATTCCGGTCATGCCGGAATTGCCCATGACCGTCCACATGATGGGGTTGGCGAGTTGCTCGAAGGGAGAGCGCCTGGCGGGAACCAGCACGGTTTGCGGATGTATGCGCAGCCAGGTGCTGCCTATTTCCATAAAACGCTGGGGGTTCGGCTGGCTGCCGGAGTTGCGCCAGGCGATGTCGCAGCCGGAAACTATGCGGGCCAGGTCTATAGTGCCGGCCAGCATGGATTGCCGCTCAAGGTATTGGACATAGCCTGGGTCCGCGCGGGTCATCCGGTTGCCTGGGGCGGTTTCGTCTGTAGCGGCGGGTTTGGTGTAGCGTGAAGCCGTGTTTTGCGAACAGGCCGCCGCGCCGAGAAGAATGAAAAGGCAGGCAGCGATATAGATAATACGGAAGTATTTTTTCATTTATGGTCTCTGTGGTTGGATACTTGACGGAAAAACAATTATGTCTGTTTATCTATAAAACGTCCAATCCGCAAGCCCACGCTTTCTCTTGCATTCGCCTTTTGTTCCGGTTATGGGGTGGCATGCGCAAAATTAATCTGACAGAAAGCCTGGCCGGGGCCGACGCCCTGGCTCTGTTCTCCGGCGGGCTTGACAGTATTCTGGCGGCCAGGCTGGTGCAAGACCAAGGCCTTACGGTGCGTTGCCTGCACTTTATATCCCCCTTTTTCGGTTTTCCCGAGCGCGTTCCGCAGTGGGAAGAACTCTACGGGCTGACTATCGTTCCGGTTGACGTAGGCGACGAATTCGTAAACATGCTGCGAAACCCTCCGCACGGGGTAGGCAGCGTTATAAACCCTTGCGTTGACTGTAAAATTCTTATGCTCAGCCGCGCCAGGCAATTACTTCTGGAGTGCGGCGCGAAGATTCTGGTTACCGGGGAAGTGCTGGGGCAAAGACCCATGTCGCAACGGCGCGACACCCTTAATATAATCCGGCGCGACGCCGGCGTGCGCCCATATCTGCTGCGTCCACTTTGCGCCAAATTGCTGGACCCGACCGAAGCTGAAATTTCCGGCCTGGTGGACAGGGAAAAACTGCTGGATATTTCCGGGCGCGGGCGCAAGAAACAGCTTGAACTGGCGAAAAATTACGGTTTCAAGGAACTGCCCACCCCGGGCGGCGGCTGTTTGCTCACGGAAAAGGAAAACGCCCGCAGCTATTGGCCGGTTTTAGCCTACAAGCCGTTTCCTGACGGCAATGATTTGCGGCTGGCCGGAACAGGCCGCCAATATTGGGAATATCCCGCCCGGCAAACTGAAGATGGCGGCAAGGCCTTGCGCCGCTGGCTATGCATAGGCCGGAACCAGGCGGATAACGACGCCCTGCAAATGTTGGCCAGGCCAGGCGACCTTGTTTTCAAAACCAGGGATTTTCCCGGCCCCGTGGCTATCGGACGTCAGTTTTCCGATGAGCCGTGGCCTGATGTGGCGGTTTTTTCCGCCGCCGCCTTTGTGGCTTCGTTTTCGCCAAAGGCTGTGCGCGCCGGGGGCGCAGCATCCATGCGCGTACATCTTGTGAAGGAGGCGGGCGGGCAGGCCCTTGACGCACCCGCCTGGAAACCGGAAAATGAAGGCCTTCCTGAATCGTTTGCCGTTGTTCCCGACCGCAATGCGGGTTGGAAGGAATACGCCTGGGAAGAAGTTGCGGAAGAGATACGCGCGGTTATGCGTTAGATATAGAGCGCCAACACGTTGTTACCCTCCGCGCAACCGGATTTTTTAGCGTCCCCTGACTGAAAATTTCAGTCAGGGGACGCTTTTTACGTTCTGCCGGAGAGCGCGGCATACCTTCAGCAAAAGGAAGCTTACCTTTTGCATATCTAAAAAAGCCTTGAATGTTGTATTCTTTTCGCGGCTAACAGACGTAACGCGCAGCAGCACGGATAAAAATTAATATGCTCTAAGTTTCCGGAATAAATTTCTGGCATTATTTAAAATAAATGTTATGTAGCTGACAGGGTATAAAAATATACATTCTGGAGTATAACCATGTACCACGCCTTGATCAATTTCATAGGGCAGCATCTGCCCGAGATAACTATTTTTCTTTCCCTGGCAATCGGTCATTTTATAGGAAAGCTGAAATTGGGCCCCGTGCAGCTTGGCGGAGTTTGCGGAACCCTGCTGGCGGCGATCGTCATAGGGCAGGCCGGGGTGGTTATAGACCCCGGAGTTAAAAATCTGTTTTTCGCCATTTTTATTTTCGCCCTCGGCTATGCCGGAGGCCCCCAGTTTTTCGCCAACCTTAATTTTAAAGGGCTGCGCATGTGGCTCTTGCCGCTGATCGAAGTAATCTCAGTGCTGGGGCTTATTTTGCTGTCAGTCAAGATTTTCGGATTCGATGCCGGAACAGCAACCGGCCTTATGGCCGGGTCAGCCACGGAATCGGCAGTAATAGGCACGGCCAGCGAGGCTATCGCCCACCTGAATCTTGACGCCAAAAGCATTTCAACCATGCAATCGAATGTAGTTACCGCCTATTCGATTACATACATCTTCGGCCTTATCACCATTGTTATTTTCAGCAGTCAGGTCGCCCCCATGCTTCTGCGCGTAAACCTGCGCGAAGATGCCGCCAGACTGTGGGAATCTATGGGCGGCGGCGTTTCCGCGGCTTCAGGCGATGATGAGGCCGCGCCTGAAATCGTCGCCCGCGTCTATCAGGTTTCCAACGGCAACGGCAAAACAGTCGCCGCATTGGAAAAGAATCTCGGCGGGGCCAGGGTGGAACATGTGGCCCGCAAGGGCGGGGCATTGAGCCTGGCTCCTGACCTGAAGCTCCTTTCCGGCGACCTGATCGTTCTGGAAGGGCACCGCGACGCGATGATCCACGCCATAGAGCTGGTCGGGCATGAGGCCGGGGCGTTGTCTGTGGCCGATCTCCGCCTTGATATGCGCGTTGAGCATGAGGCTTTCGTCTTGAGCAACGAAGAGGCCTTCAACCGCAGCTTCGCGGAATTGCGGGCCATGGGACCGGAAAGGCGGATTCCAGGCGATGTGTTTATTTCAGCCATAACACGCGGAGGGCACAACCTTCCGCTTGTTCCGGCCCTGAAACTGCAAAAGGGCGACATCATCCATCTTTACGGCAGCGCCGGCGGTATTTCCAAACTCGGCCACCTGTTGGGCAAAAGGGTTTCCAGAACCGAACGCACCAATTTCGTATATTTAAGCCTCGGGCTGATTCTCGGCGTGCTCGTGGGAGGCCTGGGCTTTACCGCGCGGGGTGTGTTCATGACATTGGGCACAGGGGGCGGAGCGTTGCTGGCCGGGCTAGTTTTCGGCTGGTTCCAGAACAAGCGGCCCGATCTGCCTGGGGTGCCTCCCTCGGCCGTGGAACTTTCCAAAGATCTCGGGCTTTCGGTTTTCGTCGCATGCGTGGGCCTTTCCGCCGGGCCGCAGGCCTTGGCCCTGGTCGCCCAGTATGGGTTCATCCTGCCTTTGCTCGGCGTTTCAATAGTGCTTGTTCCGTCTTGCATTTCCTTGTTTGTAGGCAGCAAGATATTGCATATCGAAACGCCGATCTTGCTCGGAGCCATTGCCGGGCAGCAATGCAGCACTCCGGCTGTAAGCGCCGTGCAGGCCGCCGCCGGAAACAGCACCCCGGTTTTGGGCTATACCATAACCTACGCTGTTTCCAACGTGCTTTTGCCTTTGCTCGGGCCGTTGGTGGTCGGGCTTGTGAGCATGATGTGACCACTTGGATTTCGTAACAGCAAATTGAATAATGGGAAGGATTCCATAATGATAGCGACGATTATCAATTCATTGCACTCACTTTTTACGGCGCACCCCGAGCTGGCGATATTCCTGTCTCTGGCCGCGGGCTTTTATATAGGCAAGCTGCGTTTCGGAACTTTTCAGCTCGGCGGGGTGGCCGGGTCGCTTCTGGCCGCCGTTATCGTAAGCCAGGTTGGCGTGAACATTCACCCCACCGTGCAGGCCATTCTCTTCGCCCTGTTCATTTACGCGGTAGGCTTTGAAAGCGGCCCGCAGTTTTTCAAGTCGCTGGGCCTTAAGACTATGAAAGAAATAATCATGGCCGTAACCTTGGCCGCGACCGGCCTGCTTACGGTGGTTGTTCTCGCCCGCGCCTTCGGGCTTGACAAGGGGCTTGCCGCCGGCATAGCCGCCGGGGGGCTTACCCAGTCGGCCATTATCGGAACCGCCAGCGACGCGATAAACGCTCTCGGCTTCACCGCGGAGGAGGCGGGAAGGCTTAAGGCCAACGTAGCCACCGGCTATGCCGTCACCTATATTTTCGGCTCGTTCGGGGCCATTCTGATTTGCGCCAATTTTTTGCCCTTCGTATTAAGGCGCGGCATACGCGAAGACGCCCTGAAGGCGGAAATTGAAGGGCACAACAGCACCGCGGATGAAAATTCAGCCCTTACCCCTCTGGTGGGGCGCATCTACAAACTCAAGCCTCTTTCGGCATTTACTGTGGCGGAGCTTGAAGCCAAAGTGGGAGAGAGCGGGGTGACCATAGAAAAGGTGCGCCGGCATCGCAAAATGCTTCCGGTCGCTCCTGAACTTGAACTGCGCGGCGGCGACGTCGTGCTTGTTGTGGGCAGGCGGGAAAAGGTGCTGAGCCTTGTGCCTGAGCTTGGCCCTGAATTGCGGAACGAACCCGGAATGGAACTGCGCATGTCCACTTGCGAAGTGGCGCTTACAAACAATAAATACACCGGAACCTCCCTGCGCGAGATCCTGGCGCGCGGCGACCACGGGCGGCTGGCGCACGGCGTCTCTTTGCAGTCTGTTACCCGCAACGGTTCGGCCATGCCTGTAACCATGGACACGGTGCTGGAAAAAGGAGACCTTTTGCGCTTTTACGGAACAGAGCAGGACGTGCGGCGCGTGTCTTCCCTTCTGGGTTACACCGTCGTGCACGGCATAAAAACGGATTTCGTCTACCTTGGGCTCGGCCTGTTCGTGGGTTTGATGATCGGGCTGATCGTAGTGCGCGTGGGCGATCTTCCGTTAACGCTGGGCAGCGGCGGCGGAGCGCTTCTTTCCGGGCTGATGTTCGGGTGGCTGCGGGGCAAGCGCCCCACTTTCGGGGCTTTGCCGCAAGGGGCGGTGCTGTTCCTCAAAGATATAGGGCTGGCCGGCTTCGTCGTTTGCGTTGGCCTGGTCAACGGGCACCAGGCCATACAAACCGTGAAAGAGCAGGGGCTGACCATTTTTATGATCGGGCTTGTCGTTACGGTGTTGCCTTTGGTTATTACAATGTTTTTCGGGCGTTATATTTTGCGTTATGACAACGTGGCCGTTCTGGCCGGTGCATTGTCCGGCTCGCGCAGCGCCAATCCGGCCTTCGGCCAGGTGCTTGATATAGCGGGCAACTCCGTGCCGACAGTTCCTTTCGCTGTTACTTACGCCCTGGCGAATGTTTTCCTGAGTTTGCTCGGGCCGCTGATTGTTGCAATTGTATAATTTATTCTGTAAATCCAACTAAAGACAGAGGTTGAAAACAACATGAAAAGAGATCTGGCGAAGCTGGCCTCCCTAAGCCCTTTTGAACTAAAGGATGAGCTGATCAAAACGGCGTCCAGCCATCATGAAAAACATATGCTGAACGCCGGGCGCGGCAACCCCAATTTTTTGTCGACCATTCCGCGCCACGCCTTTTTCCAGTTTGGAATTTTCGCCATGAGCGAAGCCGAGCGGTCTTTCATCTACATGCCCGAAGGCGTTGGAGGCTTCCCGCAGAAAGACGGCATCGAGGGCAGGTTCGATATTTTCACGACCAGCGCCGAACGTTGCTCAACCCCGGGCATAAGCTTCATCCGCGCCGCCGTTTCTTACGTGCGCGACCATCTCGGCATTCCGGCCGAAGACTTCATCTATGAAATGTGCGCCGCCATCCTGGGCTGCAACTACCCCGTTCCTGACCGCATGCTGAGCATTTCCGAGGTTATCGTCGGCGAATACATCCGCAAGGAAATGATCGGTTCGACCGTGTTCAACAACGATTTCGACCTGTTTGCCGTTGAAGGCGGCACCGCGGCCATGACCTATATTTTCAATTCCATGCGCGAAAACCGCCTGCTCAAGCCAGGGGATAAAATTGCCCTGGGCATGCCTATTTTCACGCCATACATTGAAATTCCGCAATTGAAGGACTACCGGCTGGTAGAGGTCAATATCGACTCGGAACCGGAGAACGGCTGGCAGTATACCAAAACGGAACTGGACAAATTGCTCGATCCGCAGGTTAAAGCCTTTTTCCTGGTGAACCCGAGCAACCCGCCGTCGGTGAAGATGTCTGACGAAAATATCAGGCATCTTGTCGGCATTATAAAAAAACGCCCTGACCTGATCATTCTGACCGACGACGTGTACGGAACCTTTGCCGACAATTTTTCCTCGCTGTTCGCCCATTGCCCGAAAAATACCATGCTGGTGTATTCATACTCCAAGTATTTCGGCGCTACGGGCTGGCGTCTTGGCGTCATAGCCATCAACCATAAAAACGTTTTTGACGACAAGCTGGCCGATCTGCCGGAAAACGTCAAAAAAGAACTGGACGAGCGCTATGAATCGATAACCACCGCCCCGCGCAAGCTTAAATTCATAGACCGCCTGGTGGCGGACAGCCGCACCGTGGCGCTTAATCACACCGCCGGCCTGGCGACTCCCGTGCAGGCGCAAATGGTCATGTTCTCCCTTTTCGCCCTGATGGACGAATCCGACGCATATAAAAACGCCATGAAGCGAATTGTGCACCGCCGCAAGGAAGCCCTTTACCGCTATATCGGCGTTACCCCGGAGCACGACCCGAACAACATCGATTATTATCATTTGCTGGATATGGAAGAATTGTCGAGCAGGATGCACGGAGAAGAATTTACGGCATGGATGCTCAGCCGTATGGAGCCGAATGAAGCGTTGTTCGCTCTGGCTGAACATGCCGGAGTGGTTCTGCTTCCGGCCAAGGGCTTCGGCACTGACCACCCGTCGTTCCGCATCTCGCTGGCGAACCTGACGGAAACGGAATATATGAAGATCGGCCAGGCCGTGCATAAGCTTATTTTCGCATACTACGCCATGTATAAAGACGAAAGGAATAATACGGGCGCGGTTAAGCCGCCGGCGAAAAAGAACGGCAACGGAAATAAAAAAGTCAATTAATGCCTAAAGCTATTTTATTGGCGGGATTCGGATCTGGAGGGCAGCAGGGCCAGAGGGCCTTGCTGCCCTTTGACGCAGCCGTGCGCCAGGCCTTTCCCGACCTGACCATACGCTGGGCTTTCACTTCCGATTTGATGCGCAGGCGCCTGACAAGCGCCAGGAAGAAAACTGATTCCGTGCACAAGGCTCTATGCCGCCTTGGTTTTGAGAAATACGCCAGCGTGGCTATTCAGCCCCTGCAAGTGATACGCGGGCGTGAACATGAAAACCTGCTGGATGAAATCGCCGAGGCTAAAAAAAACGGGGCCCCGCGCAACATCGCCCTGGGCGCTCCGCTTCTCGATTACGAACGTGACAGGCGAAGCGTCGAACGCGCGGCCCTGGCCGTTCTGCGCCATATTCCGCCTGAGCGCCGCCCGGAAGACGCTCTGGTTTGCGCCGGGCACGGCTCTTCGCACGAAGGGGGGCTTAATTACGCCCGCCTGGGAGAGGCCTTGAAGAGGCATGACGAGATGATTTTTGTGGGAACCCTGTCCGGCGCGGACGGGTTTGCCTCGCTGCTGGCGGAACTTGAGCGCGGCGGGGCCGGCCGGGTCTGGCTTATGCCCATGCTTTCAGTGCAGGGCAAGCACGCCCTGGAAGACATTACAGGCCGGGGTGATTCCTCCTGGCGCGGCATGCTGGAGAAAACCGGGCGGGAATGTCTTCCGATTGCGCGCGGACTGGTGGAATACGAGGCTTTTATAGAGCTTTGGCTGGATAACCTTCGCGCGGCCCTGGCGGAATTATAGTTCCGGTTTTCGCTCTGTTTCATGCCGTTTCCGGCGTTAATGAAAAATTAGCGTGAATAGTCCGCCATATATAAAAATTCCCCTGCCCCGCGAATGCCGGCGGTTTGCGCAAGGAGGGTCGGCGAAACTCCTGCGGCCTTTTCGGAATGAATTCCTCAGCTTTGCGAATTGATATGCTCGATATGGGCGAAGGCGTTGTGGTCGTGTATGGATTCCATGCTTTCAACCTCCACCCGGAACCAGCTCAGGTGCGGGTCGCCGACAAGGCGCGAGGCTACGTTGCGCACCACATCCTCCACAAAGCAGGGGTTGGCGAAAGAACTTTCAGTAACCTTCTTTTCATCGTTGCGCTTCAGAACCGGATAAACGGGGGAAGACCCGGCGCTTTCCGCGATCTCAATCAATTCCTCCAGCCACATGAATCCCCTCATGCCCACCTTGATGCGCACCAGCGCGCGCTGGCTGTGCGCCCCTTCGTCGCTTATGGCCTTTGAGCAGGGGCAGACGGTCATAACCGGAACCTCAACCGTTACCTGAAGTTCCAGTTTCTGGCTTTCAAGCTCTCCCATAATGCTGCAGGAATATCCCATAAGGCCCGAGCTTCCGCTTACCGGGGCCTTTTTGCGCAAAAAATATGTAAAGTGAAAGCAGGCGTAAGCTTTGCGGGCTTCCAGCCTGTTTTTGACGTCAGCCAGAAGGTTCTTGATGCTTTGATAGCTGAGTTCTTCGTTCCAGTTTTCCAGGGCTTCCAGAAAACGGCTCATATGCGTGCCCTTGAAGGCGGCCGGAAGGTCGACGCCAAGATCCGCCAGCGCGGTGGTGTGCTGGCGTCCGCGGGTTTTATCGCTGACCACGATGGGCAGTTTTATATTGCTGACGCCAACCCGGTCTATAGGCAAGGCCACCGGGGCCGGGCTGTTTTGAACGTCTTGCATCCTGTTCGCTCCTCTTTCAGGCCAGTCCCCGCCCGGTGGTGGCCAGGCTCAGGTTGCCGTATTTCACCCCGCGCAGGGCGATAAGTTTTTGTGAAAGCTCGCGCATTTCCGCGCTTTTTCCGTTAAGAACCAGCACTTCGAGGCAGTTGTCGTGGTCAAGATGCACGTGCAGCGTGGCCTTTATAAGGTGGTGATAGTCATGCTGCATGTCGGTAAGGCGTTGCGAGAGGTCGCTTATGTGGTGGTCGTAAACCAGGGTAAGAGTGGCGGCTGTTTCCTTTTGCTCGTCTTCCCAGTCTTGCTGGATAAGCGTTGCGCGCAGAAGGTCGCGTATGGCCTCGGAACGGGTCTGGTAAGCGCGCCTTTCACGCAGCGCGTCGAATTTTTCAAGAAGGTCGGCGTCCAGGGAAACGCCGAACCGTACTATGTTACTCATGAGTTTTTTTCAGCTCCCATATGCTTATGCTTACTTCAATCGGCAGCGCTGGCTGCGGGCTGATTTTTCCGCTGTGTATTTTTTTCGAGGTCCAGCCGCGTTCGTTCAGGGCTGTATTGAACAGGCTGTATATATTTCTGTTAGGTTCCGCTATCCAGACTGTTCCGTCCGGCGCGAGGGCGTGTTCAAGAAAATTCATTACCGGGGCTACGAAACGCCTCTCATACATGATATCGCCGCCCCAGATAAAAGAGCAGCTGCGTGGGGCAAGGGCCGGGGCGCGCCAGTCGATAACCGCCCAGAGCGGTTGCGGGATATGGTTGGCCTCCGCGTTGCGCCGCGCGTAAAGAAGGGCTTCCGGCTCGTAGTCCATGCCGATGACCTTTGCTCCCGCGGCGCTGGCGGCCATTGCGGTCAGGCCCAACCCGCAGCCTATGTCAAGGCAGGTTTTTCCTCGAAGTTCGCCCGCGCGTTCGTTGATGACGTCAGCCAGGGCCACGCTGGCCGGCCAGAGTTCCACCCAGTAGGGCAGGCGTTCGTCCACGGAGAATTTTTCGTCGGTAATGGATTCCCACAGGCTTTCCAGGTCAGCCGGGCGGAAAAGGAGCCATTCGCGCCCGGCGGCCGTGACTTTAATGCAGGAATCTTTTGCCGTGGTATCCATTTTTAGCGCGCCGTGCCCGATCTGTCATGAAAGACGGTTTTTGAAGTCCTCGTATCCGAAACTCTTAACCATTTCGAAACGGCCGTCCAGGGTTACGCGGGCTATTCCCGGCAGAGCCAGACCGTTGAAGGTATTTGTTTTTACCATGCTGTAGTGGCCCATGTCCATAAGCGTGACCCGGTCACCCGGCCTTAGCGGCGCGGCAAAGGAATATTCAGCGATTACATCGCCGGCCAGGCATGAATGACCGGCCAGGCGGCAGGTCCAGGCCTTTTCTCCGGGCAGGTCAGCCCCCAGCACTTCAGGGCGGTATGGCATTTCCAGCACGTCCGGCATGTGGGCGGCGGCGGAGGCGTCCAGAATGGCAATGGGCATGTCGGCTTCTATAACGTCAAGCACGGTCGCGACAAGAACCCCCGCGTTAAGGGCCACGGCTTCGCCCGGCTCAAGGTAAACCTGAAGGCCGTAAGCGTCGCGAATACGCTCAATGCTCCGGCAGAGGAGCTCTATATCGTAATCAGGGCGGGTAATGTGGTGGCCGCCGCCGAAATTAAGCCACTTTATCCGCGAAAAAAAGCGTGAGAAGTTTTTTTCCACCACGGCCAGGGTACGCTCCAGCGCATCGGAATTTTGTTCGCACAAGGTGTGGAAATGCAGCCCGCTTATATCTTCCGGCAGGGTTTCGCCAAAGGCGGAGAGGCGTATGCCCAGGCGGGAGCCGGGCGAACAGGGGTCGTAAATCGGCGTTGCCCCTTCGGAGTGTTCCGGGTTGAGGCGCAGGCCGAATTCTATGGAGCGCCCGGCCCGGCGGGCGCTTTGCGCAAAAACCGGGGCCAGTTTTGCGTGCTGGCGAAAAGAGTTGAAAATGGCGTGGTCGGCTACGCCGCCCAGGAAGGCTGCATCGGCTTCGCTGTATCCGGCCGCGAAAACGTGAACTTCCTTCCCCTCGCCGTTTCCCGCGAATTCTTCGCGGCCAAGGCGGGCTTCGTGCGGCGAGCTGGCGCAAACTCCGTCGAGGACGGTGCGGAGCAGCGGGAACACGCTGAACATGGCGAAACCTTTCAGGGCCAGCAGGATTTTGGCTCCGGTGCGTTCTTTCACCTCGCCCAGAACGCGTAAATTACTTGCAAGGCGGCCCTCATCGACTATGAAGCATGGCGTCGGAGCCTGATGGAGGGGGAGCTTTTCCCAGGATGTTACCATTTTTTGACTTCCTGCCTTGTTTTATGGCCTTTTCCCACATTGAATTTACCGGAAAATTTTGCTATGCTTACGCCTTCCTGAACAATAGCGAAGGCCAGACGCAGTCCGGACTTAAACGCATTATTCGCGGCGCGTCAACATTTTTACCAGCGAAAGATACATGCCAGATTTCGTTCATCTTCATTGCCACACCGAGTTCAGCCTTCTTGACGGCGCCATACGCCTGGGCGAACTTTGCGCCAAAGCCAAAGACTTCGGCCTTCCGGCCGCCGCCATTACAGACCACGGCAATCTCTACGGGGCCATGCAGTTTTATATGGCCGCGCAGAAAATAGGAATAAAGCCGATTATCGGCTGCGAAGTCTATGTTTGCAACGATCATACAGACAAAACCAGCGAACTCGCCAAAATTCGCAACCACCTCGTTCTGCTGGCCGCGAACACCACCGGCTATCACAACCTGGTCAAGCTGGTTTCGCACGGGGCGCTGCACGGCTTTTATTACTCCCCGCGCGTGGATAAAAAGCTTCTGGCGCAATATTCCGAGGGAATCATCGCCCTTTCGGCCTGCATAGGCGGGGAAATACCCCAGGCTTTCCTGAAGCGGGGAATGAAAGAGGCTTTGCGCGTAACCGAAGAGTATGCCGGTATTTATCCGGACCGCTTTTACCTTGAAGTGCAGGAAAACGGGCTGGATGAACAGCGGGTGGTGAACGAGGCGCTGCTGGAACTGGCTGAAACCACCGGCCTGCCTCTTGTCGCCACCAACGACTGCCATTACTTGAACGCTTCCGACGTTGAGGCGCACGACGTTTTGCTTTGCATCCAGACCCAGGCCAAGGTGGCGGACGAAAAGCGCATGCGCTTCGAAACCAAGGAGCTTTATTACAAGTCTCCTGAAGAAATGGAACGCGCTTTCGCATGGGCGCCGCAGACTGTGCCGAACTCGGCGGAGATAGCTGTCGAACGTTGCGAGGGATATGAGTTTGACTTCAAAACCAGCCATTTCCCGGTTTACGCCTTGCCGGAAGGCATGACGCTGGATGCGGAATTCCGCAAACTGGCGCGCGAAGGCCTTGAAGAGCGCTTTATGAAGTCTCCGGAACCGTTGGACAGGGAAAAATATACGGCCCGGCTTGAACTCGAACTTGACGTTATCTGCCAGATGGGTTTTCCCGGCTATTTTCTTATTGTGCAGGATTTTATCAACTGGGCCAAGGACAACGGCGTTCCGGTAGGGCCGGGGCGCGGTTCGGCCGCCGGTTCACTGGCGGCCTGGGCCTTGCGCATCACCAACATAGACCCGTTGCCGTACAATCTGCTTTTTGAACGTTTCCTGAACATAGAGCGCGTCAGCCTGCCCGACATAGACGTGGATTTTTGCGAGCGGAACCGTCACAAGGTCCTGAAGTATATGACCGACCGTTACGGGGTTGACTCCGTGGCCCAGATAACCACCTTCGGCACCATGAAAGCCAAGGCGGTGGTGCGCGACGTCGGCCGGGCCATGGGCATGACCTTTCAGGAGACGGACCGCATAGCCAAGCTTATTCCCGGCCAGTTGAACATGACGCTTGACAAGGCGCTTGAACTTGAGCCGGACCTGGCCGCGCTTTACGCCAACGACCCGCAGACTAAAAAATTGCTGGATATTTCCAGGCGCTTTGAAGGCATGTCGCGCCACGCTTCAACCCATGCCGCCGGGGTGGTGGTGTCCGACCGCCCGATGTGGGACTATGTTCCGCTTTATCGCGGAAAGCGCGATGAAATCGTGACGCAGTACGATATGAAAGTGGTGGAAAAAGTTGGCCTGGTCAAATTCGACTTTCTCGGCCTCAAGACCATGACGCTGCTGCAGGACACCTTGAACCTGATCGCCGAGCAGGGGAAAACCCCTCCCGACCTTGACACCCTTCCGCTTACCGATCCGGAAACATATAAATTATATGCCAGCGGCGACACTGACGGCATTTTTCAGGTTGAAAGCTCGGGCATGCGAAGTTACCTGCGCCAGCTCAAGCCCACGGTTTTTGAAGACGTTATCGCCATGCTGGCGCTTTATCGCCCCGGCCCGCTTGATTCCGGCATGGTGCCGGATTTCATAAACCGCAAGCACGGACGCCAGGAAGTGCGTTATCCGCTTGAAGACAAAAAGCCCGGACTGCTTGAGCCCTGCCTCAAAGATACTTACGGGGTCATAGTCTATCAAGAACAGGTCATGCAGATAGCCCAGATAGTGGCTAACTACACCCTTGGCGGAGCCGACCTGCTGCGCCGGGCCATGGGCAAGAAAAAACCGGAGGAAATGGCGGCCCAGCGCGTGCAGTTCGTTCGGGGGGCGGCGGAAAACGGCATTGGGGAAAAAGACGCGAATGAAGTGTTTGATCTTATGGAAAAATTCGCGGAATATGGCTTCAATAAATCCCATTCCGCGGCTTACGCGCTTATTTCCTACCATACCGCATACCTGAAGACGCACTACAAGGCTGAATTTATGGCCGCCTTGCTCACTTCGGAAATGGGCAATCAGGACAAGGTGCTGAAGTATGTGGCGGCCTGCAAGGATATGGGCCTGGAGGTCGACCCGCCTTCCGTGCAGCTCAGCCGCCGTGAATTCAGCGTTCATGACGGGCGTATACTTTTCGGGCTGGGCGGCATCAAAAACGTGGGCGATGAAGCCATCAGCGAAATTATCGAGGCCAGAAAGCAGAGCGGGCCGTTTGCTTCGCTGCTTGATTTGTGCGGGCGGGTCAATTCGCGCAAGCTCACCAAAAGGGTTTTGGAAAATCTGATCAAAGGTGGAGCTTGCGACTGCTTCGGGTGCAGCCGGGCTTCAATGGCCGCGTCTCTCGATCTTGTCGTCGCCCGGGCCCAGCGCAAGGCGAAAGAAGCGCAATCAGGCCAGGCTTCACTTTTATCCATGCTCAAGGTTGAACCGGCGCAGGCCTTGCCGGGAATCGGTTTTGACTGCGCTGAAGCCCAAACGGCCGAGTGGGCCAATGATATGAAGCTGCGCTTTGAAAAAGAGGCCTTGGGCTTCTTTTTAACCAGCCACCCCTTGCAGCCGTATCGCAAGGAGATGATTCGCCTTGGCCTTGTCCCTCTGGAAGAATGCCGCGATTATGCGCCGCAAACCAGCGTTGTTTGCGCCGTGCTGGTGAACGGCGTCAAGGAGATCATCACCAAGAAAGGCGCGCGCATGGCTTTCTGCCAGGTAGGCGACCTGACCGCCGGGGCGGAGTGCGTTTTTTTTCCGGACGCCTACGCCCAGTACCGCGAACTTTTGAACTCGGACCAGCCCCTGCGGCTTAGTTGCCGCATCGCCCGGCAGAATGACGACATTGAAAAAGATGAAGAGGGCGGATTTGAGGATGATGATGAAGCGCAGCGCGAAATAAAGCTGGAGGGGGTTTCCGTGATTCCCCTGGCTCAGGCTTCCGGAGAAAGCCAGCGCCCGGTCGAGATAGACGTGCACCAGAAAGATCTCACCCCGTCAAGGCTGGAAGAACTCAAGCTGCTGCTTGGCCGGCATAGGGGGGAAGTGGCCGCGTATTTGCGCGTTGTTTTGCCGCGCCCGGATGGAGATATCCTGTGCCGCCTGAGCCTGCCGGGGGCGTACGACGTGCGGCCCGGCCACGAACTTGAAGGCGCTTTGCAAGAATGGGCCCGTCAAACCGCGTAATTTCGCTTTCCATTTGCGGGCTTGAATGTTTGCCGCATAAGTGTTAAAATATTGCCTGTTTTATATATAAACCTACGCTGACAGAGTTTTTATGCAAAATGCCAATCAGAAACAAAAGGCTAAGCCAAAGGGCCGTCCTCTGGCTTCCACTAATCAGGAAACCAGAAAAAACCTGCTGGACGCCGCCGTGATGCTTTTCGCCAAGCAGGGCGTTTCCGCCACTTCCCTGGCGCAGATAGCTTCTCACGCCAATCTCACTCCGGCCATGATACATTACTATTTCAAAACCAGGGAACAGCTTATCGAAGCCGTGGTCAGAGAACGTGTAATGAACCTGATATCCATACTCTGGCAGGATATGGACTGGCTTTCCGGCAGCCCCGTCGAAATGGTCTCTCTGCTGATCGACCACATGATAGACGCGGCGGAGCAAATGCCCTGGCTGCCGGAGCTTTGGATAAAGGAAATGGTTACTGAAGGTGGACAACTTCGGCCCATCCTGGTTTCGGCGATCAGGAAAGATAATGTCGCGCAGATTCTTAAAACTATCAAGAGATGGCAGGACGCGGGCGTTTTTCACTCAGACATTCACCCGTATTATTTTTTTAACGCCCTTGTGACCACGGTTATGACTCCGCTGTGCGTGCACAGGCGCTGGCTGCAATTTGTGCAGAAAAATCCGGACAAGGACTACCTTGACCTTACGCGCGAAGCTTTGAGCAAACACTGCAAAACCATGCTCATACACGGCATTCTGGTACATGATAGAGCCTGATTTGCGCATAGCCTCGGCCTTGGCGGATTGACAATTCCGCCTGATGCCTTAGTCTATTAAAGATACATATTGTTTTACCAACCAGCAGAGGATGAAAATGAACGAAATCGGAAAAAGGCGCGTTGTCAGCGGCGTGCGTGATCAAGAAATAACCAATGCTTTTATGCGCAGGGTTTATCAATGGATGTCTTTCGGACTGGGCCTTACGGCTGTTGTGGCCTATTGGGCCGGAACCAATGAAAATTTCCTTTACACCCTGGCCTCCAATACAGCCTTGTTTATCGGCCTGATAGTGGCTGAACTGGCTATTGTAGTGGGCATCAGCTGGGCTATAAACAAAATTTCCGCAACCGTGGCCACAGGCCTTTTTCTGCTTTACAGCGCCTTGAACGGGCTGACCTTGGCCCCGATTTTCGCCGTTTACGAGCTTGGCTCTATTTATACCGCCTTTTTCAGCGCCGGCGGCATGTTCCTGGCAATGAGCCTTTACGGACTGGTGACCAAGCGCGACCTGACCGGCATGGGCAGTTTCATGTTCATGGGGCTGGTGGGCATTATTATCGCTTCCCTGGTTAATTTTTTCCTGCATTCCGGCACCATGAGCCTGATAATTTCCGTGCTGGGCGTATTCATTTTTGCCGGCCTTACCGCGTTTGACACCCAAAAGCTCATGAAAATGGGCGAAAGCGCTCCGGGCGATACGGAAATTGTGCAGCGCGTTGCGATTTTGGGCGCTCTTACCCTCTACCTTGACTTTATCAACATGTTCATTTTCCTGCTTCGCCTGCTCGGCAACAGGGAATAGCATTTGCCGACGAAAAACGGAAAGCCCCGGACGCGATCCGGGGCTTTCCGTTTTTGAAAATACCGGCTTGAACGGGCCTGAAATGAAAAAAAACCAAGTTCATAAAGTGGAAAGGGCGCAAACGGCCCTTTTTCCGCTTTTGGCCCCTTTGGGAAAATTGTATTCCGGCCTGATGCGCATCAGGGCCGGGGCATATTCGCGCGGGGTTATGCCGAGTGCGCCCGCGCAAGCGCCAAGCATTGCCGTAGGCAATATCGCCTGGGGCGGAACCGGCAAAACCCCTGTGACCGAATGGCTGTTAAACTGGGCCGAAAAACATGGCCTGAAATGTGCCGTGTTGTCGCGCGGTTATGGAGGCAACCCTGGGGAAAAACCGCTTTGGGTAGGTCCATGCACCCCTTCATCCGAAAGTGGTGACGAACCGCTTATGCTGGCAATGCGCCACCCTGAAGCGGCGGTGCTGGTCGACCCTTCCAGGCGACGGGCTCTGTCCGCTTTGCGCAAACGCCTGCCGCAGGGCGTAGATCTCATCGTT
Organism: Desulfovibrionaceae bacterium; assembly: GCA_031552195.1. Taxonomy (GTDB): domain Bacteria; phylum Desulfobacterota; class Desulfovibrionia; order Desulfovibrionales; family Desulfovibrionaceae; genus JAVBMP01. The sequence goes on from JAVBMT010000017.1 coordinate 159,245, forward strand.
TTTGATGACGCCATGCAGCACCTCGCGGTAAAACGCGATATAAACCTGGTGCTTTTGCGGCCTAAAGACCTGCTTGAGCAATGGGACAAAGTTCAACCGGCCGGATCGTGGCGCGAAGGGGCGAAAGCCCTTGAGCGGGCCGACGCTTTTTTGCTGCGGGCAGAACCGGAAAGTTTCGCCTTTCTTTCGCCCGTGGCAGGGGAACGCCTGAAATCCTTCAGCCGGCCCGTGTTCAGTTTCTATATCGCTCCGTCCGGGCTGCGCCGCGTGAAACCGTGCCTTTGCCGGTCTGCCGGAGATTCCGGGCGTGACTCCTCTGTTTTTCCGGCGCAAAACGAAGTTCTGGCAGCGGGTGAAGATTTGGGCAAACCGGCATGGCGCGAAATTTTCAGCAAAGGTTATGTCTTATGCAGCGGGGTGGGTTCGCCCGAAGAGGTCGCCGGCAGCGCAACCGCCCTTTTGGAAAGCGCCCCAACGGCTGTATATAGTTTTCCGGATCATCACGCTTACTCCGCCCATGATTTCGGCAGGCTTAGATCTCATGGGCTGCCGGTAATCTGCACCGATAAAGACGCGGTTAAGCTTGCCGCTTTCGTTGAGTGCGCCGAAGATTCTTTTTTATATTCCCTTGAAATTGAAGCGCGTTTCGGACCGGCGCTTTTTACCGGTCTTTCATTTCCGGCCTGGCTGGAGGAACGTTTGCTGGCCGCGCAGGCCTCGCGCGGTTGAACGCCTGTCCGCGCGAAGTTATTCCCGGCAGAGTGGGGCGGCCTGAAGCGTATTCCGGGCGGCACTCCGTTCATGTTTTTGCGTCGTTTGAAATACAATTGAAATTTTATGGTTAAATCTCAAACATAATGAAATATCTGGCGATAGACTACGGGGTAAAACGGGTTGGAATAGCGGCCAGCGACGCGGGCGGGCTCATGTCTTTCGCTCGCTGTGCCTTGCTGCGTGAAGAAAAGAAAGAATTTTTTTCCATTCTGTCTGATTTGCTGGAAGAGGAACAGGCTGACGCCATCGTAATAGGGCTGCCGAAGCATCTTGACGGCACGGAAAGCCTTACCACGCGCCAGGTTATAAATTTTGCGGACAGCTTGCGCCGGCGCGTTTCCATTCCGCTTTATCTCATGGAGGAATATTTGAGTTCCGCCGAAGCGGAATCCATGCTGAAGGCGGCCGGCTACGGGTTGGGGCAAAACGCCAGGGCCAAGGGGAATATGCGTAAGGCGGAAAAAGAGCGGGGCCGCATTGACAGTCTCGCCGCGGCCCGCATTTTAGAAAGTTTTTTGTCTTTGCCGGAAGAAGAAAAGCGTGCCAGAGCCTACGCTCCGCCGGCTAACGAATCCGCGAGGCAGACGGGCGGTTGACGTTCAGGCCTGTTTTCTCGGCGCTTCGGGTTTTAACAGGGCCAGCTTGACCTTTTCTTTCAGTTCGCTTGAATCTACCGATTTTACAACGTAATAGTCAGCGGCGATAGATTTCAGATCATGCTGGAAGCTATCGTAAGCCGTGCTGAGAATGACCGGAAGCTCGGAATATTTCGTGCGTATGGTCTGCAAAAGGTCAAGTCCGGAAATTTTAGGCCCTATTTTGATGTCCAGCACCACAACTTCCGGTTTTTCCCTTTCGACAAGTTCAAGAATTGGTTCCTGCCCGTCCGACACCGCTACGGTATACCCTTCAGCCGTCAGCTCTTCCTGATAAAGCATGCGTATATGCTTTTCATCGTCCACAACAAGAATTTTTTTTCCGCTCATAATAATACCTGCCTTCATGCCTTAAGGGGTTTGTCTTATTTTATATCCGCGCCCCCGTTTAAATGCAAGGCTTATTTGCCGGCCGGCAGACGCCATGTTTAAAAACCATACTCGGACACAAGACGTTCTATGCGAAGGCGGGAACGTTGCAGCCTTGCGCCAAGCTCCGCCCGGTAATTTTCCAGGTCGATTCCACGCCGGGCTATGCCGTTTTCCATGGCGCTGCGCGCAACTTCCGGGGCAACGCGCTCGATAAGACGCAAGTCAAAGGCCTTCGGAATAATGTAGTCCGGCCCGTAATCAAGGGTTTTCAGGCCGTAAGCCGCGCAAACATAGTCCGGGGCGGGGCCTCGGGCGAGCATGGCTATGGCTTTGGCCGCCGCCAGCTTCATTTCCTCGGTTATCGAACGCGCCCTCACGTCCAAAGCGCCGCGGAAAATAAAGGGGAAACCCAAAACGTTGTTTATCTGGTTGGGGAAGTCGGAACGCCCGGTAGCCATAATACAGTCAGGGCGCGCGGTCTTGGCCTCGGCACTGGAAATTTCCGGCGTCGGGTTGGCGCAGGCGAAAATAAGCGGCGTAGCAGCCATATTTTTGATCATTTCGCCGTTAAGAGCTCCGGCTACGGACAGGCCCAGAAAGCAATCCGCCCCGCGCAGGGCTTCCGCAAGCGAAGAAAAAGCTTTTTTTCCGGCAAATTCGCTTTTTTCCGGTGTAAGGTCGGCGCGGCCGGAGTGCACATGCCCTTTGGAGTCGAACATGGCGATGTTTTCCGGACTGATGCCGAGGGTTTTGTAAAAACGCCCGCAAGCCACGGCGGCCGCTCCGGCTCCGTTTATGACCACGCGCAGGTTTTCCGCTTTTTTGCCGGTTATATCCAGGGCATTGATCAGGCCGGCGGCGGATATTATCGCCGTTCCATGCTGGTCGTCATGGAACACCGGGATATTCATTTCTTTTTTCAGGCGCTCTTCAATGTAAAAACATTCCGGGGCCTTGACGTCTTCAAGGTTGATGCCGCCGAAGGTCGGTTCGAGGGCTTTGACTATTTCGCAAAACTGGTCTTTGTCCGTCACGTTCAGGTTGATGTCGTAGCAGTCGATATCGGCGTATACCTTGAAAAGCACCCCTTTGCCTTCCATAACAGGCTTGCCTGCTTCCGGGCCTATGTTCCCCAGGCCGAGCACCGCCGTTCCATTTGACACGACCGCGACCAGGTTGCCGCGCCCTGTGTATTCGTATGAAGCTTCAGGGTCGTCTTTTATAGCCAGGCAGGCTTCAGCCACACCGGGGCTGTAGGCCAGCGAAAGGTCTTTCTGGTTCCGGCAGGGTTTTACCGGCATGACCTCAAGTTTTCCCGGTCTAACGGCTTTATGGTAATCAAGGGCTTCCTGCTTGGTGAACATATGGTTTTTCTCCGTACTAGAACATATTCGTTATAATTGTTTAATCCGTAAAGGGCCCCGGCTTTTGCCGGTGCTAGCGCACGCCCGCAAGCGAGCAGCGCGGCGTGCCTTGAGAGTTTTTTCGCTTTGAGATGCGGGTTGCGATAGGGTTGTCCTTGCTGCGGCGGAGCGCACTGAATTTTAAAGCTTTTCCGTTTCCGCGTACAAGTTGTTTCCAAAGCTGTCGGCTATGACTACAAGCGGAAAATTTTTCGCCACAAGTTTGTAAATCGCTTCCGGGCCAAGCTCGGGAAAGGCCAGAAGTTCAGCCTTTTCAATATGCAGCGACAAAAGGGCCCCGGCCCCGCCGGTAGCTCCGAAATATACCGCGCCGTAATCTTGCAGGGCTTGCAAAACCTCAGGAGAGCGCTTGCCCTTGCCTATGCTTGCCCTTACGCCCAAGGCGTGCAGGCGGGGGGCGTAAGCGTCCATGCGCCCGCTGGTGGTCGGCCCGGCCGACCCTATCGGGCGGCTGCCGTCAACCGGGGGCGGAGTCGGGCCTACATAATAGATTACCGCGCCTTCCGGATTGAAGGGCAGTTCACGCCCTTGGGCCAGCAGTTCGACCATACGTTTGTGGGCGGAGTCGCGGGCGGTGAAGATCACTCCGTTCAGCAGCACGGCGTCTCCCGCCCTGAGCATGCGTATGTCTTCCTTCCGCAGCGGGGTGGTCAGTTCATGCTTCGGCATCAGAGAACAACCTCCATATGGCGTGAGGAATGGCACTGTATGTTCACAGCCAGAGGCAGGGAGGCGATATGGCAGGGGGATGAGGCGATGCGCACCCCGAGGCAGGAGGTTGAACCGCCCAGCCCCATGGGGCCTATATTCAGGCTGTTGATAGCCGAAAGCAGCTCTTTTTCTTTTCGCGCCAGGCCTTCATCGGAGTTTTTTTCGTCAAGGGGGCGGAGCAGGGCTTTTTTAGCCAGCAGCGGGGCCAGGTCAAAACTTCCGCCCAAGCCCACGCCGACTATAACCGGAGGGCAGGGGTTCGGCCCGGCCAACAGCACCGTTTCCAGAATAAAGTCCTGTGCCGCTTTCCAGCCGCCAGACGGCGTGAGCATGGCCAGGCGGGACATATTTTCGCTGCCCCCTCCCTTGGCCAAAAAAGAAATATGCAGACTGTTTCCCGGAACCATGCGCATGTGTATGGCGGCTGGGGTGTTGTCTCCGCTGTTTTCGCGGCCCAACGGCGAACAGACTGATTTGCGCAGCCTGCCTTCGCTGTAACCTCGGCGAACGCCTTCTTCCAGGGCTTCATTAAGGGTTTGGCCGTTTATGTGGAGGTCTTGCCCAAGCTCGACGAAAAATACCGCCATGCCGGTATCCTGGCACAGCGGCAGGGAATATTCCGCCGCAATGCCGGCATTTTCTTCAAGCTGTCGAAGAAGTTCACGCCCGGTGGGGGAATTTTCTTCCCGGCGGGCCAGGGTTATGGCCTGTAAAACGTCCGGGGGCAAATGCAGGTTGGCCTCAACGCATAAACGGGCGACGGCCTCTGTTATAACGGATGAATCAAGTTCGCGCATGGTTTTCAGCTTACTCCTTGCGGCCAGGCCTGACAAGGGGCTGGCGGGCGAAGGGGGGCTGAATCCGGTTCAAAACCGCTTTATATTTTGAAGTCGACGGTTCCGCTGCTTTTCGCGGACAGCGGTGCTGAAAGCAAAGATGAAAAATTGCCCAGGCCGGAAAGGCCGTTTTGTTCTTCCAGTTTTTTCAAGGCTTCGTCAGCCATGGTCAGGCCTTTTTTGACGTTCTGGAAATCTCCGGCCTCCAGGCTTTCCCGTAATTGGTCTATAATGCTTGTAATTTCAGCCGAAGCGCTTTCCCCGTATTTTTCCGCCAGCTTCACGGCGGTGTTTCCCAGAGAGGCTTGCAAATTCTCCGCCGTTTGCGGGGTTATGGCAATAAAACGCTCGTTCAGGCCGTTATCGAAAAATTCGTTGATTGCGCTGTTCAGGCCGCCGTCGTTCAATTCGGCCATAAAGGCGTCCCCTTCGGCTATGCCGAAGTTGCGGTCCAGGAATTTTATGCCTTCCAGCAGGGCGTTACCCAGGCTTTCTTCAGTAACCTCGCCGTCTCCCAGGCTTTGATGAACAAGGCCCATCACGGCGGTTCCGGCCTGTTCGCCGTGGCGTTCCTTGATATACTGAATAGCCGAACTAAGGCCGTTCGCCAGGGCGTCTAGTTTTTCTTCACTGATTTCGGGCTGTTGAGGCGCCGTTTCGTCGGTTGAAGAAGCGTTGCGCTGCGCGCCCTCAAGCTGGTTTTTGGCGCGCAAAGCCAGGTTTTCGCCGAAGGCCTGGCTGGCCTTGTTAGAACCATCTTCGCCTACGGATAGATTCAGCCCTGCGCCGCGCATCTCTTGCCGGTTTCCGAATCCGCTTATTCCAATTGGGGTTATGCCGTTCATGTCATTCGCTCCTGCTGTCTCTTATCGTCAGAATAAAATGTTATCTTTATGCCGCGTAATGGTTGCCATTCAAAAACCGTTCCAATTTTTTTCTGAGGAAAAGAAAAAAATTTCACAAAATGACGCGAAATAGACATTTTTTTATCCTTTGCCGGGCCATAGCACTAGAAACGAAGCTATGACGTTTCAGGAAACAGATGAATATGCCGGCTGCCTGTGTCAGCCTCATTATCAAGCGGAGGAACCATGAACGAGAAAAAGATCGCTAAAAACGCAGTGTTTATCATGTTGGATACTTTGCCTTTCAATTATCTGGGCTGTTACGGAAATGAAGTCGTCAAAACCCCGAACCTTGACCGCCTGGCCCGTAATTCCACCCTTTTTGAAAACGCTTACAGCGAAGGGCTGCCCACGGTGCCGGTGCGCCGCTGCCTGATGACGGGCCGTTTCACGTTGCCTTACGGCGGCTGGCAGGCCCTCACGCACGACGATACCACCCTGGCGGACGTGCTTTGGGGCCGTAAATGGCAAACCGCGCTGATTTACGACACCCCCCCCATGCGTCTGCCCAAGTTCGGGTATTCGCGCGGCTTTGACTACGTTCAGTTCCTGCCCGGGCATGAACTTGACCACACCACCTTCGGCGACGTGCCGCTTGACCCGACCTGGAGCGCCGACCAGTTCACCTCTCCCACCATGGTGTATAACGAGAAAGGAGAACTGATAGACGAAGACAGCAAGGCCCTGCTGACGGAGCTTGACCTGTTCCTGCGCCAGTTCCAGAAACGCCGCACTGACGCCGACAGCTATGTGGCCAAAGTGACTTCGGCCGCAAGACGCTGGATTAGCGACGTGCGCGACAAGCAGCGCCCATTCGTGCTCTGGGTGGATTCTTTCGATCCGCATGAGCCGTGGGATCCGCCTTCGGTCTGGGCCGGCGAACCCTGCCCCTACGATCCTGATTACAAGGGCAACCCCATCGTGCTTACCCCCTGGACTCCCCTTGAAGGGCGTATAAGCGAACGCGAAGCCGAACATGTGCGCGCCCTGTGCATGGAAAAAATCACCATGGTTGACAAATGGGTGGGCAAGCTGATTGAAACCCTGGAAAAAGAGGGTCTTATGGATGAAACCCTCATCGTGGTCACATCCGACCACGGGCAGCCCATGGGCAACGGCGAACACGGCCACGGCATAATGCGCAAGTGCCGCCCCTGGCCTTACGAGGAACTGGTGCACGTTCCGCTTATCATCCATATGCCAGGCGTGAAGCCCGGCCAGCGCATTCCGGCTTTTGTGCAGAACGCCGACATCATGCCGACCATATTGGACGCCATAGGCCTTCTGGGCACCACGGAAAACCCGGATTCCGGACACGGGTTCCCGGTGTACGACTGGTCGGACATGCACGGGGAAAGCCTGCTGCCCCTGATGCGTGGTGAAAAAGATAGCATCCGCGACCATGCCATAACCGGCTACTTCGGCAAATCGTGGTCTATAATAACGGAAGATTACAGCTATATTCACTGGATAGCCAACGATTTCAAAGATTCTTTCATTCTGGCCGGAGAACTTAACAACAGTGAAGAAATGTGGAGCTGCACCGCCGGAGCCAAGGTGATCGTGCCGAGTTCGGATGAGATGTACGACCGCAAAAAAGATCCTTTCCAGCTTGATAACATTATCAAGAGTAACCCGGAAAAGGCCGAGGAACTGCTGCAAACGCTGAAGCTTCGCATTGGCGAGCTGCGGGCTTCATAAAAAGATAAGCCTGGCTTTTTCAAACTTCGGGCTTATATTCAGGGCGGGTCGGCGCGGAGCGCCGGCCCGCCTTTCGAGATTTGAAGCCGGTAATCTTGCGCGGCGCTTTGCGTTTGAAATGCCATGGGGTTTGCGCGAAAACGCCGCTAAAGGCCTTGCTCCTTGCCGCAGGTTGAGTTTTTGATTCAAATCTGGAATAAAGATGAAAGAGCGGAGAAGGAATGAATAAAGAATACGCGCCGAAAATTCGCGTTATCAGCGTCGACCACGGCCGCACAGTCCTCGCGGCGGAGCGTTTGCGCCACGCCCTTGACCGGCACGGCTTTCGCCAATATCCGGTTTTGAGCGTGTTTTGCCATCTTGAAGCGGGGCGTTGCGGCGTTGCCTCCGGTTCCGTCGCCGTTGAGGTTGATGGCGGCCTGATATGGAACGGGCCTGAGTTGAGCGAAAACCTGGCCGAACAATTTTGCCGGGGTCTGGAAATCTACCTTTTGAAAAAAAATGCGGCCCCGGCTTGATCGGAGGGGCAAAATCGTGGATTTTTGCGGAAACGGTGCTATAACTATTATTGACTGACGGAGCGCTCGGGAACGCATGGTGTTTTGTTGAAGCAATCAAGGCAAGAAAGTGAACTGCCTCAGGAGGTTTTATGCCCAATTTCAATCTGGACCGTTCCTTATGCTCTAAGGACGGCATTTGCAAGAAAGTTTGCCCGGTTAATATAATACGGCTTGATAGCGAAGGGTGGCCGTATTTTGCGGAAGGCGGCGAAGGGCGATGTATTTCTTGCGGGCAATGCATGGCGTTTTGCCCTCATGCGGCCTGCCATATTGACGGAATGCCCCTGGCGGAAGGCCGTCGCGTCAACCGCAAGCTTCTTCCTTCGCCGGAAGCGGTGAAAGAACTGATGCAGAGCCGCCGTTCGACGCGCCAGTTTTCCAAAATCCCTATTCCCGCCGAAAAGGTTGAGGAAATCATGGAGGCCGTGCGTTTCGCCCCGACCGCCAAAAATACCCAGAGCATCCGCTGGGTGGCTGTCAGTTCGCCTGAAGCGCTGAAACCGCTTGGCGATATCATGGCTGACCTGATGGCGAGCGGAGAAGGCGAATTCGCGGCCCTTGCCGCTGCCTGGCGGCGCGGGCTTGATCCTTTTTTCCGGGGAGCTCCCAATCTCATTATGGCCGTAGTACCCAAAGACTGGCCGTGGGCCTTTTCCGACGGGGCCATCGCCTTGACTTACTTCGAGCTTATGGCCCATGCGCACGGCATAGGCTGCTGCTGGGGCGGCTATTTCACAAGCGTGGCGCATTCCTCACAGGCCATGCGGCTTGCCCTTGGCCTGGCGGAAAACGAAACAGTGGCCGGCGCCCAGATGTTCGGATACCCGTCAATAAAGGCCACTTCCATTCCGCCGCGCAAGCCGCTTCGGCTTAGCTGGATATAACGTTTTCGAGGGCGACTGAACAACACGCAGGCGGACGTCAAATTTTTATCAGCCTTTCAGCGCGGAGGCGGGCAATATAGAGGGCATATTCCTCCAGCGACGGCTTTAGGCCTTATTTTGACGGCCATTCGCGCTTTGGCTGAGTTCCTTTCACCCGCAATTTGTTCCCGGTGCGTCCTGTAGGCCGCGCCGGGAATTTTTTCGTATAATTATCTAAATTTGATTGTTTTTTAAGATAAATTGTTTGCATGTATGTTTTGGCTTGTTTTTTGCAATAGCTTCCGCATAAGAAATGGGGAGGCACCATGGATATCAAGGCAAATATACAACTTTTCTGGGCGCTTGGCTTAAGCGGCGAACAATGCGCGCAACTTGAGCGCTGCCTGGGCAGTGGGCAAAAACTGCATGCGTGGCGGCTTGGCGCGGTTCCCGGAGTGGCGGACCTTGAAGCGGAAAAACCTTTTTTGCTTTTTGTTTCCGGCGAGTCGCAACGCGCTCTTGCGGATAATGCGAACAAATCCTTAAGGCACTTGCGTATTTTGCCTAAAATTTTCGTCATGCACGATGGATATTCTCAAGCCGAGCTCGAAGAAGCGGTAGACTCTGACGCGCTTGACATCCTGCGCCCGCCTTTCAACCGTAAGGCCTTGGCCGGCAAGTTGTCCAGGGTGGCTGACAGCGTCACCATCCACCAGGACATCGTCTGCATGACCAAGGAGATATTGCTTGAGCGTGAAATTCTTGAGCGCAAAAATTCCATCATGGAATTTATGGTCAACTTTCTGACTATAACCGGAGACGGCAAAGAGTTATATCAGATTCTGCAAAACTCCTTCAAGGGCTTAAGCATGCTTTTGCCCGCGCATAACATGCACGCAGCGCTGTGGTACCCGAACACCAGGGGCGAAAATACTGTCGAGCTTTTCATCGCTTCCGAAAAATCTCACCCCGCCTTCGGGAAATGGCGCGAAACGCTTCTTGACCAAGGGCAAAAATATGGATTGCCGGCCACCGGCAGCATTGCGGCCACTCCTCTTGTCCTTTCCGGCAGAGGGGCGGCGCTGGAACTGATCGAGCCGAACGCCGGAAACGTGATTTACCTGCCCCTGAAATGCGGAGAAACCTGCCTGGGTTTCCTGGCGGTAATGACCAGCATGAAGAAAGGGCTGGGGCGAGATCAGGCCCAGGCGCTGGATTCAGCCATACGCCATCTTTCCGTGAGCCTGGAAAACGCCATCCGGGTGCAGGAATTGCGCACGATGGCGGAATATGACAGCCTGACCGGTCTGCACAACAGGCGTTACCTTGAAGGCGAACTTAAAAAGGAACATGCCAGAACTTTGCGCTATGACGTTCCTTTTTCAGTGATATTCGCGGATATCGACCATTTCAAGAAAATTAACGACAGCAAAGGCCACAAGGCCGGTGATCAGGTTTTGCGGCAGATCGCCGATATTTTCAAAAGCAAGATGCGCGTTACGGAAACTTACGCCCGCTACGGCGGAGAGGAATTTGTAATGCTTCTGCCGCATACCACGTCCGCTGAGGCCGCCGTGCTGGCGGAAAGAATACGCAGCAGCGTGAACGAGCACGTTTTCAGCACTGACAGCGGTCCCCTGAAAGTCAGCATCAGCCTGGGCCTGGCCAGCATGGACAAGGCTAAAGCCGTTGAGAAGAACGCCTGCTCGACCATTTTGCACCAGGCTGACAAAGCCCTTTACGAGGCCAAAAACAGCGGGCGAAACTGCGTGCGCATAAGTGAAGAGGAATGCCTGCTGGCGGCATATTGACCGCCTGGTTTTCGAGATAATTTTCAGGAAACCCCTGAGAGTTCCGCCGGCAAGGGTTTTGTATGCGGCCGGCAAAGTTAAAACGCGGTGCGGCGCCGATATTTATCGGAGCCGCACCGCGTTTTAAGCGTTAATCTGCTTCAAGCGGTAATGTTGATTTTTTATTTATATGAAACGCGCGATATCATCCAGGGTTTTGCGCGTTTTCGCATGAATGGTCTCGCTTTCCGGGTAGCCCACGGCTATAAGCCCTGCAAAGCGTTGGTCAGCCGGAAGGCCGAGCAGCGAACAAAGCTTTTCCCGGTTGTACATGCCGATTATGCAGGTGCCGAGGCCAAGGCTTGCCGCTTCAAGGCAGATGTTCATCCGGGCCGCGCCAAGGTCGCTTTTGGCGAAATACTGGCTGTCCAATATGCTTCGCAAAGCGGGCATGAGCACCGCGTGCTCCTCTAAAACAACAATAAAAGCCCTGGCCTGGGAGAGAAATCCGTTAATGCCCATTTGCTGGCCGCAGGCGGCCACTTCGGCCACCAGTTCAGGGGTTTCGGCCACCACGAATTTCCAGGGCTGGGAATTGCAGGCGGAAGGGGCCAGACGGGCGGCTTCCACGCACTTTACCAGTTTTTCGTGCTCAACCGGCTTGTCTGAAAATTTTCTGCAGCTTTGGCGGCGCGCGGCCAATTCAAGAAAATCCTGCATATACTTCTCCTGTTCGGGATAAAGTTCCGTTGTTCCGTATGCCGGAATTATAGTAGCCGCGCGGCCGAAAAGGCAATATTTTTCTGGTCATCTACTTTTCAGGGTAACAAGCGGATAAGTTCCCAAACTTATGCGATTTTCCTTTCCGTTTAGCCTATACTTCAGACGCCACCACTTGCCCCGGCGGGGGCAACTTCTCAATATAAACCGCCTTGGTCGTACAGGCGATAGCCCTTGTCTTTAGGCTTCGCCGCCGCAATCGCTTTTTCCGTAAGCATGTGAGTAACTCCGCAGGGTAACAAATTTGGTTACTCATTTCTTACTCACAAAATTACACGGAATCATGCGAACCCATGCGAACCTGCGGTGCACATAAAAACAAACGCCCGCATAGCCTTTACGGACTTATGCGGACGCTTGCGAACGTTCTCTTGGCGGGCAATGCAGGACTCGAACCTGCGACCTTTGGCGTCGGAGGCCAACGCTCTATCCATCTGAGCCAATTGCCCGTTTGCGGAATTGATGGGCTGTTGTTATAGCTTGCCTGCCTCGCTGTCAAGATATATATTGCGGCTTGGTTTCCGCCGTGGCGAAAGGCTTGGCTTCGGCGGAAAAGGCATTTTACGCCTGTTTTCCTTCAGGCCGTTGTTTGCGATTTCGGCATGTTGCATATTGTTTGGGTAGGAAATTCGTTCTTTTACGACCGTCTGAAAAATTTCGGCTGCGCGGTCTCTTTTTTGCCGGTTGTGCCCGGCGAAGCCTTCGGCTGGCCCGACATACTGAAGGCCGGCGGCGGGGCCGAACCGGACGCGGTAGTTGTGGCCGACATGAGCCTGCCGCCCTTCGTGCTGGGGGTTGAAAACTTCCCTTGTCTGACGGTTTTTTACGCTGTTGATACCCACATACACAGCTGGTATCCGTTTTACGCCCAGGCTTTTGATTTGTGCCTGGTCAGCCTGAAAGACCATTTGGGCAAGTTCGGCGGAATGCGCCTCAAGGGCGAGCAAATACGCTGGATGCCGCCTTTCGCGCCGGACCTTGACGGGCCTTTGCCGCCGGTAACCGGAGAGTGGGACCTGCTTTTCGCCGGGCGGGCGGACAGGGCGGTCAACCCGGAACGGGTCGATTTCCTGGAGCGCCTTGCCGCGCTTTTTCCAGGTTTGCATCTGGCCTCCGGCGATTTTGCCGAACTTTTTCCCCAAGGCAAGCTGGTGCTGAACCACAGCATAGGCGAAGACCTGAATTTTCGCGTATTTGAAGCGCCAGGGAGGGGAGCCTGCCTGCTCACGCCAAGGATAGGCCACGGCCTGAGCGAACTTTTTACAGACCGCCGCGAGCTCTATATATATGACCAGTCCGACCTGCCTGGGCTGGTGACCCTGGTGAGGGAACTTCTTGGCAAGCCGGAAGAGGTGGCGGCGGTGCGGGCCAGCGCGCTGGCGGCAATAGACGCCGCCCACCGTGCAAGCCACCGGGCCGCCTTTCTGGCCGGACTCCTTCATGACCTGCGTTCCGGCGGGCAGGGGGCCGAGCTGATACGCGCGCGGCGTTCCGGCGGGCGGGCTTTGCATGAAAGCTATCTGCGCTTTTTGTATCTTCTGCATGCGGAAAGCCAGGACATTCCGGCCCTGCGCCTTGCTTACCTGAACGCGGCTAAACCCTGTGCCGGAAATTGAACAGAATCAAAAGTCCGAAAAATTGCGGGAGGGCGCATGCCTGAGAATGCCTTGAAAATAGTGCGGGAATATGCCTTGGCCGGAGCGGCCGCGCGCGAGCGTTTTTTTGCCGAGGGAAGCGGACGGGTGGTCGAGGCCGCCATGCTGATGGCGGCAAGCGTCGCCCGGAACGGAAAAATTCTTTTTTGCGGCAATGGAGGAAGCGCGGCGGATTCCCAGCACCTGGCGGCGGAATTCGTGAACCGTTTCATGATGGAACGCCCCCCTTTGCCGGCGATTGCCCTGAGCACGGACACTTCCATCTTGACCGCCATCGGTAATGACTATAGTTTTGAACAGATTTTTTCCAAGCAGGTGCAGGCCCTCGGCCGGCCCGGCGACGTATTGGTGGGAATTTCCACCTCAGGCTCCAGCCCGAACGTGCTGCGCGCCCTTGAAGCGGCCAGGGCGGGCGGGCTGAAAACCATAGGCCTGGCCGGGCGCGACGGCGGAGCCATGCGCGAGCTTTGCGATATTATTATGGTTGTGGAAAACGCGCCCACCCCGGCCGTGCAGGAAACGCATATCGCGATAGGGCATTTACTTTGCCGCCTTTGTGATTACTTCCTGTTCGAGAACGTTCAGGCCATAATCAAAACGGACTGAAAAACGCCCGCGATCAGCCAGCCGGGCCGAGCGAATTATTAAAGGAGCCGTCATGCCCATATATGAATATCATTGCAAGAAATGCGATCAGAATTTCGAAGAACTGGTTTTCGGCAGCGCAGCGCCGAACTGCCCCAAATGCGGAGCGGAGGACACCGAAAGGCTGATGTCTTGCCCCTGCCTGCATATGCCCGCCCCTTCGCGGGTGGGGCAAACCGTAACCTTTCCCAAGTCTTCAGGCGGCGGTTGCGGCGGTTGTTCCGGCGGAAGCTGCTCAACCTGCCATTAAAAGTTTTACGAATGCAATGCCCTAACCGTGCGGAATGCGGTTTTTCCGCCTTCGTCAGGCCAGTCAGCCTGCCGGACTGTTTTTTACCGGAAACCTATGAATAAAATTACGATAGCCACCAGAGGCAGCAGGCTGGCCCTGTGGCAGGCCGAACATATCAGCGCCCTTTTGCGCGGGCGTTACCCGGCCCTTGCGGTTGAACTTCTCGTTCTTAAAACCAAGGGCGATATAATTCTGGACGTGCCTCTGGCCAAAGTCGGCGGAAAAGGCCTGTTCGTCAAGGAAATAGAAGAAGCTTTGCTGGACGGGCGGGCCGATCTGGCCGTGCATTCCATGAAAGACGTGCCGATGGAGCTTCCGGAAGGTTTGGTTCTCGGAGTTGTGCCGCAAAGAGAAGACCCGGTTGACGTGCTCCTTTCCTGCGCCTGGGAAAATTTGGAAAGCCTGCCGCGCGGCGCGAAAGTAGGCACCAGCAGCTTGCGGCGGCAGGCTCAACTTCTGGCCAGGCGCCCGGACCTTGACATAGTCTCTTTGCGCGGCAATGTTGAGACGCGCCTTGGTAAGCTGGAAAAAGGCGAGTTCGCGGCCATTGTGATGGCGGCCGCCGGCTTGAACCGCCTTGGGCTGAAAGTGGCGCACGCGGCCCGTCTGGCTCCGCCGGATTTTCTCCCGGCCGCCGGGCAGGGGGCGCTTGGGCTGGAATATTCCGCCGCGCGCAAAGATATGGCTGAACTGTTGTCATTTCTGGATCATGCGCCTTCGCGGGTTTGCGTTGAGGCTGAACGCGGCTTTCTGGCCGGGCTTGAGGGCGGTTGCCAGGTTCCGATCGCGGCCCATGCCGTTCTGGAAGGGGAGCGCATCATGCTGGACGGGCTGGTGGCGGACTGCCAGGGCAGGAATATAGTACGCCTTCAGAAGGAAGGGCCGGCCGGAGAGGCCAGAGCCTTGGGCCTGGCGTTGTCCATGGAGGTCAAACAGGCCGGCGGGCTGGAAATTTTGCGTGACTTTTACGCTGAAAACGGGCAGGGCCTTCCGAAGGCTTGAAGCAACGCGAAACTGGCGGGAAAAATTTGAAATTTAGGGAACGGGCGGAGGCCGCCGCGCGGAAATAAAATAATTCATTGAGAGAAATTACACTTTTTCCAGCAATCTCACTAGGTTTTGTTTATAGTCGCTTTTTTGGATTTAGCATTGCCGTTCATTAATTCTTGCGTAATTTTTTTGTATTAGATATAGATATATCATTAAGGCTTCGTCCTGTACTAAAAGAAGAAACCGGGAAGGTTCTGTTATGGATCATAACCAGAAAAAACAAGATGATGAACTCTTGCAACTTGTAACGTTCAGCATCGGAGAAGAAGAGTTTGGCGTTGATATTTTAAAAGTGCAGGAAATTATCCGCACCATGGAAATCACCAAGGTGCCCCGTGCGCAGGATTTCGTGGAAGGGGTGATCAACCTGCGCGGAAAGGTTATTCCGATTATAGATTTGCGCCGCCGTTTCGGGCTTGTGTCTAAAACGCACGACAAACATACCAGAATTATCGTTATTGAAATCAATAATATGATAGTCGGGTTTGTGGTTGACTCCGTATCGGAAGTGCTTCGCATTCCCGCAGGCACGGTTGAGCCGCCGCCACCGGTTGTGGCCGGCGTTGAATCCGAATACATCAACGGCGTCGGTAAATTGCAGGATCGTCTGCTTATCCTGCTTGATCTGGACAAGCTGCTTTCCAGCGAAGATATGGAAGCGCTTATTCAGATGTAAGGCTGACGGCATAAATTGCAAGCAAAAAGGGCCGCATGGTTTTCCGTGCGGCCCTTTTTGCTAATTTGAGTTTTTTTACTCTAGGGGCTGTTTCTAAATAAATTTTTTGTCCAAATACTGCGTCAATCGTCCTTTTTTTCTCCGGTCGAGTACCGTAAGAGTACACTCTCTTCGCAAAAAAGGCCGTTTTTCTTGTCTTTGGCGCAAAATCTTTATTTAGAAACAGCCTCTAGGAATACCGTTTCGCGGTTTTTCAAGTTGAATTGAAGCCGCTCTTTTCGTTTGCGATAACCCTGAAAGACCGCCCGAATGGGGCTGCGCTCGCCGCGCCTGCCTCCGCGATATTTCTACCCACGGAGAAAGCCATGCTGTATGAAATGTTCCATGATAATCAGGGCGACACTATGACCAGGTGGGCGCATTATTTTCCCGTGTATGAAAGATTCCTGAGCCCTTTCGTCAACCGTTCCGTTGTAATGTTCGAAATCGGGGTTTACAAGGGCGGTTCGTTGAAATTGTGGAAAAAGTATCTGGGGCCGTTTGCCGTGATTGTGGGGCTTGATGTCGAAGAACCGTGCCGGATGTTTGAAGATGAACAGTGCAGGGTGCGCATAGGCGACCAGCGCGACCTGAAATTTCTGAGCAAGGTGGTTAGGGAGTTCGGGCCGCCGGACATAGTGATTGACGACGGAAGCCACATGATGGACGACATGGGCGCTTCTTTCAGTTTTCTTTACCCGCTTCTGAATGACAACGGCGTTTACATTGTGGAAGACGCTCACACCTGTTACTGGGAAGATTACGGCGGTGGGCTGAAGAGGCCTGGGTCTTTCATTGAACGGGCCAAAGACCTGGTCGATTCGCTGAACGCGTATCATATCGGGCGGGAAGAACTGGTGGACGATTTTACCCGGTCTACATTTTCCGTCAGTTTCTTTGATTCGATGGTGGTGTTTGAAAAACGGCGGCGCCCGCGCCCGTACTCGCTAACAACCGGTTCAACCTGATTTATTGCAGGCGCGCATCCGGAGAATATTCTTCCAGCAAGTCAAGAATAACCGGAAGGTTGTACGGCTTCTGCAAATAGATGTCGCATCCGGCCTCAAGGCATTGCTCTTTTGCGCCGGGCGCGGCGTAACCGGTAAGGGCCACAATCGGCGTGCGCGGCCTGCCGTCGCTTTGCTCAGCGGCGCGTATCAGGCGCGTGGCCTGAAGCCCGTCCATCAGCGGCATTTCTATATCCATGAAAACAATGTCAAAGCGGTTATGCAAAAACAGCTTGACGGCCTCTTCGCCGTTTGCCGCTTCAGTCACCTGGTGCGGCGTGTCGCGCGTGAGCAGGGAAAACAGCAGGCGGCTGTTGGGGTTGTCTTCAACCAGCAGGATGCGCATGCCGCTCTTGTCCTGCTCTTTTTTCACGGGCAGCCTGCTGTCGTCTTCCAGCAGAATCAGGTCAAGGGCGTTCGGCCCCTCCGGCTGGGCGGCATGAACCGGATATACGATATTGCCCTTGATGGATTCGGATATGGTTTGCGTTTCCTTGATCAGGCTTTCAAGGATATAGGCCGGTTTTTGCGTAAGATAGTTTTCAAGCGTGAGGGGGTGCGCGTCTTGCTGGTGGCGCATGATTATGGTGAAAGAGGCCACGGTTCCTTCCCCCGGCGCGCTTTTCAGACTCAGGGTTCCACCCATCAGGCCTACCAGTTCGCGGGCCAGAGGCAGGCCCAGCCCGGGGCCTTCGTAGCCGGCTTCCGTGGCGTTAGGGCCGCGGTAAAACTCGTTAAAAGCCAGTTCAAGCACTTCCGGAGCCATGCCCGGTCCGCTGTCGCGCACCTGGAAGAGCAGGGCGTCTTTGCCTATTTCCAGCGGTTGCGCCTGGGCCGGTTCGACTGTGAACTCCACTGTTCCGGACGGCGTATATTTTACGGCATTGTCAAGTAAGTTGAGCCACACCTGCTCCAGCCGCGATTTGTCCCCTATGAAATATTGGGGCAGTTTGCCGGTAACGGCCCCGTTAAGCGTAAGCCCGCGCGCCTCGGCCAGGGGGCGTATTTTGCTGTAAATGCCGTCTATGAGATCTTTCAGACTGAACGGAGCCAGCTCAAGGGTAAAATTGCCGAGTTCCAGCTTGGACAAATCGAAAATTTCATTTGCGACGCCAACGGCATCCTGCCAGGATTTTTGCAGCCGCATTGCATATTCGCCCACATCGGATCCGGTTGGGGCCGCCTGAAGCAGTTTCGTCATGTCTATAAGTGAATTCAGCGGGGTTCTCAGTTTGTGGCTTACTGAAGCCAGAAACCTTGTTTTGGCTATGTCTTTGGTATAGGCCCTATGCAGTTTTTCTTTTACGTCGGCAAGTTCATATTTAAGGCGTAAGTCCATTATAGCGCCCTGCTGGCCGATATTGTGGCCATGTTCATCTTTAAGCGCCCAGCCGGAAATGTGAACCGGAACGGCTTCTCCATCGCGCGTGCGCAGCCTGATTTCTTTATGCACCACATGTTCTTTGCGCAGGGCGTCCAGAAACTCCTGCCGTTCGTTTTCATCAATATACAGGGCCTTGACCACGTTCCATATTTCTTCATGCAGCTGTTCGGGCGATTGATAGCCGAGAAGCGCGGCCAGCGCCTCGTTGCTTTTGATAAGCCGCCCGTCGGCAGTGCTTTGGAACATGGGCGTGGAGGAATGGTTGAAAAAAGAATCAAAGGCGTCATGGTAATGGACGATGGCGTTGCGGCGCTGCGCGTAATCCGCCTGGGCCTGCGCCAATTGAGCGCGCAGTTCGTTGACGAGGGCGTCAGCCTTTGTCAGCCTTGTGCCGGTCATGTTCCAAAGGTCGGCAAACTGGCTGTTGAACGGCAAACCGCGCAGCAGGCCGCGCAAGGCGGCGAATTCTTGCACGGTATCGGCATTTTGCAATATAAAGGCCATATGTTTCAGCCGCTTGCCGAGGGCGTATTCCCATAGAAAACCGAAGGCTGCGCACAATAAAAGGGAAAAAAACGCCCATGCGGCAAAGATTTTTACGTCAGCCTGGAGCGCTGGAGACACGTACGCGAAGATGCCGCCCACGAAAAAGGCGATAAGAGCCCCTAAAATAACGTAGCGGATGATTCCGGACGAGCGGGGAATGAGGGAAGAAAATAATCGTATCATTGCATATCAATTATAGTGGAACCCTAACTATACCACAAGTATTTTCTGGTATAAGTTTTTCTAATGCATGGTTCTACAATATGTGGATATTTTTTATTTTTTTTATGATTAAAACTGAATGTTCCGGTCCAGGCTGCGGCAGTTTACGGCTTCAGCCAGATGCTCAAGCCTGAGCGGAGAATTTTCGTTTCCGTCGGCTTCAAGGTCGGCTATGGTGCGGGCCACGCGCAAGATGCGCGTATAGGAACGGGCGGATAGGGCGAGCTTTCTAACCGCGTTCTCCATAAATTTATGGTTTTGCTCGTCCAGGCGGCAATATTGCTCGAGCATCTTGCCGGACAACCCGGCATTATTCCGGCATGTTCCGTCGGCGTAACGGGCGTCCTGAATTGCGCGGGCGCGCGCAACGCCGTTTCTGATCAGGCCTGAGTCAGGCCCGGAGCCTTCGGAGCGCAGATCGGCGTAAGGCACGGCCGGAACTTCCACGTGCATGTCAATGCGATCCAGCAGGGGGCCGGAAAGACGCGAGCGGTACCTTTGTATTTCAGCGGGGGAACAGCGGCAACTGCGGGTTTGGTCGCCAAGGTAGCCGCAGGGGCAGGGGTTCATTGCCGCCACCAGCATGAAATCTGAAGGATAGGACAGGGCCGCCGCCGCGCGCGAGATTGTCACCAGGCCGTCTTCAAGCGGCTGGCGCAGCGTTTCAAGGGTTTGCTTGCCGAATTCCGGCAATTCGTCAAGAAAAAGCACCCCGCGGTGGGCCAGCGAGACTTCTCCCGGTTTAGGGTAAGCGCCGCCCCCGATAAGCCCAACGCCGGAAATTGTATGATGCGGCGCGCGGAAAGGGCGGGTGGAAATAAACGGTTCATTGGGCTGAAGGCGTCCGGCCACGCTGTATATCTTGGTAACTTCAAGCGCCTCTTCAAAGCCCAATGGCGGAAGAACGGAAGGAATGCGCTGGGCCAGCATGGTTTTGCCGGAACCGGGGGGGCCGAGGAACAGCAGGTTATGTCCTCCGGCGGCGGCTATTTCAATGGCCCGCTTGGCATGCTCCTGCCCTTTGACTTCCGCGAAATCAGCCGCTGGAAAAAGGTTTGCGCCAGGCCCGGCATATTCGGCCAGGGCCGGTTTGAGGGAAATGCGTCCGGCCAGAAAGGCCGCCGCTTCCTGGATATTTCTTATGCCGTAAACGGGCAGTCCCTTGACCATGGCCCCCTCGGCCGCATTGGCGGCCGGAAGCAATATGCCTCTGGCTTTTTGCTCGCGGGCCAGAAGGCAGACCGGTAAAACGCCTGACACAGGGTTAAGTTCGCCGGTAAGGGAAAGTTCGCCCCAAAAAAAATAGCCTTCCAAAGTTTCCGGCGGTAAAATTCCGCCGGAACTCAGAAGGCCGAGGGCTAAAGGCAGGTCATATCCGGTTCCGGTTTTTTTCCGGTCAGCCGGGGCCAGGTTGACTGTTATACGCCCCGCCGGAAGTTTGAAATTGCAATTGCGCAGGGCGGTAAGCACCCTGTCGCGCGCCTCGCGCACCGCTGTTTCCGCCATGCCGACCATGGTAAAAACCGGGATTCCCTGGCGGGTGAAATCCACTTCAAGGTCGACCTTGAATGCGTCAACGCCGTGCAGAGCGGCGCAGGCGAGGCGGGAAATCATTTATTCCACCAGGCGTCCGATGCGTTTCCAGCGTATTTCGGTATCGGGGAAGCCTGAAGACCCGGCGTCTCCGGGGTTGGAGCCGCTTGACCAGTAAATGCGCCAGGCTTTTCCGCGCAAGGCCTCGCGGGTTACAAAGCCCCAGTAGCGCGAATCTTTGGAGTCGTCACGGTTGTCGCCCAGCATGAAATACTTGCCTTCCGGAACCTTGATCGGCGGGAAATTATCACGCCGCGCGTCAATGTAAGCGTTGTCGCGGTAACGCACATAGGGTTCGTCAAGCTTGACGTTGTTGCGGTAAACGACTTTGTCGCGCATTTCCAGCACGTCGCCGGGAATGCCGATAATGCGTTTTATATAGTCGACGCTTTCATCTTCAGGATAGGCGAAGACCACAACGTCTCCGTGCTGCGGGTCCCAGGTCTGGAACAAAACGTTTTTCGTGAAGGGAACGCGCACGTTGTAGCTGAACTTGTTAACTAGGAGGCGGTCTCCTATAAGCAGGGTGTTCAGCATTGACCCGGAAGGTATCTGGTAGGCTTCGACAATAAAGCCCCGGATAAACATGGCCAGGAAAAAGGCTATTATCAGGGCTTCAGTATATTCACGCCAGACTGGCTTATGTTTCATGTTCGTTTCTCCATTTGCGCAGCGCCGTGCCGGCTGTTCATTCGTCATTAACGCGCAGGGCCGCAAGAAAGGCGTCTTGCGGAAGCTCGACGTTACCCATGCGTTTCATGCGTTTTTTGCCTTCTTTCTGTTTTTCCAAGAGCTTGCGTTTGCGTGTTATGTCGCCGCCGTAGCATTTGGCGGTAACGTTCTTGCCCATGGGCGCGTTGCGTTCACGGGCTATGATCTTGTTGCCTATGGCCGCCTGTATGATCACTTCAAAAAGCTGGCGCGGTATGGTGCGCTTGAGTTTGAGGGCCACAGCCCGCCCGTGCTGGTAAGACTTGTCGCGGTGCACTATGCTGGCAAGCGCGTCAACCGGGTCGCCGTTTATCATGATGTCAAGCTTGACGAGGTTTGAGGCGCGGTAGTCTATGAACTCATAGTCCATGGAGGCGTAACCCTTGGTTCCGGACTTCAGGCGGTCGAAAAAATCATAAACGATTTCAGCGAATGGCAGCTCATAGGTGATGATAACACGGTTTCCGTTGAGGTAGCGCATGTCTTTCTGCAAACCGCGCTTTTCTTCGCAAAGCTTGAACACGCTGCCGACATAATCGCCCGGAACGTGAATTTCCATACGCACGTAGGGTTCGTAAAAAGCGGCTATTTTCACCGGGTCCGGCAAGCGGGCCGGGTTGTCTATCAAGATGGTCTTTCCGTCTGTCGTATCAACCTTATACACAACGGAAGGCGCGGTGGCTATAAGTTCCACCTGAAATTCCCTTTCCAGCCTTTCCTGAATTATCTCCATGTGCAACAGGCCGAGAAAGCCGCAGCGGAAGCCAAAGCCCAAAGCCTGTGAGGTTTCCGGCTCAAATGAAAAGGCCGCGTCGTTAAGCTGAAGCTTTTCAAGCGCGAATTTCAGCTGTTCGTAGTCGTTGTTGTCGGTCGGGTAAAGGCCGCAGAAAACCATCGGCTTCACTTCTTTAAAGCCGAGCACGGGTTCTTCCGCCGGGCGCGCGGCGTGGGTTATGGTGTCGCCCACCTTGGCGTCGCCCAATTGCTTGATGTTGGCGCACAGAAAACCCACTTCCCCGGCCGCGAAAGACGGAATATCCACCGGTTCGGGCGAAAAGGCCCCCAGGCGCAGAACCTCGTATTCAACGCCGGTGGAGAAAAGGCGGATTTTGTCGCCCTTGGCCAGGGTTCCGTCCATAATGCGGAACAGCACGATGACGCCCTGGTAGGAATCGTACCAGGAGTCGAAAATCAAGGCCTTCAGAGGGGCGTTGGGGTTGCCGGAAGGGGCGGGAAGGCGTTCTATGATCGCTTCCAGAACCGCGTCAACGCCCATGCCAGTTTTGGCGCTTATGGGCAAAGCGCCGGCGCAGTCCAGCCCGATTGTTTCCTCTATTTCGGCTTTCACCCGGTCCGGGTCGGCGCTGGGCAGGTCTATTTTATTAAGAATTGGGATGATGTCATGGTTGTGGTCAAGGGCCAGATACACGTTAGCCAGGGTTTGCGCCTCAACCCCCTGCGAGGCGTCAACCACCAGCAACGCGCCGTCGCAGGCGGCCAGCGAACGTGAAACCTCGTAGTTGAAGTCAACGTGCCCCGGGGTGTCGATCAGGTTCAGTATATAATCTTTGCCGTTTTTACCACGGTATGGAATGCGCACGGTCTGGGCTTTTATGGTAATGCCGCGTTCACGTTCAAGGTCCATGCGGTCAAGGTATTGGTCGCGTTTTTCCCGTTCGCCCACCAGTCCGCTTATTTCCAGAATGCGGTCGGCCAGGGTGGATTTCCCGTGGTCAATATGCGCGATTATGCTGAAATTTCTGATCATTTTCTGATCAAACATACATTTTCCTTCAAGGTTATCCGAACTAAGAAAACGCGATAACTTGGCACAGTAAAGCAAAAAAGGCAATGTAATTATGTTTGGCCTGCGGCTCCGGCCAGAAACTTTCCGGTTTGGGAAAAGTCTGAATGGCCAGAGCGTTCCGCCGTTCACCGAGGCGCGGGATAAAATGCCCTTGTTGGCATGCGATGTGCTATATTTAAAATAGAGTGCGCCGTAGCAGGCAATATTTTCCCTTGATTGACGCCAATGCGCGGGTGAAGAAATTTATAATAGATTTATAATTAATTCAGATGTGAAGAAACGGAGGTGTCCGGTGACCAGAATTACAGAATACTCTTCTCTTGCCGAGACGGATGCGGCGTTGCAGTCCAGGCGGGCTTCCGCGCAAAAGAAAGACCTTGGGGCGGGCAAAACTCCAGACGCTTTTTCCACGGTTCTGGATACTGTTTCCATTTCCGGATCCGCCAGAAATAAGAATGTGACGGCTGCGGCGGATGAAGAATCCGGAAATTCCGCCACGGGAAAGAATGGCGGCGGGCAATTTAGAAATGAAACCCAGGCCCTGAAAGCGGCGATTCAGGAATTGGCCGCCGAATCCGGCACGTCCGTGGGCGGTTGGGGCCTGGGGCATTATCGCAAAGCTTTCAGAAATTCCGAAGAAGGCGACCTTTCGGCTGTGCGCGGTATTTTTATTGACAGATACGGGCTGAAGGAGACGCCTGCCGCGGAGGATCCCGCAGTGGACCCTTCTGATGCGGACCCGTCGGCGGGCGGAGAGCTGCCCGGCGTGGATGAAAATCCCGTGGTTGAAAATCCGGCTGATGGGGAATTGCCTGTGGGTGGCGACGCTCCCGCCGATCTGGCTGGAACTCTTGCCGATATCATAGGTTCAGGCGAAACGGAAGAAACATCCGCAGCGTAAGGCGGCTGAGTTTTTAGCGTCTTTAGTGCCGGATGCGCCCGGTATGCAGGATTGCGAAAACCTGCCGGAAATTTATGAGGGCCGCCGGTTCAACTTTGCGCTCGTTTTATAATATATAGTAATAACGCATGTCTTTTTTAGCGCCCCGGTTTCGGAGTTTAAATCCGTTTCGCGCGGTTTTGCGGTATCCGTTCAGGCCCCCGGCGGCGAGCTTCAAGCCGCCGCGGGGGGCCTGCCGATTTTTCAAACGGCCATTTCCTTGTTTTTGTGTTCCCTCTATGCTGGACATCAATCGTTATTTATATTATCACCACAACGAAAGCTGCCGCAGAGCAGTATTTTTTTCATGAGCGTTATTACTTTAAACAACATTACGAAGGGGGAACCCGATGAAGTTCAAGCGTTATGCCGTTGCTCTTTTCATGGCCGCTCTGTGCGGCAGCCCGGCTTTTGCCAAGAACGGGGAAGAAACCTTCGAAGGCGCGGCGGAAGTCCGCCTGGAACCGATAGAGCTGACGGAATCAAAAAACACCGTCAACCGCATAACACAGGCGGATATTGAAAGAAAAACGGCCGTCACCTTGTGGGACGCCCTTAAAGGGGTGCCGGGCGTGTTTCAGCAAAGCACGGGCGGGCGTAACGAAGGCACCGTCAGCATTCGAGGGTCCAACCGTTATCAGATAGGCATGTACATAGATGATATTCCAATAGCCACGGCTTACCGCAATGAATGGGATTTCAACAATACGCTGCTGTATGATCTGGATTCCATAGAAGTTTCCAAGGGCTACAGTTCGCCACTTTTGGCTAGCAATAACAACCTGGGCGGAGCTATCAACCTTCGCACGGCCAAACCCGTGAAAGAACTGGAAGCTTCCGCGCGCTACATCAACTTTTTCGACCGTGATGTGGACGACCAGGGGCGCATGGTAGCCGCCAGCGTCGGAACCAAGCAGGATTTGTTCTACCTTAAGGCTTCGGCCGCCTATAGCGCCCAGGATTTTTTCACTTTGCCGGAAGGTTTTGACGCCGCCAGGCAGGAAGACGGCGGCCGAAGGGTGAATTCCGATTACCAGGATAAGGGGATCAACCTCATAGCCGGCTGGACCCCTACGGAAAAAGTGGACGTCATGTTCGGCTTCGTGCGGCAGAGTTTCGAAAAAGGCCAGCCTTTCGACGCCGCCCAGACTTACGCCAACCCGCCGTATCCCAACGCTTATCCCTTCCAGCGTTACTGGTACTGGCCGGAATATGAAACTACCCGTTATTATGTGAACGCCAATATGGAACTGACCGGCAAGGCCCGCCTGAAAGCTGTGGCCTATTACGATCAGCACAATGATACCTCTGTTGACTACTATACTATGGATATGAGCCGCCGCGGCTACCCTGATAAAACCTACGACCAATATACTTCCGGCGGGCAGCTTACTTACGGTTATTCTTTCAATGACGCTAACAATTTGGACGTTTCCGCCGGATACCGCCGCCTTTCGCACAAGGAATATAACGATTACGCCAATTTTGACGATAGCGGACTGCCGGGCAACCGCAAGAAAAAGGCGGCCGACACCGGACGCCCCATGGATGAGCACATGGTTGAAGATTATTGGGACTTCGGCGCCGAGTATACATTGAAGCCCGTGGACCGGCTGACTTTTGTCCTTGGCGCCAGTTACAGCTATATGACTCCGCAAACCCTGGAGAGCCGCGACCACGTTACCGGCGTCATGTCGTCCTTCAAGGATGGGCTGGACGATTCCAAAAGCCTGTTCAACTATCAGGCCGGCGTGTTTTACGACCTTGCTGAAAAGCATGAATTGTACGCCACTTTCGCCCGCAAGTCGCGCTTCGCCACCATGCGCGAGCGTTATTTCCGCGCCGGCGGCGTTCCGGCCAACCCGGACCTGGACCCGGAAAAGGCCTACCACTATGAAATCGGTTATCGCGGTCTTGTAGACGACTGGCTTAAAATCAACAGCGGCATTTATTACAGCGACGTGGACGACATGATCGTTTCTCAGGGGCCAAGAGGCGCAACATACTTCACCAATCTGAATAAGGCCGATTTTTACGGCCTGGATCTGGGCGCTGAAGCGGTGTTCAACGAATACGTCAGCGCCGGGGCCAGCTTCAGTTACCTGGAATGGAACAACCGCACCAACGACGATAACCTCACGGGCCTGCCGCGCTTCAGCTGCACAGTTTACGGTGTTATTTCCCCCCTGAAGGGCCTTTCCATCATTCCGCAAATCAACATGAGCAGCGGGTTTTACTGGAACAACAACCCGAAAGACGCCTACAGCGAAGCGCCCGGATACGCAACGGCCGACCTTAAGGCCGTTTACGACGTGAACGATCATTTCTCCCTGGAAGCCGGTGTGCGCAACATTTTCGACAAAGAATACGCCTTCAGCGCTTATTACCCGGAACAAGGGCGCAACTACTTCATGGGCGTAAGCATAAGGTGGTGAGGTTTACTTTGGCGAAACACTCCGGCGTCCGCCGCGCTTCCTCAGGCGGACGCCGGGGCCCATTCAAGCAATGGCGCGTGTATTCAGCAAAAATAGTTTTTCCGCATTTAGCCTGGCGTGCAATAACATTTTAAAGTCAATCGCAATGATGAAAAAGAAAAAAATATACCGCGCGTTCAGCCATCCGCTTTTTCTCGTGTGTCTTTGCCTTATGGCCGGCGCGCCGGCGGCGCGGGCTGAATACGAGCGCGGAGTCTACGCGGCCACGCCGCCATCCGCCTTCACGCTCTATGCCCTTGACCCTGACCTTTTGGCCGGCTGGAACACTCCGCTGCGTGACTACGAAAAAAAGTTCATTCCGCCCCAATACCACAATTTGCCCATTCTGGGCGGCTGGTATGGCCAGGGTTTCGTTCCCGACCGGGAAACGCTGCTGGCCAGCGGCATCAAGCGGGCTTTTTATCTTTCCATGGGCCCGCATGACGCCGTGCCGATCAGCGAGACGCTAAGCAAGCTGGGCATGCTGGTCATCAGCGTGCCAGGCTCAAAGCTGGCCGACCTGGCCCCGGGGTTCCGGGCCATGGGCCGGGCCTTCAAGCGGGAAGAGCGCGGCGCTGCCCTGGCCGCCTATGCCGAAACGGCTCTGGCTAAAGTGGCCTCGTCCATGCAAGATCTTCCGGCGGAAAAGCGCGCCAGAATTTACGTGGCTTTGGAGGCCGACGGTCTGGCCTCGGTCTGCCGTGATTCAGAACGAAGCGAAGTGTTCAGCCTGGCAGGGGCGGTAAGCGTGCATTCCTGCCCGCAGGGCGCGGAAGAGGCCTTCCTGCGCGTGACCTTTGAGCAGATAATGGCTTACGATCCTGAAGTAATCCTCGTTTTTCATCCCGGACTTATGCGTAAAATTCCTGACGACCCCAAGTGGCGGCAGCTTTCGGCTGTGCGCAACGGGCGGGTTTATTTCATGCCGCGCGGCCCGTTCAGCTGGCTGGAGCGCCCGGCCAGCTACATGCGCCTGATCGGCGTGCAGTGGCTGGCCAACAAGCTGCACCCGGACCTCTATCCGCTGGACATCAAAGCGGAAAGCAAGTCATTCATGAAACTTTTTTTCAACCTGGACTTGAGTGACAACCAGGTAAACGAGCTTTTCGAGCCTTATGGAACATTCTAAAAAAACGCTGTTTTTCCTTGTGTTCCTGCTTTTGTCCGCCATTATCCTGGTGCTGCCGGCCGGGCGCTATCCTGTGGACCTGGCCGAGCTTTTCCGAACATTGGCCGCGTATGCTACAGGGCGGCCCCTGACCACGGCCCAGGACCAACTGCTGTTTTTATTCCGCCATCTGCGTCTGCCCCGTATAGCAGCGGCGTTGCTGGTGGGGGCGGCCCTTTCCGCTTCAGGCACGGTTTATCAGAATATGTTCCGCAATCCGCTGGTTTCGCCGGGCATTCTGGGCGTGCAGCACGGCGCGGCCTTCGGGGCGGCCGTCGGCATCGTGGTTTTCTCTTCCTGGCCATTGACTCAAGGCCTTGCCTTCATCGGCGGTTCCGCCGGGGTCGGCTTGTCGTTCTTTTTCGCATGGCTTTACCCCAAGGCGCGCCTATTGGCTCTGGTTGTGGGCGGCTTGGTCAGCAGCTCTTTCTTCATGGCGCTGACCTCCCTCATGCAATACTCGGCAGACCCTTACCGCCAGTTGCCCGAGCTGGTCTACTGGCTTATGGGCACGCTCTCCCGTTCCGATCCGGGGCAGCTTTTATGGGTGGCCCCGCCCATGTTGGCGGGCGTTATGTATATCTGCCTCCACGGCAAGGCCGTTAACGCCCTGTCCATGGGCGATGACGAAGCCCGTTCTCTGGGTGTGGAAAGCGGCCGCATGAAGCTCAAGCTGGTGGCCGCGGCCACCCTGGTATGCGCTCTAACCGTCGTGATGGCCGGGGTGATCAACTGGGTGGGGCTGGTCATACCGCATATCATGCGGTTCGCCAGCGGTCCTGACAACCGGGTAGGTTTGCCGGCTTCGGCTTTAGGCGGCGCTCTTTTCGTGCTGCTCACCGATACCCTGGTGCGCTCGGTCTGGACTGTGGAACTGCCTTTGGGCATAGCGACTTCACTAATAAGCATGCCTCTGTTCGCTTTTTCATTATGGTACGACTGGAGGCGCAAGGCATGATCGAAATTCGCGGTCTCAGCGTCGGCTACCAGAAAGACAGGCCGGTGCTTAAAGATTTGTCGCTGGAAATCAGGCCGGGCGAAATAGTGAATATTTTAGGCCCGAACGGTTGCGGAAAAACCACCCTGCTTAAAGCCATGCTCGGATTTTTGTCGGTTTCTCCGGGCAGCCTGTTTTTAGACGGACGCCCGTTACGCGCGTTGAAACGGCGCGAACTGGCCAGGCACCTGGCTTATGTGCCGCAAGCGCACTACGGGGTATTTCCTTATAGCGCGCGTGAAGTTGTTTTGATGGGCCGCACCGTGCACAGCCCCAAACTGCGTTTTTCCGCCGATGACCAGCGCCTTGTTCAGCAGGCTATGGAAAAGGTCAAAATCAGTCGTCTGGCCGAGCGCTCTTACCTGGAACTTTCCGGGGGAGAACGGCAGCTGGTTCTGATAGCCCGCGCCCTGGCCCAGAACTGTTCTTACGTAATCATGGACGAGCCGGTGAGCGGCCTGGATTACGGCAATCAATTACATCTGCTCGACCTGGTGCGCGAGCTGGCGGCAGACGGCCCGGCCGTGGTGCTGACCACTCACCATCCGGAGCAAGCGGTGTTTCTGGGCGGGCGGGCCCTGTTGCTGCAAGAAGGACGGCTACTGGCCGACGGCCCCGCTGATGCGGTGGTCACCCGCGCTCAAGTCTGCGCGCTTTACAACATCAAAGACTCCTCATTGGACCGGATGCGCGCCATGTAGAGCCGATAAAGAAAGAAAAGGAAGAGGCGGATGCGTTGCGTGCTCTCCCCTAAATACAGCCGCGATCAGGCACAGCGGGACCCGGAACGTAGCGCTCCGGGCGGCAGCACACGGGCATATTTATCCGTCATCCGTGAATTCTCCGGCCAGTTTCCCGGCGATTCAACCATAGCGTTTCCCGACCAGCCGGGCGCGGAGAGGGCGTTTTCCTGGTCAGCCGCTTTACGCGGCGCATATCCGCTGAAAATGTTCGTAGGTTTTTCCTTGCTGCTGCATTTGGCTGTGTTGGGCTCGGCGTTATATTTGGCAAACGCCTCGCCGGAAATGGGAAATGCGCCTGGCGTCATCGTGATCAGTTTGGGCGGCTTTCCCGGCCATCCTTCCGACTGGGGCGATGGCCAAAACGCGGGTGACGCGGGGGGCGGCCCTTCGGGCGATCAGGCCGGAGGGGCGGAATCATTGTCTGAAGAGCCGGTTGAAACAGCTCCAAAGCCGCCCGGATCATTGCCAAACCAGCAGGAAAAACCGCTTCCCATAGCTGAAAAAGCGGTTTCTCCCTCCTCAACTGCTCGTAAAGACAAAAAGCCAGGCAAGACCAAACGAACGCGGATTCCCGCTCCGGTTGCAGCCGTTAAGCCTGATCGTTCTGATGGTTCGTCATCCGCACCGGCACCGGGTTCAGCGGTTGGGGGGCATCATGGCTCCGGGTCAGGCGCGGTAGCGGGAACCGGGCAAGGCGCGGGAAGCGGTGATGGAGGATCAGGCGGCGGCGCAGGTCTCGGATCAGGCTCCGGCACGGGTTCCGGCGGAGGCGGGCAGGGGGGCGGCTCAGCCGGATATCTGAAGGGCAATTACGGCTACATCCAGAAGCGCATCCGCAAATATCTGGTTTATAGTCCGCAGGCCAAACGTATGGGCATAGAGGGAACGGTCACGTTGTCTTTTGTCATTGACAAGAAAGGGCAGGCGCGGGGCATCAGCGTAAGAACGTCCAGCGGATACGATTTCCTGGATGAGTCAGCCGTTGCGGCGGTGATGGAGGCCAGCCCCTTTCCTCCGCCTCCCGAACCGGCCCGCATTGTCATACCGATCATATTCGGCTTAAAATAGAGCGAGGCGCGGCATGTACTCTAAAAAAATCTTGACGTTTTTCTTCTGCGCCCTGGCCGTGCTGTTTTTCACCCCGTCCGGTTCCTCGGCCCGGACCAAAGTAATCATCACCAATGATGTGCACGGCCATGTCATGTCCGATGCGGAAAACGGAGAAATCGGCTACGCCCTGCTTAAAAGCTATATTGAGGCGCAAGGGCGGGCCGGATGGCGGGTCTACCTTCTTGATTCCGGCGACGCTTTCAGCGGCAGCGCCTACGCCCAGGCCGACCATGGCCGTTCCGTGGCCGAAATCATCGCCATGCTCGGCTATACGGTTCTTACCCCTGGCAACCATGCTTTTGATTACAATGAGGCGGAGAACGACCCGCTCTATTACAGCCGCGTGCTGCTGGAGACCGTAAAAAAGAACACGCCCGGGCCATTCCGGGCGGTGGCGCAAAATATCTCTTATAACGGCGCAACCATTCCCGGCCTGGAGAACAAGCCGGTCGTCATCCACGATGAAACAACGGAAAATCCGCAAGGCAGGCGTATAATAGTCACCGGTTTGGTCACCCCTTACACGGCGCGTCCCAACCTGAAAGACAGTCTTGCCGGTTATGATTTCGGCTCTTTGCCCAGCCCGGCCGCGACGCGGGAAAAATTGCTGGCCGAGCTCGCCGCCGCGCTGGCGCAATATAGCCGCCCGGCGGATTGCGTCATCGTATTGAGCCACCTGGGTTATTTCGGGCCTGAGGGCGACCGGGGCGGGCGCGTCAGCGGGCCGGATTTGGCCATGGTCGCCAACGTTGATTTTGTGGCCGACGGTCATACCCACGGGCTGGTAACGCCGCGCAGGATTGAGGGGGCCGTGTACGCCAACGGCGGTCGCTATTTGGAGCATTTTCTGGAAATAAGCCTGGAAGACGGGCAAGCTACGGGCATGGAGGTAAAAAGCTATGCCGATCTGGCCGGTCTTGTTCCTGACCATGCTCTGGCGGTATGGCTGGAAAATTTGACGCAGCGGCAAGGCCTGGCGGATATTTTGTTTGAGCTGCCGCCAGAAGATTCGTTCAGCGACCGAGGCCTGTATACGGACAACATCCCATTGGGCCGGTTGATTTGCCGAAGCATGTCGCGTATTACAGGGGCGGACGCGGCTCTTCACAACCTGGGCGGCATCCGGGCCGGCCTGCCCCCAGGCCCGGTGAGCGCCCGCGCCCTTTACGACGCCCTGCCTTTTGGAGATGAACTGGTCACTGTTTCCTTAAGAGGCAAAGAGTTGACCGCCTTTTTCGAGCACGGCTCCGGGCACGGTGGGCAGGGCTTTCCGCAGTTTTACGGCTTGACGGTGTACGCCTGGCGCGCGGCGGACGGCCGCTTGCACTGCGCTGGCGTGCGTGGCGCTTCCGGAAATCTTTTGCGCGAAGACGAACGATATCTGGTGGCTATGAACGGGTTTATGGCAAAAAACATCGGCCTCGACGCGAAAAAACACGGCCGGCTTGTCATGGAACTTCGGAATGATTTAAGCGGCGCGCCGTTGCGCCCCGACGAACTGCTGGGCGGCAACCCGCTGCTTATTTTCCCTGATCGGGCGTCAGCCGCTGAAGCCTGCGCGGCGGGAAGCAGCCCGTTATAATTTGCAAGGTCCGGTTCTTCTGTGCTATGGCTGTTAAAACAGCCAAGGAAGCGCCGTGCAGATAGAAAACCTCAAAAAACGCAAAAGCAAGATAGACCGCCTTAAATTGCTGGAACTGGTAAAGGAGCACGGATCCATTTCCTCCGCGGCCAGAGCTATGGGCGTTTCCTACAAAGCCGCATGGGAAGCTGTGGAACAGATCAACAACATGTCCACAATCCCCTTGCTGGATAGAACCACAGGCGGAGAAAAAGGCGGCGGCACGGTATTCACCGAACACGGGCTGAAATTCTTGCGGTTCATGAAGGAATTTGAAGGGCAATTTCAGAATTTTCTGGCGAATTTCGGCAACGCTTCAGACGAGATGCTTTTAAAATATATGCAGGTAATCAAATTTTCCACCAGCGCCACCAATCAGTTCGGCGGACGCGTAGTCAGCCTGATTCCCGGAGACGTCAACTGCGAAGTGACTATGGACATAGGGCAGGGCGACAGGATCACCGCCGTGATCACCAACAGCAGCGCCAAAAGCATGGGCCTTATGCCGGGCAGCGAGGTCTGCGCCCTGATCAGCGCCTCCAGCATCATCCTGACCAAGGAAACGGACGTGCTGACAAGCGCCCGCAACAAGCTTACCGGAGTGATCAGCTGGCTGGAGAAAGGCCTGGTGGATATTGAGGTCGTCATCCAATTGCCTGGCGGCAAATCCATAACGGCCATCATCACCAATGAAAGCCTGAACCGGATGGATCTGAAGGTAGGCGACAGGGTGAGCGCTTTAATCAAAGCCCCGCATGTGCTCCTAGCTGTGGTTTAAACGCCGGCTTCCCAAAACACCAAAGCCATTTTAGAGCGCACCCGCTCATGCACGTAGCCGTTTTTCGCCAGGGCCGCCAACTTGGCGCTCGCTGCTTCTTCTTGTCCGGCCCGCAGCGCGCCCAGGCTTCTAAAATAGTTCAAATACGAGTTTAAGGCTTCTTCCGGTTCCAGTTCGCTTTCCCAATTTCGCTCCATATATTCCACTTCGGGATAATAACCCAGCAGCCATAATATGTTGAAAGCGCAGTAAAATGGCCGGCTGGCCCGGGCTTTACCCTCGTCCCAGTCCGTCAGGCTTTGCAATTGGTCGCGTATGGAATTTTCCGTGTGCACCTGGGTGAGCATGCAGCACAGGCCGCTGGAGGCGGCATTCATTTTTTCCAGGGTGGCCAGATTGTTCACCGCCGGGGTTTTGCTGGCCAGCACCAGCTTGAAGCGTTTTTCCCAGCCCTGAGAGTTCAACCTCACATTTTCCCAGTCTTGCACGGCGAAGTGCGCATTGGGGCAACGGGCGTCCACGGCGTTTTGCCTGGCGAATTCAATCATCCTGGGAGAGATGTCCACCCCCTGCACATCGGCGACACGTTCGGCCAGCATTATGGAATATTGGCCGGAGCCGCAACCTATATCCAGCACTTCGTCCTGCGGCCCCAAGCCGGCCTTCGCGGCCAGCTTATCCACCAGGGCGCGGCGGTGCCCATCCGGGCCTTCGCTTCTGTGCGCGTTAAAGGACGGGGCTCGTTTGTCCCAAAATGCGGCTTGCCCGCTTTGCTCAGGCTGATGATCGCGCCAGAGCGCGTCAAAAAAATCAAGGTTCATTGGCAATCCTTGTTTATCAAATTAACCTTGCGCCCGGCTTTGCCGAAAATAGCCTCGCAACGTTCGCCTTGCAAGGCTTCAACCATGTCCTGGTAATCGTTCACTATCAGACCGGAAAGTGAGGCCAGCCCGTGCCGGAAGAGCAGGGAGTTCATGGGCGTGCTCGGCCCCACCATGCATACGACGGCCCGGCGGCTCAGCTCCAAAAGTCGGGTGATGGTCTTGTTTATGAAGGTGGTTCCGGTAATATATACAAAGTCCTGCTCCGGCAGTATATACTCAGCGGCGGTGTCCGGCAGGTCGCCCGGTTGCGGCTGGCGTTCCAAAATGGAGAGTTCGCACTGCGCCCGTAATTTTTTCAGGTAGGGAAAGTGCCCGATGACTGTGACTTTTTTGCCTTGCGTCTGCTGGAGGAAAAAGTCAAAAGCGTCCCCTTGCGCCGTGTCAAGGGCTTTGCGTAACGCCCCGCCTTCAGCCAGATTGTTATTGGCCGCGTTAAGGGCCGCCAGGCCGATAGATGCTTCGTTGAAATTCCATGACTTGATGCGCGCGGCAACGCTTTTTAGCGGCTGGCCGACAATGTTGTATTCGACGTTTAGCCCCGCCGGAACAATATGCGCGGGGGTAAAACGCTGGGCAAGGCCGATGCCGCCCTGGTCAGATTCCACCATAAGCCAGTGTTTGCCGTAAGCGCAACGCCGCACCAAAGCGGCGGCGGAAACGGATTCCAGCAATTCATCATAAAGAAACCACCTGGATTCAACCGTCATATGAGCCTCCTGCAAGCGGGCGGTAGTAAGCGCCTTCCGCGCAGGCCCGGCAATAGGTTTGGCCGTTCTTGACGACCTCTTTCCTGTCCAGCACTTCCTCGCCGCAAGTTTGGCAAGTCAGTACGCTTACCGGAGGACCGGGAAGTTCGGAATCAGGCAGCGTGATTTTAACTTCCTGCCAGTTAAAAATATCTTCATCCGTATACGCTTCCCAAAAAGCCAGCTGTCTTTCCTTGGAATCGCCATGCGGCGGACGCGCGGCTGTTTTGACGCTGACGCGGAAGGCCCGGCCGCTCTTCAGATCCAGAAAAGACATGGCCGTTTTGCCGTAATTGAGCATTTTTACGCGGCGCCGACCCACGGTAACGCCGGTGACCGCATAGGCGGCATCGGCCACGCAACGGTCGGTTTCCAAAAAAAACACCAGATCGCGCATGTCGTCGTCCGGCCTAAGCCCGAGCAGGTTCAGCCCCAGCAAGACCATGCGGATTCCCAAAATCTGGCCGCTGCAAATATGGCCGTGATAGGCCTCCGCTTTTTGCAAATACGCGCACAAATTTGCTGGCATGATGTCTTTCCTTGAACGGCGGTTTGTTGTCATCTGTTATAAATTTAAATGTAATAACGCATAGGTTAAATGCCTCCGGTAATTCTGTCAAGGCGGTATCTGGGAGAATCTATTCGCGCGCTCTTACTGGCGCTTCCAACCGGGACTGTGTTGTTGAATGTCTGGAGGCAAGAAGGAAAAGAAACCAAAGTCAGGGGTATCGGGAGCGCCAGGAAGAGCTGCAAAAGCAGTATAACATTTGCCGGAATAACATCGGTCAGTTGAAAGGCGACCCGAATTGCGTCAATGCCATGCAAGCACGGATGATTGATTCAGGCGGCAAGGCTTCAGATTTAAAGCTGCCTAAATAGCCTAAAATAGCTTGAAATATTTATGCGGGCTTGCTTTTCATGTGGGAGCAAGCCTTTTTATTTACCCTCTTGGCTAGTCCCAAAAAATGGTACAGATTTCTTCTATGAAATGGACAATGAAATACTCGAAACGTGCGACCAAGCAAGCGGAAAAACTGTTCAAAAAACTACTTGAAATCCTTGAATTACTGGTCGCTGAAATAGAGTTTTCAGGGCCGGTGCGCGGCAACTGGCCAAACTACAGCAAACTCGGCGGCATGCTGCATCACTGCTGTATCAAAAAAGGACATCCAACGTATGTGGACGTCTTGGAAGAAGACGCCAGCGGCATATGCCTTGTGGAGGTAAAATATGTGGGAACACACGAAAAAGCACCATACTAACTCGTCCGGCTCTGTCGGTGTCGAGGCTGATATTTTCCGCGTGGTCTGCCCTGTGAACCATGCTGAAGCCATCAAGAAGTATCTGATTAGCCAGGGCTGCACCATTGAGGAGTTTGTAGCCCCGGCCCCGGTCTTTCCCCAGCGCAGCCCCGGAACGCTTCTGCGCGGCGATCGTAACCGCGAAAATCTGACGCAACAGCAGCTTGCCGACATGTGCAGTATTTCCCGCCATCACATTTCCGAAATGGAAAGCGGCAAGCGTACCATCGGCAAGCAGAACGCCCGCAAGCTTGGCGAGGCCTTGGGCGTTGACCCTCGGCTATTTTTGTAAAATTTGGCCCTAGTTGGGCGATGGAGCCAATATGGAACGTATACCCCCCATTCCGCCCGGTGAAATTCTTTCCACAGAATTTATGGAGCACATCGGCCTCACTCCTGCTGAGCTTGCCGCCGTTTTGGAGGTTCCGCAAGACTGCGTAGCTGAGATGCTCAAAGGGCAGAAGGCTGTAACGGCGGATATCGCCATGCGCCTGTCTGACTATTTCAAAACTACAAGTGGCTTTTGGCTGAATTTGCAACGCAATTTTGATGCGGAACGGCTTTGAAATTACGGACTGGCTCTGTAAAGGAAACAAATGGACTCTCAGTACCTCAAAAATTTATTTGCCACTTCCTTGCTGGAAAATATGACTAAGGTTAAATCCCTTGTGCTTATTGCCTCTGCGATTTTGTACACGGATTGCACGCTCAGTATAACTTTCCGCAAAAATATTCAAAGCTTTGATTGGGGAGCTATTTCATTTTCTGAAAATCTATTTCATCTGGTTGCATTTTTTTTCTTATACTGTGCATTAGCCAGTTTTTTATTGCCAGCCTTGCAACATATACTAATTATCTTGATTAGTATGCCGCCGAAAATATTGCCAACTGCTGCAGATAAAAGACTATTCAACGCTAAAACAGACGTAAGCATCTACGCCTTGAGGCGTTACGCGGAAAAGGAGAATAATACCGTTATCCTTCGCATCTGCGAAAAATTCGAGGAAGGAAGACAGCATGCCTCTGAAATGTCAAAGCATACTTTTTTTGTACTTGTGCTGATATTGTTTAACTGGATTATACTTGGCGATGATTCGAACAAAACTATTCTTCAGAGCTTTGGTGATATAGATGCGATTATAAAAAGCGCCGTGCTGAATTCCGTGAGAGAAAGTGGATTTAGCGGGGCAATTGGGTTTTTGATAGCCAAATTTTTTATGTTTTTTATTGGATTGTTACTCTTATTTTTCCCGTGTGCTTGGTGTTACTATACGTTTGGTGAGCAACCTGATTATATTATAAACCCAGAGTTGGCAAAAATAGTAAATGCAACAAAGATTAAAGAGGCGGATGACAACATTCCGAGTAAAATAAAATTTTCAATGAAGGCCCATGATGAATATCAGTGATGAGATTACCATGCCATCTGAAATCTCTTCTCAAACGCACAAAAATGAGCGTGAAGAATTACGCCTTGAGTGCATTGCTGCCAGTGAGCACTTCAAGCAAACAGGTTTGCATTTGACCCACGAAGAAGTCAAGGCTTGGCTTAGAAGACTGGAAGTCGGTGAGTACGTCGAGCCGCCAGCGTGTCACACATAGACTTAAGATGTGCGAGGTGATTTCGTAAATTACGTTTACGAGGCAGCTTGCAGCTCCTCTGGTGTACTCAAACGCTCTTCGATGTCTTCAGTGAAGTCTAGCGGTATCATGATGGGTTCTTCTTTGGGGTTAACGTTATTCCAATGCATGGCGTCAAGGGTAAGCTGAACTCCATCACCTACCATTTGCTCTCTGCGCATTATCAAACTCTT
Organism: Desulfovibrionaceae bacterium; assembly: GCA_031552195.1. Lineage (GTDB taxonomy): Bacteria > Desulfobacterota > Desulfovibrionia > Desulfovibrionales > Desulfovibrionaceae > JAVBMP01. Next base: position 196,820 of record JAVBMT010000017.1, read on the forward strand.
ATGCATGGTCTTCCGGGGCGCTTCGTCTATGTCAATCCACAAGTGGTACTGCTGGCTGCCATATCCGACGCGAACGGCATGATTTGCCCTATATGGCCTACCTGTCTGGGCATCATATCTTATTTCTTCTCGGGCAACCGAAGTAAGTTCTTCAGCCAACTTATCAAGGGGGTCCTGAGGTTTGGGAAGCTCTACCCCAAGAGAAGCCGCAAAACGGGCAACGTCTTTCATATTTATTTCCGTCTCGCCCGTTTGCATCTTATAGCGCCTGATAACATCCCGCAGAATTTGCTTTTTTGTGACTCTCGACATCTCCGCTCCTGTGTGTTGTTTATTTTAATCTAAAGGGGCAACATCGCCCCATCCGTCCACAAAGGCACTTTTTGTAATTATATGCCGTACTTTAACCAAGTGGCTTCTAAAGCGATCATATCGTCCGGTTCTATGCTGTAGTTGACCAGCAACAATTCCAGGGTGAACATTTATTGTATTAGAGAACCCCAATATATCGCTCTCTTTAAAGAATGGACTTTTCCTCGCTATAAAAGAGTCAAGTTTTACCTGTGGAATACAGAACTCTATTGCAGCTTTATTCGCTATTCGTTCTTCCTCTGCAATATTCGAAGAATCTCCTGCCTTTTCGCCCTCAAGCTCAAAATCAAGCATTATCGTTTTTAACCCATCTTGATTGATAATATGCTCTAATTCGTGGCGCAGAACAAACCAAAAATTATCAATACGGTCATATCTGAGTGTCATTGCTATAACTGGGCGTCTTTCATCTATCCAGAGGCAAGCCCCGTCAATTTTTGAAGACGGTAGGGCTTCGACTATTAAGAAGCGTATACCGTTTTCAGCCAAAATTCTCGGAACTTTTCTTATTTCTTCTGGGGAGTGCAAGAGATTTTTTAACTGCCCTATAGCGATTTTTGCAGATTGCAGAGAAAATTTACCCACAAGCATATCTGATGCAATGGCTTTTACTCTATACAACCATGCCAACTGCGCCGGGGTTACGGCGATATTCGTTTGTGTTTTTTTTGCGGCGTGAGGCAAAATTTCTATGGCATTGATAGAGTCCACTCCAAAAAAACACGTAAGAGCGCTTTCGACCTGCGGGACATCTTTGATGTTATCGGCTCTTATCCATCCCCTTTTGATCATATTGGAAATCGGAAGATCCCCAAAAATACGCGCACGTGTCGCTCGTCCTGCATCTGGGCGTGATTCAATTTTTGCCTTCTCAAGATCATATTTTTTCTGAAGAGATAAAAAATCCTCTGCATCAACGTCAAAAACCTCACCGAGCAGAAGGGCGGTTTTTGCATCAATATTTCGGTTATTATTAATTATTTTATTCAGCAGGCTTTCATCTATGTCCAGTATGATAGAGAGAACCCTTTGGGACCATTCTCGAGCATCAAGAAGGGCTTTCAAATACTGGCCCGGGGTTTTAAAATCATTAATGTCCATGGATAGACCTTTAATAGCCCCTTAGGGGAAATTAGTTGCTGCATGTGGGATGGTTATCAAAGAAAGGCATTCATGTAAATGGACAAATTTCGAAATTTGTCCATTTATTCGTATTTGTTCATTAATTATAGTATGTTAAATTTTTAAATCTTTTTCTTGCATAGCCTAGGCTTGGAATTGTCTGGAATTCCTCTTAAGACCTACGGTTAGACCAGAGTTAGACCAATATCCGGTTAGACCAGAAAAGCGCCTTTCGCATTCATTCGCGAAAAGCGCTTTTCTTCAATTAATTCAGTGGTGCCCAGGACGGGACTTGAACCCGTACAGAGTTTCCTCCGAGGGATTTTAAGTCCCTATATAACAAATTCACCTATCTTCACTTTGCGTCACATTTTTCTTGCTATCACTCAATATTCTGCTTAATAAAGTTTCATATAAAGCCATTCAAAAACATGCTGTTTCATCGGAAAAAGTGGCACAATGGTGGCACAGGATTCGTTCATTAAAAAGGGATTTTTAATCACTCACGCCATGAAAGATAGCAAAGAAGAACAAGAAAAGGAATGGAAACGTGCCGCCAAGGGCATACGTTACCGCCTTCATCCAACCCGCAAGCACGGCAAGCAACCAGACCGCTACTATGTTATTCGCTATACAGTGAATGGGCAAAAAAAGCAGGAAGCTCTCGGTTGGCTCAGCGAGGGCTGGACGCTAGATAAAGTGCAAAAAGAACTTTCCGATTTGAAGTCCGGCCTCAGAAAAGGGGAAGGGCCGCAAAGCCTTGCGGACAAACGTCGAATAGCCAAAGAGCAAGCGGAAAAAGAAGAGTTGTTGCGCCAAGAGGAAGCCAGAAAAAGCGTAACTCTGGCTGAATACTACGAACACCAGTACAAACCCTGGAAGTCTTTGGCGCGCCCAGTGGCCTTTGAAAAGGAAAACTCCCACTGGAGACATTGGCTTGAGCCGCAACTTGGTTCCACACCCATGCGCGGGATCGGAACTGAGCAATGGTATGCGTTTGTTAATACGCTAAGAAAATCCGGCCTCAGTGAACGGACAGTTGAGTATGTGTGCGGCACCTTGCGCCGAATCCTCAAACACGCGCTGCAAAAACGCATCATCACGGAAGCCCCGCCCTCGGCCGCACAAATCGGCGCGACAGCGCCGAAAGATAATCGGCGGTTGCGCGTCCTCACCCAGGACGAACTCACAAAGCTACTGGATGAAATTAAAAAACGGGACATATACGCGTGGCGTATCACTGTTTTCGCTATGCTGATGGGCTGTCGTTTCTCCGATGCCAGGCGGCTTCTGTGGGGGCAGGTGGACTTTGAGCGCAAGACTGTCAGCTTTGTGAAAACCAAGACTGTTGCCCGTGTCGTGCCGGTTGGGGACGAATTGCTCACCCTGCTCAAGGAGTTTGGCCCAGGAGCCCCCAAGGAGCGCGTTTTTCTAAACAGCAAAGGTGCGCCCTATAAAGAGGCTCCGCACACGCTGAAAACCGCCGTGGACACATTGGAACTCAATGAAGGCCGCGCCGCCAATGAACGTTTTTCCTTCCACAATTTGCGGCACATGGCGGCTACGGACTTAGCCCGCGTCCTACCCTTGCGCGACCTCATGGACTATATGGGCTGGAAAACACCGTCCATGGCTCTACGCTACATGCACGGCAATGAAGAGGCTCAGAGAGCGGCGGTGGCCGCGCGGGAAGAAAAATTGAGCGGTAACCTGATGAAGGGCGTCACCCCAGAGGAGCGGACAGAATGACGAAAGCAAAAAAGGCGCGCGGCGATAAAAAAATCAACAATATTTTGCTCACCGACAATACGGGAATTTTTAGCGATGTTCTTCAGCAATTGCTCGTCGGTGATGGTTTTGTTGCATTATCAAATATTGATAGAGATGTTTTGATAAAAAATTTGAAAAAACTAAGTGATTGCGAAGAGATGACCAATCCGTCAATGCTACCAATCTTGGATCTTTTTCTTGTCAGACTGCCAAGTGAAGCTATTGATATATTAGATAGCTATCCATCAAGTAATAATATGCCAACATTTGATTTGTTTTATGATTTTTATTGGAATATGCAACAATGGATTAGATTGCCTGAAAATATTGATCTGTTATTGGGCTTGAACAAAACAATTTCTGAACAAGCTCACAAATATAACGAAATTCAATATTTACAACAAATAGAAAGAAATTTTATAGAGGAAGCGGGTGGCAAATATAAAAATAAAGAAAAAATGCGCAGGTTAAAAATATTATCAGCCAGGCAAGCACACATTTTTTTCTGCTCCATAAAAGAATTTCTGGAGAAGTGTCGTCAGTCTGACGAGTTGCGCTTACGACAGGACGATCCATGCTTAATGGATGTAGTACGGTCAACTATGCGTCTTACAACTTTTGCGATTCGGAGTATGATTCAATTCTCAGCATGTTATGTCGCACATGATGGGATAAATAGGCAACAAGGCAGAAAAAATCAGCCGGATGCGGATAAAAAAGGATTGGAGGAGCTAACCAAAAGTATCATAGCTAGCCATCCTCGCGCGTCACAACCTGAATTATGGAATGCCGTGAGAAGAAAGTTGAACAAAGAAAAAGTATTTGAATTTGAAGATTACACAGTCGAGTTTCGTCAAGATCCAGCTGACTATAGAAAAGTTCCTGGAACCCTTTTTCAGAAAGATATCAGCGGCAAAGAATATCCGATTGGCTTTTCTGCGTTTAAAAATATAGTGAGTAATTTAAAAAAGAATGCCGCCGATTGATCTCAGTCGCATGAGTTTACTGCCATTAGAATTTGGTTTTTTTCAGTGAATGCGATTATTGCTCACTCAATGTGTCATTTATCATAATATTATGCATTATATCGTAATGCAACTTTCTGAATATTAGTCTGTATTTCATTTTTATAAGCAATAAAGCGCATACTATTACTGTGTACAAGTAAAATTTTTATAAAAAATTTTACCATATATTTATATATAATACATTAAATCCGCCCGGTTTTGTTTGAAAAAACAAAACCGGGCGGCTTGTTCACGCGTTCGCTGTCAGTGTATAGTGCATCCATATCCTCCATTCTAAGCGTTTTCCACCGCGTGTGGAAACCCCACAAGTCCTGGGCGATGGACATCAATATATATTATGCAATTCACCGTGTGTGAATGCCCGCGCCGAGCGGTGATTTCGGCAAAACGGGGACTCGCTACCCCGGCAACAAAGTGCGTATTTCTTAACAATGCAGAGCTTTAAAAAGGATAATTCATTTTGAGAGGCCTCAATTGGCAAGATTCAGATGGCCAAGCACATTACACAGTCAGACTGAAGCGGTTTTTTCATCCCTGAAAGGGATGGGCAAGAACAAGCTTGAGGCAAGAGACATGATCCGCTCCATCGGAACCTGGAATTTGTATAAAAAAGAAGCGCATACCTTTGTTAAATTTCTCCAAGCCGCAGGGGTGCGCGATTTGCGGGATGTCGACTCCGTGCAAAAGCTCGCGGCCTCCTATCTGGCGCAAAAGCTGACCAAGGCCCGTGAAGGCGGTCAGAGTATCCGGACGCAGGAGACGTGCTCCAGTGCGCTCGCGGCCTTTGAAAAGAGTTTCAATAAGTTTTTTGCACAAAGAGACATGCCGGATCGTTTGAGTTTTTCCGCAGCTCGGCGGGAATATTTGGCTTTGAGCCGCGAATATTTGCAGTCGGGCCGTGAGTACGCGGGCGGAACGCGGGCTTATCCCTACCCGGAACGGTTGGTTTCCGCCATCCAAAATGAAACACATCGCCTGCAAGCCACTCTCCAATACGAGGGCGGCCTACGCGCCGAAGGCGCTGGCGCTCCCAGCGGGCGAGTTGGCAATCCGCTAACCAAAGATAACCTGAAGGGGCTTATGAAAGATCGGGTGACTGGCGCGGATGTGGGCGCTGTGGAAGTTAAGGAAAAAGGAGGAAAGTGGACGGTTCATTATGTGCCGCAGCAAACTTATGAAAAATTGGCGTCTTACCTGGAAAAGCACGGCTCTCTTCAAAGCCGATACCGCGATTACCGCAACGCGGTCATCGCGGCGGCGAAAGCCAGCGGTCAACACTCCAGTGGGCGCGGAACGCACGGCTTAAAAACGTGCTTTGCCCAAAGGCGCTATGCGGAATGCGTGCGCCACGGGCTGAGTCATGAGCAAGCCATGCAGATCACGGCTTTGGAGTTGAGCCACAATCGTTCTGAAATAACCATGATCTATACGAAGGGGTAGCTATGGAAACATCATCCATGTCTGACGCGCGTTGCGAAAAATACCGCCCGCTTGAAGACAAAATCGCTCTTTGGACATCTTTGACCGCCAACGAGAGGACTCGCGGCTTTCATTGGTTTGCCGCCCGGCCTGCGCATGAACAGGCGGAAATCATCATGGAGGGGGAGGAAAATATCTTGCCTCGCCTGCAAACCGCTAATCCGGGAAAAGAACAGGACAAGGACATGCGCTATGCCGCTCTTCTTCTGGCCATCAGGCGGGCGGGTTTTGATCTGGTCAGAAGGCGCGGTTACCGAGTCCAGGGGCACAAAGAATTTGAAAAATTCGAGCAGCTTCGCCAGGGAACGCTGCAATCGCTGAAAAATCAGAAAAAGGCCCCTCTAAGGCAAACTCTGCTTGCGCACTGGGGCGATGTCCGCCTTCTGAAAAAACAAGGAACCGGATTTCTTTTGATATCCCGCTACCTGCAAAGAGCCCATCATATTAAGGCGTCCGCAAGCTATATAGCCCGTCTGTGGCGGGAAGTGGAGGAGTGATGGAATATTGCGGGGTTACCATCAGTCTTAATCGATACAAAGTTTATGAGGAAGTTCCGATCCGGAAATTGGAGCAAGGTGACGGATACCACAGCGTACCTCCGCGCAGTTCTCGCAAGGAGCTTAAAGAAGCGCTCACCACATTGGCCTCTCTGGATATTTATGTGGAAGGGCATCAGGTCGTTGATATGGCCTTTGCCTACGAATTGCGGACGATTTTAGAGGAATTTTCCGCAAAGCGCCTTCAAGGATACAAGCCAGGTCAGGCTATCAATGCCGTTTTCAATGCTTTTGATGATGGAGATGCGCTCATTGAACGGGTCGATTCCTTGCTTTGCATCAAGCACATTGATGGAGAAGGCAAGGAGCGCCTTCTCCTCTCCTTAGATGTCGTTAAAGCAAAAACCTTATTTGTCATCTTGAATAAAGCAATTTTACTTTGTGATTTTCATTAACTGTAAAGAAGAGGAAATTAATCTCCTCTCAATATCCCAATAGGAAACGCCATGCTCGCAAAATCAGACCAAAATTTTGTTTTCGCAATGCTTTACTGCTTTTCACTAGAAGCTGGGCAATTCGATGACGCGATTAATTATATAAAGAAAATGCAAGCAGATGTTAATAAATATCCTGTCAATCTTGATAGGCTAAGAGAAGGTTTGAGCAATCTGCTTTTATGGAATGTGGAGCATCAACAAAATATGAGGACTAGTGTTGCGTCCTTAAAATAAGTAAGTTATATTGTCTTCAACAATTTGGAGGCAATATGCCGGTTTGGGTACGAATAGAGCTTTCGGCTGAAGATAGGGCGACATTGAGCATGTGGGCAAATGCCGGACGCACCGAGC
>JAVBMT010000011.1:0-101384 GCA_031552195.1 Desulfovibrionaceae bacterium
GCCATATCCAAAGGGCCGGCGAACCCACAACTCCTGGAGACCCCGAGTCTGACTTATGGAGATCTCGCGCCGAACTTATGAAGACTCTGCCCGGACCCTTGCAGCCTGGCGTCTCATACGCCTCAAGGAGTTGCCTCATCAGCTGCCTTCATCCCAGCTAGCCTTGTTTTCTGGCCGGAATATATTTTCTCGTAAAAACAACTTCTTCACCCGCCTCGCCGCCTCGCCCCGGCATGATACGCCCATAAGCTAGAAGCGTACCGGGTAAAATTTTTGTCTTTAAGCTTCATTTCCCAGGCTATTCACGTATCTTGCGAGCCACGTTTATGGCTGGACGCCGGAATAATTGCTTGCGTTCCGGATGCCGCGCTATGCAAGCGGCGGCTTGTCAAAACCTTCATGGCGTGCAATGTTAACTGAGAAACCGCTATATTGGAGGCTTCATGGAACAGCGCGTATCTTTGATTACCCTGGGAGTGGCCGATTTGGGCCGTTCAAGAAGTTTTTACAGCGCTTTGGGCTGGCTGGAATGGGATAAGGATTGCCCGGACATAGCCTTTTTCCAGCTGCATGGGCAGGCGCTTGCGCTTTATCCCATGCGGGAACTTTTGTCCGATCAGGGGCAAGCAGATCCCAGGCCTGGGGGAATTACGCTATCCATCAACCTGGGGTCGCGCGAAGAAGCCGCCGCCGCGCATCGAGCCTTTATCGCGGCTGGCGGAAAGAATATTAAAACCCCGGAAGACACGCCCTGGGGCGGCTTCAGCGGTTATGCCTCCGACCCGGACGGTCACCCGTGGGAATTCGCTTTCGTGCCGATGTTTCCGCTTGGCCCAGATGGGGCATTGCGGTTGCCGGGCCGGAGCTGATACGACAATTGGCGTCAGCGCCTTGAATTTTTTTGGTGACTGTGCGCTGTCGCTAAAAAACTTTTGTCCCAATAATGCGTCAAGCGTCCTTTTTTCTCCGGTCGCGCACCGTAAAAGTATACTCGACATTCGCAAAAAAGGTCGTTTACCTTGCCTTTGGCGCAATTTTTTCGGATACAGCCCTCAGAGCGACGCGCTTCAGCCGTCAGGCCGCGTCTTGGCGTCGTCCTGAAATTGTTACGGGTGAAGCGATCAGCCAGGCTCGCGCGGCAGGAGTTTCTGTTCCAGCTCCGGGTCCAGCGTAACCCTGAGGCCCGGTTGGGCCCGATTTACCCGCACTGTGCCGGCGGCCGCGCCTTTGATCGGTTGCACGTCTTTGACCAGAGCGCACATGATTTCCGCCTTTCCGGCCTCACGTTGCGGGCTTTTCAGCCCGGCCAGAGCCCCCGCTTCGCGCAGGGTCTGCTCCGGCACATCCACAGCCGCGCTGCCGCGTCTGCAAACAACGTGGGCGCTTGGTCCGTCAGCTGCATGAAACCATAAATCGTGCGGCATTGACATTTTTAACAGGGCCTGATTGCCTTGGGCGCTTCGGCCGCGCAGCAAGAGAAAACCGTCACTGGACTGAAAACGTTGAATAAGCTTATCGGCAGCCTTGCGCTTTTTTTGTTCCTCACGCGCTGAGGGGGAGGAGTTCAAAGGTTTTTTCACGGCAGCCTTGCGTTCTTCCGCCTGCGTCGGCATCCCGGAACGGGCCAGTTCAAGGTCATGCAGGGCGGCGTTGCGGCGTTCCTGCAATATGTTCAGCCCCCTGGCCCCACGGTCGGACTGGCGGAACATTTCCGCCATATTCCGGCGTATGCTGAACAGGGGGTTAAGGGCAATGCGGCGGGAAGAGCCGTCAGGCCGCTCGAGTTCGATTTCAGCCAGTTTTTCTTCCCGGCTGAACCGCCAGAGATTTTCCTGCAGCAGCACAGCTGTGGAGCGCAGTTCCAGCATTTCATTCAGGCGTTTTTCTTCTTCCGCCAGTTTTTTCAGCAGCCGCTCATAATGTTTGACGGAGATTTTTCTGGTTTGCCGCTCTTCCTGGCTCAGACTGGAACCCAGAGAAGCAAGGACCGGCCTTTCATACACTGCCCCGCAAGCCGTGAGAAAAGGCAAATGAACGGCTGGATCGCCCTCTTCATCCCCTTGCCCGATGACGGTCAATTCACTGCCCGGCGGGATAAGTTCTTCCGGCAGCGGCCAGGCGGAAAGGACCGGAGGTTTTCCGCCTGGGGCGTAAATATGAAGGCTGCCCAAGCCTCGTTCGCTTTCATATTCGAGGTCGGCAAGCAGGCTGAGCCCTTCCTGCGGTTCGAGGCAGGACAAGGTTTTGCGGAGCAACGGGGTGAGCGCCGGGTAATTTTTCCAGGCGTTGAAAGAATTTTCAGTAAAATTTTCAGGAGAATAGCCGCAAGAATCTTCCAGGCCGGCTGTGGGCGCTTCGTTCGCCTCAGGCGTTTTCTCCCGGCGGCACAAACTTGCCGTCAATTCCCGGGGCGGCCATGCGGCGGGCGTAAATTCCGGCATTGACGCGGCAAGGGCAGGGCCTTCAACCATGTCGAGAATAAATGCGCCCGGCGCGCTGTGGAATGGTTTGGAGGCGTTTTCCGGCGGCTGCGGCGGGAGCGGGCAGGCCAAACGGCGGTTTATCCAGTCAGGCCGCAGGCTGGCGAGTTTTTTACCAGCCAGGTATTTGCGCAGGCGCATGACCGGCGTTCCCGGTTCCCTGGGGTTGGGTAAGGTCCGCTCGCTGAGATAAAGGGCTGGGCTACGGCGGTTGCAATAGAGGACCAGTCTGTGTTTTTTCCCCAGCGCGAAAATGGTGAAAACGGTGATGTCTTCCGCCGGGGCGTGGATTTTCTCAACCCGCGCCCCTTCAAGCAGTTTCAGCAGGTCGAGGCTCAGAAGGCGGAAAACGTGAGCGTCCACTAGTCACCGCGCAAATGTTCGTCTTCTTCCTGTTTGCTCTTGCAGTTTATGCAAAGCCGGGTTACCGGGCGGGCCTTGAGGCGCGGAACGCCGATATCTTCTCCGCATTCCTCGCAGGTGCCATAGGTTCCGTCTTCAATGCGCCCTATGGCCGCGCGTATTTTTTTGATCAGGCGGCGTTCGCGGTCGCGTATGCGCAGGGTGAAGGCGCGGTCGGATTCCACTGTGGCGCGGTCGGCCGGATCAGCGCAAAGCTCGTTGCTGTCCGTCATGTCCTCAATGGTCAGGTCGCCCTGCTTCAAAGCCTCTTCAAGCGTTTCCGACAATAGTTTGCGGAAATATTCTATATCCTGTTGTTCCATAGCCAGCCTCCCAAATCCATATTTTCCGCTTCAGCCCGCAGGCGGCCTGAAGTGAACAGCTTTAAACTGAAAATACATTCAAAGTAAAGCAAAAACATAAGCCGTGGACGATAAGGGTTTGCCGTTGCGGCGCAACGTCCGCCGCCCATTTCGCGCCTCGGCGCGCAAGGGCGGAAGCGGCTCAGGCGGTTTCAGGCATTGTCGTTGTTTTTTTCAGGAATTTCCCTGCCGTTGCTTTGCAAGCCGTCCAGAAACTTGTCGCGGCATTCATAGCTGCAAAAGCGGTGAACCTTATTCCCGTCGCGCACACTTATGCTGTCAGCCACGGAAACATAGGCCCCGCAAACCGGGTCTTTGACCAGCTCGCCGGCGGACTGGACGTTTTCCTTGCCCTGTTTTTTCTGGAATTCATTTTTCTTGCGGCGGAAATCGTTGCGGAACATGAAGTATATTACGGCAACAGCCAAAATTATCCAGAAATATTTATTGAACATGGCGTGTGCCCTCCATCGTCAGTGTTGGTATATTTTATCGCCTTCAAGGCGCGCGTTTACTCCCGCCAGAGACTCCTGCGCCGTCTTTCCGTTCGGCAGGACCATCTCCGGGGCCAGTTCCGCAAGAGGAACCAGCACAAAGGCGCGTTCCAGCATGCGGGGGTGCGGCAGGGTCAAACGCGCGCTTTTCATGTTCAGCCCGCCGAAAAGCAGCAGGTCGATATCTATAAAGCGCGGCCCGTAGCGGCGCCCGGCATCGCGCATGCGGCCCAGCATATTTTCAGTTTCCATGAATCCGGACAGAAGCCCGAAGGCCGCCGCCCGTTCAATTTCCGCTTCTTCGCTTCGCCCGCGCCCTTTTGCGTATTGACAATCAAGTTCGGCTACCTGATTATAAAACCACGGCTGGTCCGCGTCTCCGACCGGCTCCGTGCGGTATACGCGCGAAACGCGCGTTACGGCGATCCCCGGCAGAAGGGCGATGGCTTCGAGCGCCCGCAGCAGCAGCTCAGCGCTGTCGCCTAGATTGGAGCCAATGCTTGCGTAAGCCGTACTGTGCTGCATTGTGCGAGCCTGTAATACTTATACACCGGTTTCACGTAGCGCGGAAGGGCGCGAACGCCGCCTGAAAAATCTTTGCGAGCACGCTACCCCCGCTTGCCGCCTCTGTCAAACGTTTTTGTTTTACGCAACATTTCATGGCGTTAGGCGGAATGCTTCAGGAGCCGACCATAAATTGACGCGCTCCAGGTAAATATTATTTTTTAGACGGCGGTAATCAGGGCATGAGAAACAATATTCGCCAGATGGACGCCCGGCAGCCGGAGCAGGCTGATCCGCTTTTAGACGCGTATTTGCGCTGTCTGCTGGTGGAACGCGGCCTGTCGGAAAATACCCTTGCCGCCTATCAGGCCGACCTGCTCGACTTTTACGGCTTTATCCACGGGCATGGCATTTCTTTGGCTGAACTCACGGACCAGGGCCTTTTGCTCTATATAGCCCAAGCCAGGCGGGAAAAACTCTCGCCGCGCAGCCTGGCCCGCCACCTTTCCGCCCTGCGCGGTTTTTTAGCCTTTGCGCGCGACGAAGGAGAGATAAAAAACAACCCGGCGGAATTTCTGGAGAACCCAAAGCTGCTCCGGGAACTGCCGGACCTGCTTTCACGGCAGGAGATGCTTGAGGTGCTGGCGCGGCCGGACTTGAATGACAAACTTGGTTTCCGCGACCGCGCCATGCTGGAATTGCTCTATGCCTCCGGGTTGCGGGTGTCGGAGCTTTGCGCGGCCAAACCGCTTGATTTCGACCCGATAAGCGGGCTGTTGCGCGTGTTCGGCAAGGGATCCAAGGAGCGCATAGTGCCGGTGCACGCCGAAGCGGCCTCTTTTCTCTCGGAATATATCCGGAGCTGGCGGCCTTTGTTCAGGCCGCGTTGCGACAATATCTTCCTGAACCGCTCCGGCAAGGCGCTGAGCCGGGTCGGCGTATGGAAAGCGGTGCAGAGACACGTTCAGGCGGCTGGAATCACGCGTTCCATTTCTCCGCACAGCTTCCGTCATTCCTTTGCGACGCATTTGCTGGAAGGCGGGGCCGACCTGCGTTCGGTGCAGCTTTTGCTGGGTCACGCCGACATCAGCGCGACCGAAATATACACCCATGTGCAGAGGGAAAGGCTGGAAAAACTGCACCGCGAATTTCACCCGCGTTCGAAGGGGTGAGCCGCATGACGGGCGCCGAGGCGTTCAGGAGGCTCGTTTTCCGGCCTGAGTCAAGCCGGACGGCTTTCGCCGCAACTATTTCTTTGCCAAACAGTTTGGAAAAGGTTAAATTTTTCACGGCGCGGGCAAGCCCAGGCAGTAGCCGCCGCGCCGAAACGCTTTTATGCCGGCGGAAAATTTATGCGCATCGCCACAACCTTATTGCTGATACTGCTTTTGCTGTTTCCGGAAATATCCTCCGCCGCCCAGGCCGCTTCACGTCCGGGCGGGCGTTCTTCAGCGCGGGCCGCGGAACGTGGCAAAACGGAGAAAAAGGCTGCTTCAACCGGAGTTCCGGGTGAAGAGCTGCCCGGATTCAGCCTGCACAAGCTGGAAAGCGGAACGGGGCCGACGTTGCTGGTTATAGGCGGAATTCAGGGCGACGAGCCGGGCGGCTTTTCCGCCGCCTCGCTTCTGGTCACGCACTATAAGATTGAAAAAGGCAATGTCTGGGTTGTTCCCAACCTGAATTTTCCGAGCATCATATACCGCCAGCGCGGCGTGCACGGCGACATGAACCGCAAATTCGCCGCGCTTAACCCGAACGATCCTGAATATGAGACCGTGCGCCGCATCCAGAACATTATTCTGGACGAGCAGGTCGACATAGTCATTAACATGCACGACGGCAGCGGTTTTTACCGCCCCAGGCGGCAAGACGCCCTTTATAACCCCGACCGCTGGGGGCAAAGCGTCATTATAGACCAGGAAAAGCTGGAGGGCAGCCCCTACGGCAACCTGAAGCAACTCGCCCTTAACGTGTCCGGGCGGGTGAACCGCCGCCTGCTTGCCCCGCCCCACGCCTATTATATCAAGAATACCGATACAAAAGGCCGAGACCGTGAAATGGAAAAAAGCCTCAGCTATTTCGCCGTCTGCAACAACAAGTCGGCTTTCGGCATAGAAGCCAGCAAGGAACTTCCGGAGGCGGAGCGGGTCTATTACCATATCAACCTGCTTGAAGCCTTCATGCATGAGCTTGGAATAAAATTCCGCCGCGACTTCACGCTGTCGCCTCAGGGGGTAGTGGCGGCCCTGAACAGGGGCGTGCGGCTGAACCTTTACGACAACCTGCTGGTTCTTCCCCTGGATAACGCGCGGGCGAGCCTGCCCGGAGTTATTCCGGTCAGCCGCGAGGCCGCGCTGAACCCCAGCCCCAGCAATCCGCTTCTGGCGTTGGTGCGCGCTCCGCAGGCCTGGAGGGTGGTTTACGGCAACCGCACCCTGATAAGGCTCAAGCCGGAATATATGGATTTTGATTTCTCGCTCGGCCCCATATCGCTGCTGGTGGATGGAAAAGACCATGCGGCCAGGCCCGGAGACACGGTTCCCGTTGAGCGGAATTTTCTGGTTCGGGGGCTGTCCGGCTACCGCGTGAACGTGATCGGGGCACAACGGGGGAAACACGACGGCAGCGAGTGCGAGGTGCTTTTCAGCCGTGACGACTTCATGCCCCAATACTCGCTGGATCGTGACGGCAATATCTTCAGGGTGGAAGTATACAAGGGCGAGGCCTTCGCCGGAATGCTGCTTGTCAATTTCGGGCGCGACCATGCTTCGGCGGAAAGCGGAACCCCTCTTACCGCCACTGTGGGGAAAGAGAACGACTTGGGGCGCTAGGATCTGTTTTCGGATAAATTTTGTCCAGATGCAGCGGCAAAACGGCGGTAACGGCAACCGGCCTGCCCGGTGGGAGCGTTTGGCGGGGCGCGGATTTTAACCGGCCGCGGGCGTTCAGACTGCTTTTTTATACGGAGAGATTATGGAATTGCGCGGTACGACTATTTTGGCGGTTCGCCGGGGAAACCAGGTGGCCCTGGCCGGAGACGGGCAGGTGACCATGGGCCAGGCCATAGTGATGAAACATAGCGCCAGGAAGGTCCGGCGTTTGTATAAAGACAGGGTGCTGGCCGGTTTTGCCGGTTCCACGGCGGACGCCTTCACGCTTTTTGAACGTTTTGAGGCCAAACTGGAGGAATTTGGCGGCAACCTGGTGCGCGCTGCCGTTGAAATGGCCAAAGACTGGCGTAAAGACAAGTACCTGCGCCGCCTTGAAGCCATGTTGCTGGTTGCCGACGCTTCCAGTACCCTGGTGCTTTCGGGAACCGGCGACGTGATCGAGCCGGATGACGGGGTGGCGGCCATCGGCAGCGGCGGCCCTTACGCCCTTTCCGCCGCGCGCGCCCTTTTGCGGCACAGCGAACTCGGCGCCGAGCGCATCGCCATGGAATCAATGAAAATAGCTTCGGAACTTTGCGTTTACACCAACGACAACCTTACCCTGGAAATTATCGATTACTAGGGGGTTGTCTCTAATAAAAGGTTTTGCGCCAAAGACAAGAAAAACGGCCTTTTTTGCGAAGGGAGTGTACTCTTACGGTACTCGACCGGAGAAAAAAAGGACGATTGACGTGGTATTTGGACAAAAGATTTCTTTAGAGACAGCCCTAAGCCCGGGCGGGCGTTTATCCGCAATGGCGGGGCTTGCCGGGCGAACTCTTTGGGTGGACACCTGATGCGCGAACTTGTTTCCGGCTGCAAAATAAACCTTTACTTGCGCATAACCGGGCGCATGCCCAACGGCTATCATACGCTGGAGTCGCTCTTTTTCCCCCTGCCGCTGCCCTGTGACCGGATACTGGCTGAAATACGGCCGGACCGACCTGGCTGTTTCGAATTGCGTTGCGGCGCTTTGGGCATAGACCCCGCGGACAACACCCTGGCCAAGGCTTACCGGGTTTATGGAGACGCCTTGCGCGGCAAGGGGCGAAGTTTTGAACTTCCCGGCCTTGAGGTCGAGCTTGTCAAAGGCGTTCCGCACGGGGCGGGGTTGGGCGGCGGCAGCGCCGATGCGGCCCGTTTGCTGCATTTGTTGCAGGAACTTGCCGGAAGCGAAGGCCTTGAAGAGGGCGAACTTAACGCCGTGGCCGCCCGTGTCGGAGCGGACGTGCCCTTCTTTCTGCTCAACGTTCCGGCCCTGGCTTCAGGCATTGGGGAAAAGCTTGCGCCGGTTGCCAACCCGTTGCCGGGGAGGCATCTGCTTCTGGCCTGCCCGGACGTCAGGGTCAACACCGCCTGGGCCTATGCGGAGTGGGATAAAAGGCAGGCCGAGGCCGGTTCCGGCCCGGAGAATTCCCGCTTGACAAGTTCCTCGGCGCAAGCTAAGAACCCTCTTTCCGGCGGCTTGCAGTTTTTTAACAGTTTTGAACCTGTGGTTTTCGCCGCTTATCCGGAGCTTGCCCGCATTAAAAGCCTTATACTTGAGGCCAGAGCGGAAGGAGCCCTGATGAGCGGCAGCGGAAGCAGCCTTTTCGGCGTTTTCAAAGAGCGAAGCGCGGCTGAAAGGCTGGGAAGCGTCTTGGAAAGACAGGGATTGACCGTTTACGTGCAGGCGCTTGATGCAGGGGTGTCGCCAAGCTGGCAAGGCATCTGATTTTGGTTCAGACATTCGTGGGTTCAAATCCTTCCACCCCTGCCATTTTTTATACCATAGCTCAATAGCGGGTGCGCCATGCAAGGCAATCTTAAAATTCTGGGCGGAACAGCCAACCCGGCCCTGGTGGATTCTATCTGTCTGCATCTGGGGTGCACGCGCACGCCCGCCTTGCTTGACACGTTCAGCGACGGCGAAATACGCGTCGAAATCCGCGACAACGTGCGCGGAGACGATGTCTTCGTCGTTCAGCCCACCTGCTCTCCTGTAAATTTCAATCTCGTACAGCTTTGCCTGATGCTTGACGCCCTCAAGCGGGCCAGCGCGGGCCGCGTTACCGCCGTGCTTCCCTATTACGGCTACGCCAGGCAAGACCGCAAGGTTTCCCCGCGCGCGCCCATAAGCGCCAAGCTGGTGGCGGACTGCCTGATAGCCGCCGGAATGCACCGCCTGATAACAGTTGACTTGCACGCCGGGCAACTGCAGGGATTTTTCAACGTTCCGGTAGACAACCTGTACGCCGCGCCGGTAATTATCGATTACCTGCGCACCCTCGGCAACACCGAGGATATTGTGATAGTTTCGCCGGACGCCGGCGGCGTGGAGCGCGCCAGGGCTTACGCCAAGCGCATTAACGCCGGGCTTGCCATTATCGATAAGCGGCGCGACCAGCCGAACCAGGCCAGCGCCATGCACCTTATAGGCAGTGTCGAGGGCAAGCGCGCCATACTGGTTGACGACATGATAGACACCGCCGGAACCATTGTGGCCGGAGCCGACGTGCTCATAAAGCACGGCGCGCGGGAAGTAATGGCTTGCGCCACCCACCCCGTGCTTTCCGGACCGGCCCTGGAGCGCCTTGAAAAATCGTCTTTTTCGCAGATTATCGTTACAGACACCGTACCGCTCAGAGACGAAGCCAAGGCTTGCGGAAAAATAAAAGTGCTTTCAGTTGCCGGGCTTATTGCCAAGGCTATTTACAGTACACACACCGAATCCTCCGTCAGCGTGCTTTTTGTGTAGCCCGCTACCGTCAGCAACGGCGTAAGTCATGGCTGAGGATTAAAAGGAGAAAAACATGTCAGAGTTTATGAATCTTCGAGTGCAGAAACGCGACAAAACAGGCAAGGGCGTTGCCCGCCGCCTGCGTGCGGAAGGCATCGTTCCGGCTGTTTTCTATGGCAGCAAGGGTGAAAGCATTCCAGTGCAGGTGTCAGAGAAGGAATTGTCCAAGGTTTTCAGCCAAGTCGGACGCACCACTGTGTTCAATGTGGAAATCGAAGACGCCGCCGGCGCTGTGAACGTGTGCCCCGCCCTTATCTGGGACGTGGATTACTACCCGGTTAAAAAGAGTATGCAGCACGTGGACTTTTTCGGCGTTGACCTTGATAAGGAACTCAAAATCACCGTTCCCCTGGAATTCATCGGAACCGCCAAAGGCACCAAACTTGGCGGCAAGCTGGAAATTTACCGCGAAAAAATCCAGATATGGAGCAAACCCCTCTCCCTGCCCAAAAAAATCACTGTGGACATCACAGAGTTTGGCATTGACCAGGGGCTGCGCGTGGCCGAACTTGCCATGCCGGAAGGCGTGCGCGCTCATTATGATGTGAATTACGCCATCCTGCAGGTGCTCAACCCGAGCGCCGCCGCGGACGAAGACAAATAAATCCGCGCCTAGGCGACAGCATGAATCAGCCCCCGGATCGATGCAGATTCCGGGGGCTTTCTTTTGTGCGGTTTTTACCAGGCTATTCGCTCACATTCGCGTACGCCTGGCATGCAGGTGGCAATCACATGAGCTTCAAAGGCTTAGTCCATGGTGTAGAAAACGCCGTTAGCGCCCGGAGTCTGGCTGGACAGCCGCAACGCCCGCCGAAGTTCCGCCTCGGGGTCGTGTATGCCCAGGCCGTTCAATTCATGCAGTAAAAAGTCATGCAAGATCTTCTGGTCCAGCTGTTTAAAAGCCAGCTGCTGTTTTTCGCTCAGGATGTATATATTGCACCCGCTATCTTTCATTTTTTCAAGATCTTTAACGGTTTGGGCGTAAAGAATTTCCCCGCTTTCACGGCTGAAATCCTCTCCGGCGTTTTCCGACAGCAGGGCGCGCAGATCTTCGGGCAGTTTATTCCAGGCTTCGTGATTCACGACGATGCCCATGGTGATGGAGCTTGAGGGAAAAACGGAAACGTCTTTGGCAACGCTTATAAGGTCGTATGGAATGCCTACGGGCAAAGGGCCGTAAAAAATGTCGCCTATGCCGCGTTGCATGGCCTGGAGGGTGTTTTCAATGGCGATGCGGATGGGAATGCCGCCCCAAGCCTTGACCTGTTCGGCCTGAGTGTTTTCCCATACCAGCACACGTTTTCCGATGAGGTCTTGAGGGGAAAGCACCGGCCCTTTGGTGGAGAAAAAGCCGCTACGGTCGCTTCCCCAGAGCGTCAGTACCTTGCCCAGGGCGTCCCACTGCGCTTTAACGTCCGGCAATTCTGAATAAGCCCTCCAAAAAAGCCCGCTGGCGTGTATGCTTTCTTTGGCGATATACGGCACGCTGAAGGCCAGGGAGTGGGAAAGTTCCCTGGGCAGGCGCCTTGCGGAAAATATGCCTATATCCACTGTTCCGGAAATCACTGCCTTCTCAATGTCCTGCGTAGGAACCAGAGCGCCTGGATTCCTGCGATGTATGATAAGGCGTCCCCGGCTTTTTTCCGCTATCTTATCCGCCCAGGGGCGGTAAAGTTCCCTGTCAAGCACATGACCGCCGCCGTATATGGTCTGAAAATTCAGTTCGTAAATTTTTTCCGCGCTTCGGGCCGCGGAAGGAAATGCGATGAAGAACATGAAGAGCAGCGGAGCAAAACGCTTGGGCATAATACGGATACCTTTAAGATAATATGCCATGGCATATCGTAACGGCGAATTAAAAGCGCGTGCTGGACAAAATAAACGCATTGAGCGATCAACGCGTCTATGTAATATTTTAAAAAAGAGTCATGTCAAGTTTTTTCTGGCTGTTTTTCCGGCGTTGAAACGAAATGCCGGGGGTAGGTAGGCCGACGGAGGACCGGATTTGCGCGGCATGCCTTCAGCAAAAGGGCTTCCTTTTTGCGTACCTAAAAAAGTTTTTAACGCTGTGTTCTTTTCGCAACCAAGAGGCATGCGCGCAACAGGCATAGGGTAAAAAGTCAAGGTAATCAGCTCTAAGAGTACGTTCCCTTCGCAAGAAGGTCGTTTTTCTTGCCTTTGGCGCAATTTTTTTTTAGGAACAGCCCCCGCGGCAAGAGGGGGCGTCATTTTATGCCGCTTTGATCTGAACGGCGGCCCGTCAGGTTTGAAGTGAACTGTGGGCCACGGACATCATAAGTTTAAGGCGGTTGATCTGGTTGACCTCGCTCACGCCGGGGTCATAGTCTATGGCGACGATATTGGCCGTGGGGTAGCGCTCCTTCAGCGGCTTGAGCATGCCGCGCCCGGTTATGTGGTTGGGCAGGCAGGCGAAAGGCTGAACGCATACGATATTCGGAACGCCGGTTTCAAGAAGTTCAATCATTTCCGCCGTGAGCAGCCAGCCTTCTCCGGCCTGGTTGCCGAGAGACGCGATGCCGTCAGTCAGCTTGGCCATGTGATTCAGGCGCGGCGGGGCCTGAAAGCGTTCGGAACGCGAAAGGGCTCGGCGCATGGTGTCGCGCAGCCACTCGATCAGCCTGGTGACCGCTTCGGAGATGAAAACGGACTTTAGAGCACCGCCGTAATGTTTGCGGCCGAACAGCGCCCCGTAGCCGCAATAGAGGAAAAAATCCATCAGGTCGGGAACCACGGCCTCGCCGCCTTCCGCCTCTATGTTTCCCACAAGGTCGTTATTCGCGCCGGGGTGAAATTTCACCAGGATTTCGCCTACCACTCCGATTTTGGGCTTGCGCAGGTTTTCGCGCAGGGGCAGGGCGTCGAAATCCGCCACGATGCGCCTGGCGTTGCCGGCGAAGACGGAACGGGAGTGTTTGCCTTGCAGCGATTCGCAACAGGCGGCTTCCCATTTTTTGTGCAGGGCGTCGGCCGAGCCGGCAACCAGCTCGTAAGGGCGTGTGCGGTAAAGCACGCGCATCAGCAGGTCGCCGTAAAGAATCGCCATAACGGCTTTTTTGAGCATGGAAAAACTGTAATTGAATCCGGGGTTTTCTTCCAGCCCGGAGGCGTTGAGAGAAATAACCGGAACCTGCTGGCAGCCCGCATCGCGCAAGGCTTTGCGTATCAGGGAGATATAGTTCGTGGCCCGGCACTGCCCGCCGGTCTGGCTGATTATGAGCGCGGTGCGGTTAAGGTCGAACCCGCCGTTCAAAAGGGCGTCTATCATCTGCCCCACTACCATGGTGCAGGGGTAGCAGGCGTCGTTGTGCACAAACCTGAGACCATGGTCAACGGCTGATTTTCCCGCTGTTTCCAGCACTTTCAAGTTGTAGCCTTCGGAATGGAACACGGCTTCAAGCAGGCTGAAGTGCATGGGAGACATCTGAGGAGCGAGAATGGTGTAATTTTCACGCATTCCTTCCTTGAAAGGGCTGTGCTTCACCGGCGTGATCAGGCACGGGCCCGCGTCTTCGGAGCAAACCGGGGCCTTGTTGAGTTTGGCCGCCAGGCGGACCCTTTCTTCCATGGCCGCTTTGAGCGAACGCAGGCGAATGCGCGCCGCGCCAAGGTTCGTGCCTTCGTCAATTTTGATCAGGGTCGGGGTTTTATGGGCCACTTCAAGAATTTCCGCCACCTGATCAACGGTCAGGGCGTCCAGACCGCAGCCGAAAGAGGTGAACTGCACCAGTTCAAGCTGTGGGCAGTTGGCTACAAAGGCCGCCGCCGCGTAAAGGCGTGAATGGTAGCTCCACTGGTCTACAACCCGCAGGGGGGCTCGCACGAAGCCCTCGCCCAGGTGCGCCACGCTGTCTTCGGTCAGAACGGCCAACCCTTCTTCGACAACAATTTTGTCTATGCCGTGGTTGATGCCGGGGTCTATGTGATACGGCCGTCCGGAGAGGACTATGCCGCGCTTGCCGTTGGCCTTCAGCCAGGCGACGGTTTCAGCGCCTTTGGCCCTGATGTCGGCCCTGGCGTTTTGCATTTCCTTCCAGGCCGAGGCTACGGCTTTTTTGATTTCGCCCTTCGAGATGCGCAAGGGGGCGAATTCCTCCGTCAGGACGTTGACCATGGAAGGGAGGTGATTGAAACTGATAAAGGGCGCATGGAAAGGGATTCCGGAAGTTTTGAGGGAATCCATATTTCCGCGTATCACTTCGGAATAGGACGAAACAACCGGGCAATTATAGTTGTTGCCGGAATATTCGAATTCTTTCCATTCATAGGTGACGGAGGGGTAAAAAATACGGTCGACCTTGCGCCCGATAAGATATTCTATGTGCCCGTGCGCCAGCTTGGCGGGAAAACAGGCCGATTCCGAAGGAATGCTGTCCAGGCCGCGCCGGTAGAGGTGAGCGCTGGACGGCGGGGAAAGGACCACGGAAAAGCCGAGGCCGGTGAAAAAAGTATGCCAGAAGGGATAGTTCTCGTAGCAGTTAAGGGCGCGGGCTATGCCCACCGTGCCGCGGGGGGCTTTATCCGGCGGCAGGGGCTTGTAATCGAAAACGCGCTCGTATTTATACTGGTAAAGATTGGGCAGCCCGGTTCCTTCCGTAAGTTCGGCGTCGCTTTTTCCGTATTGGGCGCCTTTTTCGCAGCGGTTGCCGGATATGAAATGGCGTCCGTCCGCAAAGGTATTGATAAGCAGGCGGCACTGGTTGCCGCAGCGTTTACAGTGGTCTATGCTTTTGTGCACGCTGAATTCGGCCAGTTCCGCCGGTGTTATGAAGCTGGATTTTCCCTCTTCGCCCATGCGCTCCCTGGCCAGCAAGGCCGCCCCGTAAGCGCCCATCAGTCCGGCTATGTCCATGCGCGCCACCTGGCGGCCCGTAAGTTTTTCAAAGGCGCAGAGCACTGCTTCATTGTTGAACGTTCCGCCCTGCACGATAATTTTTTCCGGAAGTTCGCCAACGCTCTTCAGCCGTATGACTTTGTAGAGGGCGTTTTTTATGACCGAATAAGACAGCCCGGCTGAAATGTCGGCCACGCTGGCTCCTTCCTTCTGGGCCTGCTTGACGCGTGAATTCATGAAAACGGTGCAGCGCGTGCCGAGTTCGACCGGACGGGGAGCGGTAAGGGCCAGCCGGGAGAATTCGCCCACATCGAGGTGCAGCGAGCGGGCGAAGGTTTCCAGGAAAGAGCCGCATCCGGCGGAGCAGGCCTCGTTGAGCAAAATGTCGTGAATAGCCCCGTCGCGCACGGTCAGGCATTTCATATCCTGCCCGCCGATGTCCAGAATGAATTCCACCCCCGGCAGCACCGTGTCCGCCGCTTTATAGTGCGCTACGGTTTCAACCTCGCCCATGTCCAGTTTGAACGCGGCCTTAATGAGGTGTTCGCCGTAACCGGTGGAGGCGCTTCCCGCTATTCTGGCTCCGGCAGGAAGTTTGTTGTAAATGTCTTCAATAAGTTCGCGCACAACCAGCACGGGGTTGCCCTTGTTGTGGCTGTAAAAGCTGTAGAGCAGTTCGGAGTTGCGGCCTATGCACACGGCCTTGGTGGTGGTGGAGCCTGAATCTATGCCCACAAAGAGCGGACCGCGGTAATCAGCCAGATTTCCTTTAGGCACAACCGCTTTGCCGTGCCGTTCGCGGAAGGCGTTCAGTTCGGCTTCGTCCTGGAAAAGGCGCGGCAATATTTCAACTTCGTTTATAGTGTGGTCAGGAATATTTTTCAGGCGGCGGGTAATTTCTGAAAGAGGCATGGCGACGGCCTTGCCTTCGGCCAGCAGGGCGGCCCCGGCCGCGACAAAAAGCTGGGAATTTCCGGGAAAGATAATTTCGTCTGGTTTAAGGTTCAGGGTTTGAATGAAGCGGTGGCGGAGGTTGTCAAGAAAATAGAGCGGTCCGCCCAAAAAGGCCACCTTGCCGCGTATCGGCTTGCCGCAGGACAGGCCGCCTATGGTCTGGTTGACAACCGCCTGAAAAATTGAGGCCGCGATGTCTTCGCGCGAGGCCCCTTCGTTGATAAGGGGCTGAATGTCCGTTTTGGCGAACACCCCGCAACGCGAGGCGATGGGGTGGATGATTTTGCTGTGCCCGGCCAGTTCGTTCAGCCCGGCGGCGTCCGTTTCCAGCAGGGTGGCCATTTGGTCTATGAAGGCCCCGGTTCCTCCGGCGCAGGTGTTATTCATGCGCTGGTCAAGGCTGTGTTCGCCGAAATAGGTTATCTTGGCGTCTTCTCCGCCCAGCTCTATAGCCACATCCGTTTCCGGGGCCAGGGCTGAAATGGCCTTTGACCCGGCGATAACCTCCTGCTCGAACGGCAGGCCCAGCAGCCCGGAAAGGGCAAGCCCCCCGGAACCGGTCATGACCGGCGCGACCGTAACGTCGCCCAAGGCGGCCAACGCTTCGGCCAGAACGGCGGCCAACGTTTCACGGATATCGGAAAAGTGGCGGCGGTAGTCTGTGAACGCGGCTTCAGAGCGCTCGTTCACGACTACCAGCTTGATGGTCGTGGAGCCTATATCCGCGCCGAGCTTGTAGACCGGCAATGCTTGTTCTTCTTGCTGCATGGTTGGTTACGGATCAAATTGGAAATATATTTTTATGGTGGAATACGCTTCCAGCAAAGTACAAAAATATAGCCGCGTTTTTTGAGGCATGTTGGCTCGCAGCTATATTTAAATATATGGTGAAAGAACCTGTATGTCAAATAATGCGCTGTAATTATCCGATTATAATCCTGGATGCAACAGGGCTGAAAAGCGGCCGCGGCCCGGCTCGCGTCAAGCCGGCTCCGTTCTGGCTTCAAGCCAGGGGCCGGAAGGACGGTTGAAACGCTGCTGGCGCAGTTCCACCGCCCTGGCTTCAAGCAGGGCCTGCTCGTATTTTTGCAGGTAGAACTGCTGGCGGCGTCCGTCGTTGATAAGCGAGGTGGCGAGTTCGGCGGCCAGCAGCCAGGCCACGGCGTCGGAGAAGGCCGGTGGCCAGGACGTAACGTCAAGCAGGCGCGCCACATAAACCAGGGTGGCCGGATTTTGGGCGCAAAGCAGGCTGCGCCCCTCAATGACGTGAACGGGGGGAAACCCGCCGTCGCCGCAGCCTTCCAGGCGGATCGGGCTCAGGCAGTCAACCGGCAGGGCGTAACGAAAGGGGTATTCTCCGCCAGCGTGTTCTTTTTGCAGGGCCAGAGCGACGCGGCGGGTGGCGAAATTCCACGGCAGGGCGGCCAGGGCCAGGTCAACGGCGTGGGGGAAGAGGATGTCGCAAAGCGCCGCTTCCGTGCTGTCTTCATAGGGGGTGTTGATGCGTCCGAGCTGGTTTCCGCCAAGGCGGGCCAGAGCCACGTTATAAAGTTCCACTGTGGAATGCATTTCGCGTTCCTCCGTTTCCGGGGCTGAAAAATGATTAAGGGAAAAGCGGCGCGCGGGCCATGCTCCCGCGCGCCGCGCCGTGGGCCAGCCGTCAGGAGTTAGGCGTCGATAACCAGCCCGGCATTGATGCGTCCTCCGGAAATTGTTCCGCTGACGTTATATTTAAGAGTGGCGTAGCGTTTCATGCCGTGCGGCAGGCGTGCGGCCACAATTTTTCCGCCCGCCAGCAGGGCGGCGTTGTCAACCGGCCAGGCGGCTATTTTCACCGGGTTCGCCAAAGCGCCGGAAGCGTCCGTTTCAGCGGCGGTGAAGAGTTCCACCGTGAGGCCGCCGGAACCGCTGTAATCGCTTGCGCCCACATAAAGAGCGATATCGGCCGGGCCGGAGTCTCCCTTGCCGAGATCGACGGTGAAGGCGGCGTCAGTTGTTGCGCTAACGGACTGCCGGTCGGAAAAAAGGGTTTGTTTGTCAAAAAACATATGTACCTCTTCTGTAGTCGAATTTATGGTTTAAATTATGAAAACCGGCCTGGTCAGCGCACGCGTTTTTCAGTGTTCAGCAAGGCGTCGCAGCGCTTGACCGGAATCTCGTCAAAGGTCATGACGGTTTTGCCGGCGGCTTCGCCAAGGGTAAGGTGCACGTTGGCGCTTCGGCGCAGGGCGTTGCGCAGGCGGGTCCGCACCTGGCGGTTCATATAGAATACCGGTTTTCCGGCCTTGACGTTGGGCAGGGTTTCCGCGGCCAGAACGAAGTTTTCCACCAGGTCTTCATCGGTTATGGAAGCCAGGTCGATGTTGGCCACGCGCACCACGTAGCGCCAGTCGCGCACGGTCAGGCCGAGGTCCCACTTGTAGTGTGTGCGGTAACCCTGATATTTTCCGCCCTTGTCGTCCTGCAAGGTAACTTCGCCCAGGTCGTTGTGCTGAAAACCGGCGTTGCTGCCTTTTGGGTAGATGCCGTGCGCGGTGTGGTCGCCCCAGCAAACCAGCCAGGCGCTGCTGAGCTTGCCGTCAACCGTGCCCCCGGCGTCTATGATGTTTGCCGCGGTGTCGGCCTTGGCGCGGTCGAGGGTGGAAAAACGCGGAGACAGACCCAGAAAGCGCTCCGGATTTTTAGCCACGTCGCCGTAAAACAGGGTTTCGGCCATTTGCTGGTTCATGGCTTCAAGAAAGGCCCGGTCTTCCGAAATGCGGAAATTGGCTCCGTGGTTGTTCAGGTCGGCCAGGGATTTGTCGATTTCCGCGTAGGCTTCGAGCATGCCGCAGGTGTCGGTTATAACCTGAGTGCTGCTTTTGCTTTGGGGCACTCCGTAGTTGAGCAGGCGCCAGGCCACTGTGGGCAGGCCGGTGCGAATGACGGTTTTGTGGCCCGTTGGCAGGTTGCCTTCAACAAAGGCCATGTCTTCAAGCACTTCGTTGGTTTGCGAAAGCAGCTCGACAATGGCGGCCATTTTGTCGGAAGGGGTTCTGGTTTTGGCGATATCCGCCAGGGTAACCGCGTGTGTGGCGCTAATAGGCATGCAAACTCCTTGTCAGGTAAAAGGTTTCAGGCCGAGCCGCGGCTCAGGCCATGTCGGGGTAGAGTATCTGCTCAATGGTCAGGGGGGAGTTGGCTCCGTTCCAGTTCTTGAAGGCCGGTTCACCCAGGGCCTTTCCCACCGAGGCCATAAAATTGAAGACAGCCGGGTGGCTGCCCAGGCAGCTTTGGTCAAGCAACTGGAAAAGTTCGCTGTTGCCGTGGGCGCGCAGGGCGCGCTGGGCCAAGTCGCGCTTGGCGGAAAAGTCCGGCGCGCTGCGTATTTGCCCTTCCCACTGCTGAAGCGCGTTTTTCAGGGAATCTACGGCTGTTTGCTCCGTGCCGGACACATGCTTTTCATAAAGGCTGGCCAGCTCTTGCGCCTGAGCGCGGCTAAGCCCAAGCTGATGGGCTGTCGCGCGGAAACTGCCCAGCAGCTCCTGGTTCACGTTTATCCCTTCGGAAAAATTCAGGGCGTAATCTTCAGGCGTTTCAGGCCTGGTTTCCGTTTCAGCGCCGGAAGCGGCCTCTTCCCGGCCCGTGGCGGACAGGCCGGCCGTAAGCAGGGTTTCCGTTTTCAGGGCGTCTGCCGCTTCCGCTGTCAACGGGGCGGCCATATCCGGCGAGTGATGTTCATCCATTTTTGGCTCCTTTAGGGTTATTCAGGATATTCCCGAGTTTATCCGGGGCGGTTATGGCGGTTTCAGCCGCCAGAATGCCGCCCATTCGGCGCAAGCCTTCGTTGTAGGCGGTGGCAAGGGCGTCTCCCGGCGCGTAGCTTGCCCCCAGGTAGTTTGAAAGGCGTATCAGGCGGGTTACGAAGCGCAGCCCGGCGGGCAGTGATAGCACCGCGCCAAGGTCTTCAAGCTCCTGTTGCCTTTGCAGTTCAGGACTCGGCATAGGGGGTTCCTTTGACGCCCGTTAGGTTTTGGGCGGGTTTAGAGAGGGGATGGTTCGGCTCAGGGGCGCAAGGAGACGGCTTGCGCCGCCAGCGCTTGCATTTCTTCCGGTTTGAGGCCGGAATCTTTGACCGTTCTGGCGGCTTCTCCGGCCATATTCAGGCTTTGCGCGGCCGTTTGCAGGCGCTGCATGCCGGCATTCGCGGCCTCGCGCTCCGCGCGTATTTCAGCCACGTTTTCCGAAGAACGCACCAGGCTGGGCGGCACGCCGACCATGTCGGCCATTTCGCTCAAAGCCGCGTCAAGGTCGAGCATATCCAGCGTGGCCGGGCTGATTTGCGCGGCCTGGCCGGCAAAGCCGACAATTTGCTGCACGGCGGCTATTCCGGCGGATTTCTGGGCTTGGGCCAGAATGCTTATGAACTCTATTTTCAATTCTTGCCCGATCAGTCCGGGCGGCGGGGGCGGCACAAGGCCGTTTCTCTGCATCAGGCCGAACACGCGCACGGTAAGGGGCTGGAACAGCTCGCTGCGCAGGCGGTCGAGCACAGGCCCGAGCAGAAGCATTTTTTCCGCGTTGCGCTCCGCCACTTCCGTTGCGGTCATGCGGCGGTCAATCTGGGTTATCATCAGGAACAGATCGTTAAAAAAAATTTGCTGCACCTGCCGCCTGAAGTCGGCTATGGAGCCTTCCAGGGCGGGCAGGTTGGACCTGACCTGATAAAGCGGGGTAATGGCCTGTTGTCCCTGGGCCAGCGGAGAAACGTAATTTATGGCGCCCGGAGTGCTGTTCAGGGCCGCGTCTTGCAAATTGGCGGGAACCAGCAGGGGCGGGTTGACTTCTTTGGCCAGGGCTTCCACTCCGTCTTTGCGCATGCGCTGCAACATTTTGCAATCGCCCAAGGCGTCCATTCCGGGGCTTTTTCCATAAACCTCGCTTCCGCTTACATCCCAGCGCGGGCAGAGGGCGGGAAACTCGAAATATCCGTTTTCCTCCAGCGCCTCCTGGCCGTTCTCTCCTCCGTCCAGCAGAATGTAGATCGACCGGTAGGGTTTGCCTCCGTCCTGTTCCCGGTCTGGCTCAACCGCGTGCAGAACGTCGATCCATGCGGTGTTTTCTTTCTCCACCAGTCTTTTTATCCGTTCCGGGCAAGTTTGCGGCCAGGTTTCGGCAATCTGGCGCGGCTTCATCTTGATGCGCCGGTAAAGGGTGTTCACCCGCCCGTCAGCCCCGGCGTCAAGGTAGTATTCTCCGGCGGTAAGGGTTCGGCAACGCAGAATGGATTGCGCGTCTTCCTCCACCACCATGCAGCCTGTGCCGAACACCCCAAGCTCGTGATAGAGCAGGTGCACGGAGTCATAGAAATTGCTGCGCGCGAAAACTGAACCCATGGCGTTTTGCACGTGGTCGAGCCAGAGGCGCGTATCTTCGTTTTTGGCCGTTCCTTTGTCCTGAAGGCTCAGGCGGAACCATTGGCGGGCCGGGCTGGTGAGGCCGCTTTGCATGCCGCTGGCAAGGGTGCGGGCGGCCAGAATGCCGGTGGAATCCACCAGGTTCGGGCCATTTTTGCCGCCGGAAGCGCTTCCGTTCAGGAAACGGGCCTGCCGGGGCAGGAACACGGCCGCAAGCTCACGCCAATGTTCTTCCCAGCCTTTTCTTTCCTGCTCCAGAGCGCGCAGGCGGCGTAAACGGCGCTTGATTTTTTCATTTTGCATATTTCCCCTCGCGTCAGGAACCCAGCAAGTTTTTTTTCGCCGTTTCCACCGGGTTTGCATCGCCAAGGCCGCTGGTAAGAATGGTCGAACTGCGTCCGGTGGCGGCCAGGCGTTTGCGTTTTTCCTGTTCCCTGGCGCTTTTCGAAGTCTGATCCGCCTCGATCGGGGCGACAATCGGCGGCGCTGTAGGCGCGGCTTTTACCGATGAAGTTTTGAAACCTCCTCCTCCACACATAACGTTCTCCTTTTGTTTGGTTGCTGTACGGGCGGAATTTCCGGCCCTGCCTTCGCTCAAGCGTTTGAAACTCAGGCGTACGGATTGAAAGAATTGAACACCCTGGCCGTTCCGGCGTCTTTTCTGGCCCCGGCTTGGGGGAAAACCGCTCCAAGCTCCGGTTCGACAATGCGGGCCAGGCAGTCGAGCATGTCGTCATGCCCGGCCACGGGGAAAGCCGCGTATTCCTCATCCGTGAATTCACGCGTGAAATCGCGGCTTCGGCCTTCGCTGTCCACAAAGATCAACGGTTGGGGGAGCCAGAAGCGGCCTTGCTCGAACAGGGGTATGAGCCGCCGGATGCGGTCGTTCTTGGGCATGGCCCCACCCAGTTCGGTGATGCTGAAACGATAGTTCTGGCGTTCCTGCTCGGACTTGATGTGTTCGATGTCAGCCTGCATGCCGTAACGCTCGTAGCCAACGGCCAGAGGGCGGTATTGCCTGTGCAGCCTGAAAAGGGCGGCGGCGCGTTCGGTCAGGTTCAGGCGGTCGCGCACTCCGTCCACCAGGTAGTAATTGCCGTCCGTTCCAAGCCCGATAACGGCGAACACGCTGTAGTCGCTGCCCTCTTTCTTGCTTCCGGCCGGGTCGACCAGCAGGTAGAGGTTCATGCCGCTGTGCATCGGGCGTCCGGCAGTTCCGGACGGAAAATGGCGCAGCCATTCCGTTTTGAACCCTTGCACCCGGTCGGCGCTGGGGTCTTGCAGCATCTGGCAGCCGAAGACGTAAGGGCCCATGTCGCGGCGTTTTTCGGCCAGCGTTTCACGGGTCAGGAATACCGGGTCTCCTTCGGTCTTGCCGTTGGCGGTGGCCGGGTAGATGCGCGGCCTGGCCGCTCCGCGCTCCAGAATGGCGCGATACGTGTCGTTAAAATGATAACGGGTTCCGATATGCCGCCGTTTTCCGCCGTGCGCGCCAAGATTCAGCGAAAGCGCCCAGGCCTCGGTCACCTTGGCGATCATTTCCGGGCTGGAAACGCTTTCCCGCGTGACCACGTCATCGTAAACAAGCAGGGAAAAGTGCTTGCCGGTCGGTTGGCCGTCCACCAGCCCCCAGGCCTCAATGGTAGCTTCCTTGGGGTTTCCTTCTCTCTCCACCACCAGCCCGCCGTCTTCGCTCCAGGTGCGTCCGTTTTTTCCGGAAGGCGGCGCTATATGGGGGAAAAGGGCGCGCAGGTCCATATTGCTCTCAAACTCGCGCTTGATCTGGCGCAGGAAAGATTTGGCGATAGGGCGGGTGTGGCTGAAAATTCCCACGGTTATTTCCGGATCGTTCAAAATATCCTGAATGGTCTTGCCAACGGTGATAATGGTGCTTTTGTAGTGTTCACGGGCCCAAAGATCCAGAAAGCCGTCCGGTTTCTTCTGAATTTCGCGGCAACGGGAGAAACACCAGTCATTGTCCATATCCGTGCGGTTCAACAGGTGAACCATCAGATAAAACAGATCGGTTCGGGCCAAGGCGCGCCGCTGTTCGTCCGTTACGGCGGCGGCGGCCTGGCGATGGGCCGCTTGCCTGGTTTTTCCGTTTTTCGGAGTGATAACTGCTGTTTTTTCCGTCATATTCTGCTCACGCGGGTTGAGTTTGTTATGAATTTCAGGGCATGCGTCTTGTTCCGGCGGCGGCGCGCCTTTAGGGCGAACGTGTCCGTACGCGTGCGGGAAAGACGGTATCTTTTTATTTTGAACTGGGCGCAAAGAGTCAGAATTGAATGCGGCCTGCCTGGAGCATTTCAACTTTGAATTTCAAAGTTAAAATGCCCTAGCTGTCCGAACCGGGGCCGGGAAGATTTTCCACCGCCCGGATGATGCGGGCCTGAAAGGCGTCAAGCAGAACGCCGCCCATATACCCGCTGAAGGAGATAACGGCATATTGGAGTTTGGGAGGAATATCGGCTTCAGCCGCGCCCAGCCCTACCAGCACGCCGACAAAGGCTGACACTATAAGCCCGCTCAGCAATTGCTTCCATGTTCCGGATCCGAAACGGGCTATGCGCACGCTGAATCCAGCGGCGGCGAGGGTCATGGGAAAAAGCAGAAATTCCAGAACAGGCCTGAAGCGTTCCATATTTTCTTCCTTATAGAGGGGGGAGTGGGTTTTAGAAGCTGCCGCGAGCGGGACGCCCGGATGCGAGGCGCTCCGGAAGTCATGGCTATATAGCACGCCTTTTGCGGGCGGGGCGGACGGTAACGCTGGAAGGGGGGAAAAAACGCAGGGGCCTACTTGACAGGATAACGGGAAAAGGGCGGGGGGCGGTGAAACATTTTCAGGCGTGGGCGAACGCGGTCACTCCGGCGCCTTTGGCAAAGGCGCCGGAGCAAATAAAATTTCAAATTTGATTCGCTTGAAACGCGAAAAGGTGTTACCCGGCAAGCCTCACGCCGGTTCTTTCAATCAGGAAAAGCGAGCTGGTTTCCAGCAGAATGGACTTTTCCCGGCAGATGTCGGCGCGTGAAACAACGCATTCGGCAAGAGGCAGGCGATGTATGGCCTCCGGGTCGGCCGTGGCGTCGAACAGCAGCAGGTCTTCGCCGTAAAAGGCCCGGGCTGTGCTCCAGTGCGAGATTACGGGCTGATCGGAAAACGGCAGGTAGCGGTGAAAACGCAAAAGGAGCGCTCTTTGCCCGTGCGGAACGCCGGATTCTTCCATGCAGCCGGGCGCTTCCGCCTTGTCGCCATTGTCGCCCTTGTCGTTTGCCGCGGGCCGTTCAGCGGGCGGGTAGCAATAGTCAACCCGTTCCGAATGGCGCGGGTCGCAATCTTCCGGCAGCCAGTGGCGCAGAACGGTCCAAAGCTCCCCGGCATTCAAACCGCAGGCCGGTTTGCGCTCCGGCTTGCGGTAAAGGTTCACGTCGCGCAAGTTGCGATGTTCCAGCCCGAATTTTTTTTCCTGAAAACCCGCGCCGGCCGGGACAAGCGTGTGCAGGGCCAGCGGGCCGGAGCTGAAGGAAAAGCCCAGCAGGTATTCCACCAGCCAGTAGAAATCAGTTTCGTTATTCAGGGTGGAACGCCATAGAAAGGGGTGCTCGGAAATTTTCCCCAAGGTGGTGGAAAAAATCTGGCGCGCGGTTCCCAGCCCTATGCCGTAAGTGATGACCAGGGCGTTTATAACCGCATAAAGGGCGCAGAAAAAATCTGCCTGCCCCTGATGGTAGGGGCGGAGCGAGCGGCTTCTGCCGCCTTGCCGGTTCATTTTTCGCCCTTATCTGCCGCGCAGCCTGTTGAATTTCTCGGCCAGGCCGGTGGCGTCAACCGGGGCGAAGCCGTCCCCGGTCGGTGTGAAGAGGAAAAGGGCCTGGCTGGCCTGCCCGGCGCTGTTCCATTTTATGGGGGCGCAGCTCCAGGCTATGCCGGGGTTGGCGGAAAGGGCCGCGTTAAGCGTTTGCGGCGTCCAGCCTGGGGCCATGTTCAGGCCGGCGGTGAAGCGGACGAAGTCATAGCCCAGCCCGGACCAGAAATCAGCCTCTTTTTGTCCGGACGAAGCAACGGCCAGGCGCAATTTTTCCACCGCCGGTTCCGGGTTGGAGGCGTTCCAGGCTCCGGGGAAGATAGCCAGGTCATAATAATGGGCGTCAATGTGCTTTCCGGCTGAAAGCCCCTGTTCCCAAAGGCTGGTGCCCATGAGAATCCTGTTGTTGGTTTTGTAGTAGAAAAGGGTCGGCACGATAATGTCCATCTGTTCCCATGTGCCTGGAAGCAGCAGCGCCTCGTAAGGCGCGCCGGATGGGCCGGAGCCTTTTCTGGCCCCGAGGAAGCCTGCTGTGACCTGCGTCCAGGTATCGGGCTGCTGAGGCGGGTATGATCCCTGGCTGGTTATATGGCCGGAGTAAAGCTTGACGCGGGCGGCGAAGGCTTCGTTGACGCGGTTGCCGTAGTTGTCTTCAGGGTAGAAAGATCCGTAGCTGGTGACGCCGAGGACGGAGGTAAAGCGCAGCAGGGCGTCGAACTGGTCGTCAGGGCTGGCGAAGAAGCGCCAGGCCAGGTTGCCTTCGTCCGCTCCTTCCAGCCGGGGCATGAAGGTGAAAAAGGCCCTTTTCGACAATTCGCCCCCCGCCTTCAATTTCGTGTAGTCGTAGTTTTGCAGCGGCCCGCCCACAATTCTGACATTTTCCGGCAGGGCGGCCAGCTTTTCTTCCCAGCCGGGCTTGTCCGTGTCGATGACCTCAAGGCGCACGTTTACTCCGGCGGCGGCGAATTCCGCGCAGGCGATGTTAGCGCCCATAACGATGCGGTCTGAAAAAGAGCCGAATTTGCCGGACCTAGGCAACGCCAGGGCCAGAACCTGGCCGGAAGACGGAAGAACCGCCGGAACGGCGGAATCCGGCAAACTGGCCCATTGCGCGAGAATATCCGGAGCTGCCAGGGAATTTTTCGCGACAAGGGCGTCAACTATCTCCTGCCCCAAAGGTTTGGTGAGCGGGTCCATGGCGTAACGCCTGGCTTCTTCAAGCTTTACGATGGCGTAAGGAAAAGAGGCCGTGTCAGCCCCAGGCCGGGACGCCAGGCGGTCGATTTCATGCTGGCGCAGGCTGTGCAGGTCTTCAAAGAGGCGTCTTTCAAGGCCGGCCTGGTAAGCCTTGCCCTGGGCCGATCCGCCAGCGGACGTGTAGACTGTTTTCAATTTTTCGAGAGCGCGCGCATAGTCGGCGGCGTTCCAGTCTTGCCGGGCTGAAAGGGCGGCGACGTCCCAGCGGAAGGCTTGCGGCCTGGTCTGGTCGTTTAAGGCCTGGCGGGCCAGGCGTTCGGCTTCCGCGCCCGGCAGCAGGCTGGCCGCGTCAAGCCACGCGTTGCGCCATTCTTCGCTTTCATCCGCTCCCGGGGCTACGGAGCGCCAGCGCTCAAGGGCGGAAACCGCTGTATTGGCGTGGCGGGTCTGCACGGCGGAAAGGGCCAGTATGCGCAGGCCATGGGCCAGGTCTGAGCGGGAAATGTTCTGCCGCCCGGTATAGGCGACGGCCAGCTTTTCCGCCTTGGCGAAATCGCGGGCGCGGAAGGACTGCTCAAGCAGGGCCGCCTCGCCCGTGGCGGCCGGTTGACTGGCCGGAGGGGTGCTCTGCGGCTGCGGGAAAAGGACATTCTTGCCGCAGCCGGCGGCCAGCAAGGGCAGGATAATTATTGCAAGAAGAAGCAAACGCGGGGAGAAAACGGAAAAACTGCTTTTATGCGCGGAAAAGGAGGGCATGGGTCTTGTATCCTCAAAAAAGTAATGAACGGGTCAAGGGCATGTAAGCGCAACAATTGTCCGGGCAAAGAGGGAATAGAGGAAAAAGCTGGGCTGGCGCTATGCTGAGGTTGCCTGCCCAGGGCGATTCCGGCTCTGAATTTGCACCAAAATACCCTCGTTCAGGGAGCATTGCAAACTTTTTTTATAGGCTTCCGCATGCCTTCTCCTTTTTGCCCCTTTGCCAAATCGCCTTTTTTAGTGTACCAGAGCCGGAGCAAGTTTCGCAAGGCCGCATATGAAAAACATGATTGAAGTAAACCACCTTTCGCACAGTTTCGGACCGCACTGGGCGCTTAAAGACTGCACCTTCAAACTGGAAAAGGGCGATTTCCTTTTTCTTTCCGGCCCGTCCGGAGCGGGAAAAAGCACTCTTTTGCGCCTTCTTTACGGCGGCTGGCCGGTGCAAAGGGGAGAGGCCGCCGTAAACGGCATGCCGCTTAAGAACATCAAGCCCAAAGACCTTCCGGCCCTGCGCCGTCAGGTCAGCGTTGTTTTTCAGGATTTCAAGATCCTGCCGCAACGCACGGTTTATGCGAATGTGATGCTGCCTCTGGAAGTGCGCGGCGTGGCCCAGGGGCATGCCGACCGGCGTGTCAGGGCCATCGTGCGGGCGCTGGGCCTGGAAAATCGCCTTCACGTCCCCTGCGGCGAGCTTTCCGGCGGCGAACAGCAACGGATAGCCATAGCGCGCGCCTTTGTGGTCAACCCCAAAGTGTTGCTGGCCGACGAGCCTACCGGCAACCTCGACCCGGAGCTTTCCCTGCGCATAATGGATCTTTTCAAGCAATTTCAGGTTTACGGCACGACAATGATAGTGGCCACTCACAGCCACGACCTTTTTCGCCGCCATCCGGACGCGAAAATCCTGCGCCTTGAGGAAGGCATGGTCACATACGCCAGCTGGCCCGGAGCCTCGCTTTATAATCAGGCTTCACGGCGGGAAAGGCAGGAGAGCCCGGAAGGCTCGAACCATCAGCGGCGGCTGGAATTATGACGCGCACCATTTTACGTCTTTTTTCGCAGGGGCTGCGCGATTTGGCCTTGAACCCCTGGGCGCAGCTGCTCACCTTGGCCGCCGTCACCCTGGTGGCGTTCATGGCCGGAATGTTCATGATGGCCCTTACCACAATAAATTACCAGCTCGGAACCGTGCGCGGCGAAACCTCCTTTCAGGTTTACTGGCAGCCCGGAACGCCTCTCAAGCTGATCAGCGAGCAGAGTGAGGAATTCAAGCACCTGCCCGGATTCAACGGCATGAAATTCTTTACGCCGGACGAGGCCCTGAAAGAGCTGGACAAAAGGCTGGGGCGCGGCGGAACGCTGAAAGAATTCCCCTTTATGGCTGAGAACAACCCTTTGCCGGCCACGGCCCTTCTAAGCTTCGCGCCCAAGGACGACGACGTTGAGGGCTGGATCAAGCAGATCGGTAATTATCTGAACAAACTGCCCCAGGTTTCCAGGGTGGTCGCCACCCCCTTGCGGGACGAACTTGGCCAGGCCTGGCGCAAGGCCAACAGCTACATCATGCGGCCGGTTATCGTTTTTCTCGCGCTGGTGCTGGGGCTGGTGGTCGGCAATATGGTGCGCCTGTCCATGCTGTCGCGTTCCGCGGAAATAGAAATACTCAAGCTGGTCGGGGCCTATCCCTGGTATATACGCATGCCGCTTATGGTGGGAGGAGCCGTGCAGGGCCTGCTCGGCGGCTGCCTGGCGCTGCTCATGCTGCGTTTCATCCACCTGCAGATCCGCGACGCGCTGAATTTTCCTCCTCTGCTGCTGGAAATACAGTTTCTGCCCTGGCAGCTTTGCGCCTTGCTTATTTTCATCCCGGCCGGCATGGGCATGCTGGCCAGCTGGCTGGCGGTGAGAGATTCCCGCTAGGCATTTTAAAAGTGAAAGAGCTCTATATCCAGGGGCCGCCTCCGCCGTTTTCTTTTCCGGATGTTGAAAAATATGAAAAAATTTTTTTTTACCCGCCTGTTGCCGTTCGCCTTTCTCTGGGCGCTTCTGGCCGGCTGCGCAGCGCAGGCCCCAAGCCAGCCGGCTGCGGAGCAGGAAAGCGCGGAAGACAGCAACAAGCTTATTCACGAATATGTGGAGTGCCTGTACGAAACCGCGCTTGACGCGGCCTCTGTCAGAAGCGAACCGGCTTTCGTGCGCCTTGAGGCGGCGGAAAGCTGCCGCAAGCTGGAATCGGCCATAATGCGCTCCATACCGGAGAAAGACCAGGAAACCCTGGCCCCGCAACTGAAAAAGGAAATTGCTGAAACGCAATTGGCCGCCGCGCGCATGGCGGTGAAAAACATGCGCGGGCACAACGAGGCGCTTGACGTTTTTATAGACTGCTCGGTAAGCAAGACAAGCGGTTTTCTGGCTGAATCCGAAGGGCGGAAAGTGTCCGAGGCCGAGCTTGACGCCGTTATGGAGGCTTACGTGTCGGCTTGCTATGACGCTTCCGGCGGAGCCTACTTTACGGACAGAGGCAACAAATATACGCGTGAGCGCAGGGCGAGAACCATTTCAGCCACCAAGAACACCTTGAAGAAAAGCATGTGACGCCGCAGTGGTGGAACCGTTGCAAGGTTGATTCTCCGCTGCGTTTTTTTGGCTTTGGTTCCGTACCCTCAGCGGCTGAGGGTACGGAACCTTGTTTTCAGGCAAATTAACCTTGAAAAGTCTATTTGCTCCACGACGCCCGCGAGCGGGCGGCACCGCATAATATTCAAAACTAACATGCTCCGGAGAAATTGAATTTGCAGCAGATTTGCGTGTGCATGCCGTACGGCGGAGGCGAAGCGCGGGATTTTCTTCATGCCAGTTAACTTTGAGCGCGTGCGATAAGCGCTGCGCCTTGCATTTAAACGGGCGGATAGCGAACAGCGTTCCAGACATCGAGCCGCGCGCTATAAACGCAAAAATCCCCAAGTTGGGGGGAAACTTGGGGATTTTTGCGAGCATTGCCTTGGGGGGGGTAGGCTTGCTGCGCTTGCGGGCAAGTAGGGGGTATACCTGCATCGCTATGCCGAGCCGCTATTTTGGGGGAGGGGGATGCGGCCCGTTATTTTAATATAAGCAAAAGCTGTGCCAAAGATTAGCACAGATATTGTTTTGTATTAACTATATGATTTTAAAGATATTTATTTGAAATATAAAAAGTGGGGCAAAAGGTGGAGGCAGGGCTTCCGTGCGTTAGTGCACGTGCGTTAACGCACGGAAGAGCGGAAAAGCTCGAAACGTGAGCGCTTTTATGCTCGCCAATCGGCTTTCAGGCCGTTTCCCATTCGTTTTTTCGCGTACATCGCCGTCATGCCCGCGCGCTATGTTCACGCATCATGCTTGCAGCCAGCGCGCCGGCGCGTTTTTTTTATTCGTGCGGGGCGGTTTCGTTCGCGGCGGTTCTTCATCTTCTTCTCTTTGCGGTCTGAATCTGGTTGCCTTTATTGAGTTTTATAGCTACAAGCCTGAGGATGAAAATCTTTTAAGGATGTTAGCATGCCTGACCTGAAGCGCCTTGAGATTGTGGTTGAGCCGGAAGAGGCGGAATTGCTCAGCGCCGCCCTGTCGCTGAGCGTCACGCACGGGTGGGAGGAAGAAACATTGCCAGACGGCCGCGCTCTTTGCCGGGTGCATGCGGAAAGCGACGCCTTCCGTGAAGAGTTGCGCGCTTCTCTGGCCTATGCCTTTCCCGCGGCGGAAATTACCCTGAGCGAAGTGGAAAGCGTAAACTGGGTTGAGGCCTGGAAGGAATTTTTCACTCCGGTGGAGGGCGGCAAACGCTTTATGGTGCTGGCCCCATGGATGAAAGAAGAAAAAGAGGCCGCTCTGGCCTCTGGCCGCAAGGCGGTGGTAATTGAGCCTAAAACCGCTTTCGGAACCGGGCACCACGCCACCACGGCCCTTTGCCTGGGGGCGGTATCCGACCTGGCCGATTCCGGCCTGGTCCGGCCGGGAACGCGCTTTCTTGACCTCGGCACGGGTTCAGGCATCCTGGGCGTAGCCTGCTGCCTGAACGGGCTTTCCGGCCTTGGGCTTGACATAGACCGGCTGGCTGTGGAAAACGCCATGGAAAACCGTGCGATAAACGGGATAGCGGAAAAAGATTTCGGCATACGCCTGGGCAGCCTCGACGGCCTTTACGCGGGTGAAGTCCCTGCGGAATATTTTGATCTGGTCCTTGCGAACATTCTGGCGGAACCGCTCAAAGACATGGCCCCGCGCCTGGCTCCTTTGGCGCGCAAGGGCGGCGTGCTGGTTCTCTCCGGCATTCTCGCCATCCAGGCGGACGCTGTCGAGGCCGTTTACCGGGCTCAGGGCCTGACTGAGGCTGAACGGAGACTTTCCGGCGAATGGGCCGCCCTTGTGTTCAGGACGTAAAAAGATGGCCGCCGCCTCCGGACGTGAAAAACTTCTGCTTGATTATTATCAGGCCCTTGCCGGCCATTTCGGGCCTTGCGGCTGGTGGCCGGCCGAAACCCCTTTTGAGGTGGCGCTGGGCGTCATCCTGACCCAGAACACCGCCTGGTCCAACGTTGGAAGGGCGCTGGACAGGCTGCGCGAAAAAAACGCCATGAACCCGTCCGTATTGTGGAAAATGCCTGAAAGCGAACTGGAAGACGCCATTCGCCCGGCCGGGTACTTTCGCGTGAAGGCCGTTCGCCTGAAAAATTTACTGCGTTTTTTGGCGGAACAGGCCGGGCTGGACGAACCGGAAGACGACGTGCGCCTTTCCTGCCTTCAGCGCCTGAGCGATGAAGCCTTGCGCGAAGCGTTGCTTTCCGTCAAGGGAATAGGGCCGGAAAGCGCGGATTCCATAATGCTTTACGCGTTAGGCCGCTCCAGTTTCGTGATAGACGCTTACACCTGGCGCTTGCTTACCCGGCACGGGCTGGTGGGGGAAGAGGCCGGATACGATGAAATGCGCGATTTTTTCATGGACGCCTTGCCTTCATCGGTCGAACTGTTTAATGAGTACCACGCGCTTATTGTTCACGCCGGCAAGAATTTTTGCCGTAAAAACAAACCATTGTGCGCGGAATGCCCTTTGGGCCACCTCCTGCCCTGAGGCTGCGCCCGTTTGAGCTTCGCCAGCCTTTTTGCGATAACGAGCCGTTGTATGCCGGAAATGAAAACCTTTTCCCTTAAACTCTTCCTCTGCGCCCTGCTGACCTGCTGCATTTGTTCCCTAGCCCCGTACAAGGCCCTGGCGGCCGAACCTCTGTCCGAGCGCGACCTGGTTGACGCCCTTAAGAAAGAGGAGGTCAAGGCCAAAGAACGGCGCGGCAGCCTTTCCCGCCTTACGGCGGAAGAGCGCAGGCTCAACTCGGACCTGGCCGAGGCCGAGGCGCGCATTCTCAAGCTCGAGGGCGGAATAGACGAACAGCAGGCCAAGCTTTCGCAACTGGCCGGTTCCGGCGAAGATTTGCAGAAAAAATATGAAGAGCTGGCCAAAGAGAGGCTCAAGGCCGAAGAGGCGCTGAGCGAGGTTCTGCGCACGTTGTGGGAACTGCATAGCCGCCGCCTGGCCGTAGGTGGGCGCGACTTGCCGGACTGGCACGTCACTGACCGCGAATATATCTGGTCAAACACCCTTTTCGCCTCGCTGGAGGCTTATCGCACCGTCATTCAGGACCAGGAGGTGGAGCTGGGCAAGATAGCGCACAACCGCCGCCTGGTGGGCGAGAGCATAAGCGCCCAGATGAGCCAGATCGTGCGTGAGAAGGAAAAACTGCTCACTGAAAGGGTGCGCTACGCTGAGCGCCTTGCGGTGCTGCGCAATGAAAAGCAAGATACCGAAGCGGAGCTTTCCTCAACTTTGCAGCTGATAAGCAACCTGAACTTCAGCATTAAAAGCGCGCGCGAAAAGGAAGCTAAAGCGGCGAAAGATGAACAGGCCGCGCGTAAGGCGGCGGAAAAAAGCGGCCAGGTCAGCCTGCCTGACGGAACAGGGGCCAGCGGCGGCAATATCGAAAAAGGCAAGGGCAGCCTGCCCAGCCCCGTGGCCAAAGGCAAGCGCGTTTTCAACTACAAGCCGGACGGGGTTCCGCCCATGCGCGGCCTGGGTTTTTCAACAGCCGCCGGAACTGAGGTGCGGGCCGTGCATAACGGGCGGGTAATGTTCAACGACACCATGCGCGGGCTGGGCCAGGTGGTTGTTATCCAGCATGGCGAGGCCTACTATACCGTTTACGCATTCCTTTCGGAAAGCCTGGTGCGCGGGGGGCAGGAAGTCGCGCGCGGGCAGGGCATAGGACGAACAGGATTCTACCCGGCCATCAACGGCCCCGGCCTCTATTTCGAATTGCGTTTTCACCAGAAGGCTATTAACCCGGAGCAATGGCTGGCTCAAACAAATTAATTGCCAGACGCGCCTCTTGTGCATATAACCCGTTCAGGCCAATAAAAAAACTCCGCGCCGCGCGCGGGCAAGATAAAATAATTCACGCTGAGGCGTTTGCGCTTTTCCAAGGCGACCCCGCTCCGGCGTCCACCCATTCTGGAGGTGCTCAATGCCTTTCTGCCGGACGGCCGCAACCGTCATCCCGCTTTTTCTCGCCTTTTTGACAACCGGCGTATATTCGCCCGCGTTCGCCCTGGGCGCCAGAAGTTCCGACCCGGTAACCCGCTTTGTGCAGGCCTACGAACTTTTGCAGTCAAAATACGTGCGCGAGGTAACCAGCGAAGAATTGCTTGACGGGGCCATAAAGGGCATGCTGCAAGGGCTTGATCCCCACTCAGCCCTGCTTTCGGCCAAAGAGTTCGCTGACATGAAAGTGAGCACCAGCGGTTCTTTTTATGGCGTGGGCATCGAAATAACCTCCCAGAACGGGCAGGTTACGGTTGTCGCCCCGATTGACGACACCCCGGCCGCGAAGGCCGGCATGCGGGCCGGAGACGTTATCCTGGCCGTTGACGGCGAGCCGGTGCAGGATATGAGCACGGAAGAGGTCGTGGGCAAGATCCGCGGTGAAAAAGGCTCCCACGTCGAACTTTTCGTTCTGCACAAGGAAGACAAACAGCCGGTCACCATGCGCATAGTGCGTGATTCCATTCCGGTGGTCAGCGTGAAAAGCCGCCTGCTGGAAGACGGTTACCTCTGGCTGCGCCTGACCCGTTTCAGCGAACGCACCGCCGATGAAATGAACGAAGCCATAGAGAAGGCTGGCGGAAAAAAACTTAAAGGCATCGTGCTCGACATGCGCAATAACCCCGGCGGCCTGCTCGACCAGTCCGTTGAAGTGGCCGACGCCTTCCTGGGCGAAGGGGTGGTCGTGTCTATAAAAGGGCGCGGAACCGGCGAAAAATTTCATAACTCGCATGACTCGTCCAGCGATGTGCATGCCCCCCTCGTGGTGCTGGTGAATTCAGGAAGCGCCTCGGCCTCGGAAATCGTGGCCGGAGCGTTGCAAGACCGTCAGCGCGCGGTGCTGCTGGGCGAACGCACTTTCGGCAAAGGTTCGGTGCAAACCCTTATCGAGCAGTCCGACGGCTCGGCCATCAAGCTTACCATCGCGCTTTACTACACGCCGAACGGACGTTCCATCCAGGCTGAAGGCATAGAGCCTGACTATACCGTTCCGGCTGAACAGCGCGACACGGCCATGGCTTTCAGGGAAAAGAATCTTTCCCGCCACCTGGACAAGCCAAAAGGCGACGTCAAGGGGAAAAAAGACGCCTCGGCCAGGAAAGAAACCCCGGCTCCGAACGGAGAGAAGAGCATTGAGGAAATTCTGGCTGTCGACAACCAGTTGAGCATGGCCCTGGAAATTGTCAAAGGCATGCCGGCCCTGAGCCGGATCAAGCCCTAGCCTTCAAGCGGGCTTTATCTTGATTATACGAAGCGGGGCGAAAAGCCCCGCTTCGCGCAGATGCGTATGAAGAAACCTCCATCACCGCGCGGCGGTTATTTCGCCCTTGCCGGCGCCCTGGCCCTTTTCGCCCTGTATTATTTCGTGGCCGGGGGGCCTGGCGCGCGAGACAGCCAGAAACCTCTCCAACGCCACGCGGTGTCCTCCGAAAGCCTGCCCTACGAGGAAAAGCTCAGCCCAAGCCCGGAAGAAGCCGTCCGGCAGACCGACTACGCCATACTCCAGACTATGGCCCGCCTTGAAATGCCGCCGGGCCAGCTTAAAGTGCTGGAAGAGGAGCCGCGCGAATACCGCGCTTCCGGCCTTGGTTCTTCAGATTGGGAAGATGCCGGCCAAACTGGTTCGGACCAGAACCTTTTCAGCTACAAGAAGGTGCGCATTCACGTAGGCCCTTCAATTCCTCTTTTTATCGAGGCCCTGAACGAATCTCTTCTGGCCTGGGGCTGGAAAACCGGCATAGCCCGCGATCTTGGCGCGAAACCTTCGGTTCCCGGAGAAGAGATGTGGTATATACTG
Source organism: Desulfovibrionaceae bacterium (assembly GCA_031552195.1). Classification (GTDB taxonomy): domain Bacteria; phylum Desulfobacterota; class Desulfovibrionia; order Desulfovibrionales; family Desulfovibrionaceae; genus JAVBMP01. Next base: position 35,336 of record JAVBMT010000011.1, read on the forward strand.
GCCGGCGACGTTCCCACCCACGCGCTGCTGCTCATGCCAGGCTTCACGAAGGGCGGGGAAGGGCGTGAGGTTTCACCGGGCGGCAGTCTGGATTCAGCCGGGTTTGAACGCGGTCCGGCCCGCAGGCGCAAGGCGGGCGAAATTCCGCTGCTTTGCATCGTCATTGACGATATCGGCGCGAATATGGAAGCCGTCCGCAGCCTTCTGGCCCTTGAGTTTCCCGTTACATTTTCCGTCTGGCCTTACAGCCCTCACGCGCGCGAGGCCGCCAACGCGGCCCACGCGGCCGGGCGGGAAGTTATGCTGCACCAGCCCATGGAGCCTGTGGGCTACCCTTCGGTCAAACCCGGCCCCGGCGTCCTGCTCGCCTCAATGTCTCCAGACGAACGGCGCGCCCTGCTGCGCGAAAGCCTGGGCAAGGTTCCGCATATTTCCGGCATAAACAATCATATGGGCTCCAGCCTCACCCAGAACGGCAACATCATGCGCGAGGTGTCGCAAGAGTTGTCAGGCAAAAACCTTTTCGTTCTGGACAGCCTTACCCACCCGCGAAGCCGCTTTCAGCGCGAGGCCTCGGCCGTTAAGCTCGCCGCCTACCGGCGCGACGTGTTCCTTGACGTCGAGGCGGACAGGAACTATGTGCTGCGGCAATTGCGTCAGGCTGAAAAACTGGCTCTGCTGACCGGGCAGGCCGTGGCCATAGGGCACCCGCTGGCGGAAACCCTGGCCGCGTTGCGGCAATGGCAGGAACAGCGCGATAAAACCGTCAGGATAGTCCCATTAAAAACCTTGACGCCTGAGCCGGTAGGGAAGTAATATAATTAATTCAAATTAACGTTTTCCGTTATTATTTATCATGTGGCGGATAACCAACTCGAGGAGAATACAGGATGATCCAGCGCACTCTTTGCCTTATCAAACCCGATGCTGTCGAGCGCAACCTGACCGGCGCCATTCTGGACATGATCCAGAAAAGCGGGCTGAAGGTCGTGGGGCTTAAGATGCTTCACCTTACGCAAAAAGAAGCGGAAGGTTTTTACGCCGTGCACAAAGAGCGCCCATTTTTCGGCGACCTGACCAGATATATGTGCTCCGGCCCTATCGCGGCAGCCGTTCTGGAAGGGGAAGACGCCATAGCCCGCTACCGCAAGCTGATGGGAGCCACCAACCCGGCTAACGCCGAAGAAGGCACCATCCGCAAAACCTATGCGCAAAACGTTGAAGCCAACTCCGTGCACGGTTCAGACGCGCCGGAAACTGCCGCTGTTGAAATAGCCTATTACTTCAGCTCGATTGAACTGGTCGGCTGAGTCCGGCCCCGGGCGTGCCCCTTGCAGGCCGGCGTTCCGGCGTCTTTCGCGCCGGGCCGGCCAAAAAATTATGGGTTAAGCCGGGCGCGGCGGGTTTTCCGCCTCCGCGCCGCTAAAACGAAAACGGCCGGCCCGCAAACGGAACTGGATGATTTATGACAAAACCGCGCATAGGCGTTATCGGCTACGGAAACATGGGCTCGGCTCTGCTGCGCGGCGCTTTGTCCGCCAACGCCCTTGACGAGTTCGAGCTTGCGGTTTTTGTGCGCAAGCCTTTCACGGCGTTGCCGGATGGGGTTCAATCCTCAACCTCGGCCCATCGCCTGGCCGAGTGGGCCGACTACATCATTCCGGCCGTCAAGCCCGGGCAACTGGCCGTGCTTTTTGAAGAAATCTCCGAAGCCTTGAATCACTCCAAAGCGGTCGTTTCAATAGCGGCCGGGGTCGAACTTTCCGTCCTGCATCAATATTCCGGCAACCGGTGCCCGGTGGCGCGCGTTATGCCCAATACGCCGGCGGAAGTAGGCAAGGGCCTGTTCGGCGTCTGTTTCGACGCGGAGCATTCAGGCCCTTCGCTCAGCCATGAGCAACGCGGTGATATAAGCAAATTTTTCAGCCGCATGGGGCGGATAGTAATGCTTGAGGAAAGCCGCTTCAACGCTTTTTCCGCCGTGGGCGGCTGCGGCCCGGCGTATGTCTACTATATGCTTGACGCGGTGATTGAAGCCTCCGTCACGCTTGGCTTCAAGCGCGATGAAGCAACGGCCATGGCCGTTACCCTGTTTGAAGGAGCCGCGGCTCTGGCGCGGAAAAACTGCATTCAGGCGGAAGGGGAATGCGGCCCGAACCGGACCGTAGGGCCGAACGTTTTGCGCGAACAGGTCTGTTCTCCGGGCGGCATGACCATAGCCGGAACCAATTATCTTGACGAAAACGCGGTGCGCGGGCATATCATAAAATGTGTCATTGCCTCCTTTGAAAAGGGCAAAAACCTGGTCTGAACCCCGCATTCCGCACGGAATTAACTCCATCCAGAGGTATTTCATGAAAACCAAGATAATAGCCACGGTCGGCCCGGCCTGCAATTCCCCTGAAATGCTTTCCCGTCTCATCGACGCCGGTGTGCGCATCTTCCGGCTGAACTTTTCGCACGGCGACGCCGCTTACTTCGAGCGGCTCATAGACGATCTTCGCGTGCTGGAAAAAAAGCACAACATTCCCCTTACGATCATGCAGGACCTCTCCGGCCCGAAAATCCGCATCGGAGAACTGGCGGAACCCATCAATATGGTGATTGGCGACACCTGCCTGCTTGGGCCGAAAAAACCTGATCACCCGCTGGATATCCCTTTCATACCCTTTGACAAGAAAGAAATCCTGGAAGGCCTGGAAGAAGGCGACCGCCTGGTCCTGGCGGACGGAACCCTGCAGCTTACAGTGCTCGAACGCTGGGGAGACAACGCCTTTGTGCTGGAAGCCCAGAACAACGGTGTTGTGACCTCGCGCAAGGGGTTGGCCCTGCCTGGAAAATCGGTGCGCCTGCCCGCCCTGACGGAAAAAGACAAGAAAGACCTGCGTGACGGATTGCGCCTTGGCGTTGACGCCGTGGCCCTTTCCTATGTGCAGACGCCGGAAGATATTCTCGACGCCAAAGCCATTATTGGCGAGCACGGCCGCAATATTCCGGTCGTGGCCAAGCTGGAGCGGCAAAATGCCGTTGACCGCCTTGACGACATACTCAAGGTGGTGGACATCGTAATGGTCGCCCGGGGCGACCTTGGCATAGAATGCCCGCTGCCGCTGCTTCCGGCTATGCAGAAACGCATCATCCACGCCTGCAATCAGGCCTCCATTCCGGTCATCGTGGCCACCCAGATGCTGCTTTCCATGGTGAACAGCCCTTCGCCCACCCGCGCGGAAACGACGGACGTCGCGAACGCCGTGCTTGACGGGGCCGATTGCGTGATGCTTTCGGAAGAAACCGCCATGGGTTCCTTTCCTGTTGAAACGGTTGAATTCATGCTCCGCATAGCCGGGGCGGCCGAAGATTTGATGTATGAAAGAAGGAGCATAGAAAAACCCGCTTCGGAAAGCGACGTGTCGGAATTTCTTTCCTACGCGGCCTGCCTGCTGGCTGAAAAATCCAGCGCCAGCGCCATCGTTGCCCACAGCATTTCCGGCGCGGCGGGGCGCGTGCTTTCCTCCAGGCGGGCTTACCAGCCTGTGTATGTGCTTACCCCTCACGGCAACACCCTTCGCCATCTGAATTTTTCCTGGGGCATTTTGCCCCGGCAGGTTTCCGAAGTGATTCCCGGCCATCTTGAACGCGCTGAAACTTTTATTGAAAACAGCCCTGAATTCAAAAAAGGTGAAAGCATAGTGATAACAGCCGGGCAGCCCAAGCCGGGGGAAAAAGGAATGGGCACCAATCTGGTTAAAATCTATAGGAAGTAAATATGGCGGCCAACCAACTTGAAGCTGTTCGTGAAGACTATTATCAGATAACTGAAGCCATTCTTGACAGCTTCCCCCGGTACAGGCCGCCTATAGACCTGTTTCAGTTCAATGAAAATTTAATGATATTGTCCCCTTACAGCCGTAAGGGGACGCGCTTGAGCAACGAACAGGTGGAAGAAGTGCACCAGCTTTGCCGCGAAGGAGATTTGTTCGTATCGCGTGCGGATCATCACATCTACTCGGAGCATATCGTCAAGCAGCTCAGCCTGGTGCTGACGGATGAAAACCTGAAGTCCGCCGAGGTGGCCGATATCTGCGTGCGCGGCATAGGCATGCGCCTGACGGAATTTTTGTCGCAACCCGTCAAAATCAACTTTGACCTGCTTTATGAAGACTGCATGGTCATTACCGAATACCTCTGGGCCGACCCGCACCGGCTCAAAAACTTCATGCGCCGCCTGCATGCCGGAGAGTATTCCCTGGCCGCGCATTCCGCGAACACGCTTTTTATCGGCCTGTGGCTGCTTTACAATACGCAGGATCCTTCCCAGCTGACCCGCAAAGAGTTCGATAACGCCGCGCTGGGCTTTCTGGTGCATGATCTGGGCATGAGCAAGATACCTGCCGTTATTACTTCAAAAAGCGGCTTTCTCAAGCCGGAGGAAAAAGATAAAATTGTGCTTCATCCGCTTTTGGGCATGAAAATAATGCAGAAACTGGATCGGACGGAAGACGAGATAAAAGCCATTGTCTTGCAGCACCATGAACGCCTTAACGGCAGCGGATACCCGCAGCGCCTGACGGAGAAATCCATCGCCAGGCTTGGCCGCATAGCGGCTGTAGCCGATTCTTTTTCCGCCATGCTGCAAAACAGGCCTTACGGGCCGAGCAAAACGCCGCTGGAAGCGGCCAAGGTTCTGGCGACGGACACGGTCGGATACGACAAGTCCGTTACCGCCCGGTTGTTGACGGCGTATGCGACAAAAGAATTTTAGAGCAGTCCAACGCTGAAAAAGTCGGATTGCTCTGCAAGGGTTTGTCTTCAAATCCTCGCCGCGAGATGGTTGTAAGAGGGTTTTGCCAGCCGTCAAGCAATCATCTCAAAGCGAAAAAGCTCTAGAACTTTCCGGCCTGTATCCGTCAGCTGGGGTCAGCCTTAAAAGAGCCTGCACGCGCGGCGGCCATGCGCGCGCGTGCAGGCCTCACGGTTCAGGAGCTTTCCAGGGGTGGAACGCTCCGGTTTATATGGCATCATATTTGCTTTATACCTGCCGGCGTCAATGTTTTGTTCAAAGGAAACATTAACAGGCAAGATCGTTATGCATCAGGAATTCAGCAAAACTCCGGAAAAACGTGGAGCGGCCTCCTTAAGCCTTCGTGGCGGGCTTTCGCGTGTTTGTTCAGTTTTGCGTACAGTTCTGCCCTCTTTGCTGCTCTGCGTCATTTCCATGAGCGTTTTGGTGTCGTGGTATGCCGGTGCGGAACAGGCCCGGCGTTTTCCGGTGTCAGGAAAAATCGCGGTTCCGCAGGATTTCCGCACCCGGGCGGAAAGCGCCCCCCGCCAGCAAACTGAGGCCCCGGAACGCATCGCGGTTAAAAACAGCGCGCCGCGAACGTACGCGTTTGACGCGCCTTTTGCCGAAGTTCAGGGCGCCGGTATTTTGCGCATCGTGTCCGGGCGGGTAATATTACGCACGCAATACGGCGAAAAAAACATAGCAACCTGGCGGGAAGGCCCGGTTCGCGCCCCCCTGCTTTTGGGAAATCCGCAAAACAGGCCGCCGCGCCTGGCCGCATTCGGAATTTTTGAAAAAGCGCTTTGCCCGGTTGACGCCAAAGAAAATTTTATGGACAACGCGCGGGCCAACAGCCTGGCCCTGCGGCAAACCTACTACCGGGAATACGTTGAAAACTTTTCCCGCCGCTTCAGCCTTTCTCCGGCTCTGGTCTACGCCGTAATGCGCACTGAAAGCAACTTCAACCCCTATGCCGTCAGTGCCTCCAACGCCCTGGGCCTGATGCAGGTAGTGCCGGAAAGCGCGGGCGGGGAAGCGCACGCGTTCCTGACAGGCTCGCGGGGCGTGCCGGACGCCGGCCTGCTTTTCAGCCCGGAGGAAAATATCCGCTACGGCGCGGCTTATCTTCATCTTTTGCTGTCAAGGCACTTCAACGGCGTTGAAGATGCGGCCTCACGCGAACTTTGCGCCATTGCGGCTTATAACGGCGGCCCCGGCGCGGTGCTCCGCGTCTTTGACAAAGACCGGGGCGCGGCTATCGCGGCCATTAACGCCCTTAGCCCCGGCGAGGTTTATCAGGTTCTTAAAACGTCCATGCCGACTGAAGAATCGCGGCGTTATGTAGACAAAGTCCTTGACGCCATGTACGGCGCTCCGGTTTACGCCGCGCATGAAGGCGAAACGGCGGGTGGCGGTGCGGAACAGGCGGTCTATTCCGGGCATGCCGTTTCAGCCGCGCATGAAGCGCGCGAAGATATCAGCCCGGCAACGACGGAAGGTTTGAACGATTCGGTTCAACGCCTTTCACGCGCGCTTGAAACAGCCGGTTCAGCCGTAAAAAATTTTTCCGGGGCCTTCCCGAAGGTGCCGGGGCATGATGAATTGTTGTAAATCTCTAATTGTCAAGCTGGTTGAAAAAAGATATATAGTATGAAGATGTACGCTTCATTGAGCGGACTAATAAAAATATAAATAAATCCGGAGATGGCAATGTCCAAATTTTTCAGCGCGCGCAAGGGGTCCAAGTTTTTTTTGCCGGTTATGCTTTTGCTTCTGGCTCTCTCGGCTTTCGGCTGCAAAGACGAATCTAAGGAGGCCGAGGCCGTGAAGGCTCCCGCCGGCCCGTCTTTCGCGGTACTTAATATTGATCAGGTTTATGAAAACAGTAAGCTGACCAAAGCCGGAATGGCCCACCTTGAAGGCGTTAACGCCAAATTCCAGGCCGAGCTTACCAATATGCAGAAGCAGATGATGGATAAGCAGGGCGATACTGAATTTCAGGCCGCCATGCAGTTGAAATTCTCTCAAATGCAGGAAGATATTGAAAAAGAGCAAAATCGCGCGGCCGCTCTTATCAGCGAAGCTCTGGATGACACCCTTGAAGCGATGCGCGTAGAAATGAAACTGGATGCCGTTTTCCACAAGCAGGCCCTTCTGGCTGCCGCTCCGGCCCTTGACATAACCGACAAGTTTATTCAGCGTTTTGACACGGTGGCCATAGACTTTGCCGCCGCCCAGCCTAAGAAGAAGGCGCAGGAAGCTTCCGAAACCCCCAAAGCGGCTGAAGACGACACGAAATAATAACATCGTTTTTACTTAAAGAATGCCCGTAAAGCGCGATATATGGAACAGGCCGCGCTTTACGGGCATTCTTTTTTTTGCTAAAGCGCATAAAATAGTTTATAGCGATTAAAACATTTCAGATGTGACGTATTTTACACCCGTGATATTTTGGAGCAGGTCATGCAACAGGAAGACGTTTTGCTGCAACATATGGTCAAAAGCATATCCCGCCAGACCGGAAAGGAAGTTGAAGAAAGCCTTATAAGCGTTCTGGAGGCGGAGCTTGCGGCCAACATTGCCTCAATGCAGCGCGAGGGCGATTTTTACAAGGCGCTCAGCGAGAAAATGTTCACCGGCATGCGGGAGATTTTTAAAGAAATATCCACAGCCACTTCCGGTGAAGGCGGCGGGGCGAAGGCAAGCGACAGTGACCCCATGGGCAAGGCCCAATCTCTGTTCACCGAGGCCACGCGCCAGATCGACGAAATTCTTACTACGACGCTGAACGCGGCTGAAAGTATTATGGCTAATACGGAAGCCATGCTGGAACGCAACGAAAAAGCCTCCGCGATTTTTTCCGCCTGCCAGAAAGACGGTTCCGGCAATTTTCCGTTTGATGAGCTGAAACAACTTGGCGCGGCCAACCTTGAGGCCATGACGGCCATTATGACTGACCTGAGTTTTCAAGACCTTACGGGCCAGCGGCTGAAAAAATTGCTTTCCGCCCTGGAAAGCATTCGCCAGATGGTGCTGGATATTTATCTTTCCACCGGATTGATGCTGAAAAAGCGCAACGCGGACCCGGAAAAAAATCTGCTGGAGCTGGAAGAGGAAAGCCGCAAGGAAGTGGCCGAAATAAAAAATTCCGAACTTAAAGGCCCCAGTTCCGACCGGAATCAGAATGACGTTGACAGCCTTCTGGCTGAGCTGGGTTTGTAAAAGGCGCGGCCTGCGGGAACTGACGGCGTCATACGCGTAACTGCCCTTTCCCGGCGTTGGTGTGTTTTTCCAGAAACTCCGGCGGAGGACCGCGCCTGGCGTGAACATGGCTTCACCCCGAATCTTTCCAGTTTGACCGCGTTGAACTCCGGTCTTTGCCGTCTTTAAAAAATGATAAAAGGCTGAGCGTTAAAAAATCATCGCCTCAGATCACCGTAAGTTCCATATCTCCCCAAAGCCCGATATTTCCGCGGCACTGCAAAAAAACCCCAAGTAAAAGCCCAGGGCGAAAGCTCTGGGCTTTTTCCAGCACAGCGTCAACATCTTCCGGCTCTTTCAGCAGGTTGCAGAAAGCCGTGGCGGCGGCGTCGGCTACGCAGGCGTCTTTGGCCACAACTGTGGCCAGTTCGCCGCGCCCGAAGCTTAGGGAATGCCCTATGGTGGCGGAAGAAGAACAAACGGAGAGCGGAAAGGACCGGGCCGGAAGGTTCAAACCCAGCAAAACGCCCTGTTCCGGGTCCGGCAAAAGGCCTATTTTCCTGTCGTGATTGGAAAACATATAAATATCGCCGCCGTTTTCCACAATCAATTCCGGGGAGTTTGCCTGAAAGCGCTCCGCAATAAACTGGGAAACCGCTCCGGCCACGCAGGCCATGGGGCCTACTTCGAAAAGCGCTGAACCTTCATACATGCGGCGGATTATCTCCGGAAGCTCCGTTCGTGGCGGATCAAGCGGCACAAGGCTGGGCGCGAATTCCGGGTAACGCGCCATCCAGTCTTTGAGCTGGGTGCGCAGGCGGGCCACTTCGGCAATCATCAGGGCGGGCAATCCGCCGTTTCCCTCGCGCAGGCAGGTGATCCACAGGTCGCTTTCTTCCAGCATAACCTGGAAAGACCATTCCTCTTCCCGGCCGGAGGCCTTGCGGTAGGTTCGGAAAGGGCTTGAAAATACCGGTTTGTCCATGCTTTTTCCTGTTACGGCGAAATATTCAAGGCGCGCCGCATCGTCCGCTTGCGGGCGCCGCACGCGCGGCGCAAGGCATTTTCAAATTGAAAAGGTTCTGAAGCTTTCCGGCATATTATAAAAGCGCCGTAAAAAAGCAACCGGGCTTTGTCACAACTTTGACGGCAGGGGAGGGATGAAGGTTTTCTTTTTTGTAACTGCTTGAAACTAAGCGTTAAATTATAAATGGAACACATTTTGCTCAAGACAGGCAAAATCTTTTTAACGGCCTTGGCCGTGCAGTTTGAAAGGAGCCGTCATGTTAACCACCCTTATCGCGCGCTACAGGATATTGCTTTTCCTTACGGCCTTGCTGCTGGCTTTGCCGGCCACGCGGGCCGAGGCCGTGCGTCTTAAAGATATAGCCACCATAGGCGGCGTGCGCGACAACCAGCTTGTCGGTTACGGCCTGGTTGTGGGCCTGTCGGGAACGGGCGACAAGAAGGACTCCGTCTTTACCATGCGCAGCATGTCAAACATGCTGGACAAGGTTGGCGTGTCGGTCGACCCGAAGCAGATGAAGCCCAAAAACGTTGCGGCGGTGATGATTACGGCCAAGATGCCGGTTTCGTCCAAGCCCGGAACCCGCCTGGACGTGACTGTTTCTTCCATTGGCGACGCAACCAGTCTTTTGGGCGGGGTGCTGCTGCAAACACCTTTGAAGGGGATAGACGGAAATATTTATGTAATGGCTCAGGGCGCGCTCACTTTGGGCGGCTTCAGCATAACCGGCGACCAGGCTTCGGCCCAGAAGAACATTGCGACGGTGGGGCAGGTTCCGAACGGAGGCATCGTGGAGCGGGCCATTCCTTTTGAATTCAACAGCCTGGACAAGCTGACCATTTCCATGAACTCCCCGGATTTTTCAACTACCAACCAGGTGGCGGATTCCCTGAACACGGCGCTGGGCGGAACGTTCGCCCGCGCGGTTGACGTTTCCACAATAGACCTGGACATTCCGCCCGACTTTCGCGGCAACATCGTTCCCTTGATGGCCTCTATAGAAAACATCGAAGTGGTGCCTGACATGGCGGCCAAGGTGGTTGTGGACGAAAAAACCGGAACGGTCATTCTCGGGCGCAGCGTGCGCATTTCCCGCGTCGCGGTGGCGCACGGCAATCTTCAGGTAGTAGTGCAGGAAAATTATGACGTTTCCCAGCCCATAGCGCCTTTCGGAGGCGGTTCGACCGTGGTGACGCCGAGCACGGACATCGCCGGGCGCGAGGAGCAGCGCAAGCTTAACATTATTGAAGGGGCCACGTTGCAGGAGCTGGTTGACGGCCTGAACTCGGTCGGAGCCACCCCGCGCGACATAATATCCATTCTGCGCGCGCTCAAGACGGCCGGCGCCCTTCATGCCACGCTGGAGGTTATTTAAATGAGCATCTCCTCAGTAATCTCTCCGATGGACGCCGGGCTTGCCGCCAATGCGGCCGCCCAGCAGGAAATGGTGCAGCGCAAGCTTCAGGTTGACAAGCTCAAGAGCAATATCGCTCCGGCAGCTGACAAACAAGCCAAATTGCGTGAAGCTTGCGAAGGGTTTGAATCCGTCTTCGTCCAGAAGATGTGGGAGCAGATGCGCAAGAACGTCAAACAGGAGGGTTACCTGCACAGCCGTGACGAGGAAACCTACCAGGGCATGTTCGATCAGGAGTTTTCCAAGAAAATGACGGAAGCCGGCGGGATAGGCCTGGCGGATATGCTCTATCAGCAGCTCAACCAGCGCCTGGAAGACCGCAGCCGCGACACCAGCGCGGGACCGGGCGGCCCGATGATCCTTCCTTCCGGCGCTACCCCGTCCAGCAGCCGTTTCGGCCGTGCGGGAGAAGGCGCGTCCGCTCAGGGAAACGCCGACGGCTCCGTTCAGGCTGATGCCGCCCAGCCCGCCCGAAAAACCGACGAACTTTATGGAGAACTGAAAGAAGCCGGCCTGGCGGAAGATGATGGCCAGGCGCAAACGGCGATAAACCCGGTTTTGGATGTGAATGTTGAAAGGCCGGCGGAAGAATTGGCGGAAAACGCGGCGGAGACGGATGAAGGTCTCGCCCTGGCCGCGCGGAATGTGCTTTCGGAACCTGACCGGGCCACCTTGCAGCGTTCACTGGCCGAGCTGCGCGACGAAGTTGAAGGCGCTGCGGCGGAACAGGCCGCAAGCGGGGCGAAAGCCGCCGGAAACAGTGACGAGATAGACCTCGAGGCCTACCGCGGACGCCTGGCCCAGGTTCATGCCCCGAACATGTCTCCGCCCTCGCACGCCATGGGTAGCGGGCGCGGCAGCGGCAGGCGCGGCGGGCAGGCCGCCCAGCTTGGCGCTGTGGGATCTTTTCAGCCCCAGCCGGCGCAGTTCAAGGCCTCCGGTCCGCACCTGGACAAGGCCGGGGATGTTGACGGCGCAAGCCTGCCCGGCGGGCCGGACTATATGGAAAAAGCTGAAGCGCCCGTTACGGACGCCGCCGTTCCTTCAGCCCGGCAGACCACGCAAACCGTGAACCCGGCAGAAAATGCCGCGTTGAACGCGTTGGCCGGAAACCTCAGCAGCGTGTTGAACGGCGGAAACCGTGGCATGGGTAACGGCCTGGATATTAAAATGTAATCAGGCATGATTTTTGCAATATTACTGGAAAATCATAACGCGAAAGCGCGAAAAAGCATACGGAGCCGTCCATGTTCGCAATCATAGAATCAAACCTTACCCGCCAGCATAAAGGCCTGGAAGTTCTTGAAGAACTTCTGCGCGAGGAATTCGAATTGCTTACCGGGCGCAAGACGGACGCCATCATAAACCTTGAGTTTTCCATGCATGAACTTCTGCGCCAGTTGGCCGTGGAACGCACTGAGCTTAAAGAAATGATGCACGGCACCCGCCTTGCGGAATACGCCGGCTTGCTGCCGGAAGAAGAAGGCGCCAGCGTCAAAAAATTGTTGGCCCTGATTGACTCCATGGAACAGCGCTGTGCGCGGCAGGCCTCGCAAAATGCGGAAATTTCCCTGGCCTTGCTCGACCAGAGCCAGGAACTTCTCACTTTCCTGCACGATCAGGTCGCGCCCCAGTCCAAAGTAGTTTACGGCCGCAAAGGCAGCTACGCCAACCCGCGCCCGCAGGCGGCCCTTCTTAACGGGAGACTCTAATGGCTACCGGCATAAACACCATCCTCGGCATAGGCTCCGGAGCGCTTTTCGCTTCGCAGACCGCCATTCAGACCACCGGCAACAATATAGCCAACGTTAACACCGCTGGCTATTCCCGTCAGGCGGTGCGTTTCGAGGAAATGCCTTCCCTGGACTACAGGCCGGGGCAAATGGGGCAGGGTGTTCGTGCGGCCGAAGTTTACCGTTATTTCGACAAATTTGTGGAGCGCAGCTACCTGAACGCCACCGCTGACGAAAAGCGATGGGAAGCCCAGTACGCCCAGCTCTCCAGCCTTGAGTCGCTGTTCAACGAGTCCAATACCGCCGGGCTTTCTTCCGCCATGCAAGACTTTTTCGCGGCCTGGGACAAACTCGCCCAGTGGCCTGACGATCAGGCCGCCCGCGAAGCGGTGCTGAGCAAAGCCCTGATGATCAGCGACATCGTAAAAAGCACCGACGGCAACATTGGAACCATGATAGACCGGGTGAACAACCAGCTCTATGACCAAGTCGCCCAGGCCAACCAGCTTATGGTCGAAATCGCCGACCTTAACAAGCAGATCAGCGCCCATTACGTTCCCGGCCAGAACAACCCGAACTCGCTGCTCGACCTGCGCGACCAGAAAGTGCGCCAGCTTGGCGAACTGATCGATATCGACGTTATCGACAAGGGCGCGGGGAACTATATCGTAAACACCAAGGGCGGGCATACCCTTGTTGACGAATTCGTGCCTTTCCAGCTTGAACTCAAAAGCGGAGAACCGAACAAGCAGCTTGTCACCGGTCTAGGCGGCACGATGTTTGACGGCAATATCCAGTTCAGCGGCGGCGACGGCTATGAATATACCGTAAAGGTGACGCAGGGCGGATCAATTGCCACGACAACCCCGCCTCCCGCCGGAACGGCCATGTTTCAGGTTTCCCTTGACGGCGGACGCACCTGGCTTACGGATGAAAACGGCCAGATAATGCAGTTTCCGGCTTATGACGGGAACAACGCCGTCAAGGTGAAAGACCTTGACATAAGCTTTAACGGAACGAACAACCTGAACGCCGGCGACACGTTCAGCATTTCGCCCAAGCCTTCGCTGTACTGGATTCAGCCCACCATAGGGCCTATCAACATAAGCCCCATGATGTACGCGGACGGCACGGTAAACAGCAGCCGGGTAACCGGCGGCGCTATCGGCGGAAATTTGCTGTTCCGCGACTATCAGGCCGAAAATTTCCGCGACCAGCTCACTTCTTTCGCCCAAACCATGATTTACGAAGTGAACCGCCTGCACAGCCAGGGGGCTGGCCTCACTAACATGACCAGCGTTCTGGGCGATTACCGCGCCGCCAGAACGGACGTTCCTCTCGCCATGCCTAACTCCGGCCTTGCTTTCGGCAACCGCGTGCAGGAAGGGAACTTTGTTTTCGCGGTTTATGACGCCGTAACCGGCAAGCCGGTAATTCCCGACCCGGGCGTTTCCAACGCCTTCGTGATAAACTACGACCCCAACGACACCACGGTGACGGCGGGCTCAGCCCCGGCCATGGCCGGCAGCCTTGAGGGCATAGCCAATTCGATCAACGACGCCATGGGAACTTACGTTACCGCCTCTGTTATAGACGGGCGTCTGCAAATTACCGCCAATGCCGGCTATTCCTTCGCGGTGGCTGACGACACCACCGGCGTTCTGGCCGCTTTGGGCATAAACACCTTTTTTTCCGGCGATAACGCCGCCAATATGGAAGTGACCGAAGCCGTAATGCAGGACAGAAACCGCATTAACGCCGGCAAGGTCAACGGCGGGGCTGAGGTCAACCCCGGCGACAACCAGAACGCCAAAGAAATGTCCGCCTTGAATAAGGCCACGCTCAAATTCCTCCAATGGAACGGCAAAACTACCAGCCAAACCCTGAACGGGTATTATTCCACCATCGTGGCCAACGTTGGCGGGGAAACGGCGGCCGCCAAGTTCAGCCACGCCCTGAACCAGACCAAGGCCCAAGACCTGCAAGCGCAGCAAGACGCTATTTCCGGGGTCAACCTGGACGAGGAAATGACCAGCCTTGTAAAATTTCAGGCTTCCTACAAGGCGGCGGCAAAGTTGATCACAACCGCCGACCAGATGCTTCAGACCCTGCTTTCGCTCAAGCAATAGCCGGTCTTACGGAGGTTTATCATGGCTTTACGCGTAACCCAGCGGCAAATTTACTCCGATGCGATAAACCGTATGAACTACGGTTTGGGCGCGCTTATGGAAAGCAACCTGCAGGCCGGCACGCAAAAGAAAATCAACAAGCCCTCCGACGATCCCTACGGTTCGGCGGAAATTCTTTCCCACCGCGCGGCCATATCCGACATCAAGCAGTATCAGGACAACCTTAGCACGGCCAAAGGCTGGCTCGAATGCGCCGACGCCACACTGGGCAATGTCCATACCAACCTTACCAGGCTGTTTACCCTGGCTGAGCAGTCCGCCACCGGCACCCTGAACGCCGACCAGCGCACGGACATAAGCTATGAAGCCCGCCAGATCTTTGAACAGCTGATGTCGCAGGCCAATACCGAATTCAACGGCCGCCAGATATTTTCCGGGCATAAAACATCCACTCAGGCCTTTACGGCCAGTTTGGGCGTAACCAGCGAAGACGCCGGGCTGAACGGCCTCAAATACATCGCCAGCGGCGGGGCCAATCTTACGGTTCCGGTGCGTTTCACCGCTGACGGCAACGTTGTTGACCAGCCCGCCTTTGAATACAGCCTGGACGGCGGTCAAACCTGGGTGGCCGGAACCTGGGACGCAACCAACACCCCCGGCGACCCCAAACAGAAAATGATCATGGGCGACGTTACGCTGGAAATTGACGCGACGGCCAACCCGGCTGCCGCGGTCAAGGCCTACGACAACACCCAGACCCCGGTGAAAACGGACAACGGAACCTGGCTTTTCGTTCGCCCGGCCGCTCAATATATGGGCGACGACAACGACGCAAGCGTGGTGCAGCCCTACGGGGCCGTTCTTCCGGCCAAAGCTTCCGGGGTTTTCACGCGCGACCTCGCGGTGAGAATAGATTCCGTGGCCGGCGGGGTAATAACGTACAGCTACAGCCTGAACGACGGGCGCGACTGGGTTCAGGGAACCAGCCCGGACAACGGCGTGAACACCAGGCTTCCGGTTCCCGGAGGCTTTCTCGACCTTACCGGCGGAACGGCCCCCCCGGCCGGGCAGCAGTTTATAATAAGGCCGCACCGTGCCAATATCGACCTTGACATCGGCCCCTATTCCGACATCACCCTGAATGTGCTCGGCAAAGACGTGTTCGGGGGGCTTTACGAGCCGCCTTTTTCCACCGACGGCGCGCAGCCTGTCAACGGCGGCGGAAGCACCAATCTTTTTGAAGTGGTGGGGCGTTTTGTCGGAGCGCTGGAAACGAACGATCAGAGCGGTTGCCAGAAGGCCCTTGATGAAATCAAGAAGGTCATGGTAAACGTATTGAATTACCGCACGGAAATAGGCGGACGTGAAAACCGCCTCACCATGGCGGAAGAACAGCTCGACACCATGCTTATGGATGAGGAAACCCGGCTTAGCTATGTGGAAGACGTGGACATAACGGAGCTTATGACCAAAATGTCGCAGCAGCAGCTGGCCTACAACGCCATTTTGAAATCTTCATCCATGATAATGCAGATGAGCCTGATGAACTTCCTGTAAGCGCGGGCCGGAAGCGGCGCCGTATTTTATCGGGTCAATAAAAGACAGAATTGCAACCTTAAAGTGTTCTAATGGCAAATTAAAAACCGGCGCCGGCCGGTTTTCAGGAAAAAACTTATGTTGATTTTAACCCGTAGAGCGGGCGAAAGCCTGCACATAGGCGAGGATATAAAAATCACGGTGTTCAGCATTCAGGGCAAACAGGTCAAGCTTGGCATAGACGTTCCGGGCGAAACCCTTGTCTACCGTGAAGAAGTGTATCTGCGCATCAAAGACGAAAACAGGCAGGCCACGCAAGCCAGCACGGCCGACCTGCTTATGGCGGCATCCTTATGGAAAACCTTGCAGAAATGAATGCGAACGGTTGCGGACAATTCGGCATCGGAACAAATTATCAGGTTATCGATATGCAAAAAGATGAAATTGAAATAGATACCCGCCTGGGCAAAAAGACCATAGACAAAAGCCGCGTGATAACTTTTCCCAAAGGTTTGATCGGCTTTGAAGACAAGCGCCGCTTTTCTCTCATCCAGATCAAGGAAGGCGCGGCCATGCTCGTTTTGCAAAGCCTTGACGACCCGGGGCTGGGGCTGCTTGTGGCCGACCCCTACAGTTTCTTGCCGGAATTCAGCGTGCGCCTTGGCGATGCGGAGCAAAGCCTGCTTAAAGTTTCCAGCCCGGATCAGATTTCCATTCTGGTAACCGTGTCCATTCCGGCCGGAAAACCGGAAGAAACCAGCCTGAACCTCAGCGGGCCCATTATGATAAACCATGAAGAGAGGCTTGGCTTGCAGGTTCCGCAGGCCGACCCGCGCCAGCCGGCCAAAATTTTCCTGCACCAGCAGAAAAAGGATTAATCTTTCCATGCGCGCAACGCTCCGTGGCTTGCCGGGAAAACCGCCCGCAGCGGAGAGCGCGTTTTATGGAACCGGCCTCTGACTTTCTTCTTGCCTGGTTGATTTTTCACTAAAAAAACATCCGCGAAGCGCGCTTCGCGGATGTTTTTTTAGTGTCTATAGGATACAGGGAGTTATATTTTCGCAGCGGTGCGCAGGTCGGCGGCGGCGTCCGTTTTTTCCCAGCTGAATTCCGGCAGTTCACGGCCGAAGTGGCCGTAGCAGGAGCTTTTCAGGTAAATGGGGCGCTTCAGGTCAAGGCGCTTGGTTATGTAGTAGGGGCGAAGGTCGAAAACTTTTTTCACCGCGTCGGTGAGCACTTCGTCCGGCACGTTGCCGGTGCCGAGGGCAGAGCAAAGCACGGAAACCGGCTTGGCTACGCCTATGCAGTAAGCTATCTGCACTTCGCATTTGGGGGCCAGGCCGGAAGCGACCACGTTTTTGGCGATGTAACGGGCCATGTAGGCGGCGGAACGGTCAACCTTGGAAGAGTCTTTTCCGGAAAAAGCTCCTCCGCCGTGATGGCCCATGCCGCCATAAGTGTCCTGAATAATTTTGCGCCCGGTCAGGCCGCAGTCGCCCATGGGCCCGCCGATAACAAAACGCCCGGTGGTGTTGATAAAGATTTCGCAGTCGTTCTTATCGAAAATTCCGGCGGGCAGGGTCGGGATTATGACCTTTTCCGTAATGTCGGCCACAATCTGGTCCTGGGAAATATGGTCGGCGTGCTGGCTGGAAATGACCACGTTGTTTATGCGCGAAGGCAACCCGTCCACATACTCGAAAGAAACCTGGGTTTTCCCGTCCGGACGCAGATAAGGAAGAAGTCCGCTTTTACGCACTTCCGTGAGCTTTTGCGAAAGCTGGTGCGCCCAGTAAATGGGTGCGGGCATAAGGGTAGGCGTTTCCGTGCAGGCGAAGCCGAACATCATGCCCTGGTCTCCGGCGCCCTGGTCTTCGTTGTTGCTGCGGTCGACGCCCTGGGCGATGTCCGGCGACTGTTTGTCGATGGAAGATATAACGGCGCAGGTTTGCCAGTCAAAACCCATGTCGGAACTGTTGTAGCCTATCTCTTTTATGGTTTTGCGCACAATGTCCGGCAAGTCGGCGTAGCCTCTGGAGGTTATTTCCCCGGCGATGAAGGCCATGCCGGTGGTCACCATGGTTTCGCAGGCCACGCGCGAATCCGGGTCTTCCCGCAGAAGGGCGTCGAGCACGGCGTCGGAAATCTGGTCGGCAACCTTGTCAGGGTGACCTTCGGTAACGGATTCGGAGGTGAAATAATATTTGCCTTTAGCTGGAATCATGCAAAATCTCCTTTTAAGAAAGACTGGGTGAAATATCCCGGCCGCGCGAACGCGGCTAGATGAGCAAGTTATCGATAAGCCTGGCCCCGCCAAGGCGCATGGCAACGGCGAGAATCGCCCCGTTGCCGAGTTTTTCCAGCGGTTGCAGGGTTTCCGGGTCAACAATGGCCAGGTAGTCTTCGCGTCCCTGCGGCAGGTTGGCGCGGTGATAGGCGCGCACGGCTTCCAGTATCACGGCAGCGCTTTTCTCACCCTTGGCCGCCAGTTCAGCGCCTAACGCCAGGCCTTTGGACAGGTGCGGCGCAACGGCGCGTTCTTCCGGAGCCAGATACTTGTTGCGCGAGCTCAGGGCCAGGCCGTCGGCCTCGCGCACGATGGGCGCTCCGTCAATTTCAAGCGGCAGATTCAGGTCTTTGACCATGCGGCGGATTATAATAAGTTGTTGGCGGTCTTTTTCTCCGAATACCGCCACATGCGGGCAGGCCAGCATGAAAAGCTTGAGCACAACCGTGCACACGCCGGTGAAATGGCCGGGTCGGCTGGCCCCGCAGAGCACGCCTTCCAGGGCGGGCACGTTCACCCATGTTCCGTATCCGGCGGGGTACATGCCTTCCGGCGTGGGGGTGAAAAGCAGGTCGGCCCCGTTGCGCTCCGCCACCCGCGCATCGTTTTCCAGGTCGCGCGGGTAGGTGTCCAGGTCTTCATTCGGGCCGAACTGGCTGGGGTTTACGAAAAGGCTGACCACAACCCTGTCCGCCAGCTTTCTGGCCCTTTGCATAAGGGTTTCATGCCCGGCGTGGAAATAGCCCATAGTGGGAACCAGCGCCACGCGCAAGCCTTCCGCGCGCCAGCGCAGGCATTGCCGCTGCAATTCTTCAGGAGAGACGATTTGTTGCATATCAATAAATCCAGATATAGTTGTTTGAAAAGCAGATACTATGTTCGGGCGTCTTTGTCCAGTTAAAATACACCGGAAATGGCGGGGCAAGCGCCGCTTCCGGTGTATTTTCACATCAGACTCTTCCGGGCTCTGCCGCATTTTCTCCTGCGGAAATTCTTTTCCGTATGCAAGAATATGCCGCAAGCCTCCTGAACCGGCCTGAAAATAAACCGGCCCGGCCTCCAGGTTCTGATGAACGCGGTGGCCGGGCCGGTTTATTGGTTCTGATCTATAGTAACGGCGTATTCCGTCTCGGTTTTAGAGCTTTTAAGACTCAGGCGGATCTGGCAGCTGGCTATTCATGAAACCCGTAGCCGCCATGAAATCCCTGGCCGCCGCAACCCATGCGGCCGTGGCCGAATCCGGCCCTTATGCCAATCTCTTTTTCCATCTTGTCGTTCATTTCCTTATGCAGAGAGAACAGCTTGCCGCGCAGGTCGCGTATTTCCTGCACCATTTTGCTGATAGCTTCCGGCTTGACGTTCGGATTGGGCGACAAGGCGTTCAGTTCGGTGCGTTTGGCCCACAGCTCTTCCATTATAGGCGCGCTTTTTTCAAAATATTCCCGGCGGATGTTGAAATAGGCGTCGCGTTTTTCTTTCGGAATATCCATATCGTCAAAGCGGTCGTAGTTACCGTGCCTGTATCCGTCTCCTCTGCCGGGCCTGCCGTCGTGCGGGGCGGCAACAGCCAGCGATCCGGTAGCCGCGATCAAAAGCAGGGCGAGCGCCGGGGCGATAAATTTTTTCATGCAAATCTCCTTACTGAATATAGCGTTATTTATATATGCAGCCGTCACCGTCACACGGCGGGAATACTTTTTCCTGCCGGGCGGCGATGACGGCTAGTCGGGTTTATCCCGTTCCGGCATGCCTAACGGCCGCTCAGGTCACCATAGACATGCCCGTGGTGGTCGGAGCTGTAATGCTGGATCAACGCCTGAGCGCTTTCCGGAAGTTGCGGGGCGCTATAAGCGAAAACTGGCGAGGAAACGCTGATGAATAACAGGGCCAAAGCCACAACGGCTGTCGAAGTAATAAAACGTCTCATGATGTCCTCCTGGCAGATTCTAATTGATCTGTCGCTTGTATTAAAGCAACAAGCGTGCCATGTGATCGCGTATTTATAATATGCTGTTTTTATTTAATAATACTTTAAAAAAATTTGTGCGGCCTCTTTGCGCGAACTTCATTTTGCACAAGCTTGCACAAACGGCGGCAGGTATTTGCACAGAACCGGAGCCGGACGGCATCCATATTGAACTCCATTACGTATTTTTATTTGTTTTCACCGCGTTTACGGCCCCGCCTCCCTTGCGTTACTAAAGGCGCTATGCTACACGCGGAGCAGATATTAACGGGTCAGGGCCGCCTGAACATAACCTCTGCCCACCCCATATAAAAGCTTGTAATCAATTGCGAGGTATATCTTGAAACGCGCGCTTATAACCGGCATTACCGGACAAGACGGGGCCTATCTTGCGGAATTTCTTCTGGACAAAGGGTATGAAGTGCACGGAATAAAGCGCCGCGCCTCGCTGTTCAACACCGACCGCATCGATCATATCTATCAGGGCCCGCACATGGCTGACCGCCGCTTCGTGCTGCATTACGGCGACATGACCGATTCCGCCAGCCTTATACGGATCATGCAGGAAACCCGCCCGGATGAAGTTTACAACCTGGCTGCGCAGAGCCATGTGAAAGTGTCTTTTGAAGCGCCGGAATATACGGCCGACGTCGTCGCGGTGGGCGCTTTGCGCCTGCTTGAGGCCATCCGCATTCTCGGCATGGAGAAAACCGCCCGTTTTTACCAGGCTTCCACCTCTGAGCTGTTCGGCAAGGTGCAGGAAGTTCCGCAAACGGAAAAAACCCCTTTCTACCCGCGTTCCCCTTACGCCTGCGCCAAGCTTTACGCTTACTGGATAACCGTAAACTACCGCGAGGCCTATAATATATACGCCTGCAACGGCATTCTTTTCAACCACGAGTCGCCCATGCGCGGCGAAACCTTCGTAACGCGCAAGATTACCCGCACCCTGAGCCGCATAGCCCTCGGCCTGAACGACTGCCTCTACCTCGGAAACCTGAATTCCCTTCGAGACTGGGGCCACGCCAAAGACTACGTTGAAATGCAGTGGCTCATGCTGCAGCAGGCCCAGCCGGAAGATTTCGTCATAGCCACCGGGCGCCAGTTTTCCGTGCGCGATTTCGTAAACGCCGCCGCCGCCGAACTCGGCGTCAAGATCGACTGGCAGGGCGAAGGCGTGAAAGAAACCGGCACGGTGGCCTCTGTGGACCAGGCGGCTTTCCAGGCGGCTTCCGGCAAGGCCGGAACGCCTTGCGCCCTGCGCCCGGGCGATGTGATCGTCCGGGTTGACGAGCGCTATTTCCGCCCCACCGAAGTGGAAACCCTGCTGGGCGACCCTGCCAACGCGAAGTCGAAACTGGGTTGGGAACCGCGCATCAGTTTTGAGGAAATGGTCACGGAAATGGTGCGCGAGGACCTGACTCTGGCCATGCGCGACAACGTCTGCAAGGTGGCCGGTTTCAGGTCTTTTGAGCACAACGAATAGGGCACGCGCGTTTTTTAACCGGTTTGGGCGGAATTGCCGGAGGTTTTTATGGATTTGCGGGAAAAGATATATGTGGCCGGGCATCGCGGGCTGGTAGGGGCCGCCGTGTGCAAGGCCTTGTGCGAGGCCGGGGCTTCCTCCGTCATCACGCGTTCCAGCGCGGAGCTTGATTTGCGCGAACAGGCGGCGGTGCGCGAGTTTTTTGAAAAGGAACGCCCCGCTTACGTTTTTCTGGCGGCGGCGAAGGTCGGCGGCATATACGCCAATGACGCCTACCCGGCCGAATTCATCCGCGACAACCTCCAGATGGAAACCAACATCATAGATTCCGCCTGGCGCAGCGGTGTGAAAAAGCTGTTGTTTCTCGGTTCTTCCTGCATTTATCCCAAAATGTGCCCGCAGCCGATCAAAGAGGAATACCTGCTTACCGGCCCGCTGGAGCCGACCAACGAATGGTACGCCATAGCCAAGATAGCCGGAATCAAGCTTTGCCAGGCTTACCGCAAACAGTACGGCTTTGACGCGATTTCCGCCATGCCCACGAATCTTTACGGCCCCGGCGACAACTTCCACCCGCGCAACAGCCACGTCATTCCCGGCATGATCCGCCGTTTTCATGAGGCCAAGCTGGCCGGAGCGCCAGAGGTTCTTATCTGGGGCACGGGAACGCCGCGCCGCGAGTTTCTGTATGTTGACGAACTGGCCGAAGCGCTGCTTTTCCTGATGCGAAACTATTCCGGGGCCGAGCATGTCAACATAGGCTGCGGCTCTGACGTAAGCATTCTGGAACTGGCCGGAATGGTGGCGGAAGCCGTTGGCTACTCCGGCAAAATCGGGCTTGATCCTTCCAAGCCGGACGGAACGCCGCAAAAGCTGCTTGACGTGAGCAAACTCGGCGGCATGGGCTGGAAGGCCGGAATAAGCCTGGGCGAAGGGCTGAAAAGAACCTACGCCTGGTATCTGGCCCAGGACGAGGTCAGGGAATGAGCACGGAGCAATCCGCTTCAGCCTGTTTTCGCGCTTTGGGGCCGTTAGTCGCGCGCTCGGAAAAAAAGCGTTTTTTCGTTTTGCTTTGCGTTTCTTTCATCATGGCCCTTGGCGAACTCGCCATAACCGGGCTGGTGGCCCTTATGGCGGCCGTGTTCGGCTCACCCGAGGCGGTGCTGCGCTCGGAAGCCATGGGCCGGCTGCTGGAATTTTCCTTCCTGCATTTCCTGCGCGACCCGCGCTACCTGGCCCTGGCCTGCCTCTGCGCGGTGCTGGCGCTTATGGGCGGCAAGGCCTTGCTCGCCGTTTTTCAGCAGTGGCAAATTTCCACCCTGTCCGATCAGGTCGGCAACGACGCCAAGGCCCATTTTTTCCGTTTTTATTTGCGCGCCCCTTATCTATGGGTGCAAAACACCGGCACTTCAGACATGCTCTTCGCCTTCGCGGCCAGCGAAATGCTGGCCGCGACGCTTGTCTACGCCCTGCACGTTCTGAGCAACGGGCTTATGGTCCTGACGATTTTCGCCGGGCTGATGGCCGTAACGCCGGTTCCTTCCCTGATGTTCCTGCTGGCGATGGGCCTGGGCGGAGGGCTGATAGTCAGGCTTATTAAAAAGACCCTGAACGCGAAGGCGTCCGTGAGTTACGCGGCGGACTACCAGGCCCACCGCATACAGCAGATGGCCGTGCACGGGCTGAAGGAAATGCGCCTTTACGGGCGCGAGGCGACGCTTTTCGCAAATTATTCCGAAAGCTTGCGGCAAAGATTGGCGGCCAGGGTCAGGCAGCTGGTTGTGGCCCGCCTGCCCGCCATTTCGCTGGAACTTATGGCCTTCGGCACCCTGGTGCTGGTGCTTTGCTTCCTGATTTTCGTTCAGGAGGCGGGCATGGCGCGCATCTCCGGCATTATGGGCTTTCTGGCGGCCGCGGCCTGGCGCACCCTGCCTGTGGGCAACAAACTTATGGACGGCCTTTCCGCCTTGCGCGGGCACATGCCCTACGTGCGCAAGGTGGCGGACCTGCTGGCCGTGGAGCGCGCCCTCCAGGCGGAGCTGCTGCCCGATATCGGCCAACCCAAACCTTCTTTGGAATTTGACAGGGAAATCCGCCTGGATGACGTAAGTTTCAATTACCCGGAAAGCGGTCGCTCCGCGGTGCATAACGTTTCCTTCCGGATAAAGCCGGGCGAGATGGTCGGGATAGTGGGGCTTTCCGGCGCGGGTAAAAGCACCCTGGTGAATATTCTCACCGGGCTCATTCCCCCTTCCTCCGGCCTGGTCAGCGTTGACGGCGAAACGATCGGCCGGGAGAACGCGGCGGCCTGGCTGCGGCATATCGGCTATGTGGCCCAGTCTCCGTATATTCTTGACGCTTCCCTGGCTGAGAACATAGCGCTTTCCGGCTGGGGCGAGGAAATAGACCGGCAAAGGGTGCAGGAATGCTGCCGCATGGCCGCGCTGGATTTTCTTGACGACCTGGCCGACGGGCTTGACAGCGTTCTGGGCGAGCGGGGCATGCGCCTTTCCGGCGGGCAGGCCCAGCGCGTGGCCATCGCCCGCGCCTTGTACAGCAACCCTGACCTCATCATTTTTGATGAAGCCACCAGCGCCCTGGACATGAAAAACGAAAAAGCCATCCACGAAACCATTATCTCGTTGCGCAGCCAGGTGACAATGGTGATAATAGCGCACCGCCTGACCACGGTGGAAGGCTGCGACAAAATCATCTGGATGGACGCCGGGGTGATCAGGAAAACCGGCAAGACGGACGAAATTCTACCGGAATATACGGCGGCCCTGAAAGCGGAAAAAAAGACGGAGGCCTGAGGGCCGTCAATCAGGGCGCTTCGGCGGCATGCCGCTCAAACAGCATAAGAAAGGCGAAAAATCATGAATGACGCAGCAAGGCCCTTTCCCGGAAAAGTTCTGGTCACCGGGGCCGACGGCTTTATCGGGTCTCACCTGGCGGAACATCTGGTCAGGCGGGGCTATGACGTAAAGGCTTTCATCCTTTACAACTCCTTCAACTCCTGGGGCTGGCTGGACAGAAGCCCCCTGGCGAAGGAAATGGAAATTTTCGCCGGCGACGTGCGCGACCCCAACGGGGTGCGCGCGGCCATGAAAGGCTGCTCCGCCGTTTTGCACCTGGCCGCGCTGATAGCCATTCCCTATTCCTACCATTCGCCGGACACTTACGTTGACACCAACATCAAGGGCACGCTGAACGTGGTGCAGGCCGCCCGCGACCTCGGCCTTTCCCGCGTGGTGCATACCTCCACCAGCGAAGTGTACGGCACGGCGCGTTTTGTCCCCATTACCGAAGAACACCCTTTGCAAGGGCAATCTCCCTATTCGGCCACGAAAATCGGGGCCGACCAACTGGCCCTTTCCTATTACCGCTCTTTCGACACCCCGGTGGCGGTGCTGCGCCCCTTCAACACCTACGGCCCGCGCCAGTCCGCCCGCGCTGTCATTCCGACCGTAATCACGCAAATAGCCAACGGCGCCAAGGAAATAAAGCTGGGCAGCCTTGCGCCCACGCGTGACTTCAACTTTGTGACGGACACCGTGCGCGCCTTCGAGGCCATGCTTCACGCCGACAGGGCGGTGGGGCACGTTCTGAACGCCGGTTCCGGCTTTGAGGTCAGCATAGGCGATACAGCGCGCATGATAGCTGAAGTCATGGGCGCGGATATTTCCATCACTTGCGAGGCCGAGCGCCTGCGCCCGGCCAAAAGTGAAGTTGAACGCCTCTGGGCGGACAACTCCCGCTTGCGCGAGCTTACCGGCTGGACCCCGCAATACGGCGGGCTTGACGGATTCAAGCGCGGGCTGGCGGAAACGGCGGCCTGGTTCACCAGCAACGAAAACTTGCGCGGCTATAAATCGGACATTTACAACATATGAGCGGCTTCAAAGAAATTCTTGGCGAAATCAGGCGCATAAACGCCGCGCCCGAGGGCTTTCTGCCGCTGCACGCCCCTGTTTTCAGCGGCAACGAACGCGCCTACGTTATGGACGCCATTGACTCCACCTTTGTTTCCTCGGTCGGGGAATATGTAAACCGCATTGAAGACATGCTGCGCGAAATCACCGGCGCGGCGCACGTTACGGCTTGCGTTAACGGCACGGCCGCCTTGCAGGTGGCTTTGCACCTGGCCGGAACTAAGCCGGGCGACCTGGTCGTCACCCAGGACCTTTCCTTCGTGGCTACGGCCAACTCCATCCGCCATTGCGGGGCGGAGCCGGTTTTCCTGGATGTGGATATGAACGACCTGGGCCTTTCACCCGAAGCCCTGCGCGTTTTTTTGGAAGAAAATTGCGAAAAACGCTCCGGCGGGTGCTTTTACAAGGCGGACGGGCGCAGGGTGAGCGCCTGCGTGCCGATGCACACTTTCGGCTTGCCCTGCCGCATTGAGGAATTGGCCGCCCTGTGCGAAGAGTGGGGGCTGCCCCTGATCGAAGACGCTGCCGAAGCTTTGGGCAGTTATAAAAACGGAAAGCACTGCGGAACTTTCGGGCATTTCGGCACTTTGAGCTTTAACGGCAATAAAACCGTGACCACGGGCGGGGGCGGGGCCATTCTGTCCGGCGACCCTGAAGCCGGAAAAATGGCCAAACACCTCACCACTACCGCGAAAATTCCTCACGCCTGGGAATTCCGCCATGACTTTGCGGCCTGGAATTTCCGCATGCCCAACCTGAACGCGGCTCTCGGCTGCGCCCAGCTTGAGCGGCTTGAGGGTTTCCTGGCGGCCAAGCGCAAACTGGCCGCCGCCTATGCCGGGCTTTTCGCGGGCGGCCCCTGGGAGTTTGTGCGCGAACCGGCCGGTTGCCGGTCTAACTATTGGCTTTGCGCCGTGCTTCTGCGCAACCGCGCGGAACGCGACGAATTTCTGAAGGCCAGCAACGAGACCGGAGTGATGACCCGCCCGGTCTGGGAACCTTTGCACACGCTGGAGCCTTATCGGTCAAGCCCGCGCGGAAACCTTGCCAACACGATGGCCATAGCGGACAGGCTGGTCAACCTGCCCAGCAGCGTGCGGGAACATTTGCTGTGAAACGGGAAATAATTCTTGTGGGCGGCGGGGGGCATTGCCTTTCCGTTCTTGACGTTCTTCAGGCCTGCTCTTTGCCTGTGGCCGGAATAGTGCACGGGCCGGACTGCGCCTTTTCCGCCTTGGGCGGCTTTCCGCCCCTGGGGCGCGACGAAAACCTGCCGGAACTGCGCGCCCTTTACGATCTGGCGCTGGTGACGGTAGGGCAGTTGAAAAGCCCGGCGGTGCGGACGTCTCTGTACAACTTGCTGAAAAAATACGGTTTTACACTGCCGGTGGCGGTTTCTCCCCTGGCTTTCGCTTCCGCCTCCGCTTCTTTGGGCGAAGGCACGGTTTTGCTGCATCAGGCCCTGGTGAACGCCGGGGCGGTTGTGGGCGTTAACTGCATTATAAACAGCAAGGCCCTGGTGGAGCACGAATGCGTCATAGGCGCCCATTGCCATATCGCGGTCGGGGCGATTCTGGCCGGCGGGGCGAGCGTGGGCGAGGGCAGCTTCGTCGGAGCCGGAGCTGTTGTGCGCGAGGGCGTGCGAATAGGGCGTAACTGCGTGGTGGGCATGGGCTGCAAGCTTCGGCGCGACCTGCCGGACGGAGAGATTTATGTCGGATAAGCGAAGGCCTTCAATTCTTATTATCGCGGAAGCCGGGGTCAACCATAACGGAAGCCTCGATCTGGCCCTGAAGCTCATAGACGCGGCCGCGGAAGCCGGGGCCGACGTGGTGAAATTCCAGACTTTTTCCGCCACGCACCTGACGACGGCATCGGCGGAAAAAGCGGCCTATCAGGCGGAAAATTCCGGAGCGGCGGAAAGCCAGCGGCAAATGCTGCAACGCCT
Organism: Desulfovibrionaceae bacterium; assembly: GCA_031552195.1. GTDB lineage: Bacteria > Desulfobacterota > Desulfovibrionia > Desulfovibrionales > Desulfovibrionaceae > JAVBMP01. Next base: position 62,778 of record JAVBMT010000011.1, read on the forward strand.
GGAAATGTCGCCCGAAATGCACCTGCGCCTTATGGAGCGCTGCCGCGAACGGGGCATTGAATTTTTATCGACGCCTTTCGATTTTCCTTCCATTGATTTTCTTTCCGGACTGGGGTTAGGCACGCTTAAAATCCCTTCCGGCGAAATAACCAATTTGCCTTACTTGCGCAAAATAGGCGCGTTGCGAAAAAAAATCATACTTTCCACCGGGATGAGCGACCTTGAGGAAATATCCGCCGCCCTCGAGGCGTTGGAAAAGGCCGGAACCCCAAGAGGCGACGTTTCCATCCTGCACTGCACCACGGAATATCCGGCCCCTTTCGCCGAGGTGAACCTGCGGGCCATGCACGCCATACGCGAGGCCTTTCCCGGCATTGCGGGAACGGGCTATTCCGACCACACCCCCGGCATTGAAATTTCTCTGGCCGCCGCCGCTCTTGGGGCCACGATCATTGAAAAACATTTCACGCTGGATAAAAACCTTGAAGGGCCTGATCATAAAGCCAGCCTGGAACCGCACGAACTGTCCGCCCTGGTCGGCGGGGTACGCCACATCGAACTGGCCCTCGGCGACGGGGTAAAGCGCCCTTCGCCCTCTGAACTGCCTAACCGGGCGGTGGCGCGCAAATCCATTGTGGCGGCGCGCGACATAAAGGCCGGAGAGTTGCTGGGCGAAAACAACCTTACCGTAAAAAGGCCGGGCAACGGCATTTCGCCCATGCGCTGGGACGAATTCATAGGCCGGGCGGCCCCCCGTGACCTGAAGGCCGACGAATTGCTATGAGCGCAAAGCGCAAAATAGCGGTGTTTACCGGAACCAGGGCGGAATACGGGCTTTTGCGCGGCCTGCTCCTTGAATTGAAAGACCGCCCCGCCTGCGATCTCGCGCTTATCGCCGGGGCGGCCCATTTTGAAGAGCGTTTCGGCCGCACGGTCAGGGAAATCGAGGCGGACGGCCTGCCCATAGCGGCCCGCGTCACCCTGCCTTTGTCTGACGATTCCCGCGCCGGAAACTGCGCTTCTTTCGGGGCGGCCGTTTCCGGGCTAGGGCGCGAACTTGAGGCGCTCCGCCCGGATATTCTCGTTCTTCTGGGCGACCGTTACGAAAGCATGGCCGCCGCCGTGGCCGCCTCTCTGCTCAGGGTGCCCCTGGCCCATATCCACGGGGGGGAGACGACCGAAGGGGCCGTTGACGAGGCTTTCCGCCACTCCATTACCAAAATGAGCCATTTGCACTTCACCGCCTGCGAGGAATACCGCCTTCGGGTCATCCAGCTCGGAGAAGCGCCGGAAAGGGTATGGAACGCCGGTTCGCTCGGGGTGGAAAACATCCATACCCTGAATTTGCCGCCGGAAGAGGAAATGCGTTCGCTTTTCGGTTTTTCCCCTTCCCTGCCTTATATAATCTGCACCTTCCATCCGGTAACGCTTGAGGCCGACACCGCCGTTCAGCAATGTTCCGCCCTCTTGCGCGCGCTGGAAGCTTTTCCGGAATACGGCGTCGTTTTCACCGGCGCCAACGCCGACAGCGGAGGAATGGCGGTGAACGCCCTGCTGCAGGAATACGCCGCGCGCAATGCGGGGCGTTTTCGCTTCATCCATTCCCTTGGCGTGCTGCGCTACCTCGCGGCGGTAAAATATTCGGCCTGCGTGGCGGGCAACTCGTCAAGCGGCATCATTGAAGCGCCCAGCCTCGGAGCGCCGGCGCTGGACATAGGCGACCGCCAGAAAGGCCGGGCGCGGGCCGCGAGCGTCCGGCACGCCGAAGCGGACGAAATGTCCGTAAGGGAAGGCTTGAGCCAGGTGCTGTCGCCGGAATATAAGGCCCTTGCGGCCTCGTGTCCCAACCCGTATGACAGGCCGGGAAGCGCCGCACTGATAGCCGGTGTGCTTATGGGGCGCCCTCTGGGGGAAATTCTGAAAAAAACTTTTTATAATTTGCCGGGGTAATTTTATGCCGTTGAATATTCTCTGGCTGGTGGCCGCCAGAAGCGGTTCGAAAGGCATCCCGGATAAAAACGTCCGGCTTCTGGGCGGGATTCCGCTGCTCGGCTGGCGCATAAAAAGCGCCCTGCCTTTGCCGGGCCGGGTCTGGATAAGCACGGACAGCGAAAAATACGCGCAAATCGCCCGCGAACAGGGAGCGGAAGCGCCGTTCATCCGCCCGCCGGAACTTTCGGGCGATTCCGCCTCGTCGGTTGACGTTTGCCTGCACGCCATGCGCCATGTGGAAAACCTCGGCCTGAATTTTGACGCGCTCTGCCTTCTTCAACCGACTTCCCCCTTCGTCAGCCGCGCCTCCCTGGCGGCCGGGGCTGAAATGCTGGAAGAAGACCGTGAGGCCGAAGGGGTGGTGGCGGTGCGTGAAATGCGGCCAAGCAGCTTCCTTGTACAGCCTGAATCCATTTACCTGGAACGGCTGGCTGCGAACCTGCGGCAGCGCGGCCAGGTGAACCGGCAGAGCTTCGCGAGGGAAATCACCCCGAGCGGCGGTTTTTACTTCGCGCGCTGGGAAAGCTTCCGGCGCGACAAGACGTTTTACGGGGCGAAAACGCGTTCTTTTTTGCTGGGCGACATGGAAAGCGTGGATATTGACGAGCCTCTTGACTGGCTCTGGGCGGAGTTTTTGCTCGAGCGCAATCTTGTCAGTTTTAATTACATAACAGCGGGGCAACCGTGATGAACGTTAAAAGCCTGGGGCGAAAAATTTTGTGGGCCTGCCTGCCCGGGGCGCTGTATTCTTTATGCGAAGCCGCGCGGGCCGAACTTATCATGCTGCGCGGCAAATATATCTACGGCAAATGGGCCTTGCCCGCCCGGCGTCGTGACGAATGCGTTATTGTGGCCAACGGGCCCTCGGTTGCGGAACATCAGGCGGAGCTTACGGCCTTCGCTGAAAAGCGCGACGTAATCAGCCTGAACTTTTCTCCGGTTACCCCGTTGTTTCATAAGCTGCGGCCCTGGCTGCACGTTATGGCCGACCCGCTTTTTTTCGGCATGCCGCATGACGACAGGCGTTATGGCGACTTCCTCAACCTTTACAAAGCCCTGAACGAACTTGACTATGAAATGCAGCTTTACGTGCCGCATGAATATTACGCTTACGCGCGCGGGCATATTGACAACCGCAACGTGACGCTGCGCAGTTTTTCCACCTGGGGCCTGACGGATTATAACCGGCTGGCTGATTTCCGCCTGCGGCGCGGCCTGGCCAGCTTCGCCTGCCAAACGGTGACCATTGCGGCTTTATACCTGGCTCTGGTGGCGGAATATAAAAGGGTCTGGATTATAGGCTTCGACCTTTCGGACAGCTTCAGCATAGACGAAAACTGCAACGTGGTTACAGACGCGAAGCATTTTTACGATGCGGAAACCATTGTGGACACGCGCAGCTATTACAAGCATTACCTGAAGCCGAACGCCAAGCTGCACGAGGAGTTGCGGCTGGTCAAGGCTTATGCCGAGGCGCACGCCGTCCCGGTGATCAACCTGTCGCTCAAATCCAGCGTTGACGCCTTTCCGAAAGGAACTTTCGCGGGAAAGGTTTTTCCTTACAAGGTCGACCCCAGAAAACAACAGCCGACGCGGGGGCGTGAATAAGATGAACAAGGCGGTTCAAGGCAAGCCCGGGCGTCTGGACGCCCTTGATATTCTTAAAGCCCTCTGTATTTTCATGGTGGTGCTCACGCACTGCGAATTCACGGCTGAAGACAGAACGCGCCTGCTCTTCCCTTTCTGGGTTGACATGGCCGTGCCGCTTTTTATGGTCATAAGCGGCTTCACTTACAGCCTGTCTTCGGAAAAGCGGGGAATGTCATCCGTTCTGGAGTGGTTTGAGACAAAAAATTTCCGGGCCAAGTTCACGCGCATCGTCGGCCCGTTCCTTGCCGTGTTCGCGGTGGAAACGGTTTTTTTCTCCGGAAAAATCGCCGCGAACGGCCCTTTGTGGTGGCTGGAGCGTTTTCTCGGCGGCGGCATAGGTCCGGGAAGCTACTATGTGCCGGTGCTTTGCCAGCTTCTTATCTGTTTTCCCTTCATGTTCCTGGCTTTCAAAAAAAGCCCTCTGCTTTGCGCTTTCGCGCTCTGCCTGCTGAACCTGGTTTTTGAAGCCGCTATGGGGGCCTTTTCCTTCAGCATTGATTTTTACGCCCTGAGTTTCTGCCGCTATTTTACCTTCGTGCTCATGGGCATGTTCCTGTTCTTTTACCGCGAGAAGCTCAGAGGCACCCTCGTTCCGCACATTTGCCTGGCTTCCGGGCTTATTTACATTCTGGTGGCGAATTACCTGAACTATAATCCGGTGTTTTTCACCCGCTGGAAAACAACGGCCATGCCGGTGGCCCCTTACGCCTTCGCTGTCGTTTACTGGGGGCTTGCGGCGCAGGGCGCGCTTATGTCGCTGCCTTCCCCGCTGCTCAAGCCGCTTTTGTATATAGGCAAGGCCTCCCTGCATATTTTCCTTGTGCAGAAATTCTATTATTCAACCCCCTGGCAATACGCTTTTTCCGATTACGGTTTCGGCGCGTACGCCGCGTCGTCTCTCGTCATTTGCGTTTCCGCCGGCTGCCTGTTCTATTTTTTATATGAAAAAGCGCATTGCCGGGTGGCGGGGTGGTATAAAAAACGTTCATAACGTATCCGGTTTTGATTCGTTCTGGAGCACGCATGTTGAATTTTTGCGCATATTTTGACCATAACTATCTGCCGCGCGCGCTGGCGCTTTATGAAAGCCTTAAGAAGCACTGCCCGGAAGCCCGCCTTTTCGTGCTGTGCATGAGCCGGGAATGCCGTGAAATACTCGAGGAAATGGCCTTGCCGGAGGTGACGCTTTACGGCCTTGAAGAACTTGAGGCTTACGACCCTGAGCTTCTGGCCGTTAAAAATACGCGCAAGACTGTGGAATATTATTTTACAACTTCGCCCTGCTGGCCGCGTTTTCTGCTGCGCAAGCACCCGGAAATAGACATTCTGACTTATGTCGACGCGGACTGCCTCTTTTTTTCCGACCCGTCCCCGGTTCTGGCGGAACTGGGCGACGCGTCCGTGGGTATCGTGCCCCACCGTTTTTCCGCCCGGATGCGGGAGGCGGAGCGATATGGAAAATATAACGTAGGCTGGCAGACTTTCCGCAACAACGCGGAAGGATTGCGCTGCCTGGAGTGGTGGCGTGAACGCTGCCTGGAGTGGTGCCATGACTATATCGACGGCGAACGCTACGCCGACCAGAAATACCTGGACCGCTTCACTGAGTTTTTCGACACGGTTGTCATAAAAAACGAGGGGGTGAACGTGGCCCCCTGGAACCTGGAAAACTACAAGCTGCGTTTTTCCGGAGAGGAAATTTCTTTAAACGGCGTTCCATTGGTATTTTATCATTTCCAGGGCGTGCGCAACGTTATCGGGCCCCTGTGGGACCTGGGCCTGAAGCCTTATGGCCTGAAAGGCGCGAAAGATGTGGTGAACGGGCTTTACCGCCCTTATGTGCGGGCGGTGCTGCGCCACAGCGCAGCGTTGCCGCGCAAGCCCGGCCCCGGCACGCTGCGCATGCGCAAACGGGCCATGCTGCGCCGGTATAATCCGTTTTTCGTGATTAAAACCCTGCTGAACAGGCAGCTCGTTTTAGTTTTCGGAAAGGGCTGACCTTCCCTTTAGCACCTCAACCTGGAAACCGCCGGTTCAAGCATGACGCCTTTTTTCAGCATAATAACCGCCACCTACAACGCGGGCCAAAGCCTGCCTTTTCTCCTGGAAGCCCTGGCCGGGCAGACCTGCCGCGATTTCGAACTGGTGATTCAGGACGCCGCCTCAACGGACAATACCCTTGAAGTGGCGGCAGCTTTCCGGGAAAAACTGCCGTTTCTGAACATCGCCAGCGAGAAAGACCGAGGCATCTACGATGCCTGGAACAAGGCCGTGGCGCGCGCTTCCGGCGAATGGGCGCTTTTTCTGGGGGCGGATGACGCGCCTTTGTCCGGCACCGTTCTGGGGGAAGTTAAGGGCCGCCTTGAGAAGGCCGGGCCGGAAATCGGCTTTGCGCCTGGCTGGCTGCGCCTTCAGACGGAAAACGGCTTCGCGCTCCGCTATAAAACCGCCTCCTGCCCGGATGTTCTGGAAAGTCTGCGCGGCTGCCGCATGCCTTATTCTTTTCCTTCCATGTTCATGCGCCGCTCCGTTCTGGAAAAATTTCCCTTTAATCCGGAATACCGCATCGCCGGAGATTTCGAGTTTCTTTGCCGGGCCATGCGCGGCAACAGTCAGGTGCTGGAACTGCCGCTGGCCGTTTCCGCCATGATTGAGGGCGGGGTTTCCAACAGCCCGCGCCGGGCGTTCAAAACTTTTCAGGAAACCGCCCTGGCGGCGCGTTCCACCCTTGGCCTGCGGGGCGGGGCGCACTACTTCAGGGAATATGGAAAAAGCCGTGTTATTTCCGCTTGTTATCAACTGCTGGGAGACAACCTGGGCGCGCGGGCGCGTTCAGCCTGGCGCGCCTTGCGCCGCGCGTTTTCATCATATGCGGAGTGGCCGCCGCGAGACTGGGGAAACAAGGGGCGAGGCGGGCTTGAACAGGCCGCCGTGTTTGTTGCGGCTAGCGGAGGGCAAGAGCGCCTGAAGGCTCAATTGGCCTGGCTTGAAGAGCGTAACCTGCGCGAAGTTATCATTCTTGGCGACGGCCCGGCTCGGGCGGCGTCGGCCGCAGGCGCTTCTTGCGGCCGCGAAGGCCTGCCGGAGCAGGGTGATGGGGCGGTGGTTCCGGCCCCGTGGCGTTGCGGCGAGTTCGCCCAGGCGCTGTCCGAGCGTTTTTTTCTGGTGGTTCGGCCGGAATTCGCGCCGGAAGATTTTCCGGAGCCGGATGCCGTATACAATCTTTATAACCTGCTGGGGCGCGCCAAGCGTTCAGACCGGGCTTCCCTTCCCGGACGCCAGGGGTTATCCGGCCCGGCTCCCCTCACTCTGTACAAGCCGGGCGCGCGGCCCTGAAAACCCTTTCCATTTACGGCAAGGCGCGGTCTTGTGCTTTGCCTCCTTCCGCGCTATGTTTTTACGGTTCGCTTTTTTAAATGCTAACCGACCGGAGCGACTATGGAAAAAATACGCATTGTTTTCCTTGACATGGGCACAGACGGAGACGGCATAGCCATGCCGGATTTCGCTTCGCTGGGCGAGGTGGAAATTTACGCCCGCAGCGATCCGCATGAGGTTGCCGCCCGCATTAAAGACGCCGACATAGTTTTGACGAACAAAACCCAGGTGACGGCGGAACATATTCAAAGCGCGCCCCGGCTGAAATATATAGGCACCGTGGCCACCGGTTACAACCAGGTTGACGTGAAGGCTGCGGCGGCCCGCAATATACCGGTTTGCAACGTGCCTAACTATTCGACAGCCTCGGTCGTGCAGCACACCTTCGGCCTGATTTTCAGCCTGGCCGGAAATCTTTGCCGGCACGCCCAGGCCGTGCGCGATGGGGAATGGATCGCCAGCAAGCGCTTCTGCTTCTGGAAAGCCCCTGTAGTGGAAATGGCCGGCAAGACCATAGGCGTGGTCGGGTTCGGCGATACCGGGCAGGGGGTGGCCCGCCTGGCCCATCACCTCGGCATGAACGTGCTGGCCTACGCCCCGCGCCCGAAACCGCTGCCGGAATACCGCCCGTTCGAGTTCACAGGCCTGGCGGAACTTTTCGCAACTTCCGACGTGGTCACGCTTCATTGCCCGCTTACCCCGGAAAACACCGGAATGGTGAACGCCGGCTTGCTGCGCTCCATGAAAAAAAGCGCCCTGTTCATAAACTGCGCGCGCGGTCCTCTGGTTAACGAGAAAGACCTGGCCGACGCCCTGAAAAACGGCGTGATAGCCGGGGCCGGGCTGGACGTTGTGGCCGTTGAGCCCATGCAGGCGGATAACCCGCTGCTCGGCGCGCCGAACTGCATCATAACCCCCCACATAGCCTGGGCCAGCGTTGAGGCCAGAACACGCCTGCTGGACGGCGTGTTCAGCAACGTCAGGAATTTTCTGGACGGCAAGCCCAGCAACGTGCGCAACGGAGTGGTTTAGAGCAAGTTGACTCTGAACATTTATTTGCCCTGGCGGCGCGACAGCGCGGTGTGAGCTTTGCAGAATTGAAAAGCGCTGAACGATACCGAAAACCCGAAAGGCCGGAAAAATCCGGCCTTTCGGGTTTTCGGTTCAGAGAAAATCATTCCGCGAATACAACCATTCCGGAAGAGGCTCCGCGCAAGAGGCTTTTCGCCCGTTCAGCCTGCGTAAGGCTGCTGAACGGCCCGGCCTGGACGCGCCAGACCCTGGCTTCGTTGGCGTAATAGATCCTTGACGCCAGCCCGTTTCCGCTTATCTGTTTGGCCATGGCTTGGGCGTTGGGTTTTTGCGAGAAAGAGCCAACCTGCACGTAAAAGCTGGGCGGAGTCGCCTGCCTGGGGTTTTGTTGCGGGGCGGGCAGAGGCGACGGGCAGGCCGGAGGAGCGCCTATGGCTTCAACGCGCACGCGGGCGGTTCCGCAGCCCAGCATGCCAAGGCGGTCGGCTCCGGTTTTGGAAAGGTCGATGACGCGTTTGTCGATAAAAGGCCCACGGTCGTTGATGCGCACCACAATGCTCTTGCCGTTCGTAAGGTTGGTCACCCGCACCTTGGTGTCAAAGGGCAGCAGCTTATGGGCGGCGGTCATGTCGTACATGTCGTATTCTTCGCCGTTGGCCGTCGTTTTGCCGTGAAAATCCGGGCCGTACCACGAAGCTATGCCTTCTTCGCGGAACCCCTGGGCGCTGGTCAGCGGGTAATATGTGGTGCCGTCTATCGTATACGGCTTGAAGCCGCGCGCCGTGCGCGAGCCGGACTTGCCCAGACCCGAGTAAGCTCCGGACTGCGTCCCCTTTCCGCAGCCGGACGCGAACGCGAGCGTCAGGGCTATGAAAGCCGCCAGAATATGGTTATATAACCGTAAAGTTCGCATAAAGCACCTGCCTGTGCCTGTATCATAGATGCCCTGATTCTGAAAAGCGTTTATCGGCGCGCGGGCCGACATCCGCATTCCGGCAGCCCTCAAGCCAGCCTCTTGCCGGTTATGGCGCCGGTTTGCGGCAAAAATGGTCAGGCGCTTAAAGAAAGCGTTCCCTGCGCGGAAATGGAGCCGCCTTCGAACTGCACGGCTGTTCCGTAACAGGTGAAGAATTTGCTGCCGTCCGGGTGAAATGCCACCTGTTCCTGGTAGCCGATAATAGCTTGGGCGCCCTTGTTCACGGCGCGGGTGGCCATGCCGAAGAAGGCTTCCTCCGAGTCATAGCCGCGAAAGACCACCAGGCCGAGCACGCGGCCTATTTTGCGGTCTTCTCCCAGGTCCTGGGTGGTGACTACCGGAAAACGCCCGGCGGAAAAAAGTTCCTTCACTCTTTCCAGGTTTTCCGCTTTCTGCGAGCTGGATTTTTTGGTTTTCTTATCGTTGGCGCCCATCAAAAAGAACATGCTATCCTCCTGAAAGTAAACCGCTTTGCGCGTTACCGTTGCAATCTGTTTTACGAAGGCAAAATCTGCATTCGCAAAAAACCATGCAAACTTTGGGCCATAAATATAATATACTGATTTATCTGTATTATTTTTCTAAGACTTTCTTTTCGTGACGTTCGGCCAAAAAATTGACTGGGGTTTAGTATTTGCCAAACTCAAATCTATGACTTATATTTAAAAGATATATATACAAAAAGGGGCAAGCCGTTTTGGCCGCGCCCCAACTCAACTTAAGCCCTAAGCTCCCGGAGCCGCAATGTTTAAAATGATCGCCCGTAAAATTTTCGGTTCAAGCAATGAACGCTACATAAAAAAGATTATGCCTCTTGTAGACAAAATCAACGCCCTTGAGCCTGAAATGCGCGCCTTGGCCGATTCCGATTTTCCGGAGCGCATAATCCGCTACAAGGAAGAAGCGCAAAACGGGCGCGCTCTTGACGATATGCTGCCTGAAGTTTTCGCCCTGGTGCGCGAGGCCGGGCGCCGCGTTCTCGACATGCGCCACTTTGACGTGCAGCTTATCGGCGGCATTGTGCTTCATAATGGGAAAATAGCGGAAATGCGCACCGGTGAAGGCAAAACGCTGGTGGCTACCCTGCCTGTGGTTCTTAACTCCCTTTCCGGCAAAGGCGTGCACGTCGTCACGGTTAACGACTACCTGGCCCGGCGCGACTCTGAATGGATGGGCAAGATATACAGCTTCCTCGGGCTGAGCGTCGGGGTTATCCTGCACGGCCTGAACGACGCCGAGCGCAAGGCCGCCTATGCGGCAGACATCACTTACGGCACCAATAACGAATTCGGCTTCGACTATTTGCGCGACAACATGAAATTTTACCAGGAACAGCTGGTGCAGCGGCCGCATAATTACGCGATAGTCGATGAAGTCGACTCCATTCTTATAGACGAGGCCAGGACGCCTCTGATCATTTCCGGGCAGGCTGAAGATTCAACCGACCTTTACCGCAAGATAGACGCCATAATTCCCCGCCTTGAGCCTGAAACGGATTATTCGGTCGATGAAAAGGCCAGAACCGCCTCGCTTACGGAAGAAGGCGTGGCCAAGGTTGAAAGCCTGCTGCATGTCGACAACCTCTTTGACCCGCAGAACATCACCTACCAGCACCATGTGCTTCAGGCCCTGAAGGCTCACAAGGTGTTCAGGCGCGACGTCGACTACATCGTCAACGACGGGCAGGTGGTCATAGTGGACGAGTTCACCGGCCGCCTGATGCCGGGCCGCCGTTTTTCAGACGGCCTGCACCAGGCCCTTGAAGCCAAGGAAAAGGTCAAGGTGGAAGCTGAAAACCAGACCCTGGCCTCCATTACCTTTCAGAACTACTTCCGCCTTTACGACAAACTTTCCGGCATGACCGGAACGGCCGATACCGAAGCGGTCGAATTCCACGAAATATACGGGCTTGAGGTTATCAGCATTCCCACGCACCGGCCTATGGTGCGCGATGACATGCCGGACCTCGTCTACCGCACCAAGGCGGAAAAATACGAAGCCATCACCCAGGCTATAGCCGAACTTTACCGCAAGGGCCAGCCGGTATTGGTGGGCACCATTTCCATTGAAATTTCCGAGCTGCTTTCATCCATGCTGAAAAAGGCGAATATTCCGCACAACGTGCTGAACGCCAAACAGCATGACAAGGAAGCCGCCATCATCGCCGAGGCGGGCCAGGCCGGCAAGGTGACCATAGCCACCAACATGGCCGGGCGCGGAACGGACATCGTGCTGGGAGACGGAGTGCGCGAACTGGGCGGCCTGCATATCCTGGGAACGGAACGGCATGAAAGCCGCCGCATAGACAACCAGCTGCGCGGGCGTTCCGGCCGCCAGGGCGACCCCGGCTCTTCGCGTTTTTATCTTTCGCTTGAAGACGACCTGATGCGCCTGTTCGGGGCAGACAAGCACATGAAGCTGATGGAAAGCCTTGGCCTGAAAGACGGAGAAGCCATTGAGCACGGCCTTATAACCCGCGCCATCCAGAACGCCCAGAAAAGGGTGGAAGGGCATAACTTTGAAATACGCAAATCCTTGCTTGATTTCGACAACGTTATGAACCAGCAGCGCGAGGTAATCTATTCCCTTCGCCGCGACACCATGCGCTCAACCGAACTTGAAAGCCGTTTCGAAACATTCGCCGATGATTTGCTGGACGAGATATTCGCCCCGGCCGAGGCCGCCAAGGGCGACCTTGAGCCTGAGCAAAATGAAATTATCTATGCGCATCTTGAAGATATTTTCAATATTGCGCGCGAAGAGGCCGCCGCTCTCGCCGGCGGACGGGCCCTGCCCGCGCCGGAAGCGGTCAGGGAAAGCGTTTTCGCCTCGCTTGACCGTAACCTGAAAACCCACATGGGCGAACGCTACACCGACCTTTTGCGTTACTTCCTGCTGGAAGAGCTGGACCGGGCCTGGAAAGAGCACCTTCTGAACATGGATCACCTGCGCGAGGGCATCGGGCTGCGCGGCTACGGACAGCGCGACCCAAAACAGGAATACAAGCGCGAAGGTTTCAGCATGTTCCAGGCCATGTTGGAAAGGATACGCGAAAACGTGGTGCGTATTTTGACTCACTTGCGCTTGCAGGCGCCTTCCGAGGAACCGTCCGCGCCTGAAGAAACGCCGGCGGACCATTCCGCCCAGACTGAGGCCCAGGCCTCCAGGAACGCGCGGGACATGGAGTTTAAACACAAGGAAACCACAAAGCTTTCCTATTCCGGCGAAGCGGCGGAACAGGCCCGTAAAACTCCGGTCAAACGCGACGCTCCGAAGGTCGGGCGCAATGACGAATGCCCCTGCGGCAGCGGGAAGAAGTATAAAAAATGCTGCGGAGCTGGAATGTAATGCGTTTTTTGCTGGCTGACGACGACCTTGTCGGACGCAAGAGCCTGGAAAGCATTCTTTTTTCCTATGGCGAATGCGACTGCGTAGTCGATGGGCACCTGGCCGTGGAGGCCTTTGCGAAAGCCATGGAAGCGGGGCGTCCTTATGACCTTGTCTGCCTTGACATTATCATGCCGACCATGAGCGGGCACGAAGCCCTCGCCAGGATCAGAAACCTGGAAAAAGCCGCCCGCGCTCCGCGCGGCTGGCGCTTTTTGCGCCGATTTTTCAGAAAACCGGGCGGAAAAGGCCGTGGGGAAGTTCCTGTTATAATGGTCAGCGGGCTGGACGATTCGCAAAACATAGCCCAGGCCTATCTTGAAGGCGCGGTTTCGGCCTATGTGACAAAACCGTTTGACGCCAAAGATTTTCGTGAACTTCTGTCCGCCTTCGGTATCTATGAGAAGAAAGCGCGGCGGAATGTGGAAGCGGTTTTATAAGGAGATGTTATGAAGAATATTTTTAAGCCGGCAGTGTTTGTTTTGTTCTGTGGCGTGTTTTGCGCCTGTTTTTTCGCCGTTTTCCCGGCTGAATCCGATGCGGCCCGCCTGGGCGGGGGGCGTTCTTTCGGCTCAGGGTCTTCATATGGGCGCAGCGCTCCCGCTCCTCAGCCTTCACGCCCCGCGCAGCAGGATTATTACCAGACTTCGCGCCAGCAGCAAACGGCTCCTGTTCCCGGGCCGGCTTCGGGCGGTTTTGGCGGCAAGGGCCTGCTCGGCGGCCTTCTGGCCGGAACCCTGCTTGGTTCCATGCTGGGCGGCGGCCCATCCGGCGGAGCCGGCTTCCTCGATATTTTGCTTATAGGCTTCATGATTTATTTCGGGCTGAAAATTTTCAGCCGGCTCAGAAGGCCCGCTCCGGCAGGCAGCGGTAACGGCGGGGTTTCCGCCGACCCGTGGGGACACCTTAAAAGCGCGCCGCAAGGCGGCGCGGGAACCGGCGCGAACGGCGGCGGTTTTGCCTCCGCCGGGCCGAAGCTTCCGCCTGATTTTGACCGGGAGGATTTCATCAAGGGAGCCAAGGCGATGTTCATGCGCCTGCAATCCGCCTGGGACGTGCGCGATTTCGACGACCTTGGCAAGTTCGTTACCCCGGGCATGCTGGAGGAAATCCGCAAACAGGCGGAAGAAGACCGCGAACCGGGTAAAACCGAGGTTCTGATGCTTGACGCCGATCTTGTGGACTGGAGAACGGACAAGGCGGAAGGCGGCGAACGCGAACTGGCCGGAGTGTATTTTCAGGCCCTGATGCAGGAAACGCTTGAAGACGGAACCATCCAGGCGCGCGAACTTTGGACTTTCTGCCGCGACGCCGGTAAGAACGGCAGCTTGTGGCGGCTTGACGGCATTCAGCAAGTCGAGTAGTAACAAATCGTCAAATAATTAAATAAAGGTATAAAATATATGTTGCAGTTTAACTGTTTCGGGCTGGGCCCGCTGGATACCAACTGCTATATGGTCAGCAACGGCAAAGAGGCCGTGGTGATTGATCCGGGCGGAAACCCCGGCCAGGTGTTGCGTTTTGTGGCGAACGAAAACTGGAAGGTAACGCACATTTTGAACACGCACCTGCATTTTGACCACACTTACGGCAACGCCGTCATGATCGCTGGAACCGGGGCACCGGTACTGGCGTCAGAGCGCGACGGTTTTTTGCTGGAAATGGAGCACGGGCGCGGCGGCGGTTTCGGCCTGCCTTTGGTGAATGAGTATGCCTTCACCAACCTGGATGAAGGCGACCTCGACATCCTGGGAGTAACCTGCAAGGTGCTGGCAACTCCGGGGCACACTCCGGGGAGCCTGTCTTTCTATTTTCCTCCGGAAGCCGTCGGCTACGAAGATAACAAGGGGCCGGGTCTGATTTTTTCCGGCGATGTGATATTCAAGCGTTCAGCCGGGCGCACTGACTTTCCCGGCGGTGATTCCGACACCCTTATGCGTTCCATTGTCGGAAAAATATTCACATTGCCGCCAGACACCATCATTTTCAGCGGGCATGGCCCGGAAACGACGGTCGGCGAGGAAATGGAGAAAAATCCTTTTTGCGGCAGGAGCAAGGGATTGTAACAAAGAAGGAACAACGTTTGTTGTTCCTTCTTTGTTTGTATGTCATGCCCGGCTGTTCCGGCCTGACAAACCTGCCATGGAAAATACCGTGCCTGTAACCACTTAACTTTGTTACGGAATTAATTGTATGGGCATTAAAAATTTAGACGCGGCCTTGAATGGAGAAAAACAGAAAAATCTTTTCGCCCGTTTCCCCCTGGTGCTTGCCTGCAGCCCACGCCGGGGCAACTGTGATCTGGCGGCTCAAATTTTTGCGTCCGAGCTGGCCGGTAAATATGATTTTTTTGATTTGCCGCCTTTTTTTCTCCGCCACTGCCGCGTAGCGCCCTGCATAAGCTGCGGAGCGTGCGAAAAGCGGCGCAGGGCGGCGGCGTCCGCTGGGCCGGAGCCAGGAACGCATGAAACTGGCGACATTGTCTGCCCGTGCGTTGAGCACGATGAAAGCGAAATTGTTTTTCGCGCCCTGCTGGAAGCTCCGGAAGTCTGCCTGGTTTCGCCCATTTATTTCTACAACCTTCCGGCCCAGTTTAAAATTTTGATAGACCGCAGCCAGTTTTATTACAACAACCCGGGCTTGCGCGCTAAAAAAAACAAGCGTCAGGTCAAGGTTATTCTTATCGGGGGGCGGCGGAAGGGTGAAAACCTTTTTTCCGGCAGCCTGTTGACGCTTAAATATTTTCTTTCCGCCCTCGGCCGCGAGGTTGCAGCCGACCCTTTGCTGCTCTACGGTCTTGATGGGCCGGAAGACCTGCAATCCAGGCCGGATTTGCAAGAGCAGATAGCCGCCTATGCCAGGCGCTGAATCTCCATTCGGGCGCGTACGCTCCTTTGTTGGTTCCGTGCGCGCCCTTTTGGCTGAAAGGCGTTGTTTGCGTTGCGCTTTCCCGGTTTCCTCCGAACGTCGTCATTTCAGCGGGCTCTGCCCGGATTGCCTGGCCCTTTTCACACGCCGCGGCGGCGGCTATTGCCCGATTTGCGGTGAACTGACCGCCTGGCCGCATCTTCCGCCCGCCGCTTGCGCCCGGTGCCTTAGCGCTCCCCCGCCTTGGCGGGCGGCTTTTTTTTACGGGGTTTACGAAGGGGCGCTGCGCGAAGCCCTGCTTGGGTTAAAATATGGCGGACGCCTTCATCTGGCTTCTTTTCTCGGGCGTCTTCTCGCTTCAACCCCTGGTTTGCGAACCTGGGCTGAAGACATGAAGGAAAAAGGCGAAAAAGCGGTTATAAGTCCGGTTCCCCTGCATAGCCGCAGGCAGTTTCAACGCGGGTTCAACCAGTCGCATGAACTGGGGCGGCATCTCGCCTCTTCACTGGGCGTTCCGTTTGTTCCCGGTTTGCTGCGCCGGGTGCGTCCAAGTCGCCCGCAAAGCGAGCTTAGCCTGGAAGAAAGGCAAGATAACGTGAAGGGCATTTTCATGGCGGCGCAGGCGGCGCGCGGCTGCCATGTTCTGCTGCTGGATGATATTTTCACCACCGGAGCGACGCTGCGCGAAGCCTCTTTGGCCTTGTTGGAAAAAAATGCCATAGCGGTAAGCGTGGCGAGCGTCGCGCGCACTGAAAGCGGCCTTTCTGCTCAGGCCAGGCGTCATAGTGATACGCGTCCACCGCAGAAAAGGCCGCTTTGATTGCGTCCGGCATGAAAAATTCATGCCTAAGCCTATGGCATAGAGCCTGATTACTGCATTTTTCCTTCACCAGGCACATAAACCCTGTTCATGACATTCTCCCAGGCGGACCGGCAGTGCCCGTCCTGCCAGAAGAAAATGCCGTCAACCATGCGCCTGGCCAAAGCCCAGCCCGCATTTTTGTCTTTCAGCCGCCAGCAGCGGGCGGAAAACGTTTCATCCGCCCAGCCGCCGGCCGCGACGTTCAGTAATTGGTCAAAGGCCACAATAAGTTGCTGGCCGTATCCTTTTATTCCCGCAGGCATAACTTCCCTCCCTTTTATAAGGCTAACGCCACTCCGGCGTATGCCACGCTAATTCGCCCGGCGTCGGCGCGGGCGGCGTGTCTCTTACCGTAATCGTCCGTTCGGCGTAAACGCTTGCGTCCGCATTCAGAACGGCGCGCGCGGTCAAGGTTCCCAAAGCCCCGGCGGTGAATGTGCTTCTGGCCTGGCCGTTCGCGTCCGTGTTGGCGTAAGCCGGGCTGAACGCGCCGCCGCCCGTGCCGGAAACCTTGCTGAAGTTCACTCGCTGCCCGGCCACAGGGTTGCCGTTGTCCGTAAGCGTGGCCGTAAACTGGCTGGTTGCGCCGGGGGCCAGGGCGGAGGGCAGGGCGGCCAGGGTAAGGGCGTATTCCGGCTCTGGCGGGTTCGGCCCGGCGGAAGGCGGAATGGCCCCTATGTAAGTTCCGCCTTCGCCGGCGGAAGCAAGGGCCGTGTTGCGCGGGGTGAAGCCTGCGCGCAGCCAGTTCACGCAGTCCTGCCAGCCGTAAGCCGGAATGTTCGCGGCCTTCTGCGTCTTGGTATCCGCATCGTACCCGTTCATGGCGAGGAAGCAGTCCCGCGCGGCTTCATAGGTTCCGGACAGGCCCACTGAAGCGGCCCACCCGGCCACGCGGCGCGAGGGGTCGGTAAATTGCGGGTCGCCCACTATGTCGTGTTCCGCCGCACTGCTGTTGATCACCCGGTCATGATAGGGCTGCGTCACGTTGAAGTTGGCGTTGTAGTCGGAATCCGCATAGAGCGGGGCGCTTCCGCCCACCACGCGCAGCATATAAGTTGCCGCGCCGCTTTCGGATAAACTGCCGTGTAAATTGTTGCGGCATTTCAAGCCGTAGGAAGGCGGCGTGTTGGAGCCGTTTTCCATCAGGGCCAAGCCGCCGGTGCTGCCAGTATCAAAGCGCACTACCGTATTGTTTGCTATGTCGGCGTCCAGCGCGTAATCGCCTACCAGGTTGAACAGGTCGCCCACGCCGATCATCAGGTTGCGGCGGCTTTCCGCTTTTTTGTAAGATACGGCTATGATATGCGCGTTCGGCTCCGAACCGAACATTTCGATAACGCAGTCTTCCACCCTGGGCGTTGTAACCAGGTGCGGGTTGAAATTGGCCGGGGCGCTGTTCGCGTTAGCCAGCAAGGCCCCGGTGATATAGCCGCCCTCCGCCGAGCCGGAATAAAACAACGCCGGGGTGCTGGTAACGTCGTTCAGGTGCGCGCCGCCCTCCGCCGCCAAAGGCAGCGCTGAAGAATAGCTGCCGTTGGCCCCGTGGTTTACGGCTACGCAGTCTTTCCACACCACAACGGGGCCGCCCACGAAAAATCTCACGCCTGAGCGCACTGTCTGGCTGTATGTGGTGTTATTTTCAAAAATTACGGCTGGGCCGTTAGACAAAATGCGTGATACAGTTACAACTCCGGCGCCGCGAAAATCGCAATTGGTTATGGAGATAGGCGTTGTGGCGGGCGTGTAGCCGCCCCGGCCCATGCCCAAAGACGCGTAACCCTCGAATACGCAATGGTCGAAGATCAGGGCGGGATCTATGGCCGCGCCGCCGTGCGTGCCTTGCACGTTGAACATCACCGCGCCGGTCATGGTTACGGAAAGGTGCCGGCAATCCCAACGGAGCTTGGGCGAAGATGGGCTGGTCGTTATATTCATGGTACCCGCCCCGGAAAGCCTGGCCCAATTGTCCGCCGTGCCTTTCAGCGTGTACACGCCGTTGCCGGTCAGCCAGGTTCCGGCGGCGCTTATCTCCAGCTCAGCGCCGGGGTTCAGGGTAAAAGCGCAGTCCTTGCCCGTGCTGTTGCCGGTCTGCAAACTGGCGGCCAGGCTCAGCTTGCCGTTTACGGTCAGGGATTTTTCAGCGGTGAAGGCCGCGTCCAGGATAACGGAATGCCCGGCGCTGATAGTAACGTCGTCGCCCGCCGCCGGAGCAACGCCGCCCGCCCAGGTGGCTGTTGCCGACCAATTGCCGGATTGCGTTGAAATTATGTTCGCCATGTTTGCCGCCTTACCAGAAAGTAAAAGTCATGACGCCGTCGGCCGGAAAGCCGCTCACGTCGAAATCAAGGTAGCGGGGGCAAGCGTCGATTGTTTTCAGGCGCTCGGTTCCCAAACTCCAGCTTCCGCCGGTCATGGGCTGGCCGTCCATACTCACCTCCGCGCTTCCGGCCGGGGCGGCCGCTCCGCCCTGCCATTCCAGGCTTACGGAAAGGGAACCGCCCCGCGCCTGGGGGTTGAGGTAAAGGCGATACTGCCCGTCTTCGGTCAAGTTCCAGCTATCGCTTATCGTTACAGGGGTTCTCGGCATATCGGCGTTTCCTCTTAAAAGCCTTCCGGCAGTTGATAGTGAACGGGGTAAGACATAATTTCCTCTACGGCGGCCAGGACGTTAACCTCGGCGAACTGGCGCTGCTGCTGCCCGGTCAAGAGCGTGTAAACCTGCGCCCACAGGGCCGCGTTGTGAAGCACCTTTTCCGCCAGTTCGGCCACGCTTTCGCCTTTTCCGCGCAGCGCCACCAGCCCGGAAAGCACCGGCGTCCGCGCCGCCGGGTCAGCTTGCAAACTCAGGGCTTCTTCCTTTTGCAGCGGCCAGCCTTCGCGCTCTTCCAGGGGGTAAATAGCGTCAAGTTTGGAAAAGGCGGCGCGGTATCCGCCGATCACCTCTGCAAGCTTGCGTTCGCGCGCCACTTCCAGCGTTAGCGGGGGCGGGGCGGCGCTCCAGCCTTCCGGGTAGGGGCCGAAGCCTTCAATTACGGTTTCCACGCCGTTTACCCAGCCGCGTTCCCGGCGATGGTCCTCGGTCAACGCTCCGTCCACCAGGGCCATGCCCGGCAAAAGTCCGGAATGCTCCGCAAGCAAGGGCGGAAAAAGCGGATCGGCTTCAGTTACATGATACGGAAGGCCTTCTCTCTCCACCTCAAAAGTCAGGTCATGTCTTCGCGCTACGTACATTAGTAAATCCTCCAGCACAGGGCTTGTGCGTCGTCTTGGTTGCTATATCCCGCCTGATAGGTGCTTTGATACAAAACGGTGTCCCCGGCGGCCAGCCCCGCGCTTAAAAAGCCGGCTTGCGTGGAACCGTTAGCCTTTGTTACGCGGCATAATAAATAAGCCCAGGTGCCTCCGGAAGGCGCTTGCACCCTGCGGTGCACGTCCATGCCGTTGCCGTTGACTTCCATAATATTCGCCAGCCCCCATTGCCCCAGGCCGCTCCAGGCGGGAAGGGGCGGGGGATTTCCGCCGGCAAGATATATTGTTCCATCGCCCGAAACTGATATGCCCCACCCGGCCTTGACGCCGCCCAGGCGGGAACTTGTGGCCGTTGGCAGGGTATAGGCCCCGGCGCTTAAAGTTCCGTCCGCCGTAACAGACAAATTCGCGCCCACCTTGACGCCGCCAAGTTTAGTGGTTGTGGCCGCAGGCAGCGCGTAGCCCTCACCCGCGCTCAGGGTGCCGTCTTCCGTAACCGACAGGCCGGAGCCGACCTTGACGCCGCCGAGTTTGGCGGCGGTGGCCACGGGCAGGTCAACCCCGGACAATTCCCAGGCCCCGTCCGCCGCCACGCTGATGAACTTGCCCGCGTCATCAGGCATATCCGGCAGGGGCAAAGTAACCTTGTCCGCCTGCTGTTTGGCCCTGTCCGCGTGTTCAGATGCTTCTTCCGCGCATTCACAGGCTTCGGCGGCGCAGCGGCAAGCCTCGTCCGCGCACCCGCAGGCCCGGTCGGCCGAGCCCAGCAGATCGTCAAGAAGCTGTTCCGGCGACTTGTCGCTGGTAATCGCCACCTTCACGGCCCGGTCAACGGCTTCGGAAATTTGCTGTATCTGCATTTCCAGCACATCCAGCCCTTGTTCGATGCTGTCGGCGTCGAATTTTCCGCCGTTTTCCAGGTCCAGAGCCTGGGTAAGCGGTAAAATCCGGGCAATGGTCAGGCGTTCTCCGCGTTGCGGCGGCACATCCAGTTCCACGGTAGGCATGCCGCTCTCCAGCCCTGCCGCGCGGTATCCGCCGGAAAGAGTAACGCCGTCGTTTTGATCACCGCTGAGAATAACTTGCAAATGCGCGGTCTTGTATACGGTGAAAGGCACGGGAAACAGCCGTGCCGTGCCGTCGCCCAGGTATTGCGCCTTGCTGGTTTGGGTTTCAATGGTCATTTGACCTCCTTGAAAATAATTTAGGAAAAAGCGCTTTGTGCGGGAAAAACGGAAAAATAACGGGTGGGCCGAAAGAAGCGGATAATGGCTAATATCATGGGTTTTTCCGTCCGTAGCGGACGGCTGGGCGGGGAAACGGACGGAAACGGACGGAACTAGTTGACAGGGTTTGCCGGCAAAATGAAATCATGCTTTTTCAGGGCTGAAGGGCGGGGCTATCTGAGCCGTTTGCCCTTTGCGGAAAACGAAGCGGGAAGAAGATCCTGGGTCTTCTTCCCGCTTGAGGCGCGAGCCTTGCGGCCCTGATATAAGAGGGCTGTTTATTTGGCGCGTGTTTCAAGCACGGCCACAGCCGGAAGGGTCTTGCCCTCGAGGAATTCCAGAAAAGCGCCGCCGCCGGTGGAAAGGTAGGAAATTTTGTCTTCCACTTTATACTTCTCAATAGCCGTAAGGGTGTCTCCGCCACCGGCCATGGAAAAGGCCGGGCTGTCGGCAACAGACTTGCAGATGCTTTCCGTGCCTTTGCCGAACTGGTCAAGCTCGAACGCTCCGACCGGACCGTTCCAGACTATCGACCCAGCCTGCATGAGTATTTCACGGTATCTGGCGCAGGTTTTCGGGCCTATATCCAGAATCATGTCGTCAGGGCCGACTTCGCCGACCGCTTTGACCGTAGCCGGGCTGGCCGCGTCAAAGGCCGGGCCGACGACAACGTCCTCCGGAATGGGAATTTCGCCTCCGGCAGCCTTGGCGGCGGCGATCAGGCGTTTGGCCTCATCAACCAGTTCCGGTTCCTGCAAGGATTTGCCTATGGGATAACCGGCGGCCAGTATAAAGTTGTTGGCTATGCCGCCGCCCACAATAAGCTTGTCAACTTTTGCGGAGAGCGAATCAAGAATGGTCAGTTTGGTGGAAACTTTCGAGCCGCCGATAATGGCCACCAGCGGGCGTTTAGGATTTGCCACGGCTTTGTCCAGGGCCTCGAGTTCGGCGCTCAGAAGTGGGCCGGCGCAGGCCACCGGCGCAAATTTGGCAACGGCGCTGGTGGTGGCTTCAGCCCGGTGGGCGGTGCCGAAGGCGTCCATTACGAAAATGTCGCAAAGGGCGGCGTAACGTTTGCCCAAATCCTCATTGTCTTTTTTTTCGCCTTTCTGAAAACGCACGTTTTCCAGCATGACCACCTGCCCGGGCTCAACTTTTACGCCGTCAAGATAGTCTTTTACCAGAACAACGGGTTTTCCGAGCAGTTTTTCCATGTGCCTGGCCACCGGGGCCATGGAAAATTCTTCTTCATACTGCCCCTCGGTCGGGCGGCCCAGGTGCGACATGAGAATGACGGCGGCCCCGGCTTTCAGGGCAAGCTGAACAGTGGGAAGGGAAGCGCGGATTCTAGCGTCTCCGGCTACCTGGCCGTTTTTTACGGGAACGTTGAGGTCCTGGCGGATAAGAACGCGTTTTCCGGCAAGCGGCAGGTCTTCCATTTTCAATATAGCCATAATTCCCTCCGTTAAAATATATAGAGAGTCAAGTATAGTCCTTTAGCGGCCCTTTTGTCCATAGAGCGGGTCAACCCTGAAAAAGTTTCTTGTTCCGGCGGCGTCATTCCTCTTTCAGCGAGCGGGTCATAAGCTGCTTTACAGCCTTTTTCAGCGATATTTTCTGCTGCAGCACCGCGTAAACGGTTTCCGCCACCGGCATGTCAACTCCGGTCTGGCGGCTTATCTTGACGACAGCTTCGGCGGTTTTCACGCCCTCGGCCACCATGTGCAGGTCTTGCACTATAGCGCCGACGCTCAGGCCTTCGGCCAGGCGCAGGCCGACCCGGCGGTTGCGCGAAAGGTCGCCCGTGCAGGTAAGAACCAGGTCTCCCAGGCCTGAAAGGCCCATGAAGGTCTGGCTTTTAGCCCCCATGGCCGCTCCGAGGCGGCTCATTTCCGCAAGCCCTCTGGTTATCAGGGCGGCCCTGGCGTTAGACCCCAGCTTCAGCCCGTCCGCCAGCCCGGCGGCTATGGCGACCACGTTTTTCAGCGCGCCGCCAAGTTCAACCCCCAGAACATCTTCCGAGGAATAAGCCCGGAAAACTTCCGATGAAAAGGCCACGCGCAGCTTTTGCCCCAGTTTTTTCTGCCCGCAGCCTATTACCACGGCGCAAGGCAGCCCGGCCGTAACTTCAGCCGCGAAAGAGGGGCCGGAAAGTATGGCGTAACGGGCTTTGGGCAACTCTTCGGCAACCACCCCGGACATGGTTTTTAGGGTGGCGGTCTCTATGCCTTTGCTGGCGCAGACGAGGGGAATTTTATCCGGAAAAAACGGGGCCAGGGCGCGCAGGTTTTCGCGCATGCTCTGGCAGGGAACGGCCAGCACGCAGAAAACAGCGTTATGCAGGGCTTCGGCCGGGTCGGAGGTCGCTTTGAGGTTAGGGTGAAGCTGCAGGCCGGGAAGATAGCGCGGGTTTTCCCTCCGCGAGTTGATCTGTTCGGCCAGTTCCCGGTCACGGCCCCACAAACTGACGCTGAAAGCCTTTTCGGAAGGCAAAGATGCCCCGTTGACGGACAGGAGGTTGGCAAGAGCCGTGCCCCAGCTTCCGCTGCCTAAAACAGCTACGCGCATGCGCCCTCCGTTGCTTAGAGCCTTTTAATTTTCACTGCGGCTTTTCAGCCGCCCTGTCAGATGCGAAAGAACGGTTTTTTGCGCATGGATTCAACCCCAAGCGCTTTTATTGAAGACGCGCCGCATTTCCAATGTTGATTCGCCTAACGTTCAAAATAGGTGTAGCCGCGCAACCCGTCTTCGAAAGACTGCATAATGCGGTAACGGTCGGACGGGGTTATCTTTCCGGCGCGCACGGCCTGTTCAGCCACCTCGCGCAGATCTTCGAGAATGCGCCTCGGATCATATTCCACGTAAGAGAGTATATCCGCGACCGAGTCCCCGCGCAATTCACGCACGAACTCGAAGCTTCCGTCATCATTCACGCGAATGGTCACGACGTTGGTGTCTCCCAGAAGGTTGTGCAGGTCGCCCAGGGTCTCCTGATAGGCTCCGACCAGAAAAACGCCAAGGTAATATTCTTCGCCGTCGTGAAGCGGATGCAGCTCAAGCGTGCCCTTTACGCCTTGCGGGTCTATGAAGCGGTCGATGCGGCCGTCGCTGTCGCAGGTAATGTCTGACAGAATGGCTCTGTTGGTGGGTTCCTCCAGCAAACGGTGCACCGGCATGACCGGAAAAAGGTGCCCGATGGCCCATGAATCCGGCAATGATTGAAACACGCTGAAGTTGCCGTAATAGATATCCGCCAGGGCCTGGTCTATTTCCGTCAGGTCTTTCGGAGGCTGGGGCAGGGTGCTTTTGGCCTGGGCGATGCGTTTTATGAGAATCCAGAAAAGGCGTTCCGCAACCGTGCGTTCGCGCAAGGTCACCTTGCCGTGCAAGAATTGCTGGCGTACTTCATCACGATAATAAATGGCGTCGTTGTAGGCTTCCTGAAGGTTGCGCACGTTAAGCGCCAGGAGGGCGTCACGCAGGTTGATGATAGCCTCCGGCGCGTCTTCGGTAAGTTCCGGCACGTCTTCCGGGTATTGCCCGTAAGCGATGCTGCTTACGTCAAGTATGTTGAAAAGCAGGATGGAATAATAGGCCACGGTGGCGCGGCCGGATTCGGTGATAATGTAAGGGTGCCTGATTTCGGTTTCGTCCAGAACGGTCATAACCGCTTCCAGCACGTCCGAGCAGTATTCGTCCATGCTGTAGTTGCGGCTGGAAACAAAGTTGGTGCGCGAGCCGTCGTAGTCGACAGCGAGGCCGCCGCCAAGGTCAAGGTAGCCCATGGAAGCCCCTTCTTTCACCAAACCGGCGTAAATGCGCGAGGCTTCTATGGAGGCCGCGCGGATATCGCGGATATTGGGCACCTGCGAACCAAGGTGGTAGTGGAGCAACAGCAGGCAGTCCAGCATGTCGAACTTGCGCAGCGTGTCCAGCACGTCGATGATTTGCGCGGCGGTTAGGCCGAAGGTGGAGTGTTCTCCGCCCGAGTGCGTCCAGTGCCCGCCCGCGCGTGAAGCCAGCTTGGCCCGCACGCCGAGCATGGGGCGGACGTTCAGCGCTTGCGAGCGTTCGAGAATAAGGCTCAGTTCTCCGGGCATCTCAATGACGAAAAAGCACTTGAAACCCATGCGGGTGGCGTTCAGGGCGAGGTCTATAAACTCTTCATCCTTGTAGCCGTTGCAAATCAGGCAGGCGTCCTTGTCGCGCAAAAGCGACAAGGCGGCCAGAAGTTCGGCCTTGCTGCCTACCTCGAGGCCGTGATGATAGCGCGAGCCCACTTTTGCTATGGTTTCGACAACCTGCTGCTGCTGGTTGACCTTGATGGGGAAAACTCCACGGTATTCGCCCCCGTAGCCCAGGTTTTTTATGGCCTTTGCGAACGACTGGTGCAGAAGCGATATCTGGGTGTCCAGAATATTTTCAATGCGCAGCAGAACCGGCATGTCAAGGCCGCGTTCCCTGATGCCGTTAATTATATCCAGCATGCGAATGGAAATTTTGCTTTTCTTTCCGAAAGGAAAAATAGCCACGTCGCCTTCAGTGGAAATGTCGAAGTAACCGGCTCCCCAGTTTCGTATGCCGTAAAGTTCGGCGGAATCTTCCAGCGTCCAGCGCTGCATGGTACGTTTTCCCGTCATCTCACACCTCGTTCAGGGCAAATTAACTTCGAATCGTTATGTCTCGAAGGCTTTTGGATGGGCATTATCTTGCAGCGCATTCAGGATGAATTCGAATAACCGTTTTATTGCGAGCAAGGTTCGCCTGCGCATATCACGCCGCGTATTTCACTATAGTTACAGCGTGAAACATTTCAGGAAAATCAAGTTCAAAAAGGCAGACCCCCATACAGGGGCCTGCCTTAAATCATATGCAAGGCGCGCAGATATTAACGCTTTGAATACTGGTAACGAGCACGAGCGGCGCGCAAACCGTACTTTTTGCGTTCTTTCTTGCGGGAATCGCGGGTAAGGAAACCGGCTTTCTTGAGAATGCCGCGCAAAGATTCATCAACGCCGAGCAGGGCGCGGGCAATGCCGTGGCGCACGGCTTCAGCCTGGCCGCTTACGCCGCCGCCCTGAACATTAACCTTTACGTCAAGCTTGTCGCCGAGCTTTGAGGCAACCAGCGGTTGGCGAACGATCATCTGCAGGGATTTGCGGGGAAAATACGCCTCAAAGGCACGGCCGTTAACTTCAATGCGTCCGCTTCCGGCATAAAGGCGGGTGCGGGCGGTGGCTGTCTTGCGGCGTCCGGTTCCATAATTGAATTCGTTAGACATAATTTATGCTCCGACCAAGTTTCTTAGTAAGGAAAAACGAGAGGTTTAGGCTGCTGCGCCGCGTGCGGGTGCTCGGAACCGGAATAAACCTTGAGTTTTTTCAACATAGCGCGGCCCATGCGGTTTTTGGGCAGCATGCCTTTAACGGCCGTCATCAGGGCAAATTCCGGCTTGGTGTCCATAACCTTGCCAAGAGTGATCTCTTTAAGGCCGCCAACGTATCCGGTGTGCTTATAATAGGTCTTGTCAGCCAGCTTTTTGCCGGTAACCGCGATTTTTTCGCAGTTTATAACCACGATGAAATCTCCGTTATCCAGGTGCGGCGCATATTCCGGCTTGTGCTTGCCGCGCAGGCGGTGCGCTATTTGAGCGGCAAGGCGGCCCAGAACTTTATTTTCGGCGTCAACCACGAACCATTCATTTTTGATATGTTCGGGCGTAGGGCTGAAAGTTTTCATTAAATACTCCTTAAAAATACTGCCGACTATAAATTCCGCCGACGGGAAATCTTCGCTGAAATACTCTGCTCGAAAGACGTTTCTTCTAATTTGTTGCAGCAGACTTGTCAATATCTAAAACGGAAAAAGCGCAGAAAATTATTTTGAAAAAAGTCGTATTCTTGCTGCGGCCCTGCGTTTTCGCTCAACTGTGCGCAACCGCACGGGCGAAAGCGCTCGTTTTTGCGGTCGGTACTTTTGCATCAGGTCTGCATCTCTTGTTGCTGAATATGCATATAGATAATAATATTAATATATTATGCTTAAAAATGCGTTACCTTTGCACTTTGGCATGCTGTTTGCTTTAGGTAAATAACGGCGGCGCTCTTCCCCCCTTACTACCTCCCCCAGATATAAAGAGCGCCCCGAACATCGCGAGTGCAAGTTTCCCCCCAACTTGTCCGCAGTGCGCAGCAACCTTCCCCCCAGGTAATGCTCGCAGAAAATCCCTGAATCTTCCCCCGGATTCAGGGATTTTCTGCGTTTGTGCCAATCGGTTTGGCGCGAGGAGGGTTCGCTTTCTTTTTTATCCTTAATAAAAGCAAAACGTGAAAAAAATATTCGGCAAAGTTGTGTCTGCCGCTCGGCAAGATTCATCCGCCCGGTTCACCCGTAACTTTAATAAAACCGGCTCTATCCGGGCGCGCGGTTGCGGAATCTGATAAATTCGGGGAGAATGCATTTTATTTGATTTTTTATTCCGCGCCGCCCGTCCGCTGGCGGTTTCTCCGAAAGGCGGAATTTGCTGAGACCGCGGAGCGGCTAACTTGCCCTGTTCGCCTTTGGGGGGGGGGGCAAGGCGGCCTTTTAATATTAATTTTCCACAAGGGCTTGCAAAACGGTTCGTTTTGGAGCATTATCCGTTCCCCGGCAGATATGTCGGCTTTTCGTTTTTGTTTTCAGGCCGCGCGAAATTGCAGCGATTTTTCGGGCGGCCCTTGCTTTCACAGGCAGGGAACGGCTTCAGGGCCTTCGTTAAAAACCACGGTAAGGAATGTAACATGCCTAAAATCAAAACCAAAAGGTCCGCCGCCAAACGCTTCAGCGTTACCGGCACCGGAAAGTTCAGAAGGCGCAAGCAGAACTTGCGGCATATTCTGACCAAAAAGAACGCCAAGCGCAAAATGCGGCTCGGCCAGTCGGCTATTGTAGACAGCGCCAACGAGGGCGCGGTAAAACGCATGCTGCCTTACGCCTAATGATTGCCTGCCCGGCTTTTTGCCGTGGCGCCGCAATCTGGCGTGCGCGTCTGCGCTTTTTTCGGAATTTTTTCGCCTTGCTGGCAAACCCTACGCCTCGCAAGGCTTGAACGCGGAGGTTATTCATGCGTGTTAAGAGAGGGATGGCTGCCCATAGACGCCATAAGAAAGTTTTAGATCAGGCCAAAGGTTTTCGCGGCGGCCGTAGCGTGCTTTTCCGCACGGCTACGGAAGCGCTTGACAACGCGATGGCCTATTCCTACCGTGACCGCAAGGTCAAAAAACGCGAGTTCCGCAAACTCTGGATCCTGCGCATCAACGCGGGCGCCAGGGAAAACGGCCTTTCCTACAGCAAGTTCATGAACGGCCTCACCAAGGCCGGCATCACCCTTGACCGCCGCGTGCTGGCTGACATGGCAGTTAGCGGCAAAGAGGAATTTGCCAAGCTTGTTGAAACCGCCAAGGCCCACCTGTAAAATTGCGTAATGTTCCCCCGCCGGTTCAGGCGGGGGACATTCAGCCGGGCCGCCCGGCCAAACGCTTAACCCGCGGGGTTCTGAAACGTGAATTTAATCGCTGAACTGGAAGGCCTGGTCACGAAGCTCAAAGATGGGCTCGTCCAGGCTTCTTCCTTATCCGGGCTTGAGGATTTGCGAGTTTCCTTTTTGGGGCGCAAGGGCCAGCTGGCGCAAATAATGTCTCGCCTGCCGGAACTTCCGGCGGCGGAGCGGCCCGCGCTCGGGCAGAAAGCCAATGAAATAAAGGAAAAACTCTCAACTCTTTTCGACGAGCATAAAACAGCCATGGAAGACAGGCGGGAAGCCGCCGCCCTGGCCGGCTTCGACCCTTCCTTGCCGGGCCGCCTTCCCTGGCAGGGCAGCCTTCATCCCATCACCCTGGTCATGGAAGAAATCTGCCGGGTGTTTGAAAATCTTGGCTACGAGATTATTTCCGGTCCGGAGGTGGAAACTGATTTCCACAACTTCGAAGCCCTGAACATGCCGCCGGATCACCCGGCCCGCGACATGCAGGATACTCTTTACGTGCGCGAGGGCATCGTTCTGCGCACGCACACCTCGCCCATGCAGGTGCGCGCCATGCTCGAGCGCAAGCGCCCGCCCCTGGCCGTAATCGCCCCCGGCAAGGTCTACCGCCGCGATTCCGACCTCACCCATACCCCGATGTTCCATCAGGTAGAGGGGTTGCTGGTTGACAAAAAAATCAGCCTGGCGGAACTGCGCGGAACTCTGGCCGCCTTTGTGCGACAGCTTTTCGGGCCTGACGTGCGCGTGCGTTTCCGCCCCAGCTTTTTCCCCTTTACCGAACCCAGCGTTGAGGTCGACATATCCTGCATCATTTGCGGCGGCAAGGGCCACACCGGCAACGGGCCGTGCCGCGTGTGCAAGACAACCGGCTGGGTGGAAATTTTGGGCAGCGGCATGGTTGACCCCGCAGTGTTCGAGGCTGTGGGCTTCAACCCGGAAGAATGCTCCGGCTTCGCCTTCGGCCTGGGCGTGGAGCGCGTGGCCATGCTGAAATACGGCATAGGCGACCTGCGGATGTTTTTTGAAAACGACCTGCGCTTTTTGCGCCAGTTCTGAGTTTCGCGGCCCTTTCAGGCTGGCGGAACGGGCGAACCCTGACGCCGTTCCGTTCATCCCCTGGCCGGCACAACTTCTAACAGACCGAAAATTCAGCGTGAAACCTGCCTGGTCCGCGTGAATTTTCCCGCCGCTGAGGACTGTCTATGTTGCTTAGTTTAAATTGGCTGCGCGAATTTGTCCCTTACGAGGGCGGCGCTGAAGAGCTTGGCGCCAAATTGACCTTTCTGGGGCTTGAGCTTGAAGAGCTGTCCCGTCCTTTCGCCGGGCTTAAGGACCTGCTTGTCGGACACGTTGTGGAATGCGGCCGTCATCCAGACGCCGACAAGCTTTCCGTATGCCGGGTCGACGTCGGCCAGGAAATCCTTGACATCGTTTGCGGCGCTCCAAACGTGGCTAAGGGGCAATATGTGGTGGTTGCTCCGGTCGGGTCTGAACTTCCCGGCGGGCTGGTCATCAAAAAGGCCAAGCTGCGCGGCGCGCCTTCCAACGGCATGCTTTGTTCCGAGCGCGAGCTCGGCCTTTCGGAAGAGCATGACGGCATCATGGTGCTGGAAAATCTGATCGAAGGGTCTTTCACGCCGGGCAGCCGCGCGCTGGACGTCCTTAAGCTTGACGAAGAGGTTCTGGATATTTCCATCACCCCCAACCGGGCGGATTGCCTGTCCGTGCTCGGCCTGGCGCGCGAAACGGCCCTGGCTTTCAATTTGCCCTTGAACCTGCCGGGCTTCAGCCTTGAAGAAAGCGGGTCCGATCTTTCCGGAGAGTGGCTGGTCGAGGTGGCGGAGGCGGAACTTTCCCCTCTTTACCAGTTGCGCCTGATTGAAGGGGCAGCCGTGAAGCGCAGCCCGGCCCGTTTGCGCTGGCGCTTGCAGGCGGTGGGGCAGAGGGCCATTTCCAACGTGGTCGACGTTACCAACTATATTTTGATGGAACTTGGTCAGCCCTTGCACGCCTTTGACCGGGAACGCCTGGCCGGCGGCAGGATAACTGTGGCCCCGGCGCTGCCCGGTGAAAAATTCACCACGCTTGACGGGCAGGAACGCGCTTTGAACCCCGCCGACATAACCATACGCGATGCGGAAAAGGCCGTGGCCCTGGCCGGGGTGATGGGCGGCCTGAACAGCCGGGTGGACGAAAATACGCAAAATATTTTGCTGGAATCCGCCGTTTTCTCACCCCGCCATATCCGCCGCACCGCCCGAAGGCTGAGCCTTCCCAGTGACGCCTCCTACCGCTTCGAGCGCGGCGTAGACCAAAGCATGAACACATTCGCCATGGATAAAGCCGCGGCCATGATAGCCTCGCTTTCCGGAGGCCGGGTGCGGAAAGGCGCGGCCCGCCGCGAAGCCAGGCCTCTGGTCGCGGTTCCGCTCGTTTTTCGCCCGCAAAGGGCCAAAGACCTTATCGGGGTGGAAATTGAAGACCGCTTCGCGTCCGATACCTTGCGCAAACTGGGCTGCCGGGTAGAAGAATCCGCTGCGGAAAGCTGGCGGGTGACTCCGCCCGGCCACCGCCTTGACCTGACTCGTGAAGTTGACCTTATCGAAGAAGTGGCGCGCGTGTATGGGGTAGACAGGGTGCCGGAGATCTTGCCGAAAATCGGCCGCCAGCTGGAACGGGCCGGCCAGCCGGAAACCCGCCATGCCTTTATCGGGCGTCTGAAGCGCCGCCTGTCCGGGCTGGGGCTGAACGAAGCCGTCAACTACAGCTTTGTGGGGCAGAAAGACCTTGACCTGCTCGGTCTGCCAAAAGAAGAACGCATCGCCATAATGAACCCGCTCAGCGCCGATCAGGACGTTCTGCGCACTGCGCTGGCCCCCGGCCTTCTGAACAACCTGCGCCAGAATATCTCCCAGGGCAACAACGGCGTGCGCCTGTTTGAAGTCGCCAACGCCTTCACCCTTGACCCTTCCTCGCCGACCACCGCGCATGAAGAAAGCCGCCTGGCCCTTATGGTTTATGGCGAGGTTTGCGACCGCCCCTGGCCGCAGAACGCGCGCGATGCCGATTATTTGGACATCAAAGGCCTCGCGGAATATGTGCTGGACTATCTGCGCGTCCGGGGCGCGGTTTTCAGAAAAGCCACTGGCGCTCACTCCTGGCTTAACCCTTGCGTTGAAATAATATCCGGCGATAAAGAAATCGGCTTCATGGGCCGCCTCAAGAGCGAGATAGCCGAAGCTTGCCACGCCCGCAAGGAAGTCTGGCTGGCCGAACTGCGGCTTGACGTCTTGCGCGAGCTGCATGACGCGGCCGGCATACATTTTGATCCCTTGCCGGTTTACCCGCCTGTGCGGCGTGATATTACCGTAATCGCGCCGCTAGGGCTTGAGGCTGAAGCCGTGAATGAGGCCGTTTACGCGGAAAAACCGGCTTTTCTGGAAGCCGTGCAGCTTATCGACCTTTTCGCCCCTGAAGGAAAGAACGTGCGGAACCTGACCTACCGCTTGACCTTCCGTCACCCTGAACGTACCTTGAAAGACGCCGAAGTTGACAAAACGCGCGATGCGGTGGCCCAGGCCCTTGTGAAAAAGCTGGGCGTTGAAATATAAGGCATTTTAACGTTAAAGAAGCCTGAGCGCTTCGGCGAATATGCGGCGCAAATAGGGCATTCGCCAGCGGGCGAGGGCGTGGAGCGCCTTCAGCCCAGGCCGTTTACGGCTTGGACTGGCGCGATAAAATTTTTGCTTTCCGTATTTTAAGCAATACTTGACATGCGGAGGCTCAAAATTAAATTGCTGTGGATCAGGCCTGTGCATGGAGGAAAAAACCTATAAAATAGGCGAAGCCGCCGAGCTTTTGAAACTCAAAAGCTATGTGCTGCGTTTTTGGGAAACGGAGTTCCCTCAGCTTGCGCCGCTACGCACGGAGAAAGGCCAGCGCCTTTACAGCGAGGCCGACCTTGGGCTGCTTAAGCGCATTCGCCACCTTTTGCACGAACGGGGCATGACCATAGAAGGCGCGCGCCGCGTTCTGGCCGATTCCTCCGGAAACGCCGTTGCCCGTGAAAATTCCCGCCGCATTGAACCGCGCCAGGGAAATCTGCCTTTTCTGTATGATTCCGTTTCCATTCCGGCTTTTGCCGATGACGATCCCGGCGAGGAAGGCGACGAAGCCGCCGAGGATTATTCCGGCCTTGACGGCTCCTCCGGAACGGACGGCCCAGTTGTTGCCGTGCGGCACGGCGCTGCCCCCGCCTGGCTTGAGCCTGGCCCGGCTGAGGGCAGGGCGTGCCTGGAAGGAAAAATCGCTTGCGCGGTCAGCGAACTTAAAGAGTTGCGCCGCCTTCTGCTGGCGGACTGAACCTGAGAGCTGTTTCTAAACAAGTTTTCGCCGTTTGCCGTCCGCCACGCGGCCGCCGGAACGAAGCAACGCTCAAAATTGATTTGCCCTAACCTTTCATAAGCGCCGCGAACGAGGCCGCCATGATTCTTTCACCTTCACTGCTTTCATCTGATTTCAGCATTCTGGGGCAAGAGCTTGCCTCCCTGGCGGAAGCCGGGCTGGAATGGGCGCATTGGGACGTGATGGACGGGCTTTACGTGCCCAATATAACTTTCGGCCCGCCGGTGATCAAAAGCCTGCGCCGTAAAAGCCGCCTTTTTTTCGACGTCCACCTGATGATTGAAAGCCCGGAACGCTACATAGAGGATTTTGCCGACGCCGGGGCCGACATGCTGGTCGTTCACGCCGAGGCCACCCGCCATCTTCAGCGAACCCTTGCTGAAATACGCTGCCACGGCATGAAGGCCGGGGCCGCCCTCAATCCTTCCACCCCGGTGCATATGCTTGAAAACGTCTTGCCGGATCTGGACATGATCCTCATCATGAGCGTCAACCCGGGGTTCAGCGGGCAAAGCTTCATTCCGCAAAGCTACGACAAGATAAGGGCCGTGAAAAACATGGTTCTTTCCCACGCCGCGCGCGGTTGCAATCAGCCCCTTATCCAGGTTGACGGAGGCGTTGACCTGGAAAACGCCGCCCTTCTTGTGCAGGCCGGAGCCGATGTGCTGGTTTCCGGCTCGGCTTTCTTCCGTTTTCCGCCATATAGCGAAAGATATCAGGCATTTAAGCAGGCGATAAAAATGGTTTAGTATTTCACGAAAAAATGCTAGCCTGATTCGCGTGTTTTGTGGAAAAATATAATATTTAGAATGTGATATTATGCGCCGGGCTTCCCGCGCGTAACGTTATCGTTTTCACAGTCAACCGGAGTTTTTATGTCGGGACGTAAAGATCTGGCCAACGCCCTTCGGGCCCTTGCCATGGACGCAATTGAAAAAGCCAAGTCAGGCCACCCCGGCGCGCCTATGGGTATGGCCGACATCGCCGAGGTGTTGTGGAACGATTTCCTCGTTCACAACCCGGCTAACCCGTCTTGGCATAACCGTGACCGTTTCGTGCTTTCCAACGGCCATGCCTCAATGTTGCTTTACGGTCTTCTGCACCTTTCCGGCTACGACCTCAGTCTTGATGAAATAAAAAATTTCCGCCAGTTGGGGTCGAAAACCCCAGGGCACCCGGAACACGGCCTGACCCCCGGCGTGGAGGTCACAACCGGCCCCCTGGGGCAGGGCATAGCTTCCGCCGTGGGCATGGCCCTGGCCGAAAAATTGCTGGCCGGGCGTTTCAATAAAGAAAAATTTCCCCTGGTTGACCACTTTACCTATGTTTTTCTGGGCGACGGATGCCTGATGGAAGGCATTTCGCATGAAGCCTGCTCGCTTGCCGGCACTTTGGGCTTGGGCAAGCTTATCGCTTTTTGGGACGATAACGGCATTTCCATCGACGGCCCGGTAAGCGGGTGGTTTACAGACGATACGGCGGAGCGTTTCAAGGCTTACGGCTGGCATGTCGTCTCCGATGTTGACGGTCACGATGCCGAAGCCGTCAAGAAAGCGGTGGT
The DNA here is from genome assembly GCA_031552195.1 of Desulfovibrionaceae bacterium. Classification (GTDB taxonomy): domain Bacteria; phylum Desulfobacterota; class Desulfovibrionia; order Desulfovibrionales; family Desulfovibrionaceae; genus JAVBMP01. The sequence continues at coordinate 96,885 of JAVBMT010000011.1, forward strand.
CAAAGCCCGCAAGGTCAAAGACAAGCCCAGCCTGATCTGCTGCAAAACCACTATAGCTTACGGATCTCCCACCAAGGCCGGAAAATCCTCCAGCCACGGTTCGCCCCTCGGCGAATCCGAAGTTGCCGGAGCGCGCAAGCTGCTGGGCTGGAAATACGGCCCCTTTGAAATACCTTCTGAAATACGCAAAGGCTGGGACGCCCGCCTGAAGGGCGAAGCCGCCGAAAAGAAATGGAACAAGCTTTTCGCGTCTTACTCCAAAGCCTTTCCGGATGACGCGGCGGAATATTCGCGCCGTATGCAGGGTAATTTGGCGGAAAGCATCAACCTTGAGTTTTCCGCCCTGCTGGGCGAGGTTATGGATGAAGCCCGCAAGTCAGAGCTCAAGGAAGCCACGCGCAACTCTTCACTTGCCGTCCTGAACCGCATCGCTCCTTTTGCGCCCGAACTTTTCGGCGGTTCCGCCGACCTGTCCGGTTCAGTCGGGCTGAAATGGAAAGGCTGTTCGCCTTTGGCCGCCAAGCCGGGCGAGGAAAGGCTTGAGGGCGATTACCTTCACTACGGCGTGCGCGAATTCGCCATGGGCGCGATAATGAACGGCCTGTCTCTGCACGGCGGCTTCATCCCTTACGGCGGAACATTCCTTATTTTTTCCGATTACGCGAAAAACGCCATACGTCTTTCCGCCCTGATGAACCGCCATGTGCTCTGGGTGCTCACGCACGATTCCATCGGCGTGGGCGAAGACGGCCCTACGCACCAGCCGGTGGAACAACTGGCCGGGCTGCGCTATATACCGGGCCTGCATGTCTGGCGCCCTTGCGACAAGATAGAAGCCATAGCCGCCTGGCGGGCCGCGCTTGAACGCGCTGAAGGTCCCAGCTGTTTTTCCATGAGCCGCCAGGATCTTCCGGTTCTGCCCCGGCCCAAGGGCTGCTCGCCGGAGAAAACGCTTGAGCAGATACGCCGTGGCGGATACGTGCTGCAAGATTGCAACGGCCGTCCGGACGCGATTATCATAGCCACCGGCTCCGAAGTGGCTGTTGCCCTTCAGGCGGCGGACCTGCTGGCGGAAAAAAAGCTGAAAATACGGGTTGTTTCCATGCCCTGCGCCGAACTTTTCGACGCGCAGAGCGCTGCCTGGAAAGAAAGCGTCCTGCCTGACGGCGTGCGCGCGCGGGTGGCGGTTGAAGCGGCTTCAGCCGATTTTTGGCGCAAATATGTAGGGCTGGACGGCAAGGTAATAGGCATGTACGGCTTCGGAGAATCCGCTCCAGGCAAGGTGCTGTTCGACCATTTCGGATTCACGGCGGAAAACGTGGCCAAGGTGACAAGCGCCCTGACGTCGGAAAAGGCCGCCGGTTAGGTCGGGGGTAAGATATGTCGTTGCGTTTAGCGGTGCTGGCCTCCGGCCGCGGCTCCAACCTCAGAACAATTCTTGAGCACATATCCTCCGGCCGCTTGCGGGCCGAGGTTTGCCTGGCGCTTTCCAACAACCCGGAAGCCGGAGCGCTCGCCCATGCGACCGAGTTCGGCGTGCCTTGCTGGGCCAAGTCCCATACAGAGTTCGCAAACCGAGCGGAATTTGACGCGGCCATGCTGGCGGAAATAAAAAAGGCCGGGGCGGAGGCGGTTGTGCTGGCCGGCTACATGCGCCTTATTTCTCCTGAATTTCTTCAGGCCTTTCCGGGCCGCGTCCTGAATATCCACCCGGCCCTGCTGCCCAGCTTTCCCGGCCTGCACGGCGGGCGGGACGCTGTCGACTACGGCGTCCGCATAAGCGGCTGCACTGTGCATTTTGTTGAAGAAGATATGGACAGGGGGCCGATAATCATTCAGGCCGCCGTGCCTCTGCTGGCGCACGAGGAAGAAAGCGACCTTATGGGACGCATCCATGCTTTGGAGCACCGCATCTACCCCCAGGCCATCCAGTGGCTGGCCGAAGGCCGCTTGAGGTCTGAAGGCCGCGCGGTGCATCTTTTGCCCCCGGCGGCGGACAAAACCGTAAGGACGGTTGAAGAAAAAGGCTGCCTGATCAGCCCACCCATGGAAGATTTCTAGTGTTTGCAAAACGAACACTAAAGATCCGTCAGGATTTTGCGCCACTACAGGTGGCGTGAGTTGGCTGTAAACCACGCTTTTCAGCCAACGGTCTTTGCAAAAATATCCTTTAAAATTATTTGTGGAATTTTTGCAATTAGACACGAGGGCGAAATCGGCGCTGAAAACACAGACGCCGCCCGGCGGGCGCATGACGGGCGGAAGCAATGAGCGCGGAGCGCCGCTCGGGCCTGGGCATATACGATGAAGTTACCTGGTTTTTCTTGCTTGGAAAGCCAGTCGTTACAGCGTTTAAAAGCTGAAATGCCGGTGTTTGCCGGCGAAGAGGACGCCGGAGAAAATTAGTAGAACCGGCCACTGTGGAAAAATCATTTCCACGCCCATGGCGTATGACCTTAAACGCGGGATAGCAGATGGAAATATTAGCTCAGACCTTTCCTTTTCTTCCTGGCATAATGGCTGAAATTCCGCTCTGGAGTTTTTTAGGGTTTCTGATCATATCTCCCTTGCTGGCCTTTTTGAGTTTCGGCCTGAAAAAGGGGGAGCAGCCGAAACGCGGCCTGGATAAGCCCAAAGGTAAGAGATATTATTTCTTATGCGCCCTCTGCTTTTTTGAATCCTTTTTCCTGCTCGCCACCTTCATGTATATGGCCACTTCCCGTGTGCACTATATCTGGCGCTGGGAGCGCGTGCCCCAATATTTCTGGATATCGGAAGACCAAAGCGTCACCAGCGGTTATGACGGAACGGTGGATAAAATAGAAGATGCGCCTTCCGGCATGAAAATAATGACCATCAAGCCCTCTGACGGAAGCAGCCCTGAACGTCTTGAGCTTCCGGCCGGGGCAAGGCTTCTGGTCGAGCAGGGCTACACCGTATATTACGGCGAACACCTGGCCACGCACCATGTAAGCAAACCGGGCATTTTGCTGACAGGGTTGTGGATAACCTTCACCGTAAGCCTCTGGGCCATAGGCATAGGCATCATCGTAGGCCTGGTCACCGGTCTTTGCCGCATTTCCGAAAACCCGGCCCTGCGCTGGTGGTCCGTGCTCTATATCGAATTTATACGCGGTTCGCCTTTGCTTGTGCAGATATTCATCTGGTATTTCGTGGTCGGAACGGTGGTGGACGAACTGCTCTCGCAGATCGGCCTGCCGGCCATACCCCAGTTCTGGTACGGGGCCATAGCCCTGGCCATTTTCACCGGGGCCTACGTTGCGGAAATCGTGCGCGCGGGCATACAGTCGGTCGCGCGCGGGCAGACGGAAGCTGCGCGTTCGCTGGGCATGACCTATTGGCAGTGCATGCGAAAGGTTGTTCTGCCCCAGGCTTTGCGGCGCATCATGCCGCCCCTGGCCGGGCAGTTCATCAGCCTGATCAAAGACTCTTCGCTGCTTGGCGTCATAACTGTGCGCGAGTTGACCAAGGTTACGCGCGAGGCTATCACCTCATCCCTGCAATCGTTGGAATTGTGGTTCGTTTGCGCGTTGCTGTATCTGGCCCTGACCTTCGCGTTGTCGGTTTTTGTGCAATATCTTGAACGCAGGGCGGTGAGAAGATGATCAAAGCCAGCAACGTAAGCAAAATCTTTTATATTTCGCCCCAGCCCCTGCGCGCCCTCGATTCCGTTTCGCTTACAGTGAACAAAGGCGAAGTGGTGGTTATCATCGGCCCGTCCGGCTCAGGCAAGTCAACTTTCCTGCGCTGCCTGAACCGCCTGGAATACGCCGACAGCGGCGAAATTCTGATCGACGGCGAGAACATCCTTGATCCGGGGTGCGATATCAATGCCCTGCGCGCGGAAGTTGGCATGGTCTTTCAAAGCTTCAACCTTTTTCCGCATCTCACAGTGCTTGAGAATATCACCCTGGCGCAGAAAATAGTGCGCAAGCGCGGCAACGCCGAGGCCAGAGTGAAAGGCATGGAACTTCTTGAAAAGGTGGGCATTGCGGAAAAACACGGCGTCTACCCGGACCAGCTTTCCGGCGGCCAGCAGCAGCGTGTGGCCATAGCCCGCGCCTTGGCTATGAACCCGACCATCATGTTGTTTGACGAGCCAACTTCAGCGCTTGATCCGGAAATGGTGGGAGAAGTGCTTGACGTTATGAAAAAACTGGCCCTTGAGGGCATAACCATGGTGGTTGTCACCCACGAAATGGGCTTCGCGCGCGAAGTCGCCGACAGGGTCGTGTTCATGGACAAAGGGATGATTGTGGAGAGCGGCAGCCCGCAAGACATTTTCAGCAACCCGCAACACGAAAGGACCAGGCTTTTTTTGAGCCAGATACTCTAGGAACTGTTTCTAAATAAATTTTTTGTCCAAATACTGCGTCAATCGTCCTTTTTTTCTCCGGTCGAGTACCGTAAGAGTACACTCTCTTCGCAAAAAAGGCCGTTTTTCTTGTCTTTGGCGCAAAATCTTTTATTTAGAAACAG
>JAVBMT010000026.1:0-32094 GCA_031552195.1 Desulfovibrionaceae bacterium
AAACGTTTGACATAACGAAGCGCCGTGGCCTGTTTTCATAATTTTTTCCACGGGCATGACCATACCCCGTGTGCAAACGATACGGGAAAATGAACTGAGAATGCGTATTGCATGTTCCTCTGCGTGACTAGTCCCCTGTCCGGCGGACCGGGGTTTTTCATTGACACTGTTACGGTAAGGGAGAGTTTCATGGCCAACACGGAAAACCAAAGAACGTATGCGCTTATCGGCACGGGAGGCTGCGGCAAGACGTCCCTGGCAGAGATGCTTCTCTTCCAGTCCGGGGCCGTCAACCGCCTCGGTAAAATTGAGGACGGCACAACCGCCCTTGACATCGAGCCCGAAGAAATCAAGCGGCGCGGCAGCATTCAGCCCGGTTTCGGCACTTACGTCTGGAACGGCAACCGTCATTTTATCGTAGACCTGCCTGGCGACGGAAACTTTACCGGTGACATGGACATGATTCTGCCGGCTGTTGACGCCGCGGTGTTCGTAATCGACGCCGTTGACGGGGTGCGCCCGCTTACCAAAAAGCAGTGGGTGTCTGTGAAAAAAGCCGGTTTGCCAGCCTGTTGCTTTATCAATAAAATGGACCGCGACCGGGCCGATTTCAATATGGCCTACAGCAGCCTTTCGTCCATGCTGGGGATTAAACCGGTGTTAGCCGTTGCCCCCATTGGTGAAAAAGAAGATTTTAAAGGCGTGGTCAGCATTCTCAGCGGCAAAGCCTATTTTTTTGAGCCGGACGGCGGCCTGAAAGAAGGCCCGGTTCCCGCTGATATGGCTGACGCCATGAAGAAAATGCGCGACGCGACCATTGAGAACATCGCGGAAAGCGATGACGCGCTGATGGAAAAATATCTGGACGAAGGCGCGCTGACGGATGAAGAAATCAACGCCGGGCTGCGTAACGGCATCACCAGCGGAACCCTGGTGCCGGTTCTCGTCGGTTCAGCCCTGGAGAACAAGGGCGGAACGCTGCTGCTTGATCTGATCAACAAGGCGTTCCCCTCGCCGTTGCAGCAGGGGCATCGCTATGTTGAGGCTAACGGCGAAAATATGCTGGAAATCAGTGAAAACGGTCCGGCGTCCTGCTTTATCTGCAAGACTATTGCTGACCCGTTTTCCGGGCAACTCAGCGTGGCCCGCGTGCTTTCCGGAACCATAAGCGGCGATAGCGTACTGAAAAATAGCCGTACCCAGGAAACCGAGCGTCTTGGCACCCCTATCCTGATGAACGGCAAAACCCAGACCCAGGCCAAAGAAAGCTTCGGTCCGGGCGCGATCGTGGCTTTCGCCAAATTGAAAAATACCGGCACGGGCGATACTCTGGCGGATGAAAAATCCGGTTTTACCCTGATGCGCCCCGAATTGCCGCCGCAACTCATTTCTTTCGCCCTGGCCCCGCAAAACAAGGGTGAGGAAGATAAAGTCTTCACGGCCGTGCAAAAGCTGCTGGACGAAGACGTAGCCCTTAACCTCTACCGCGATGAAGACACCGGAGAGATACTGGTGCGCGGCATGGGCCAATTGCACGTTGAAACGGCCATTGAAAAGGCCAGGCGCCGTTATAAGGTTGAAATTCTTCTGAAAACGCCCAAAGTTCCTTACCGTGAAACATTCAAGGGCAAAGCCCAGGTTCAGGGACGCCACAAGAAACAGAGCGGCGGGCGCGGCCAGTTCGGCGATTGCTGGGTTGAGTTCGAGCCGCTGGCCAGAGGTTCTGGCTATCAGTTTGAAGACGCTATTGTAGGCGGCGTCGTTCCCCGCCAGTATATTCCGGCTGTGGATAAGGGCATTCAGGAATCGGCCGTGCGCGGTTACCTGGCCGGTTACCCCATGGTTGACTTCAAGGCCCGCCTTTACGATGGAACCTACCACACGGTAGATTCTTCGGAAATGGCGTTCAAAATAGCCGGTTCGCTGGCTTTCAAAAAAGCCATGGAAGTCTGCAAGCCCGTTTTGCTTGAGCCTATCGCCAGCATGATCATATCCATTCCCGATGAGTATATGGGCGATGTCATCGGCGACCTTTCCGGGCGCAGGGGCAAGGTGGTCGGTTCCGATTCCATAGCCGGGCTTACGGAAATAAAAGCGAACGTTCCGGCGAACGAAATTTTGCGCTACGCGCAGGATTTGCGCTCCATGACCGGCGGGCAGGGCGTGTTTACCCTTGAATTTTCGCATTATGAAGAAGCTCCGCCGCATGTGACGGAAAAAGTTGTGGCGGAATACGCGAAAGTGAAAAAAGACGAAGAGTAAAATTCAGTTGTTTCAAGATTAAAAGCAATAACAAAGGCCTCAGGAGTAATCCCGAGGCCTTTGTTATTGCAGTAGTTGCGGGCGAAGAAAGCCAAGCCCGCAAGAATGCGCTTAGATGTCAATGCCCAGGCGGGTTACGCTCTGCATACCGCCGGCAACGGTTTTGGTGTTTTTATAGCCGGCTTCGTCAAGTATAAGCTGGGCTTCATAGGAGCGAAGGCCGGTATTGCAAACGATAACCACCGGTGAATTTTTGGGAAGGTCGGCCAGGCGTTTTTTGATGTCTTCAGTAGGCACGCTGTGCCAGTCATTCGGGTACTTGCCTGACATTTCCTCCGCCGCGCCACGGGCGAGGCGGGCGTCAAGGAAGTAAACGTCGTTCTTTTCCCGTTCCTGCCAGAATTTTTCAAACTCTTGCGGGTCAACCGGGCGGCAGCGCCCTTCAAGGATATTATCGGCCACGTTGCCGACGACGTTCACTACGTCCATGGACGAGGCGAAGGGCGGCGAGTAGACGATTTCGAGATTGCTGATGTCGTCAACCGTGATGTTATGGCCGAGCAGCACCGCTACCGGGTTGATGCGGGCCATCAGGGCGTCTCCCATGGAGCTCATGCCCTGAATGCCGAGAACTCGGCGCGTGGCTCTGTCAACCACCAGCTCGAGGGCCATCATGGCGTGTTCCGGATAGAAATGCGCGCGGTCGACCTGTTCGACATGCACGTTGATTGCGTCATAACCCTCTCTGAGGGCTCCGGCCAGGGTAAAGCCGGCCCCGGAAGCGGACTGTTCAAAGAGCTTCACGCCCCAAGCGCCGACAGCACCGGGGAATTTCTGGTTTTTTCCGGCCAGGTTGCTGCCTATTACGCGGCCCTGGCGGTTCGCCATTGACCCAAGGGGGAACCAGTGTTTTTTGCCGGTAACCAGGTGCTTGATGACCGCGCAATCGCCGCCGGCGTAAATGTCCGGGTCAGATGTGCGCATATATTCATCAACAATGATAAGGCCGCGTTCGTTTACTTCTATTCCGGCGTCAGAGGCTATCTGGGTGTTAGGTTTGACCCCGGCGGACATGACGACGAAGTCGGCGGGGATTTCACGCTTGTCAGTGATAACCTTGGTGACTTTGCCGTTTTCTCCCTCAAAGCGCGTAACTTTTTCCGAAGTATAAACGGTGACGTTGTGCTGTTCCATGTCGTGCACCGCCATGCGGGCCATGGTGGAGGAAAGAAATCCGGAAAGGATCTGATCGGCGACTTCAACAACGGCGGTGGGAATACCCCACATGTCGGCGAAAGCCACGGCCATTTCCAGCCCGATAAAGCCGCCGCCGACGACAACGGCGTTGTTTATGCCCCCTGCGGTGACGGCTTTTTTGATAAGTTCGGCTTCGTCAAGATTTGTGGCCGGGCTTATGCCTTGCAGGTCGATTCCGGGAATGGGCAGTTTGTTCGGAGAACTGCCCACGGCCAGAACAAGTTTGTCATACGGCAGGGTGGAACTCTTGCCGCTTTTAAGGTCAAGCACGGTTACGGTTTTGGCCTTGCGGTCTATAGCGGTGACCTTGTTCTCGATAAGAACGTCAACGCCTTTGCTTTCTTTAAAGAAGGCCGGGTCGCGCACAATGCCGTAAGGCGTGCTTTGGAGCTCTTCAACGCGCTGCACTTCACCGGAAATAAAATAGGGAATTCCGCAACCGCCGTATGAAATGCGGGAAGACTGGTCAATCATGGTTACGGTTGCTTCGGGGTCAAGCCTTTTGCAACGAGCAGCGACCTTTGGACCCAGAGCAACACCGCCAACAACAACAACGCGCATTCCCATAACGAAAGCCTCCTGATGATAACACATTTTTCTGGAACACGAACTTGCGAACGCCCTTCGGGCAACCGCGTCCAACGGGCGTAAGTTCCAGAGGAAAATTTTATTTCCGGCTTGCGGCTCGGACTCAGTTTTTCTGCACAGCCCCCACAAGCTCAAGCACCTTTTCACTTAAAACCTGCAAGTCAGGCTTGGCGAATTGCGCATCAGCGCCCACGCTGGCGCCCTTATGCTCCAGCTTGTCTGTGACAAGCGAGGAGAAAATAGCCACAGGCAAGGCTTTGAGGAAAGGGTCTTCCTTGATCTGGCGGCACAGCGCCAAGCCGTCCATGCGCGGCATTTCAATGTCTGTAATGACCGCGTCAACGTAGTCGGTTATCTGCCTGTTTTCATCCGTAGCGGTGCGTTTGAGCTGCAGCAGGGAGTTCCAGGCATCTTCGCCGTCGGTTTTGGAAATCACATTGAAGCGGCCGCTTTCCGTAAGCAGGTTGCGCACAAGGTTGCGCACGTTGCCGGAATCGTCCGCGTGCATGACGTTGAATTTTTCTTTCGCTGTGGGAACGTTGAAATCCGGAAGCTTTCCAAGGTGGATGGCCAGGTTGGGGTCAAGGTCGGCCACAATGCTTTCCATGTCGAGGATGAACACCACGCGGCCTTCAAGGCGGACAACGCCGGTGACGGAGTTGTTGCTCATGTGCTGCAGGAAATTGCCCGGAGCTTCGACGTCGAGCCAGCTCAGGCGGTGAATGCGGTTTACGCCGGACACCAGAAAGCCGGTGATAATGTTGTTGAATTCAGTAACGATGACTTTCGGGTCAGCGGAGTCAATACGGTTTTTTTCCAGATAAACGGCCAGGTCGACCATGGGCACAACCCGTCCGTCACGGTGCGGAAAGGCCCCGAGTACGGCAGGATGGCGCATTTGCGGCATTGACGTGACCGGTTGCATGCGAATTATTTCCAAAACTTTCGCGACGTTTACGCCGTAATAACCGCGGTAACCTTCTTCATCAAGATAAAATTCAACGACTTCAAGTTCGTTAGTGCCTGTTTCAAGCAGAATGTTAGTTTGGGACATTTTAGCCCTGCGCTCTGTTTTGGTGCTTTCCTCGTAAAGTGAAAGCACCGGTGAATATTGTTTGACACCTTGCTTCGGCAGGTGGTCTTGCCATTTGACGGAAGGCCGTCCGTCTGAGTTTGTCTTCCCTGCTGAGGGTGAATATAAACGGTTTTGTGCTGAAAAGTCTATAAAATATAGAAAAAAGTACGCATAATTTTAAATGCCTACAAAATGCCATGTGTATCGATTGATATTATTAGCATGAGAACAGATAATTTGGCAAAGGAAAATCCCCATTTTTTTGGGCAAACAGGGCCGTTCTCAAACATGCAAACGCCCGCAGGCGCCAGGCGGAGGTGGAAAATTTCAGTTCAAACCCGGCTCCGCCGCATATCCGGCAATATAATATTTCTTTTAAATTAAATTGGGTGGAATTTATTCCACCTTCAGCCTATATGCCGGATAAAATTAAAGCCCCGCCGTTTTTTCGGCGGGGCTTCCTGTTCGGGATTTACGGTGGAAAACCACCGTAAATCCCGAAGAAGCCTGTGCTTCGTCAGATTATTCTTCGCCCCATTTAATGAAACCGGGGTTGATGTCGGTCATGGCGTTGACTATAAGTTCGACCAGGCCGCCGTAGGCGACGCTGTTGTTTTCCATATAGCCGTTGTGCTCGAGCAGCTCACGGATCTGCCCTTTGCAGTTGGAGCAGGGGGCGCAAACGTATTTTTTGGTTTCCGGTCCCCAGCAGTCACTGAAGGCGCCGGCGATCTGCTGGATCTTTTTACGTCCGGAGATGTTGTTGCGCCATGCTTCAATGTTGTTGCGGGTCATAATGGCGAAGCCGCTGCCGCCGCCGCAGCAGTAGTTTTCCGCACCGTTGGGGGTCATTTCGCGGAACTGCGGGGCGATGAGATTGAGGACATCGCGCTGCGGTTTGCTCACGCCCATAAGGCGGGCGATATTGCAGGGGTCGTGCAGGGTAACCGGGAAATCGTTGCGCGAGGGGTCAAGGCTCAGCTTGCCTGATTTGACTATTTCCAGCAGCAGCGGGAAGCAGCTTTCACGCGGGATATCCAGTTCTTTGGGCAACACGCGGTCCGCGATGACGGTAAGCGCTTTGTGCGCGTGGCCGCATTCGCCCATGACGATTTTCTTTACGCCAAGCTTTTTGGCGGCCTGGGCGTGAAGCAGGGCGGTTCTGGCGAACTGCACGTCGTCATAGAACACGCCGTAGTTGATGGAGTCATACCCGGCCAGGTCGCTGGACAGGGTCCAGGAAAGGCCGGCTTTTTCGAAAATGATCGAGAAGGCCGCGATGTTTTCCGGCCAGGCGATCATTTCACCGGCATTGTGGATAAGAAGAATGTCGGCCCCTTCAACATCCCAGGGGGTTTTGAATTCATAACCGGTTTCTTCGGAGTAATCTTCGTCTATGAATTCAACCGTTTCCTGCACAACATTTTTATCCATGCCGGTGGATGAACCAACGCGCAATTGCTGCATAGAACCTTTTTCGTGCAGTTCGAGCGGGTAAAGGTTCATTTCCTGGCTGAAAATTTTGCGGATTTCGCGGGCGATCAGGCCGTTGTCGATGCCGATCGGGCAAACCTGGGCACAGCGGCGGCACAGGTTGCAACGATAGGCCATTTCGCCCAGGCGGGCCACGGTTTTCCAGTTCAGGCCGAAGTCGCCGTAACGCCATTTGGCGAGGGGTTCTTTAAGCACATACTGCTTGTAAATGCGGCGGAAGATTTCCGAGCGGAAGTTCGGGCGGTACATGGGGTGCTCGCCTGAAGATTCATAAAGATGGCACGCTTCGGAACAGGAATTACACTGGGCGCAGTAGTGGGTGCTGGTTTCCAGCATGGGCAGGAAGGTCCAGTTGTTGTTCTCGGTGAAAAGCTTACGCATGCCTTCCAGAAACTGGTTGACCAGGGCTTCTTCCTCTTCCTTGGTCTTGGGTTTCGGAATGTTCAGAACGTTCACTTCATCCAGCAGGCAGCAGAACTTTTCCTTCTGTTCGTCAGTGAATTCTTTCCAGGGGATGTTATCAAAGTCAACCGGGACCTGGGAAAGCCGGTCCAGAGGGAAGGAGGTGAGCTGCCCCTCTTCGGTTGAGATGTCGGTAAGTTTGAGATCGTCGGATTTCATTAAGTAGGCTCCTCTTATTCAGCGTCTTTTTTAGGGGCTGCCGGGTTGTGGGTGGCTATTTCAGCCCAGTTTTTCTTGCCGTCGCCCTGAATGTGGTTAGCCTTCCATTCGGGGGTGAAGCCAAGGGCCTGACCTACCTGTTCCTGTATTTTGGGATTGTCCCTGGTAGGCTGGTCACCCCAGCGGATGTCGTGCCACATGAAGTACTTCATGAAAAAGTGCGCCATGTGGGTAGCCGGGATATAAGCCAGAAGCAGGGCCAGCCAGAGCATGAGCAAGTGGAAGCGGAAGCCGGTCGCGGCGCCTATGTCGGAATTAAAGGTAAGCATTCCGTAAGCAAAGGCAACAGCGTTCTGGGCGATATCCGCGGCGCCGGCGGTGATTACACTGTGCAGACAGTTGGAAAGGCCGAGCAGGCCGAAGAGGTGCAGCAGGCCGAGGTTAAGGAAATGTTCGCGGGTGGTGTAAACCTTCAGGCCTTTGTCGTGCATTCTGCGGTGAATGAGGGCGCCGCTGCCTACCCACACGCCGAGGAACCCGGCCCAGAGCAGGATGTTGGTGAACCCGAGGATAAAGCTGGCCAGGCCGCCGGGAAGAATGCCGAGCATGGCGCCGAAAATCGCGTTGAACAGGGTCAGGAAGATAGCGCCTATGATAAGGTACAGGCCGGCGTGCATCGGGTAGGTGCGCACCCACAGCGGAAAGTTGTGCTTGTAAGTGGCGTGCATAAGCAGCATTTCTTCACACAGGCCTTTGACCATGTTGGGGAAAGAGTGGTGCTGCTTGTGCTTCCACCAGTCAACTTCTTCAAGGTAGCTGCCGCCGTAAGAGGGGCGGTCGCCGGCTTCGGAAGCGACCGGGTAAAGTTCCCAGCGGATGTGTACGGGTCTTTTAAGGTATTTGCTGACCTTAAAAGCAACAATGCAGATGCAGGCGATAAGGCCGGCATAAGCAGCCAGGTACGTAATCATTGTCATGTTGTTTAACTCCCTGCTGTTTCAAAAGGTAAGGGCGCGTGACCCGGAAAATATATGCCTGAGACTTTAGGAATACCGTAAAAATGTACGTGGAAAGTACACGAAATAAAAGAACAGGAAAAAAATTCACGCCACTTGGTTAGCGCAATTTTACCAGCTTATCAAGGATAATCTTAGACTGAAATGTCGGGTATTGCAAGACCCCGGGCAAAATCCGGCGGTTTGCGCGCCTCTTGGGCAAACGCATACAAGCATGCCGTTTTATTCTTGCAGACATTGCTTGTCTACAAAGGGCGAATTTGTTAAAATATTTTCTGTTAATCTTATGGCGCCGCCGGTTCACTGGAGGTTTGCCCCGGAATAAGCGCTTTCAGGATTCAGGCGGGACTGGAACATCTTCCTCTGACAGGTTGGCGGCGGATGATCTATTTAGAATTGTAACCGTATTGTTGTTTTTTTATGCCAAAGCCTGTTAAAAGACAAAGCGGGCGTTTAATGCCGCCGCATGCCGCGGAACGGAAAGCCTTATTCCGAAGCGTGGCGGCTGTCCGCTTGCCGGCCTTGAAAAGCAGGCGCCGGGATATATTCATTTTTGAAAGTGTTCCGTCAACCTAACGTAAAGGAAGTATTATGCCTTTTTCCGAGCAGGAAAAAAAAACGTCCGACAGTGATATCGCCGTAGAAGAAAATATTGAGTACACACGCCATATTGACAATATAGAAGCGGAAATAACCCGCATTGACGAGCCTGAAAACCCGCTTCCGCCGCTTTCTTTTTCCGACTTGCCGGAAAGCCTGCAAAAGGCGGTTGAACGGGCCGGCTGGAAAAGCCTGATGCCGGTTCAGTCGCGCGCGTTGCCATATTTGCTGGCCGGTAACGACATTCTTGTCCAGTCACGCACCGGCAGCGGAAAAACCGGCGCCTTTTTGCTGCCCGCCCTGGAAAGGCTTGATCCTTCCATAAAAGAGTGTCAGGCGTTAATTTTGACTCCCACCCGCGAATTGGCTTTGCAGGTGGCCACCGAAGCGGAAATCATGTTTGGCGAAACCGGCCTTGCCTGCGCCGCGCTTTATGGCGGCGTAAGCTACGGCAAGCAGGCCGACGCCTTAAAAGCCGGCGCTCAGCTTGTGGTGGGCACGCCCGGCCGTGTGCTTGACCACCTGATGCGGCGCACCTTGCGCCTTGAAGCCCTGCGCATGCTGGTGTTCGACGAGGCCGACCGCATGCTTTCGGTCGGTTTCTATCAGGATATGAAAGAAATTCAACGTTACCTGCCGCGTAAAAGAATGCCTGAAATGGGGGTTCATTTCTTTTCCGCGACTTTTCCCGGGTATGTGCTGCGCATGGCGGACGAGTTCATGTACAAGCCGGCCTTGCTGAGCCTCAGCCACAACCAGGTGCATATCTCGCAGATCGAGCATGTTTTTTATTCAGTGAAGCCAATGGAAAAAGACCGGGTGCTGGTGCGCGTTCTAGAGAAAGAAAGCCCCACGGCGGCCATTATCTTTTGCAACACCAAAGCCAACGTCCATTATGTCACAGGCGTTCTGCAGGGTTTCGGCTATAATGCGGCGGAGCTTTCCGCCGATCTTTCGCAGGCCAAGCGTGAAGAGGTTTTGCTGAAAGTCCGCAAGGGGCAGGTGCGTTTTCTGGTGGCTACGGACGTGGCCGCGCGCGGCATAGACATTCCCGACCTCAGCCATGTGGTTCTTTACGAGCCGCCTGAAGACAAAGAGGCCTACATTCACAGGGCCGGGCGCACCGGGCGGGCCGGCGCGGGGGGCACGGCTATTTCCCTGGTCGACATTATGCAGAAAATGGAACTTGACCGCATCGCCCGCCATTACAAGATAGACATAAAAGAACGCAAGGCCCCTGACGAGGCCGAGCTTTCGGAAATCGTCAGCGAGCGCCTGGTCACCCTGCTGGAAGGCAAGCTGCGCGCCAAAACCGGCTTGCAAAAAGAGCGCATGGCGCGTTTTTTGCCTCTGGTCAGGAATCTGGCGGCGGAAGACGACCTGAGCGCGCTTGTCGGCATGCTTTTTGACGAAATATATCAACGCAGCCTGCACGCCGCGCCTGTCGTGCCGGTTTCTTCCGGCAAACCCAAAGAAGAGAAACCCCAGAGGAGCGGGCAGCGCAAGCGCCGCCGCTGACGAGTTCCGCAAGTCGAATATTGTGCGAAAGGATAAATGGGATTATGTTGCGGAAAATTTGGCGGAAGATACTAACATGACGGACAAAACCCTTTATTCGCGCGAAGAAGTCTTGCTCAATTTCCAGGCAATGATGAATTCGCTGGATTTCAAGGCCCAGTTGAATGAGCTGGGCTACGGCGCCTTCAGCCCGTTCAAGCGTAAAAAAGCCCTGCGCGAATACAGGGCTTTGGCCATAGCCCTCTGGCAACTCGCCATTGAGCGGTCTTTTCCCGATGAGCATTCCGAATTTTTTGACGTCTTTCTTAAAAAATCTCCCAGCATTAACGGCGGTAAGGAACAGCACAGGCTTCTGCAGCGCGTTTCCGTTTACCTTGACACCATGTCCCTGAAAAAGGACTCGGACTTTATGCCTGCCGCCCAATATTTTATCGATACCATAATGCCGGAGCTGAAAGAACGCAAAAATCTTGAATTGAAAACCACGCTTTTCATCCGGAATCTTTACAAACTTATTTTTGACAAGCTTATTTGAAGACCATCCGGCCTGCCGCGCGCCGGATACGGATGGATGAAAAATTGATAGGGACGCCCGGCCCTGCCCGGGCTCAGGGAAACTTGACTTGTAAGCTTCGAGATCAGAGCGTATGGTTTCCCCCTCATATGATTGTCCAGTAGCGGAAAATCCGGGAAGGCCCGGGTAAACCGCCTACGCAACAGCAAACTAAAGGTCGATTTTATGCCTGTTGAGCATTGTGGTCTGTTTGGAATCTTTAACCATCCCGAGGCATCCCGTTTAACCTACTTCGGTCTTTACGCCCAGCAGCACAGAGGGCAGCAGAGCGGCGGAATCGCGGTGTGGAACGGAGAAAAAATCCGCGATTACTGCGCCCTGGGACTAGTGCACGACATTTTTACGGAAGAGCATTTAAAACATGATCTGGCCGGCAACACCGCCATCGGCCATGTGCGGTATGCCGGAGCATCGAAGGCCAATATCCGCAACGCGGAACCTTTTGTGGTGCGCCGCAACGGTCTTGAACTCGCCATAGCCCACAACGGAGCCCTTGTGAACAGCCGCGCCCTGCGTAAAGCCCTTGAAGAGCGCGGCGCTATTTTCCAGACTGAAACAGACAGCGAAATTTTCGCTCACCTTATTGTGAGAAATATGGCGAAAATGCCGCTGGAAGAAGCTATTTTGGAATCTTGCCGCCGGGTAAGCGGCGCATATTCCCTCGTGATTCTTGCCAATGACAAGCTCATAGGCCTGCGCGACCCGCATGGCGTGAGGCCGCTGGCTATCGGCCAGCGTGAAGATTCATTTGTGCTTGCTTCGGAAAGCTGCGCCTTCGACCTGCTTGAAGCCGATTTCATCCGTTCGGTCGAGCCGGGTGAAATGGTGGTGATTGAAAGCAGGCAGATGACGTCGCTTAAAAGTTACCGCATTCTGCCGAAAGAAAGTTCTCCGGAACCGCGGCGCTGCATTTTTGAGCTGATTTATTTCGCCCGCCCGGATTCGCGCATCTTCAGGCAAAACGTATACATGGCCCGCAAGAATATGGGCATACACCTGGCCAAGGAAAGCCCGGTTGAAGCCGACCTGGTCATGCCTTTTCCTGATTCCGGCATCTATTGCGCCGTAGGGTATGCCCAGGCATCCGGCATACCTTATGAACACGCGCTTATAAGGAACCACTACGTCGGCCGCACCTTCATCCAGCCCACGCAGGATATGCGCGATTTCGCGGTGCGCATAAAGCTTAACCCGGTGCGCGACGCCATCAAGGGCAAGCGCATAATTATTGTGGACGACTCCATCGTGCGCGGCACCACCATGCGCACGCGGGTGAAAAAACTGCGTGAACTCGGCGCGGCCGAGGTGCATTGCCGCATAAGCTGCCCTCCGGTGAAATTTCCCTGTTTTTACGGCGTTGATTTCGCTTCACGGGGTGAGCTTATCGCGGCCAACCACAGCCTTGAAGACATCAAGACGTTCCTCGGGCTTGACTCGCTGCATTTTCTTTCGCTTGAAGGCCTGCTGGCCTCGGTTCATGATATAAACTACTGTTTGGCATGTTTTAACGGAGAATATGCCATTCCTGTGGAAGATATGTAATGTGTAAAGCGTCCGCCCGGTAATTCCGGGCGGACAAGCAGGACCATCCGAATTATGCCGCATGAATTTAAACCAGCCTTTCTCAGCCGCCTTAAAAAACATAAAATTCTATACTCCATCCTGGCGATTTTCATCATTCTGTCTTTGGCGCGTTTGGGCATGCTTTTATCCAAACCGAAAACTTCATCGTTTTTTTCCGGAGACATGCCGGTATATGTGGAACTTGGCGAAGCCACATATGGGGTAATGCGCGACGTGGGCGTTTATTACGGATCTCTGGCATCCCCGTACAACGTTTCCGTGGCCCCGAAAATAGGCGGCCAGGTGGAGCGGTTTTTCGTTGATATCGGCGATGTCGTCGAAAGCGGCCAGATCGTGGCCCAGCTTGACGACGAAAGCCTCATTTTGCAACGGAACCAGGCCGCCCAGGCTGTAACCCTCATGGCGGCCCAACTGGCGGAAGCTTCAGCCAACCTGAATATGGCGCAGCGCGATATGGAGCGGCAGACCAAACTCAGGCAGGAAAAAATAGTTCCCCCTTCGGAATATGAATTAACCCAGACCAAGCTGCGCCAGGCGGAAGCCAGGCTTGCCGTGGCCCAAAGCCAGCTGGAAAACGCCAAAAGCCAGCTGGAAGACGCCAATTTACGCCTTTCATACACAAGGGTGACGGTGAACTGGCCTGAAGCCGGCCTGCGCTACATAGCCTCGAGAATGGTGGGAGAGGGCGACCTGGTTACAGCCAACACGCCGATTTTGAGCGTGGTTTCGCTTGACCCCCTGCTTGTGCTGATAGACGTTATCGAGCAGGACTATCATAAGATAAATGTCGGACAAAGCGCGCAGATACATACGGATGGCCTGGAGGGAGAGGTTTTTGAAGGGCGCGTCGTCCGCGTCGCCCCGGTGCTGTCTCCCAATACCCGCCAGGCCAGGGTGGAAATTGAAGTTCCGAACAAAGATTTGCGGCTCAAGCCCGGGATGTTCGCGAACGTTAAGTTCATTTTTTCGGAGCATCAAAACGTCTGGTCCGTGCCTGAGGACGTTCCTTTCCGCCGTAAGGAAGGCTTCGTTATCTATGTTGCCGACCAGGCCGCGAAAACAGTGCGGCAGGTGCCGGTGACGCTTGGCCTTGTCGAAAACGGGCGGGTTGAGCTGGCCGGACTTGAGAAGATGGACGGCCCTGTGGTTTTCATCGGGCAGCACCTTTTAACTGACGGCAAGGCTTATCGCGTGCCTGGCGCGGAAAAAAAGAGAGAAGGGAGTGGCAAGGACGGAAAAAAACAGAGTGGAACTGAAGGCGGAAACAAGCAATGAGCCTTTCTTCCGCCTCCGTGAAACGCCCTGTTTTCACCAGCATGGTGGCGCTGATCGTCGTCACCATGGGGCTGTTCGCCATAAACCGCCTTCAGGTGGACCTGATGCCGGAAATAACCCAGCCGGTTTTGAGCGTCAGCACCACCTATGAAAACGCTTCTCCCAATGAAATTGAAGAGCTGATAACCAAACCTCTGGAACGGGCGCTTTCCGCCATAACCGGGGTCAAGGAGATTTACTCCACCTCTGTTGAAGGCTCAAGCCGCATAAACGTGGTTTTTGACTGGGAACACGACCTCGACGTCGCCAGCAACGACATACGCGACCGCATAGACCGCATTTTGGGCCGTCTGCCCGAAGATATAGACCGGCCCATGCTTTTCAAGTTCGACACCGCTGCCGTGCCGATCATGTTTTTCGGGGTTGATTCAAGCATTCACCCCATCAACCTGAAGAAATTCGTTGAAGACGAGGTCACCTACCGTATCGAGCGTACGCCAGGCGTGGCCTCGGCCAGCGTTTACGGCGGATTTGACCGCGAAATAAAGGTTGAAGTGCTTCCGGTCAAGCTGAAAGGCATAAATTTTGATCTCAACAACCTGCTTACCTCGATCCGTTCGGAAAATTTTACCGAGGCGGGCGGCAGCATAGACCGGGGAGCCCTGACAGTTCCGGTGCGAACTCAAGGCGAATTCAGCAGCCTGCGCGACCTGAAAAATATCGGAATAGCCAAGGGCGTAGACTCCGGCATAATAACCTTGCAGGATATTGCGGAAATTGAAGACTCCACCGCCGACCCGACCAGAGTTACCCGCATTAACGGCGTGGAAGGGTTGAATATTTCCGTTTTCAAGCAGTCGGGGGCAAATACCATTGAAGTTGCTGACGGCGCGCATGAGGCTGTGGAACGCATCAATAAAGAGCTTCCCTCCGTTCGCGTCACCTCGTTGCGCGACAATTCCACCTATATCAAGCAATCGCTCAATACGGTTACGGATTCAGCCATTCAGGGCGGCGTTCTTGCCCTCATAGTCATTTTGATTTTCCTGCAGAACATCCGCAGCACCATAATTCTCGGCGTGGCCATTCCGATTTCCATCATCGCCACTTTTCTGGCGATGTTCACCTGGGGGCTGACTTTGAACATGATAACCCTGGGCGCTTTGGCCCTCGGGGTAGGCATGCTCGTTGACAACTCTATTGTGGTGCTGGAAAATATTTTCCGGCTGCGAACGCTGGGTTATTCTCCAATGCATGCAGCGGCTGATGGAGCCAATGAGGTTGGCGGAGCCATTATGGCCAGCACCTTGACCACCTTGGCCGTTTTTGCGCCAATGATTTTTCTGACCGGAATTTCTGGCATAATCTTCCGGCCTTTTTCCTGGACAATAAGTTTCGCCTTGATTTCTTCATTGGCCGTGGCCCTGACCCTGGTTCCGATGATGGCCGGGCGGCTTCTCAGAGACAGCAAAAACAGGCAGGGCGAGTTCGGACAGCCCAAATACGGGGCCGGCGTTTTCAGCGGAATGGAAAACGTGTACACGAAATACCTGCATAAAGCCCTTACCAGGCCCAAGGCTGTTCTGGCCTTCGCATTCGGGGCGCTTCTCGTTTGCATGCCGCTGGCGAAGCTGGTCGGAACGGAATTCATGCCCCAGACCGATGAAGGGCTGATGCGCGTGAGCATAATCGCGGCCGTGGGAACCCGTCTGGATAAGACGGAAGAAATCACCAGGCTTGTTGAAAATATTATTGATGAAAACGTGCCGGAAAAAACCATTATAGTAAGCAATGTCGGGGGTGGGGCTTTCGGCAGCGGCGGCAACGAACATAAGGCGGACATACGGGTTACGCTTACTCCTATGAAAGAGCGCAAGCGCAGCGTTTTCCAGATCATGGACCAATTGCGCCCGCATTTGGCCATGGTTCCCGGAGCCACCGTGCGCATACGGGCCGATCAGTCCCTTGCCATGCCCGGCGCCGGCAGCGGAAGCGGAGATAAAATCCAGCTGCAGCTGCGCGGGCATGACCTGGACGAATCAGCCCGCCTCAGCGACCTTATGAAACGGGTTATGCTGGACATTCCGTGGGTGACCGACGTGCAGCTTTCCAGTGAGGACAGCCAGCCTGAAGAGCTTATTGTCATAGACCGGCAAAGGGCGGCTGATGCATACCTTAGCGTGGCCCAGATAGCCAGAACCATAAAAACCGCCCTTGGAGGCAGCACGGCCGGGAATTACCGGGAAAACGGCAAGGAATATCCTATCGTGGTGCGCATTAAAGATGCGGACAAGCTTCAGGTGAAAGACGTGCTCGGCCTTACGGTTATGAACAGCCTCGGCCAGCCGGTTCTGCTGGGGAATGTGGCTAAGGCCGTTCCAGGCTCCGGCCCCTCAAGCATCACCCGTAAAGACCAGGCCCGCGTGGTGACGCTTTCAGCCGACTATACCGGAAAATCGCTGGGTGAGGTGGTTAACGCCATTTCTGAAGCCTTGGCGACCATTCCCATGCCGCCTGAGTTCAGCTATTATTTCCTGGGCGAAGCCAAGGAACAGGCCGAAGCTTTTCAAGAGCTGCTTTACACCTTGCTTCTGTCCGTATTCCTTGTTTACATGGTCATGGCCTGCCAGTTCGAACAGCTCAAAGGTCCCCTGGTAGTTATGTTTTCCGTGCCGTTCGCCGGAATAGGCGTTATTCTGGCGCATTTTCTTACCGGAACGACCTTCAACATAAACTCTTTCATCGGCGTGATCATGTTGACAGGCATTGTGGTAAACAACGCCATCATTCTGATTGACCACGCCAACCTGCTGCGCCGCCGCGACGGAATAGAAATCTTTCCGGCCCTGCTTGAAGCCGGGCGCCGCCGTTTGCGGCCTATTCTTATGACCACGCTTACGACTGTGCTCGGCCTTATTCCTTTGGCCCTGGGGTTCGGAGAAGGCGGGGAAACCCAGGCTCCTCTGGCCCGCGCGGTCATAGGCGGCCTTACCTCCTCAACTTTCATAACGCTATTTGTTGTGCCCGCCGTTTATCTGCTGATCAAGCCGGGGGTCACGGCCGAAACGAAAGAAGAGAAGGCGCTTGCGGAGATTCCGGCGCAAAGCGCCTGAAATCCTTGAGGCGGAAAGTTGGAACACGGGCCTGGGTTTCCGGGGGCATTCCCGGTGAGTGCGGCCGTAAAGACGCGATTACTTGTAAGGGGCAATTTAATTGATATGTTTATGCGCGGAAGCGGGCCGTTTTTTAGCGTGGCTCGCTTCCGCGCATAAACAATTTGCAGGAAGGGGAACTTATTTGCCCAAGCTTAAGAGTTTTTCCAGGCGGGAACGAATTTCCACTATGAACTCTTTTGAAGTAACGCCCCGCGTCTTCAGGCCTGGCTCTACAAGGTTCACCAGATCTTTGGTCATGACTCCGTCGTTCAGGCAATCGAGAGAAGCCTTTTCAAGGGAATTGCCGAACGCGGCCAGCTCGCCGAGCCCGTCCAGTTCGCCGCGCTTGCGCAGCGCGCCGCTCCAGGCGAAAATGGTGGCGATGGGGTTGGTGGAGGTTTCCTCTCCCTTCAGGTACCTGTAATAGTGGCGCGTCACCGTGCCGTGCGCGGCCTCGTATTCAAACTTGCCGTCAGGGGAAACCAAAACGGAAGTCATCATGGCCAGCGAACCGAAGGCGGTGGAGACCATGTCGCTCATAACGTCGCCGTCGTAGTTCTTGCATGCCCAGATGTAGCCGCCTTCAGAGCGGATTACCCGTGACACGGCGTCGTCGATAAGCGTGTAAAAATATTCCAGGTTCAATGTGTCGAATTTTTCTTTATATTCCTGGAAGACCTCGTCGAAAATAGTTTTGAAGAAGCCGTCGTAAATTTTGGCTATAGTGTCTTTTGTGGAAAACCACAGGTCTTGCTTTGTCGCTATGGCATACTGGAAGCAAGCGTGGGCGAATGAACGGATGGAGTTCTCTCTATTGTGAATGCCTTGCCAGACGGCCGGGCCGTTCACTTTCTGCACTGAAAAGGTCTGTTCTTTACCGGAAATTCCCTTGAAAGTCATAAAGGTTTCGCCCGGCTCATCCGTTTTGAAATCTATGGCGCGGTATACGTCTCCATAAGCGTGCCGGGCGATGGTAATGGGTTTTTTCCATGTTTTGACGACCGGCTTGATGGAATCCACAAGAATGGGCGCGCGGAAAACGGTGCCGTCAAGAATGGCGCGAATGGTCCCATTGGGGCTTTTCCACATTTGCGTGAGCTGCGGGTACTCTTCCATCCTTTGCCGGTTGGGGGTGATGGTGGCGCACTTGACGGCCACCCCATACTTTTTGTTCGCATTGGCCGCGTCAACCGTGACCTGATCTTCCGTCGCATTGCGGTGCAGCAACCCAAGGTCGTAATACTCGGTCTTGAGTTCCACAAAAGGATGAATGAGTTCATCCTTAATGATTTGCCATAAAACGCGAGTCATCTCGTCGCCGTCCATTTCCACCAGCGGCGTTGTCATTGCTATCTTTTTCATAGTGAAAATCCTGCCGTTTATTTTTAAGATGCCGGCATCCCGTTCAGTTGCGGACGGTTCAGGTCCAGCCGGGGCGAGCCGTCTGAATATTATTTCAATTCTTACGCCGCTGTTTGTACAGGTTTTTATTGCAAGGCACAAGGGTCTTCGGTTCTTCGCCGTCAGGCCCGGCGGCCCATGGCGGCGGGGCAGGAAAATTTTCCCTGGCCGGGCAAAACCCGCAAGCCGGGTCTTGTGTTTGCCGGTGTTTTGGTTAAAGCTTTTCGTAATGGCGGATCGGCGGGCGGCCATGCCGCCTGTTCAGCGGCGGAAAGGTTATTTTTTACCCGGGGGAACTTGATGCGTTATCTGTCTGTTTGCTGCATCGCGAAGGACGAAGATCTGCTTATAAAAGAGTGGCTTTGCTATCATCATCTTTTGGGCGTCGAGCATTTCTATATTTACGACAACATGAGCAAAGTTCCGATTCGCGAATTGCTGGGCGATTTCGTGTCCGACTCGCAGGTGACCGTTCGCCGCGTGCACGGCGAGGCCATGCAAAAAAGCGTATATCAGAACGCCCTGCATGATTTCGGGCCGGAGTGCCACTGGCTTGGCTTCATAGACGTGGATGAATTCGTCTGCCCCCTGCATGATGACGATTTACGGATAACGCTGTCGGAATATGAAGACTACGGCGGGCTTGGCATCGCCTGGGACATGTTTTCCTCCAATGGCCATGAAAACCGTCCCGATGGGCTGATTATCGAAAACTACACCCGTTCCTTCACCATTCAGGCGATGGCGAAGGACGAGCATATTAAAAGTTTTGTGCAGCCTGCGAAAGTTCTGGACAATTTCAACCCGCATGTATTCACATATGCGGGCGACGCCTTTTGCGTAAATGAAGATCATCTTCCCATTCCTGAGGGTTGTCACAGAACTATTTCTTTAAGGCGCAAGGTGAAGCTGAACCATTATTTCTACCGCTCGCGTGAAGATTTTACCGATAAGGTCAGGCGCGGAAGGGCGGATGTGGGCAAAGCCAGGCAGCGCAGCATTGACGACTTTGACCGCCACCTGGGGGTGGAAACGTGGGAAGACAGGCATATTCTCCGCTTCGCGCCCGCCGTAAAAAAACTGATGGCCGCCGGCCGTCTGCCGGAACAGCCTTTGTATGCGGCCTCCAGGCTGGAGCTTTATCAATACACGGACATGGCGGTGGAACTGATAAAGGCCGGGCGGTTTGAAAAAGCTTTTATCCGCCTTTGCCATGCTATTCCGTTTTATCCGCGAAATTCCGAGCTTTGGACCATGTTAGGCCTGATCGCCCGCAACATGGGCAATCTGGAGAGAGCGGAGCTGTTTTTGCGCCGGGCCCTTCGATACGAGGAAACATATCATGCCTATAATGAGCTTATAGCCCTGAGGAAAGCTCAAGGGCGCAGAGATGACGTTGCCCAGGTAGCGCGTTTCCTGGCGGCGCACAGCACTTCCGGCAGTTAGGAAGGCCGTTTCCGGAAGACCTTGGCGGGCATGGCGCGGCAGCGGCATTTTTCCGGGTGAACATATTTGTATTGAAACAGCGTGTTTCCATAAGGGCCTTCCCAGAGGGGGCCCTTTCATTTTTTAGGCAGCCAGGCTCGCCTGTTTTTCTATTTTTTTATTTCTTTTTTAAGAAAATCTGCTACATATCAGACAGGTCTATTGCTCTTTTTAGTTATTATTGATAACTATTATGAATAATCTAGGCCAGTCCTATGAAGGTTCAGGTCGCTTGCTAACATCTGCCAAGGGGAAGAATTATGGACGTGGTATTACTTTCAAGGCTGCAGTTCGCCATAGCTGTATTTTTTCATTTTATTTTTGTTCCGCTTACTTTGGGGCTTTCCGTTCTGCTGGCGGTAATGGAAACTATTTACGTGCGTACGGGAAATGAGGAGTACAAACGCATGGCGAAGTTCTGGGGCAAGTTGTTTTTGCTCAACTTCGCCCTGGGGGTCGTTACGGGCATTACCCTTGAATTCCAGTTCGGCACCAACTGGTCGCGCTATTCCGAATACGTAGGCAATATTTTCGGCCCGTTGCTGGCGATTGAAGCCACGGTAGCCTTCTTTCTGGAGTCCACCTTCGTGGCGGTGTGGCATTTCGGCTGGGAAAAAGTCAGCAAGAAAGTGCACCTTTTTTCCATATGGGCTGTTGCCGTAGCCGGAAACATATCGGCTGTCTGGATTATTCTGGCTAACGGCTGGATGCAGAACCCGGTAGGCTACGATATGGTGGATGGAAAGCCCCAACTGGTCGATTTCTGGGCCGTTCTCGGCAATCCCTTCGCCTGGGGGCAGTTTTTTCATACGGTTTTCGCCTCGTGGATGCTGGCCGGCTTCTTTATTCTGGGAATTTCCGCCTGGCACCTCATACGCAAGAATGAAGTGGAATTTTTTACCCGTTCGGTAAAAGTGGCGGCG
Organism: Desulfovibrionaceae bacterium; assembly: GCA_031552195.1. Classification (GTDB taxonomy): domain Bacteria; phylum Desulfobacterota; class Desulfovibrionia; order Desulfovibrionales; family Desulfovibrionaceae; genus JAVBMP01. Next base: position 20,829 of record JAVBMT010000026.1, read on the forward strand.
CTTTTCACCCTGTGTCTTTCCATTTTGCTGGCCGTGCAGGGGCACCGCCACGGCAATGTCATGTCGCGTATTCAGCCGGAAAAGCTTGCGGCGATGGAATCGCACTGGGAAACGCAAAAAGAGGCGCCTATTTACCTTTTAACTTTTCCGGATGAGAAAAACGGCAAAAATTTGATTGAAGCGTTGCCGGTTCCGGGCGCGCTCAGCCTTCTGGCTTATAATGATTTTTCCGCGGAAGTTAAGGGATTGAATGATTTTCCGGAAAATGAGCGCCCGCCCGTGCTTTTGACCTTTCTGTCTTTCCGCCTGATGGTCGGGCTTGGCGTATTGTTTCCGATTCTGGCTTTTTTCGCCTGGCTCTGGCGGGAAAGGCTCGGCGAAAAGAAGTTGTTCTCACGAATGCTGACTCTGGCCATCCCTTTGCCCTACATTGCGATTATGGCTGGCTGGACTTTGGCCGAAGTGGGCCGGCAGCCATGGATAGTCTACAGGCTTATGCGCACCTCCGACGCGGTGTCGCCTGTGCCTTCGAGTTCCGTCGCCATATCGCTGGCGGCCTTTATTGCCATATACGCCATTCTGGGCGCCATCGACATCTTTTTGCTGGTCAAGTACGCCAGGAAGGGCCCGGCGGAGCCGAACGCGGAAAAAATTGAAGCTACGGCCCAGGTTTAAGGCTGGTATGTCTTTATGAACAAGAGCTTTAAATATAACGAGGTTTGCTATGCTTGAAACGATCTGGTTTGTTATCTGGGGCTTGCTGTGGGCTATATATTTCATTCTGGACGGTTTTGACCTCGGCATGGGCACGCTTTTGCCGGTTCTGGCGAAAACGGAAGAGGAGAAACGCACTATTTTCAATGCTGCCGGGCCGTTTTGGGACGGAAATGAAGTATGGCTGATAACCGCCGGCGGGGTAACATTCGCGGCTTTTCCAAAAGCTTATGCGGTAATGTTCAGCGCTCTTTACGCGCCGTTGCTAATGTTGCTTTTCGCGCTTATCTTGCGGGCAGTGTCTTTTGAATTCCGCAACAAAATCCATTCCGCCGCCTGGCGCAAGGTGTGGGACGTTTTTCAATTTTTGGGAAGCTTCGTTCCGGCCTTGCTGCTTGGGGTGGCCTTCGCCAACCTGTTTATGGGCATTCCCGTCGACGCTGACGGCGTTTACCACGGAAACCTGCTCATGCTGCTGAACCCCTATGGCCTTATTGGCGGGATATTCTTCGTGTTGATGTTCGCCTACCACGGATCGTTGTGGCTTAACATCAAGTCCGGCGGCGAACTGCATGAACGTTCGGTTTCCGCTGCAGGAGCGCTCTGGGTTTACCTTCTGGCCGCGGCCCTGGTTTTTTTGGCGGCCACCGCCATATACACGAACATTTATGCGAACACTCTCAGCCACCCGGCCCTGATGATTTTTCCGGTGCTGGCGGTGAGCGGCCTCATAACCAGCCGCATGCTTCTCCAGGGCGGATCTTTTTGGGGCGCCTGGCTGTGCAGCGCTGTGTTCATCCTGTCGGTGACTTTTTTCGGAGTTCTGGGCATGTTCCCGGCCTTGTTGCCCTCAAGCCTGAACCCTGCCTGGAGCGTAACGATATATAACGGAGCCTCCACGCCCCTTACCCTCAAGCTGATGCTCGGGGTGGCCGTATGCGCCGTTCCGGTGGTAATAGCATACCAGGTGTGGGTTTATTCGATTTTTTCCGGAAAAGTGACGTCTGATGACTTGCAGTCTGACCATGCGTATTAACCTGCTCGGCTGACGCGCGGCAAACTTTCGTCCTTGCCGGATTTAATCCGGCAAGGACGAATTTGTTTTTGGCTGTAACGCAAGTTTGTGTTGGCTTTATCCGGAAAATGGTATAATAGGCAACGGACTATTTGTAATAATGATAACCTTGCAAGGGCTGTGCAATAATATTATATGTGTAATTCAGCGGAAGAGAACGGTCAGGTGAAGACAGGTTCGCGCCGGGCGGAAAGAACCAAATCTTTTCAGGTACTTTATGCGCTGTTTTTCAATCAGGTTGATTCCAGGCGCGCTTTGGCCCGTTTTTTTCAATCTTATCCCGACCCTGACCTGCCGGATGTTTCATCCCGCACGGTTGAAGAAAGCAAGCCCGCGAAGGGTCGCGGCAAAAAACTCCCGCCGCCGGAACAGGAACCGGAACAGGCAATGCCTTCGGGCTTTGCCTGGAACCTGGTTGAAGGGGTCTGGCGCACCCGGGAAGAGCTTGACAATATTATTGAAGGGCTTTCATCCAATTGGCGGCTTGACCGCATAGGAAAGGTAGAGCTTACCATTTTGCGTATTTGCGTGTATGAGCTGCTATATAACACGGCCACTCCCCCAAAAGTGGTAATAAACGAAGGAATAGAACTTTCACGCGAGTTCGGAGACGATAACTCACGGTCGTTTGTTAACGGAATTCTGGACGCAGCCGTCAAGGCGGCGGAAGCCGGGCGCCTTGCCCGGACTGAATAGAATTTGCAATGCGGCCACGCCTGAAAGTTATTAACCGGTAAGCCGACCTATGCGGGTATAGCGGCGAATGAACATAAAAAACTTTTTCCAGGGGCACATCAAAAGAACCATGTACACCATAGTGTTCATGGCCTTTCTCACTTCAGCCGTAATTATTTCCGTGCATGAAATAAGCGGCATGCAGAAAGAACTCGCCCGTTCCCGCTCCAGAGCCTCTGAAATAGTCCACAATATAGGCATGCAGCAACGCATGGTCGCTTCGCGGCTTAATTCGCTCGCGCAGAATTTGTCCGTGCTTGACGAAATTTTGACCGGCAGCGAAGACTGCAGTAAACTGTTCAAGCGTTTGTTAGAGATAAACCAGGGTATTTTTTCCGACTTCACGCTGACTGACCGCCAGGGAAAAATCATAGCCAGCGCCTACCCGGAAAAGATACACAGCGTCTTTAACGACAGCTTTATGATAAGAGAAGTTCTTGAACACAAAAAAATGGTTATAGGCACCTATACCGAAGAGCCTGTCAGCGGATTGTCCACAGTTTACGCCGCATACCCGATTTTGGATTTATACGACCGCCAGGTGCGTTTCATCCTGTTTCTGGGCATGACCTTATCCAACAAAAGCCTTAACCTCAACGCCGCGGATTTGCCGCCCAACGCAACAGTGGTGCTGTTCGATCCTCACGGCACAGTGACCTGTTTCGTGCCGGAAAACGCCAAAGGGCTGGAGCAGGGCAAACTCCTTCCGCTTGAATTTTGGGATGTTCTGTCCTCCAGCAGCAAAGACAGCGATATTCTGCAACTGAATCCCGGAACCGATCAGGAAAAAATCATAGCTTATTCACGGGTGCGCGCCGATGCTTCCTCCAAGCCGTTTATAACCGTGCTTTTGGCGCTTGAAAGCAAATACGCCTATGCCGACGCCTACGCAAGAATACGCAACTATCTGATATCACTAGCCCTTGCCGGGCTCGGGTGCTTTATCCTTACCGCCATTCTCGGGCGCATCACCCTGTCCGGTCCGGTGCGCAATCTTATACAGAGCGCCAAAAAACTTGGTTCCGGAGACATGCATATCAGAACCAGCGTTTTAAACCTGGGCGGCGAACTGGGCGAATTTTGCCAGGCCTTTGATGAAATGGCCGATGCCGTTACCGAACGGGATATAAAACTAATTGAAGCCAGGCACTCAGCCGAGGCCGCCAATCAGGTCAAGGGAGACTTCCTGGCCAACATGAGCCATGAAATACGCACCCCGATGAACGCGATTATCGGCATGGCCTACTTGGCTCTCAAAACGGAACTTACCCCGCGCCAGTTCAACTATATCAACAAAATACATTCCGCCGGCATTTCCCTCTTGGGCATTATCAACGACATCCTTGATTTTTCCAAGATAGAGGCGGGCAAGATGGAAATAGAGCGTATTCCTTTCCAGCTTGACGAGGTGTTCAACAACCTTGGCGCCATTATCGCGCATAAGGCCGAAGAAAGAGGGCTGGAGGTTCTTTTCGCCATTTCCGACGCTCCGCGCCAGCAATTGATAGGCGACCCCTTGCGGTTAGGGCAGGTTTTGACGAACCTGCTGACCAATGCGATCAAATTTACTGAAAAAGGCGAGATAATGGTCAGCTGCTCCACATCGCCGGAACGCGATGCCGAAGGCAAGCTGGTTCTTAATTTCGTTGTGCAGGACAGCGGCATAGGCATGACGCCGGATCAGGTGTCAAAGCTGTTTACGCCGTTTACCCAGGCCGATACATCCACAACCCGCCGCTACGGCGGAACAGGTCTTGGTTTGGCCATCACCAAGCATCTTGTACAGGCTATGGGCGGCGACATCAATATCCGCAGCACGGTCGGCGTGGGAACCCGCGTTTCATTTTCCATCCGCCTGGCGGAAGGAAGTGGAGCCGGCAAAACGACGCCTGTTCCGCTTACCGGGCTTAAATTGCTGGTAGTGGATGATAATGAGTCCGCCAGATTGGTTATTCATGACATGCTGACGGCCTTTTCCTTCAACCCCGTAACAGTGGACAGCGCCGAAAAGGCCTTTGAAGAGCTTGTACGGGCGGAAAGCGAAGGCGCGCCTTACAAACTTATGCTTATGGACTGGCGCATGCCTGACATAGACGGAGTCGAGGCGGCGCAATATATCAATAACGAGCTTGACCTGATTGAGAAACCCGCGATTGTGCTTGTTACGGCATTCGCTCCCACCGATGTTCTCTCGGCGGATATAGCCGCAAGCGGCATACGTTCCGTTGTGCAGAAGCCGCTTAATCCTTCCCAGATATTCGACACTATTGTGGACGTGCTGGAAGACAGCAGAACTTCTCTTGCGCAGCACCAGGCGGCCAGCGTTCCGGAAGGCGATTCATGGCTTCTTTCCGGGGCTTATGTGCTGCTGGTTGAAGATAACCAGGTCAACCAGCAGCTTGCGGTCGAGCTTCTTGAGGATGTAAACGTTAACGTCGTAGTGGCTGATAACGGAGAGGATGCGCTGAAAATCCTTGAAGAATCCAGTATTGACTTTGACGTTATTCTCATGGATTTGCAGATGCCTGTGATGGACGGTTACGAAGCTACCCGCCGTATACGGCAGATGACGCGCTTCAAAGGAATTCCCATTATCGCGATGACGGCTCACGCCATGACCGGCGAAAAGGAAAATTGCCTGGCTCACGGCATGAATGAGCATATTTCAAAACCAATAGAGGTTGAGAACCTCTATCAGACCCTTCAGCGCTGGATAAGCCCCAAGGCGGTTCATCCCTCCGTTTTTAAAATTACCGGGGAAGAGGCGAGCGCCAAGACCGTCAGGCATCCGGCAACGCAAGGGAATGACGGCGCTTTGCCGGCTGGGAAAAACGCTGTTGCGGCGTCAGTGAAAGAAACGAACGAAGATAAAACCGCCGTCTTGCCGGATCTGCCGGGGTTAGACAGCGCAACTTCAATCCAGCGCCTTGGCGGAAACGTCAAGCTTTATCTGAGTATGCTCAAGCAGTTTAAAGAGCAGCACGTTAATGACGGAGAACGCCTCATTGAAGCTATGGACCAGGGCAACACCGCGGAAGCGGCCCGAATGGCGCATACTCTAAAGGGGCTTGCCGCTACGATTGGCGCACCGCCCTTGAACAAGTACAGCGCAATGCTTGAAAAAGCCCTGACCGGCGGGCCGTTGCCTGATGAGGACGGAACGTTTCTATCAGCAGGCTCCATAGCCGCAGTTGCGGAAAATATTCGCATCGAGCTGGAAATATTGTCGCGAATGCTTGGCGCGGTTTTCGTTGATGAAAACCCTGCAGATCCGCAACCTGATTGCGTTCATGCGGCATTTTCCGCAGAGTTGCGCGATTTTTTGGCCGAACTTAAAGCTTTGCTTGAAGACAATAATGCGGACGCCCTTAACTTTATGACCGACAATATTGAGTTATGGTCTTCCAACCCCAACAAGGATCTGCGCAAGCTGCAAAAGCAGGTGTCCGTCTTTGACTTTGAAGGCGCTCTTGAAACGCTGAACGCCATTTGCGGATAGGGCATTTTAACTTTGAAAATTTAAATAACCTGGCGCTCGCGTTAGCGCAGGCCGCAAGCGATCAGCGCGGCGTACCTTTAGTGCAAACCGCTGCGGGCTTGCGCATGTCGGATAAAATATAGCCTTCTATATTTAACACTGATTCCTGCAGAGATATTTCAAATTTAAAATGCTCTAACAACCAGATATTTGAAAATATAGCGACGCGGCCTTTTGCTCTGTAAAAGGCCGCGTCGCTATATTTTTGCGCAAGGGCTTTTATTTATTATAACAGCTTCCCAGCGCGGCATAGTCAATTTTAAAAACGATTTTCTCAATTTCCCCAGGCTCCCCCGTGGCGCATCCCGGCTTGTGCTGTTCACCCGGAGCGAAAATAACATATTGGCGTGGTGACAGCACCAAACGGTTATTCCCTTCCTGCTGGGGGTAAAAGGCGATGTCGTCTTCCGCCAGCCTGTCTTCCAGGGCGGGGAGCATATTGGGGGAGATATTGTACCAATATTCCTCTTCTCCATGCATAAGCACCTGAATGTCAAGGTATCGCTTATGGGCTTCAAACCGGCGCGCAGCCGCTTTTTCCGTTTTAAAGCGCTGCGGGAGGGCATATATCTTATCGCCGTCTATAACGTGTTTGCCTTCATCCAGCGTGGCGAAGTCGCGCGAAAGCAGGAATTGCATAGCCGTGTCAAAGGCTTTGGGATAAAGGTGTTTTTCTTCATTCCAAGAGTCAAGTCTGCCTGTGATCATGGAGTCCTCCAATATTGTACGGCCAAGCCTGGGTGTATTCAGCAGCCCTGGGCCAGTTTAAGCAGCTTCGCGTTAAGAATGGTTTCTTCATAGCCTTGTTCCATCCAGCTGTAAATGGCGTCTGTATCGAAGCTCAGGGCGTTGGGCAGCCAGCCTTTGCATTCAAGCGGGCGCTGCGGGCGCAGGGTGATTATTTCGGCCGGGCTGAAACGCTGCGCGTCCCAGGTGGATTTATTGTCAAGCAGGCTGACGATGAAAACGCCGCAACCGCAGGAAAGAAGCGGCTTGAGCGGGGTGTTGCCGTCTTCCGTGCTCCAGTTGCCCTGCCCGCCGTCTGAATATGGCGTTCCGTTCACAACCTGCGGCTTATAGAGCAGGGGGAGCGAAGCCGAAGCCATTATGGCGGTTAGGCGTTCGTGTTCAGGCAGGTTGTTAACCAGCAGGTAAGTGGATTCTTCCGTATCGGAAATTTTAAGCTCGGCAAGGGCCATGCGCATGATTTCGCTGCGTTTTTCCAGAGCCGGGAACACGGAAACATAAAAAGGCATGGCTTTGTCAAATGAGGCCGGCGTAAGGTATTTTTCAAGGCAAGCCCGCATTGGGGCGGAGTCGAAGTACCCGTCCGCATTCAAAATTTTCCGCACGGTTTGCTTAATGCGCGTTCCGCCTATTGTGCGGAAAAGCTCACTCAGGTCGGAAGGGAGATTATCAGGCATGGAATCGAAAATTTCCGGCCTCAACTCCAGGGGAGATTCAGCCGCGATGCGGCTCCAGATATCGCTCAACTGGTATACGGCTGTTTCCATATCCGGCGCGCAGGCCACAGTTGAACCGTTAAGAGCCCCTATGCTGGTGCCGGATACCGCGCAAGGCGACAAGCCCAATTTGGCCAAGGCCTTGATCATTCCAACCTGGTAGGCGCCTTTGGCCCCGCCCCCGGATAACACCAGGCCTATATTGCAGTTCCCCATTTGCAGTCTCGTGAAAGATGATTTTGTCGCGTTACTTTAGATTACCGGGCCTGAGTTTGCAATAGCGCAGAAATGAAGAAACCTTCAAGCCGGCAAGCCTGAAGGTTTCTTCATTTCTTTGCTTAAAAACGTTTAGCAGGTACGCAGATAGCCCATGAACTCACGCAGCTCGTCCCACAGTTTTTTCGCGACGTCCTGGTGTTTGTCGATGACGTTGTTGAGCTGGAACATGTCTTTGGTACGATCATAGAGTTCGTCTTTTTCCGGCACGGTGGAAGTGCTGTCCGGGGTGCAGGTCCACTGGTCGGCGCCGTCGCGGCTGGCAAAAGCCTGGTGTTCGGCCTGCACGTCATTCATGGCGGCATCTTTGCTGCCGGCTCCTTTTACGATGGCTTGAGCGGCCGCGCCGTAGAAATCCATTACCGCGTCGTGGGCTTCTTTTGAACTTTCAACAGTGTGCAGCCAATGGATGAAGGACCACTCATGAGTGATAATGGACCAGGAATATTTGTGATAACCGGCAATGGCGAAGTCACGCACCTTTTCCACCTGCCCGAAGGCGATGGGCAGCAGGCTCTTGCCCTGATGGAAGTCGCGCACGCCAAGGCCCAGCCAATCGCAAACCGTGGGGGCCACGTCACAGGACTGCGCAAAGGCTTTGGTGCGCTGGTTGGCTTCGATGCCGGGGGCTTTGATCATCATGATGCCGTGCACCAGTTCTTCATAGGGCCAGGGGCGGCTTTTGCGCATGATGCCGTGGCCGTGTTCGCCGTTGCCCATTGGTTCGCCGTGGTCGTTCACCACCATGAACAGGGTGTCTTTTTCCAGGCCAAGGCGTTTGGCGTTATCCATGAAGTAGCCAAGCCATTTGTCGCACAAGGTCACTTTTTCAGCGTAGAGCATGCGTATATGGTGCAGTTCCCGTTCAGTGTAGAACTGGTTCACGTCGTCGGCTATGGGCAGAAAAAGTTCAGGCCCTTCATAATCGGGGTCATAGGGGCACTTCATTTCCGGGTCGTATACGGAGGGGCTGTCCCAAGGTTCGTGCGGGTCAAAGTTATCGATGAACAGGAAGAAAGGCTTGTTCTTGTCGCGGCCTTCCAGGTATTTTACCGCATCTTTCATTACATGGGCCACGTTCTGGTCTTCGTCAGTCTTCCAGTATTGGCGGTGGCGCAGGTAGTCTTCCGTTTCTCTGACGTGCGATTCAGGGCCATGGTGGTAAGCGGCTTCATAGGCGTCAAGGCTTTTTTTCGTGTGAAAGTCTTCGGCCTGATAGTGAATGAGGTCGTCTTTACGGTAGAAGGCGTGGTCGGCTTCATGGCCGTGAGTGAACCACACTTTGTCGAAGCCGCGGGTGTAGCCGAATTTGGGCAGGCGGTACATCGGGCAGTCGAAAATAAGGGCGGTGTCGATGTTGGAGCCCCAGCAGAGGTCCGCTATGGTGGTGTCTTCCATGTCCAGCGGGCTCCAGCCCTTGAAGGGCAGGGTGAAGCGGCCGGTGTGCATGGCTCTGCGGCAGGGAACCGTGGGCACGCCTTCAATGTAGCAGTTGTCGAAAACGATGCCTTCGCGGGCGAAGCGGTCGAAATTGGGGGTTTTAATCCAGTCGTTGCCGTTGCAGCCAAGGTAGTTGTACTGCAAACTGTCGAACATCATGACGATAGCGTTTTTTGTTTGGGGATACATGTTTTTTTCTCCTTTTGAGAACATATGAGTGTATCGTGAGCAACTTTCTGTAATTTTATTGCAAATTTTTCAGTAAGTAAAATATATTTAATATATTGATTGATTAGTAAAATATATTAATATAAAATGAAAGGCAAAATGGTGAAGGTATCATATGGATTTCAGAAAATTGCATTATTTTGCCGTGTTGACGGAAGAGCGGCATTTCGGCCGGGCCGCGCGGCGCCTGAGCATAGTACAGCCGGCTTTAAGCCTGCAAATTCGCAGCCTTGAGGAAGAACTTGGAGGGCAGCTGTTTTTTCGCACCAGCCGGCAGGTTGACCTGACGCCGGTGGGCGAGCTTTTCCTGGAAAAAGTCCGCCCGCTGCTGATTCAGGCTGAGCACGCCAAAGCTGTTGTACAGTCGGCTTTCAGGGGCGAGCTAGGCACTTTGCGCGTGGGGTTTTCTTGCGTAATGGTTTTTACTGAAATTTTTGCGGAAGATATCAGGAAATTTAAAGAGGCTTATCCCAAAGTCGAGCTTGAATTAAAGGAAATGCCGCCGCTCACGCAATATCAGGCGCTTTTGACCGGAGACATTGACGTAGGCTACGCCCTGGCTCTGGACAGCGAGGCGGACCCTCATATTATTTCACGGGAAATCGGCTCGTGGAGCTATGTGGCCGCCATGCGCCCGGACCATAAGCTCGCGAATAAAAAGATACTTGAACCTTGCGATTTTGGCGCGGGAGAAACCATTATCCTGTATTCTCCGGATGAGTACGATACGACTAAATCCGCTGGGCATTTCAAGTCGATGATGCCGGATGATTCCTTTGAAATAAGGAAGGAAGATTCTCTTCTGAATATGGTGACCTTGGCGGCGGCCGGCTTGGGGGTTGTAATAATGCCCAGCCCGATCAGCAAAATCAATATTCCCGATGTGACGTTCAGGCCGCTCGTAAAACAGAGCTGGCCCAGCAAGCTTTTTACCATTCGCCGCGCGCGGGAAGTAAACCCGGTTGTGCATGCTTTTTGGAATTTGATTTGCGGCAATGAAATGAAGCAAGCCTAGAGCGGACTGCTTTTTATCTATGCCGTTTGAGCGCTATGCCTGTTAGCGTAAATATAAAGAGCTTTTAGCCGTTAACGGCTAAAAGCTCTTTATATTTACGAGAAGCGGCTTTCTAGACGGCTTCTCACAGTTAACCGGCAATCATATCAGCAGGTTCTCAGGTAACCCATGAATTCGCGCAGCTCATCCCACAGTTTTTTGGCCACGTCGGGGTGCTGTTTGATAACGTTGTTAAGCTGGGCCATATCCTTTTTGCGGTCATACAGTTCATCCATGGAGGGAACTTCAGAAGACGCGCTCGGGGTGCAGGTCCATTGCTCTTCGCCGTCCAGGGTGGCGGCGGCCTTAAGGTCGGCCTGGGCCTGGCTAAGGGCTTCAACTACTTTGGCGCTGGCGGCCGAAGCGGCTGCGCCGTAGAAATCAGCCATATCTTTGCGGGCGGTGGATTCATCTTTTTTCACCCAGTGGATGAAAGACCAGTCATGGGTGATGATGGACCAGGAATACTTGTGATAGCCGGCAATGGCAAATTCACGCAGTTTTTCCACCTTGCCGAAAGCAATGGGCATAAGGCTTACGCCCTGATGGAAGTCGCGCACGCCGAGGCCGAGCCAGTCGCACACGGTGGGGGCCACGTCGCAAGACTGCGCGAAGGCCTTGGTGCGGCCGGGCTTGACGCCGGGGGCCTTGATCATCATTATGCCGTGCACCAGTTCTTCATAGGGCCAGGGGCGGCACTTGCGCATAATGCCGTGGCCGTGTTCGCCGTTGCCCATGGGTTC
>JAVBMT010000022.1:0-6902 GCA_031552195.1 Desulfovibrionaceae bacterium
CATGCCTGGTAACCGGGTCATCAACGCAGTAGTCGTACAAATCGTGGTCGCCGCCGGTATCGCCCAGGGGGTCGGGCGCGGTAAAACGGCCCACTGTCGTATCATAATCTCTATATCCGAAACGTACAAGACCGGTGTCGCAGTCATGAAGGCCCCCGGCGAAACCAATGGGAATAAACAGTTCCGGGGCGCTGTCGTGCAGCACGTTGCCGAAGCTGTCATAAAAAACTTTTTTCCAGAGCGCGCCGTTTTCCCGCAGGAAGATTTTCGGCGTTCCGACCTGGTCGCAGCCTACGCTAAGGGTGACCCTGCCTTCCTGGGCTGAAGGGCCGAACAGCCGGAAAACGGCGGAAGACGCTTCCGGGCCGGACCAGTTCGGGTAAAGAATTTCCGCCGCGCTGGTTCGGCGTTCCGCCATGCCAGGGCCGCCCGGCAACCGGGCTGCGGGAATATCCGCAATATCCACACGGTTTAGCGCGCCCGCGTCGTTGTAGGCGAAGCGGTACTCCAGCCCGAGTTCGTAGTCACGGCAGAAGTCCAGCCGGAACATATCCCGCCAGGCGTATTCGGCGGCCAGCCCGCCGTTTTTAAACTTGCGCTCCGGCCCCAGGGGGTTAGCGGAATTTTGCGGGCCGCAGCTATATTGCACCCGGCTGCCGTCCGGCAAGATTACGGCGTCCAGCAGGGTGTCTCCACCGTATTCATAAAAAGTGTCGCCCTGCGCGGAACGGCGCTGGGCCAGCGCCCCGCGCCCGTCATAGGTGAAAACGTCTCGCCCGGAAGAAAGCAGGCGTCCGGCGGCGTCGTAAGCGTAGAGGCTGGTTTTTCCGCGCACGAGGCTGCGAATTCGCCGCCCTTCGCGGCTGTAGCGATATTCTTCGAGCGGGCGGCCGTTATGCCGCGTTTCAATCAGGCGGCCCGCGTCATCAAAGGCGTAACTGAACTCGTCACGCTCAAAGGGCGAGGTTTCCGTTTTATTTTTCAGGCGGCCGTTTTTTTCATCCACAACGCAGGTAAGAGTAAGAGGGGCAAAAGTTCGTGGGGTGGGTGTCATTCAGGTCTCCCGGCAAAGGTTGTTTAATTATGGCATGTTAACTTTAGAAAAGTTTAAATGCCCTGGCGTCCGCGTTAGCGTGCGCCCGCAAGCGAGCAGCGCGGCGTGCCTTTAGTACAAGCCGCTTTGGCTTGTACATGTCGGATAAAATATAGCCTTTTGTATTCAAAACCGATTTTTGCATAGATATTTCGAAGTTAAAATGTTCCAGGGAAGACGCCGGTTATAACACCGTTTTTCCGGGCGGAGCGGGCAGATGCGGCAGATAACGGAAAGAAGCGCAGGCGAGCGCTTGACAGGTTTTCCGGACGGGAAGATTTTTTTGGAAACAGTGCGGGCGCAATGAATCGGCGCGTGGAATGCCGCGCGCCGATTCATTGCAATACTGTGGACTTTTGAGCCGGATTCAGACCAAAACTGCCGTGCCCCTTCCCGGAAGACGGCCTCCGGGAAGGGGGCGGAGCGTTATTTGGACGCCATGGCGGCCTTGATGTCTTCTTCAGGCGTGCTGATGGGCATGATGTTGAAATTGTCCACCAGAACCTTCAGCACGTTGGGCGTGATGAAGGCGGGCAGGGTGGGTCCGAGGCGGATGTCTTTGATGCCCAGGTACAGGAGGCTGAGGAGTATGGCCACGGCTTTCTGCTCATACCAGGAGAGTATGAAGGAAAGCGGCAGGTCGTTCACGCCGCAGTCGAAGGCTTTAGCCAGCAGCAGGGCTATCTGCACGGCGGAATAGGCGTCGTTGCACTGGCCTACGTCCAGAAGGCGCGGAATGCCGCCGATGTCGCCCAGGTTCTTGTCGAAAAAGCGGAATTTTCCGCAGGCCAGGGTCAGTATGACTGTGTCTTGCGGGGCCTTTTCCACAAATTCGGTGTAATAGTTGCGTCCGGGTTTGGCACCGTCGCAGCCACCCACCAGGAAGAAGCGCTTTATCGCGCCGCTCTTCACCGCTTCAACCACCGTTCCGGCCACGCCGCTGACGGCGTTGCGGGCGAAGCCGGTGAGCACGCTGGCCTGGTTGCCGTTTTTCGCGTCTTCTTCGCTGAAGCCGGGCATGGACAAGGCTTTTTCGATAAGCGGGGCGAAGTCGCCGTTTTCAACGTGCTTTACGCCGGGGAAGCTTACTAGGCCGGTGGTGAACACCCGGTCTATGTAAACCGAGCCGGGCTGCTGAATGCAGTTGGTGGTGAAAAGTATGGCCCCTGGAAAATCAGGCAGTTCTTTCTGCTGGTTCTGCCAGGCCGTGCCGTAGTGCCCGGCCAGGTGGGGGAACTTGTGCAGGCCGGGGTAAGCGTGGGCCGGAAGCATTTCGCCGTGCGTGTAGATGTTTATGCCTTTGCCTTCGGTTTGCTGAAGCAGCATGTAAAGGTCTTTCAGGTCATGGCCGGAAACCAGGATGGCCTTGCCGGGCTTCACGCCCAGGGGAACTGAAGTGGGTGCCGGGTGGCCGTAAGCCCCGGTGTTGGCCGCGTCCAGTAACTCCATCGCCCTGATGTTGGCCTTGCCGCAATTCATCACTTCCGTGACCCAGTCCGCCAGTCCGCGCGTTTTGCCGTCATAACCGGCGGCCAGGCCGCTGTAAACGTCGGCGTAAAGATCGGGATCGCTCTGGCCGAGAACGGCGGCGTGGTCGGCGTAAGCCGCAACGCCTTTCAGGCCGTAAAGCAGGGTCTGGCGCAGCGAATTCACGTCTGGGTCCGGGTCAAGCTTGTCGGTGCGGCAGTTTTCGGCCTGGGCCAACAGGCCTTCGAGGCTTGAAGCCGGTTCAAAAGAGGCCAGGCCGTCTGTGAGGGCTATGCCGGCTTTCAGTTCAAGGGCTTTTCTGGCTTCCACCACTTTTTTCACCCAGCCGGCGAGAACGGCGGTGTCGAAACTGACGTTGGTGAGGGTGGTGAACAGGGCCTTTACGGCCAGATGGTCGAGAACGGGGTCAGCGACGTTTTTGGCGCGTGCTTCAAGGGCCGTAAGCGCGAAACCGCGCAGGGAATATACGATAAGGTCTTGAAGGGCCGCCGCTTCGGGCTGCTTGCCGCAAACGCCGCGTACTGAACAGCCTTCATGCTTGGCGGTTTGTTCGCACTGGTTACAGAACATATTCATAAGATGCCTCCATAGGGATGGTTTATTTATTAAGCATATCACCCATGAGGCGGGAAAAAATCTGTGATGGAAGTCACATTTCATTATTTTTTTCAATTTTTTCCGGAAAAGGCGATTTATTTTTCCGCCCGGCCCGCGTGCCGGGTTTTAGGGCATTTTTACTTTGAAAAAGTTTAAATGCCCTGGCGGCCGCGCTAGCGTACGCCCGCAAGCGAGCAGCGCGGCGTGTCTTTAGAACTTTTTCGCTTTGAGATGATTGCTTGACGGCTGGCAAAGCCCGCCTACAACCATCTTTAGTACAAGCCGCTTTGGGCTTATACATGTCGGATAAAATATAACCTTCTGTATTCAAAGCCGATTCTTGCAGATATAGTTCAAACTTAAAATATTCTAAGGCCCCCGTGGCAACCCGGCCGCGGGTAAAAATCACTTGCCAAGAGGCGGAAAAAAAGCCAAAAAACCAGTAAAAAATATCAAAGACCAAAAAATATTCAAGGTTGGAGAAGAAAATGCCCGAAAGCAACAACGCCGGCTACAGCGCCAAAACGCTTGAAACCAAGCCCTACTTTGACATCGAGATGCTGATGTCCAACAGCCAGGAAACCCGCATTGACGGAAAACTGATGGACAGCCTGATGGAACGCTGGGAAAAATGGATGCCCGGCCTGAAGGCCAGCCAGCTCAGCGTGGGCGACAAATCTTATTTGCTGGTCCGGCTTGACGAGGATATCGAAAACGAAGTGGACGACGTGTGGGAAGAAGCCCCCAGCGAGGCTTTTTTATATAACGCCCTGGCTCAGACCCTTTGCATGGCGGCCATATACGATCTTTTGCCGGAAATAGGCGAGGCGGGCTGCGCCCCGGCCCCGGCCCCCACGCCGGAGCTAGCCGCCGCCCTGAAGGCGGAGGGCGTGCCCTATCTTGAAGACGGCCCGGTCTTGAACCGGCGCTATGCCGTCGTTACCAACTATCCCTTCCGCGGGGCCTGCGAAATTTGCTGCCTGAAGGCCCAGTGTCCCAAGCTTATGGCCGGGGCCGCCGGAATGGAGAGCGTGACCCTGCCGGGTTATGAATGATCAACCTGTAACGGGAGCGGTTTAATATGAACTTCCCTGCGTCTTTCAATTACCTTGACATAGGCCTGCTTTTGGTGCTTGCCCTGACTTCCCTGAACGGGCTTTACCGGGGCATGATTTACGAACTGGGCAGCCTGGCCGCGTTTTTCGCGGGGGTGCTGGTTGCGGGAAAATTTCACGGGGAAGCCTCGGCCTTTTTGGCTAAATATATTGAAAACCAGCTTGTTCTGGATATGGCCGCCTATGCGGGCTTGTTTCTAGCCACGTCAATCGCCACGGGGCTGGTGGTCAGGCTGCTGCGGCGGGGCGCGCAACTGGCCATGCTGGGCAAGCTTGACCATCTGCTCGGCCTTTTCGCCGGTTTCGCCAAAGGCGCTTTAATCTGCATACTCTGCCTGGTGGCCATAAACTATATTTTCCCCGGCAACACCCTGGTGGCGAATTCTTCCCTCACCCCCTACTTTGACGCGGTAATGGAACAACTGGCCCTTTGGCCGGAAACCCTGCGCAACACCCTGCCCTGGTAAAATCTGACGAAACCCGGATTTTTGAATCCGGAAACTGGAACGGAAGTTATGGACGTTAAGGAAAACGCCGCGCCAAGCGCGTTGGACGGCCTGCAGGCAGTGCTGGAAAAACTGCTCGGCCCGGACGGCTGCCCCTGGGACAAGGAACAAACCCCGGAAAGCCTTTGCGAATATATGCTGGAAGAAGCCTACGAACTGGCCGACGCCGTGCGTAACGGCAGCGTGGCCGACGTTTGCGAGGAAATGGGCGATTTGGCCTTTATTCTGGCCTTTATCGCGCATAAATACCAGCACGGCGCTTCAGACCGGGGCGCTTTCAATTTTGACGACGCCCTGAACGCCGGGGCCGCCAAGATGACCCGCCGCCACCCCCACGTTTTCGGGGATAAAAGCTTCACCAGCTACGACGAGTTGGGGAAAAGCTGGGAAGCCATCAAAAAACAGGAAAAAGCTGAGAAAAACCAGGGCGACAGCGGCATTTTTTCCAGCCTTCCCGTCGGACTTCCCGCTCTGGTCAAAGCTTACCGCATTCATTCCAAGGCCTCGCGCCTGGGTTTCACCTGGGAATCAGACCAGGATGTGGAGCAGCAGGTCGAGGCCGAGTGGCTGGAATTTCTGGACGCTTTGGCTCAGGGCGATGAAGCCCGCGCCGCGCGCGAGCACGAACTGGGCGACCTTATTTTCACCCTGGTCGAGTTGGGCCGCCGGAAGGGCATAAAGGCCAGCGCGGCCCTTGACCGCACCAACGACCGTTTTTTGCGGCGTTTCAAGGGCATGGAAACTTTGGCCGGAGAACGCGGCCTTGATTTCGCCGCTTTGCCGCTTGACGGCAAGGACGAGCTTTGGAATGAGGTAAAGGCCGCGGAAAGCGGGCGGGAAGAAGAGGCTGATGACGAAGCGGCGGAAGAAGAATAAATTTTTGCCGCCCGCGCCGCGCATAGACCTGCACACGCACAGCAACGCGTCAGACGGCGGCGACAGCCCTTCCGCCCTGGTGGAAAAAGCCGCTTTCCTGGGTATCAGCGCGCTGGCCCTGACCGATCATGACACCATGAAGGGGCTGGACGAAGCCGCGGAGCGCGGCCGCGAACTAGGGCTGGAATTCATACGCGGCTGTGAATTGGGAACACGCGGCAATGAAACAGGAGATGAAACGCATATTCTCGGCCTCTGGCTGCCGGAAAAAAACGGCGGCTTGCAGGCGGAGCTTGAGTTGCTGCGCCTTGCGCGCGAAGTACGCAACCGAAAAATTCTGGACAGGCTGCGCGAACTGGGTTTTGAAGCAAGCTACGCCGAACTGGAGGCCGTAGCCGGAGAATATGCGGCTGAAAAACCCGGCGGCGAGGGCGTTCTTTCCGGCGCGTCCACCGGAACGTCCCGCGGAACGTCCATAGGCCGCCCGCATATCGCGGAACTTATGGTGCGCAAGGGCATCGTTTCTTCAATTTCCCAGGCTTTCATCCAATATCTCAGGCCGGGCTGCCCGGCTTACTTTCCCAAGGAAACGCTCACTCCGGAGCAGGCAGTAAGGATCTTGCACAACGCGGGCGCCACCGTCGTCCTGGCTCATCCCATGCTGACCAAGCTTCCGCCCGGCTATGATTTTGACGAATGGCTGAACGACACGGTGGCCGCCCTGAAGCCGCACGGGCTGGATGCCGTTGAGGCCTACCACAGCGAGCACAGCCTTGAGGCTTCCGCAAAGCTGGAGGCCCTGGCCAGGCGGCACGGGCTTTTGGTCAGCGGCGGTTCGGATTATCACGGAAGTTTCAAGCCGGATGTGGAGCTCGGTCGGGGCCGGGGCAAGCTTTACGTTCCGCCGGCATTGCTGGATGAGTTGAAGGCCCGGCGCGCGGCGTTGGGGCAAGAGGTATAGGGCGTTTTCGTTTTGAGGCTGCCCGCGCGCGGGCGTCCGCTTCGCGTCCGCCACCCTGAATTTTTTGCCTCAGGCAAAATCTTTTCTCGCATGCGTACAAGCCTGCCAGGCTTGTACTAGAGGCACGCCGCGCTGCTCGCGCGCGGGCGTCCGCTTCGCGTCCGCCCCCCTGAATCTTTTGCTTCAGGCAAAATCTTTTCGCGCATGCGTACCAGCCTGCCCGGCTTGTACTAAAGGCACGCCGCGCTGCTCGCGCGCGGGCGTCC
>JAVBMT010000004.1:0-68087 GCA_031552195.1 Desulfovibrionaceae bacterium
GCCATATCCAAAGGGCCGGCGAACCCACAACTCCTGGAGACCCCGAGTCTGACTTATGGAGATCTCGCGCCGAACTTATGAAGACTCTGCCCGGACCCTTGCAGCCTGGCGTCTCATACGCCTCAAGGAGTTGCCTCATCATCTGCCTTCACCCCAGCTAGCCTTGTTTTCTTGCCGGAATATTTTTTCTCGTAAAAACAGCTTCTTCACCCGCCCCGCCGTCTCGCCCCGGCATGATACGCCCATAAGCTAGAAGCGTACCCGATAAAGCTTTCGCCACTGGCAGACGTTCCTGAATGTGATGTTCCAATAGGCTGTCCATCACAGTTACCATACTGCCGATGGAAGCGGAGATCTTGCGGATAAGCGCCCTGCCAGGCGGCTTGAATTATACCGAAAATAATTCACTCTGCCGTAACTTCAGGCAAAAACTAAACTTTTTCAGCCTGTTTCCGATAAGGCGATTGTAAGGTCGTATCGCAATAAGAGGTATAACATTATGCAAATACCATCGGAAAGTTACAGCAGCGCCGGCATCGGGCAAAGTTTGCTTACATCGCGCAATGTGAGCATTGACGGTTCAAGCCGTAACTACGGCGCGGAAGGGATGAATGTGGCCATCTCGGGAGATACGGTCAGCATTTCCTTTGAAGCGAGGGAAAAACAGGCCGCCGAGATTAAGAAACGCACTGAAGATGCGGAAGCGCTTGAATTGGGAAGCGAAGTCAGCACAGCCATTTCCAAACGCAAAGTGGAAAACAGCGCCAGTGACCGCAGGGAAATGGACAAGCTTCAGGAAGCTCTGAAAAAAGCCATGAAACGCATGCAGGATGCGCAAAAGAAATTAATGGACGCGCAATCTGATCTGCAGGGCGCGAAAACGGAAAATGAACAGGCTGTGCGCCAGGCCCGCGTGGAGGCTGCCCAAGCTGAAGTGGAAGCGGCAAGCGCCGAGGTGCAGGCCGTGCAGCAGCAAATGCAGGAAGGCGCCAGCGCCAAATAAAATATTCCGGTATAAATTTCCGAAATAACGAAAGCCCCGGCCAAGGCCGGGGCTTTCGTTATTTCGGTGTTGCCGCGTGCCTGTGGCAGAGGGGCAAAAACGTAAAACCCCGGTTTGAGAAATTTAAAACCTGCCGGGGCTATCCATTGGAAGGTGTTGGCGCTAAAAAAAATATCCTCGTATATTTTGAGGGCGCAAACGATGTTACCTCTCGGCATATGCGTTCTGGCGAAAATTTTTAGCCGCCGATTTTTGCCCATCTGAAAAGCCGCTTGCTTCGTTTCGATAAAGAAATATATATGTCCGAAAATGGCGAATGAGATTCAAGCGTAAGGCTTACTGTTTCTTTGGCAGGAGGCAAGCTATGCGGAATGGTGAAGATCGCGCCTGGTACGCGGCGTTCAAGGCGAAGGATTCCAGATTTGACGGCCGTTTTTTCGTAGGGGTTTCTTCAACCGGTATTTATTGCCGGCCAGTATGCCCGGCAAAATTGCCGAAAGAAGAAAACTGCGTTTTTTACGAAACGGCCGCCGCCGCTGAAAAAGCCGGTTATCGGCCGTGTCTTGTGTGCCGGCCCGAGCTCGCTCCGGGGGCGGCCCCCATTGATGCGGCTTCCGCGCTGGCCGGCAAGGCCGCGAGGCTGCTTGAGGAAAATTGCGCGAGTGGGCAAAGCGTGGAGGACTACGTTCACCGGCTTGGCTGTTCAGACCGGCATTTTCGAAGGGTTTTTACGGCCGCGTTCAAGGTTTCGCCGGTCAGATATCTTCAGACTTGCAGATTGCTGCTCGCCAAAAATCTGTTGACTGATACTGATCTTCCCGTGCTTGACATCGCCATGGCGTCCGGTTTCGGCAGCCTGCGGCGTTTCAATGAGCTGTTCAGGAAGCAATACCGCCTCTCGCCCACCGGGTTGCGCAAACAAGGCTCAAAGGCAAAAGAGAGCGGCGAGAGCTTCACCCTGACGCTAGGTTACCGCCCCCCGTACCAATGGCGGCAAATGATTGGTTTTCTGGCCGGGCGGGCCATACCCGGCGTGGAGGCCGTCAATGATGACGGCTACGCGCGAACCGTCCATTATGCGGATGGAGAACGAGCACATGTTTGCGGATGGCTGCGGGTGGAGCATCGCCCACAGAAAAACGCGCTGGCCGTGACGGTTAATTCGGCTTTGCTGCCAGCGCTGCCCCGCGTGCTCGCCCGTGTCCGTAATTTGTTTGATTTACATTGTTGTCCGGATGCTATTTATGAAACTCTGTCCGGCATGAACGCCGTGAAATCCGGCCTTTGTGTGCCCGGCACCCGGCTTCCCGGATGTTTCGAGCCTTTTGAAATGGCGGTGCGCGCGGTTTTGGGGCAGCAAATAACCGTAAAGGGCGCAAGCACCCTGGCGGGAAGATTGGCGGAGGCCTTCGGAAGACCGGTTGAAACCGGACTGGATGGGCTGACGCGCTCTTTTCCCACCGCGCAAGATATCGCGGCGCTGGACGGAGATATTGCGGATCATCTCGGACCCCTTGGCATTACGCGCACACGTGCGAACACAATTTTGGCCCTGGCGCGGAAGATGATGAGCGGCGAAATTGATTTCACGTCGTGCGCCAAGCCGGAAGCGGAGATAGAAAAGTTGACGCTCATTCCGGGCGTAGGCGACTGGACGGCCCAATATATCGCGATGCGGGCGATGGGCTGGCCAGACGCGTTCCCGCATACGGATTATGGCGTCAAAAAAGCCCTTGCGCCACGATCAGGCGATGAAATCTTGAAAATGGCAGAGGCCTGGCGTCCATGGCGCGGCTACGCGACGATTAATTTGTGGAATTCTTTAAACGCATAGGGAGACCGCCATGCTTTATTCGACCGGTTATGCCTCTCCGCTGGGGGCGATCACCCTGGCGAGCGACGGCGCAAATCTTATCGGGCTATGGTTTGACGGGCAAAAATATTTTGCGGCGACAGTGAAAGGTGATATAATGGAAAAACCCGATCTGCCGGTTTTCGGCAAGGCAAGAAAATGGCTGGACGCATATTTTTCCGGAAAAAATCCCGCAAGTTCAGGGTTGTCTCTGGCCCCAGCCGGCGGGGAATTCAGAAAGACCGTTTGGGATATCCTCTGCGAAATTCCCTACGGCCAATGCGCGACGTACGGCGAAATCGCGAAGAAGGCGGCCGCCCGGCTGGGGAAAGGAAATATGTCGAGCCAGGCTGTGGGCGGAGCGGTGGGGCACAACCCTATTTCCATCATCATTCCATGCCACAGGGTTGTCGGCGCGGGTGGAAACCTGACCGGTTATGCGGGGGGCATAGGTAAAAAAATAGCGCTGTTGGAGCTTGAAGGCGTTGACGCGTCCGGATTTTTTATTCCCTCCAAGGGTACGGCTTTGTGAGCAAACCGCGCTCCAGGCCCGGCGTTGCTGAAAAAGAGCCTGCAGGCCACGGCAAAGGTAAAGGCACACCGCGCCGGGGTTGGGGCGGTAAAGCCATATTGACAATATGAGCATATGGGGTTTTCTGCTAGGTGGAGGCGTCAAAGCCGGATGCCAAGGGCGACCCTATTTCAGTGTTGTGCAGATGCCTGAATAATTGTTAATGTTTTTTGAATCCGGCCGCGCCGATGCAATTAAAAATAACAGGATGCCACTTCTTTTTCAGATAACTGGTTTGTAAGGTATAGTAACTGTGGAACCGCCGAAAAAAATAGAAGATATCATGCTCGCTCCGTGCGGCATGAATTGCGCGGTCTGTTACAAATATGCAGGCATACGCAACTACGCAAAATCGTGTAAGGGTTGCCTGAAAAACGGCGAGGATAAACCTAGACACTGCCGCAAATGCAATATTAAAAGTTGTGCGCAATCAAAAGGCTATACTCGTTGTTTCGAATGTTATGACTTTCCCTGCAAGCTTATTAAAAATTTGGATAAAAGTTACACAAAGCGATATGGAGTCAGCTTGGTCGAGAACTGCCGGGCAGCGAAAGACATGGGCATATCCTCATTTTTAGAAGGTGACCGCGAAAAGTGGACGTGCGCGGCGTGTGGTGGGGCGTTTTCACTCCATGACGGTATTTGCAGCGAATGCGGGGCGGAGCGCTCTAGCTAGATCACCTTTCCGTCTGATACCGTTTTTCCCGGCCTTAGATTCCTCAGGCCTTCCGCTTTCTGAAACGATTGAGCGCAGCGCATGACGGATAAAAGCGTGAAAAATGCATGGTCATCACAGCTTGCAGCGCTGAAGGCTGTTCCCCAGGAGATTGAAGATGAAACCCGTCATTCAGGAAGAGAAGTCAGGCTGCGGCATCGCCAGTGTTGCGGCGGCGGTCGGAATTACCTATCAGGAGGCCAAAGAAGCGGCCAATGCCCTGGGCATTTACGCGGAAGACCGCGCTCTTTGGTCGGATACCAAATATGTGCGGCGGATGCTTGCCCACTTCGGCAAAGCGGCGCAAGAGGGGGAAATCCCCTTTGTTTCATGGAGCGCCCTGCCTGACTCGGCCCTGCTTGCCATTAAGTGGCATTTTAAGGAAGGCAAACCCTTTTGGCATTGGGCGCTCTTCGTTCGAGACCGTGACGGGAACGCGGCGGTGCTTGACCCTAAAAAAGCGTTGAAATCAAATATCCGGAGAGATTTTTGGCGCATGAAGCCCAAATGGTTCATCCCGATTCTGGAAGGATAAAAAAGACGCCATGCGGCGCGGGATTGTGAAAGTTTTCCGCAGTGTTGTAAAATGCGCCCCCGTCCAGTTCCGGACGGGGGCGCCGGTATTTTATCGCGCCGGCTGGTTTACCAGCGCGGGCGACGTTTGTGAAGACGTTGCCGGCAAGCCATCTTCATACCGGTATTTCCACTTCAGAAGACGGGCGGAATTGAGCACGATCAGCAATGCCCCCGCGTTGTGCGCCAACGCGCCGACAACCGGCCCCATAAGCCCCACGGCCGCAAGCACCACGGTAATTAAATTGAGCGCCATGGACATGGTGATGTTGACCTTGATGGTCAGCGCCGTCTTTCTAGCCAGCATGATAAGCTGCGGCAGCTTTTTTATGTCATCGTGCACCAATACGGCGTCGGCGGCGTCCACGGCGATGTCGCTGCCGACGCCGCCCATGGCCAGGCCGACATGGGCGGCTTTCAGGGCCGGAGCGTCGTTAATTCCGTCGCCGACCATGCAGACTTTATCGGCGTTGAGCCGCTGCAAGTCGTTTTTAATAATATTGACTTTATCTTCCGGCAACAGTTCGGCCTTTACCTGGTTGATGCCCACCGCTTCGGCGATGTTTTTCGCGGCCTGGGCGTTGTCGCCCGTCAACAGGGTAGTCCAGACGCATCCGTCATGCAGCCTGCGCACGGTTTCTCTGGCGTCTGGGCGCAAGGTGTCCGCCAGGGCTATAATTCCGGCGATAGCATTATCAATGCTGATATAAACGACCGTACTGCCGGATTCCTTGTGCTGTTCAACTGCCTTGGCAAGCTCCGCGTCCGGCTCCATGCCGTTATCAAGCATAAGCTGCAAGGTTCCGCCAAGGGCCTGTTTTCCGTCAAGTTTCACCGACACGCCCCGCCCGGGAATAGCCGCGCACTGCTCGACATCGCGCGGGGGTATGTTCTGGCTCCTGGCGTGGCGCACGATGGCCCGGCCCAAAGGATGCTCCGAGCGTTGCTCGATGGCGGCAGCAAGACCGAGCAGTTCAGCGTCGGTCATGCCGGGAAGGAAAGAGCGCACGGCCACAACTTCCGGTTTGCCGTGGGTCAGGGTGCCCGTTTTGTCGAAGACCACGCGGGTTACTTTCGCCAACCGCTCGAGGGCGTCGCCGGAAGAAATGAGAACACCGAAACGGGTCGCGTTGCCTATGCCCGCCATGATGGCCGTGGGCGTCGAGAGAACCAGGGCGCAGGGGCAGAAAACGACCAGAATGGTGACGGCCCTGATTATTTCCCCGGTATAGAGCCACGTGCCGACAGCCGTAAGCAAGGCGGCGACGACTATCCAGGTAGCCCAGCGGTCCATGATGCGCACGATAGGCGTTTTCGAGGCGTCCGCCGACTCGACAAGGCGGATCATGCGTTGCAACGAACTGTCGCCGCCTACCTTTGTGGCCAGCATGTCGAACGCGCCCAACTGGTTGACGGTTCCGCTGAAAACTTCATCGTTGACGTCTTTGTCCACCGGTAAAGATTCTCCGGTCATAAGAGACTGGTCGACCGCCGTCTGCCCGGAGGATATTATGCCGTCAACGGCAATGGTTTCGCCGGGAAGCACCCGCAGCGTGTCGCCTACCCGCACGTCTTCCGCCGGAATGACCGCTTCGGAGCCGTTACGCAGAACGCGGGCCGTGCGGGGCGTCATATTGACGAGTTTTTCAATGCCTTCGCGGGCTTTGCGCACTGTGCGCTCCTCAAGCAGCGAACCGAGCGACATAATGAAAGCCACTTCGCCCGCCGCGAAGATTTCTCCGATATAAACGGCGGCAACCAAAGCCATTGCGACCAGTACGTCCGCCTTTACGTCAAATTCGGTCACAAGGCCGATGACAGCCCCCTTGAGAATGGGAAAGCCGCACAGCACAACGGCCACCCACGCCGGATCAAAGGGCAGCGGACCTCGCAGGTTGAAAAAGCTGAATGCCAGGGTGATTCCGCCGATAACGGCGAACAGCAAATGACGTTTTTCCTCGTCCTCGAGAAAGTCCTTCAACGCGCCCATTTTTTTTACTCCTGGAGCAGATTAATTTCGGCTTTTTATCTATGGGCGTTGAGTTTTATGACTGTTATTTGCAACAGGGATACAACTCAAAGCCTCTTTTTTTCAGAGGCGCAAAAAAGAAAGCCTTTTGCCAAGGCCCGCCGCGCCCTCCGCTTGCGGGCGGAGCATGTGCGCCGCCCGGGCATTTTCGAAGTGAAAATGCCCTAAGTCATGCGAGAGAACTGCTCTATCGCGTCGGTCAGTTTTTTCAGCGTATTTTCGGTGTCGCCCGCGGTTATGCCGGTCAATACGCAATGGTGCATGTGGCCTTCCAAAATAACCTGCCCTGTTTTATGCAGCGCGGATTTGGCGGCCCCGATCTGAACAAGGATATCTTCACAGGGCACGTCTTTCTGCACCATATTCATGATGCCGCGCACCTGCCCCTCAATCCTTTTCAGGCGGGCGACCACCGCATCCACATCCATACATTCGCGCATATGTTCCTCACTTTGTGTACCTTATACCCCTATGGGGTATTATAAATGAAAATGAATGTCAACATGATTTCATCACGCAATATTCTCTCAGGCAGTCTTTATCGCGTCTGGAAGCTCTCAGCCGAAGAAGTGGCGATCAGGCGCAAATCGGCGCAGGGGCGGACATTCCGGATACGGCAACGGGAAAAAACCGAACGGGACAGCCCGATGGAGAAAGGCCGGATTTCGCGGAGATAATCAGCATATGCGTTCAAACCGCCGATTGCGCGTGATCCACCGCGCCGCCGGTTCCTGCCGGATTTTGCGGCTGCGCGCTTGCGATTCCGGGGCAATGGATCGTTCGCTCCGGGTTTCCGCCCGTTGCGGATTTTTTTGCTGCATTATTCCGCGCCGAGTGATGCCGGAAAGCGGGGAAACCAGCTCTGTTGCTGGAGCCGGCAGCGCGGCAGCCAAGGTGTCCGGCATTTTAAAACCTCATGGCGGAAGCGGGGCGAAGACGCGCTTGGGAACGAGAGCGGCCCGATGGCGGCATGAATCAGTGATTCCAGATTTTCTCCAGAAATTGCAGGGCAGCGGATGATGCCTCTATCTTTTTCTTCCCGGAGCGCCTCAGAACCTGTATGCCGCCTGCACCCCAAAGGAACGCGGTTCGCCCTGCTGCACGAGAGTTGTGCCTCCCCAGTTCATGCTTCTGTCATTATAATTCGCGTTAAAAATATTCTTCGCCCATATCATGACGTCAATATTCTCGCCTTCATATCCGGCTTGGGCGTTTACCAGGGCGTATCCGTCATTGTTCAGCTCATTTTTTATGTCGGAATAAAATGAACTCACGCCTGTAACGTTGGCGCCCACGACAAATCCCGATTCCCATCTGTAGTTGACGCCGGCCATATAGGAAAACTCGGGAGCCCCGGGGCTGGTATTGCCGTCAAAATTGACCCCGCCGCTTTCCCAGTCTTCAAGCTTGCTGTTCAGATATCCCGCGGAGGCCATCAGGGTGAGCCCGGGCACGGGTTTATACCGCATATCAAATTCCACTCCGTACGAGCGGGCTTTGGCGGCATTCAGCACGTTTCTGTTATTGGGCGCGCCGATAAGCTCAATCACCTGTTTGTCTTCGATATCATTGTAGAAAGCGGAGATGTTCACCATAAGCCTGTCATCAAGCCACTTGCTCTTCAGGCCGATTTCATAGCTCCAAATATATTCCGGGTCATAGGTGAACCGGTCTTTCGTGGTGGCGAAAGCGTAGTTAAACCCGCCGGAAAGATATCCTTTGGCGACCCTGGCATAGCTCATAATTTCCGGCGTAAGGTCAAAGGCGAGAGTCGCGCTGGGCAAAAATTCCGTATAGGACAGCGTTTCGCCGAATGAATTACGTGGCATGCCGGGAAAAAGCTGCTCAATGTCCTTGTCGGCTTGAAGGTGGGCATATTCTATACGCCCACCCAAGGTAAGGTGCAACCGATCCAGGAAGTGCGCTGTGCCTTGCGCGAAAAAGGCGGCGCCTTTATCGGTCTGATCTGTATTTTGCATGTCCGCGTAAGTGACGTCAACGTCAACATCCTCATGATAGATATATACCCCGGCAAGCCAGTCAAACGCCTTGCCTTTTTCCTGTTTTGAAGCGACGCGCAACTCTTCGCTCCACACAGTGACATCGTAGCCGATAGAGCTGTTTTCCATCATGGGCATGCTTATCGGGGTCATGTCAAAGTCGTTGACCGTATCCTGCTTGTAATGGAACCTTCCGGTAACTGATGTGACGTCAAAAGAAGGAGCGGAGTATTTAATCTTCAAAATCTCCGCATCGGCGTCAATATCCGACTTGTTCGCGCCGTCCCATGAAAGTTCGTTCCGGCCGGTGGCGAAAGGGCCGTCTATGAAACGGTATACGCCCACGCCATCGTTGTAATGCTGCCCCTCAAGGATAAAGGAGACGTCCCAGTCTTCCGTCGGCGTCCACCGGACATTGCCGCGCGCGTTAAAGTGCTGCGCGCGCGCGGCGGTATCCGGCCCGGAAAGGTTTTCCATCCATCCGTCCGTGCTGTAGTTTTGAATCGATACACGTGCGGCGAGCGTGTCTTCAACAAGGGGCAGATTAAAGCTGGCCCCTTCCTTGAAAAGGGGTTTCGCGGCGTCGGTATCCCACATTCCGGCTTCACCGTAAATTTTTCCGCCAAAGTCGCTGTCCGGCTGCCGGGTAATCACATTGATGACGCCAGCCTCCGAGTTGCGGCCATAAAGAGTGCCCTGCGGGCCTTTGAGCACTTCCACCCGCTCTATGTCCATAAAGTCCAGGTTCTGCATCTGATGGATAGGGTAGTTTATGCCGTCAACGTATACGCCCGCGGGAGAAAATACCTGTCCCTCAAAGCCGCCGACGCCGCGTATGGTGATCATATTTTCATAACTGTTCTTGCGCAAAAAAAGGTTCGGCACATAGTTAGTCAAATCGTACAACCGCGTGATGTGCTGCTCTTCAAGCATCCGTTCTGTATACGCGTTCACGCTTGCCGGCACCTTCTGCGCGTCCTGTTCGGTTTTTTCCGCTGTCACCGTGATCGGATCGAGGTAGTACGTTTTTTCCTCATTTTTTTCTTCCGCCTGGGTTGAAAAAGGCAACGCCAACATCGCGCAGAGGACCGCCGGAAGAAGCAGCCGGTTTTTCTTCATAAAATATTCCCTCCAGATTTGGATAGTTATGCAGTTGCTCCGCAACCCGGGCGGAGTTGAGCCAGAGAATATTTATGTATAATGATTTTCAATTTCATTCTTGCATTCCACGAATTTTCAGTTGTATTTCGCGCAAGCGGGCTACGCTTCTTGGGCGTGCATGCTCCAGCCCGCCGCTTCCTGCTGCAAGTTCCATAAATGGCTGTACAGTCCCTGATTCGCCAGCAGCTCTCCGTGTTTTCCCGCTTCGGCGACCCGGCCGTGGTCCAGCACGATGATCTGATCAGCATTTTCCACGGTGCGCAGCCTGTGGGCTATGATGACCACGGTTTTATCAGCCACCAGGGCGTTGATGGCGCGCTGCACGTCTCTTTCGTTTTCAGGGTCAAGGGAAGCCGTGGCTTCATCCAGCAAAATGACGGGCGCGTTTTTGAGCAACGCGCGGGCGATGGAAATGCGCTGTTTTTCCCCGCCTGACAAGGTGCAGCCGCCTTCTCCCACCGCCGTATCGTAACCCTGCGGCAAGGCGGATATAAAATCGTGGCAGCAGGCCAGTTGCGCGGCCCGCTCAATTTCAGCGTCGGAGGCCTCCATGCGGCCGACCTTGATGTTGTTGCGTATACTGTCTTTGAACAGATAGACGTCTTGAAAGACCATGGAAACACGGCCGAGCAAACTTTCCGGGTCCATATTTTTTATGTCCCTGCCGGCCAGCGTTATCCGCCCTTCCTGAGTATCCCAGAACCTGGCTATCAGGCGCGCGATAGTGCTTTTGCCGCTTCCGGAAGGCCCAACCAGCGCCGTGAGGCCGCGTTCGGGCAAAGTAAAATTCACGTTCTGCAATACCGGAGCATCATTATACGCGAACCCCACCTGTTCGAAACGAATAGCTCCGCGGCCGGGAGCCGGTTCCTCGCCGGGCAGCGGACGTTCCGCCCTAATCTCCATAATTCTCTTGGCGCTGAGGGCGGTGTAGCGCAGTTCCGCATAATTGATAAG
Source organism: Desulfovibrionaceae bacterium (assembly GCA_031552195.1). Taxonomy (GTDB): domain Bacteria; phylum Desulfobacterota; class Desulfovibrionia; order Desulfovibrionales; family Desulfovibrionaceae; genus JAVBMP01. The sequence goes on from JAVBMT010000004.1 coordinate 10,862, forward strand.
CGAAACGGAAAGAGGCTCCACAACCCGCATTCCGAGCAGCAGGCAGAGCAGGAACAAGGGAAGTGAGAGTTCGCCGCCAGTGAGCAGAAAGACGCCCGCGACGAGCGTGGCCGTGAGCCCGGAACGCAGAATCGCTATGGCCACCAACACCACGGGCACCACCAGCGCCTCCATGCGGATGGACTCGTTCATCAGGCGCTCAAAGGCTTCGCGCAGGCGGGCGAAACGTTCGCCGGTCAGGTTGTGCGCTTTGATTTCCTTCATGCCGAGCAGATATTCCTGGAGGCGCCCGGCGCAGTCGGTCTTGGCGCGCATATGCCTCAGGCTTATCCGTTCCTGAAAGCCTTCCGACCAAAAAATGATGGCGCAGCAGGCCGGCATGGGCAAGAACATGGCCAAAGCCATCTGGGGACTGAAAAAGAGCATGACTCCAAAAACGATGACCGGAAGGACAACCGCGCCGACAAGTTGCGGAACATAGAAAGACACCGAAACTTCCACATTGGTATAGTCGTTCAGCATCATGCTGGTGAGCGAGGCCGGGTCGCGGCGGCCCAGAAAGCCAAGGGAAAGCTTCCGCAAATGCTCCGCCAGGGCGATCCGCCCCTCGGCGGAAAGGTCGTAGGCCGCCGAAGCCGTTTTTTCGTGAGAGAACGCCCTTGCGGCGTATTCCACGGCAATCCACACGATCAATACGGCGCAGACGGTCCACAACTTCGCCATATCCATGGGAACGTCACGCGCATAGGAAAAGTAAATGGTATCGAAAACCACGAAGATCAGCAGGCTGGGAACGACCTGGCAGAGCCCGAGGAAAAGTGAAGACAGGCAGGGAACCAGAAGTTCCCTGGGTTTGCCGCCGGTAATGTCGTAGAAAAAATTTTTCATTTCGCCTCCGCCCGTTGCGCGGGTTTTTCTTCCGCAAGAGCATTTTAACTTTGAAATATCTATGCAAGAATCGGTTTTGAATGTTGAAGGCTATATTATATCCGGCCAGCACAAGCCCAAGGCGGCTTGCGCTAAAAACGCGCCGCGTTGCTCGCTTGCGGGCGTACGCTAGCACGACCGCCAGGTCATTTAAACTTTTTCAAAGTTAAAATGACCAAGCCGCCAGGAGACCGCTTCCGTGTGGGCCTGCCACATGCGTCGATACACGCCGTTTTTTTCAAGCAGATCCTCATGCCGCCCGTGTTCCGCTATTTTTCCTTTATCCATGACGATGATCTGGTCAGCGTTGCGGATAGTGGACAGTCTGTGCGCGATGATGATGACCGTTTTTCCCCGGATAAGCGTGTTCAAAGCTTGCTGAATGCGCGTCTCGTTATCGGGGTCGGCAAAGGCCGTGGCTTCGTCCAGCACAAGAATGGGCGCGTTTTTGAGCACAGCGCGGGCGATGGAAATACGTTGCGCTTCACCGCCGGAAAGGTAGGTTCCGCCCTCGCCGATTTTTGTCGCGTATCCATCAGGGAGAGAGCTGATAAAATCATGGCAACACGCGGCGCGCGCCGCCGCAATCACTTGTTCGCGCGAAGCGGAGCTGTTACCCATGCGGATATTCTCCTCTATGCTGTCATAAAACAGGTGCACGTCCTGAAAGACGAAAGAAATAGAATTCATAAGCTGTTCCATGCGCATCCGGCGTATATCGACCCCGCCGATGCTCACGGTTCCGGAGCCTACGTCCCAGAAGCGGGGAATAAGAGAGGCGATGGTGGACTTTCCGCTTCCTGAAGGGCCGACCAGGGCCGTCAACGTTCCGGGCGCTACATGGAATGACACGCCTGACAGCGCCTCCGGCGCGTCCGCCTCTCCTTCCGTCGCGTAACTGAAACGCACATCTTCAAAGGTAACGGAATAGTTTTTCGGTTCTTCGGGATTTTGCGGCTCCGGCAGAGGACTCCGCGCAAACAGTTCATCAATGCGTTCCACCCCCTCGGCGATCATGCGCATGTTGCCCCCTAGATTCAAAAGTTTGAGAATCGGAATGGGCAACCCCGGCGACATGACCAGAAACAGCAGCAGCGTGAGGGCAAAGGCCTGGTTGTCGGTCTGTTCGCTGAACAGATGCAGGCCGACGGGCAGGACAAAGGCCGGAATGGAAGACAGAATGATGAAAAAAAGCGTGTAGGGGTGTTTGTAGGTTTTGCTGATTTGCGTAGCCTGTTTACGGTAGGCCTGGATGGCGTCATGAAAACCGAGAAATGTCCGGACCGTCAGACCGAAGACTTTTACGGCGGGCATGCCGCGCACGTATTCCACACCGGCGGCATTCATGTTTTCCAGGGCGTCATGGTACAAGCGCGTGTGCTCTTTGGCTTTTTCTCCCTGGAACACGACGGCCTGCAAGGCGAACGCCGCGATGACCGGAACGGCGCATGACAAGGCGAGCCGCCAGTCCAGAAGGAACATAACGGTCAGCATGATAAGCGGCAGCGCCGCCGCGCCTATGAAATCCGGCAGATGATGGGCGATAAAGTTTTCTATCCGCTCGACGTTCACCTCCAATATCTTTTTGATGCTTCCGGTCGATTCCCGCGTGTGGAAGCCCATTGGAAGCGCGCCGAGGTGTTCGGCAAGGCGGATCCGCAGGTTGTACAGGATGCGGAAGGCGGCAAAGTGCGAAGCTATCGCGCTTGTATAAAGAGAAACCAAGGCAGCGGCCAAGGCGGCCAAGGCAATAAAGGCCCAGCGCAGTATCAATCCGGAATCGCTGAGCGTGGGATCGGGCGCATTGCGCAACAGCTCGGCCACAATAAAATAAGCGGATACGAACGGTACGAACATCAGCAGCGTGCTGGCCACGGAAAGCGCGCCCGCTAGCGCCAACAGGCCTTTTTTGGCGTTCGCAAGTTCCAGCATGCGTGGGATGCCCTTTTTTCTTTTCTTCACCATTGTGTTCTGCCTCCGTCGTCGGTAACGTCATTCATTTTTCCACGACCCGCCGAGGGCCTGGAATAAGGCCACGGTCTGGGCGAGACGGTCCATTTCCGCCTGAATGCGCCCCAAGGTCATTTCATGATACTTGCGGTCCGCATCCAGAAACTCCAGCAGGGAAATACCTCCCAATGCATATTGCCGCCGCGCGATCGCGCGGCTCTTGTCAGCTTCGCGCGCGGCCTCTCGTGTGGCGGCCAGGGTTTTCGCTCCGGATTCCAGGGCTGCCAGCGCATTAGCCACATCGGCATAGCCGCGCAGGGCCGTTTCTTTCCAGGCCGCGAGAGCCATGTCCATTTCCGCTTCAGCCGCCCGCTTGCGGGCGAGCAGTTCCCCGCCGCGGAACACCGGCTGCAGAAGTGACAAACCCACATTCCACACGCTCGCGCTGTCCAGGAAGATTCCAGTATGAGATGTGGAGCTGTAGCCCGCGCCGCCGGTAAGGTTCAGGCTCGGGTACAATTGCGCGGCCGCCGCGCCAACCTGTGCCGTGGCCTTGTGCAGCAACGCTTCCGCCGCTTTGATATCCGGGCGTTGCCGCACCAGTTCGCCGGGAAGAATGAGGGGTATTTCCCCCGGTAGGGCAAAGTCCCGCAGAAAGAACCGCGGAAGCTCCGCTGTGGCCGGACTCGCTCCCACCAGAACGGCAAGCTGGTTCCGGCTTGCCGCAAGAGCGCGCTCAAGGGGCGGCAGGGTTGCGGCCAGTTCGGCCAGTTCCCGATTGCGTATGGCCAGTTCGGCCATAGAGACTCCGCCCGCCTGCAATTTGTCCGTTTCCACTTTCAACTGCCGCGAGCGTGTTTCCAGCATTTCCTCCGTGCTGTCGATAAGCGCCCGGATACCGGCCTCGCGGACGCAGCACAGCAGCACGCCGGAGATCAATGTCAGGCGGGCGGCCTCCAGTTCATACGAACGGAATGAGATTTCCGCAGCCAGGGCTTCAAGCTTGCGCCGCCCTCCGCCAAAAAAATCAAAGGTATACCCCACGCTCAGACCAGCGGCGTATACGGTAAAAGGACTTTGGCGCGCCATGGTTTCAGGCGAACCCATGGCGGCTGCGTTTATCTGCCTGGGGGTGGCTGAAGCTGAAATATCCACAGCGGGCGCCCATACCGCCCCGGCTTCCGCCCGCCACAATTCACGGGCGCGGGCGAGCGCGGCGCGGGCCTGTTCAAGATTCGGCGAAACGCGCAAAGCGCGTTCGACTAGGACGTCCATCTGCGGATTGCCGAAAAGCTTCCACCAGAGCACGGGCAATTTTCCCTGTGAGAAACGCTGCGCCTCCGCCAGGGAAGGATGAGCGTCGCCAGCGTGAATTTTCGTTCCGCCGGAGGGAGGCAACCGTAAGCCATCTTTTGGCGCGGCGGTTTGTGCCGGTAATGCGCGTTCGGCATAGCCGCTTACGTCCGGCGGAGCGGGCGGAACAAAATTCGGCCCCGCGGCGCAGCCGGAAATGAAAAGTGCGACCGGCAAAAGCGGTGCCGGTAAAATGCGCGTTATTTTGCCAAGATGCATGATTAATCCAATGTTTTTTTGTAGCACTTTACCGCAATGAGCATAAAAACCAGTCCGAAGAGCATGATCGGCCAGATATGGGGCCACAGGTCGAAAATGCTGGTTCCTTTCAGCATGATGGCCCGGATCATCCGGTTGAAATATGTGATGGGCAACAGGCCGCCGAGAAATTGCGCCCATTTCGGCATTCCTGAAAAAGGAAACATGAAGCCCGAAAGCATGACGCCGGGCAGAAAGTAGAAGAACGTGAGCTGAATGGCTTGCAGCTGGTTACGGGCCACGGAGGACAAGGCAATGCCCATAACCAGCGAGGCGGTGATAAACAGCAGCGTGGCCGAGTATATCGCCGTCAGGCTTCCCGCAAAGGGAATTCTGAAAATTACGCGCGCCGCCAGCAGAACAATTGTGGTTTGTATAAGGCCGATGAAAACATAAGGGACAATCTTACCGCTCACCACCTCAAGGGGAAGCACCGGAGAGGACAACAAGTTTTCCATGGTGCCGCGTTCCCGTTCCCGGGTGACTGAAAGCGCGGTCATCATCACCATGGTCATGCTGAGCATCACGCCTATCAGGCCGGGAACGGTGTTGTAACGGGTTATGCCTTCCGGGTTGTAAAGGTTGTGAACAATCACCTCGAACGGCTGTCGCTCCGCGCTGAGGGCTGTAAGCGGTCCCTTCAGGTCTTTGGCCGTTACGGATGCGACGAGTTTTTCCAGGGCATGCACGGCCTTTGACGACGCTGAAGGATCGGAGGCGTCCGCCTCCACCAGCAGGGCCGGACGCTCGCCACGCGCAAGTTTGCGCGAAAAATCGGACGGGATGTTGACCACAAATTGCAGCCTGCCCTGTTCCAAGGCCAACCTGGCGGCCTTTTCATCAGGCAGTTGCTCACACAGGGCAAAGTATCCCGTAGTGCGCATAGCGGCGATAAAGGAACGGGAAAACTCGCTGTGCTCCGCAACCAGCAACCCGGTGGGGAGATTTTTTGGATCCATGTCGATGGCGAATCCAAAAATGATAAGCTGCACCAGCGGCAGAACCACCATCATGCCGAAGGTCAGGCGCTCGCGTTTGACCTGAAGAAACTCTTTGCAGACGATTCCCCACCAGCGAGAGAAAGAAAAGCGGCAACCCAGGAGCGAAAGCCTTATTGTACGCTGCCCGGTTTTTTCGCCGGAACCGGCCTTCGGCGGCCGGATGTCACGAGGTCTCATGCCCGGCCTCCGTACGCGCCGCGCAGGGCGTTTCCGCATTGGCGCGAGTTCCCGTCATATGGATGAACACCTCTTCAAGACCTGTGGGAATGGGCCGCAGTTGGAGGGCGGCCCCTGATCGCGCGACGAACGCATTCAATGAGGCGGCGAGGGTTGCGGAGTTTATGCCGGAAATGTGCAGCGATTCGCCGAACATGACCGTCTGTTCCACCCCAGGCAGCGCCTCGATGGAGCGGCTGATCTCTGCCAGCTGAGCGCCCGTCAGGGCATATGTAGTGAGTCCGCCGGCGGCGATTACCTGTTCCGGCGTTCCATCAACCAACAACTCCCCGTTTGCGATGTAGGCAAGCTTGTGGCAGCGCTCGGCCTCATCCATGTAGTGCGTGCTGACAAGCACGGAAATGCCGTCCGAGGCCAGTTGGTGAATTTCATCCCAGAAGTCGCGGCGGGCTTTGGGGTCCACTCCGGCGGTGGGCTCGTCCAGCAGCAGCAATTCCGGCTTGTGCAGCATGCAGGCGGCAAGAGCGAGCCGTTGCTTCCAGCCGCCCGAAAGGGTTCCGGCCAGTTGGCCGGCGCGGCAATCAAGATTAAGTGAGGCAAGAGCCCGCGCGACGGCGGCTCCGCGCTCCGGCACCTGATACATCCTGGCGATAAAATTGAGGTTTTCATGAATAGTGAGATCTTCCCAAAAAGAAAAGCGTTGCGTCATATACCCCACTTTGTGGCGTATAAAGGCGCTTTCACGAAGTATGTCGAATCCGAGGCACGTTCCGGAACCGGAGTCGGGGGTAAGCAGGCCGCATAGCATGCGAATGGATGTGGTCTTGCCGCTGCCGTTGGGGCCGAGAAATCCATGAATCTCACCCCGGCGCACATTGAGGGAAAGGTTTTTGACCGCATGGCAAGCGCCGAAGGATTTGTTCAGCCCTGTGACGCTGACGGCGAATTCCGGTTCTCCGGAAATTTCGGGCGCGGCATTTGAAGCCGTAATGGGAACGAAACCGGCCGGAGCCTCGGTTAGTCCGATCTTCCGCATCATGGCAGCACCACTTCAACGGGCTGTCCGGGATGCAGCGAGGCCGCTTCTTTCGGGGCGGGCAGGGCTTCAACAAGGAAAACCAGTTTGTCGCGTGTTTCGTTGCTGTAGATGACCGGCGGCGTGTATTCCGCCTTATCCCCCAGATAGGAAACCGTGCAGGGGAAACCATCGGCCCCGCCATTCAGGCGTACCGTTACAGTTTGCCCTGTAGCTATTCGGCTGAGAATTGCCTCGGATACGAAAAAGCGTATTTTTATCTGTTCCGGTGGCAGCAGCTTTACCACGGGATAGCCGGACGGAACCCACTCGCCCTCTCTGTACAGGGTATCCACCACGCGGCTTTGCTCCGGCGCGGCAAGCTCCTTTTGCGCCAAACGCCAGTGGGCGCGTTCAAGATTCGCGCGGGCCGCCTCCACCTCGGCAACCTGCTCCCGTATCTGATCGGCGCGAGCGGGCAGTTCTCCTGCCGCAACCTGGGCGGAAAGCTCCAACACGCGGGCGACGGCGGTTTTATGAGCGGAGCGGCTTTGATCCGCCTGGGCCTGGGCGATGCCTCCGGCCTTTAACTGCGCGTCATCGCGCTTCCGATTCCGAGCGGCAAGAACCTCTGCCTCTTTCGCCTGGGAAAGTTGCGCCCGCAATACGTCCATTTCTTCAGGGCGCTTGCCCAACCGCAAGTCGGCGAGGCGCGCCTCCGCCCCCGCCAGAATCTGCGCGGCGCTTTCCAGTTCCGCACGTTCTTCCGCGCTGTCCAGGCGGAAAAGTGGTACGCCTTCGGAAACATTTTGCCCACGCCGGACAAAAAGGCCTTCCAGCCTGCCGCCGTAAGGCGATGCCGCATAAACGTACTCGCCTTCGACATACCCCTGCGCTACCGGGGCGCGCCCGTCGCCGCAGCCGCCGACGAAAAGCAGCAAAGCTGCGCAGACTATCGCACGTGTGATTTGGGACATTGCACCCTCGCAAGTATTGTCGAAACTGAAAAGCACAGGATGCTTTCCGGTTTCGACAATATGACACCTGCCCGGATGTTTCTGTCATACTACGAACAAATACTTGCTGTTGGGGAATAATAGGGAATTTTAACTTTGAAAAAATTTAAATGCCCTGGCGGTCGCGTTAGAGTACGCCCGCAAGCGAGCAGCGCGGCGTGCCTTTAGTACAAACAATCCGCTTCGGGCTTGTACCTGTCGGATAAATATAACATTCCGCATGCAAAACCGATTATTGCAGAGATATTTCAAAGTTAAAAAATTTCAGATGGAGAAAGCTGGCAATAACGGGCGCGCGCATGTTCCGTTTGGCGCGTTTGACTATTGGGTGAGAGATGTGGAGCGAGCGAAAAAATCCGCTTGGTAGCGTTTCGGCTGTATTCCGTATTGCCCGAAAAAAGCGCGGGAAAGATGGCTTGGATTGGCGAAGCCGCAATCATAGGCCACTTCAGCGATGCTTTTCCGGGCATCTTCAAGCATACGTTTCGCGCACTCCAGACGCTGCAGCCGCAGCACGCCGAAAACAGTATCATTGTAGAGGGCACGAAAACTTTTGTTCAGGCGCGTATGCGTCAAGCCGACCGTTCGGGCGAGCTTTTGCAGCGAAGGAGGTTCAATAAGGTTGTGCAGCAATATATCATAGGCCCGGCGAGCCGCTTCACGCTCGACCGGCGTGATTTTTCCGCTCTCTTCCCCGGCGGCCTCAAGAAGGTTAAGCTGCGCATAAAATAATTCAAGCGCCTTATATTCAAGAAAAACTTTTTTTATTTCACCGCCAAGGTCGCAATCAAGAATCTGGCTTACCGTTATTTCTATGTGTAACGGCATGTTATTTTCAATGTATATAATATCATTTCCGATATTCGACAGGAGCCGTTCAAATCTATTTTGCAGCGCCAGGTTAGGCTGAGGAGCAAGCTTTACAAAGGCGTCCGGAGAAATGCAAAGTGAAATGGAGCGTAACGGACAATCAGGTTCTGTGTAAGCTGTGCCCCGCATCCCGGGCAGGTATGAAATCGAGCAGCGTTTTGAGGCAATGCGGCACTGTAATGCGGCGCCGTGCTCGTTGTGCATGCGGATGTTTGAATTTCCGGAAATGCAATACACAAACTGGATGGGAGGTGATAACGTCTCAAAATCAAAGCAGAAATTTTTATCCAGAGGAGGATGATTCTGTACGGCCAGCATGATGCCCGGCCTTATCTGGTATTCTTCCCAGATAAGGTGCTCTCTGGCTTCCGGCAGCCAGCCCTGAGAGCACTGAAAGGCTTCCGGCCAGTCACGGACATCCACACGCACCATAGGATAACCTCCTTTGTCTGGAGGGTATCTGTTTTTTGGTGAAAATGCAATTCATTATCATAAATTTCTATTCTTCAAACTTGCCTTATCCGCGAACACCGGCAGAGAGCATGTCAAGGCCATTTTTTTATGAAGGCGAGCTTTGTTCAAGGCAGTTATCCGAAAATTCCGGATAACCGCCGTCAATGGAAAAAATTACGCAACGCAGCATTACAATGCGGATTTAACATTTTGCGGAGATTTAGCATTGATCGTGCCGATCCTTTTCGGCAGGGTATTCGCCAAAGCCCAAGCATTTTCCCCTTAGTCAACGCGGTAAGCCATACGCCAGAGTTTGTTGCCATTGCGGTCACGCACAGAAACAGTCCGCCGCCGTCAAAATGCTTTTTGGGCTTCCCGGCGTAATTTACGTTCCTGGTGTGGGTATCGGTTAGAGGCATGGGTACTCCTTGTTCCTCCGTGGACGAGAAGATACTCAGGTATGCAAAAAATCTTTTGATTTTACTGTGTTATGCGTGTGGGTGTTGATATCCGCATCGCACATTGATACCCACAGATATACCCACAAAAAGAGTGGATGCAACTGCACTTGGTGACACTTTGGGGAACACAATGAGACAGAAAAAGTAAAGAGTCTCAACGGTTTTTGTCCGTTGAGACCCTTTGTGATACCCAATTTTTGGCGTCCCCAAGGGGATTTGAACCCCTGTCGACGGCGTGAAAGGCCGTTGTCCTGGGCCGGCTAGACGATGGGGACGCATAACCAGCGGGCGCGAACCCGCTGGAAAATTTGGCTGGGCTACCTGGACTCGAACCAAGATTAACGGAGTCAGAATCCGTTGTCCTGCCAATTGAACGATAGCCCAACGTGAAGGAAGTCTATAGCTGAGCCTTGGCGAATTTGTCAAGAAAAAAGCCAAGTTCCGGAGGAAGAAAAAATATGTGGCTGGTCCTATAAAGAAAGTCGGGGTGAAGACGAAAAGAAGGGTGTGCTGCCATGGATGGCGGCCGTGATACTCAGGGAGAGAGAAAATGTTGGAATATTACCGCTTCAAGAACGTATACGACCTTTTTATGAAGGGGCTCACGGAAGAAGCCAGGGCTGAACTGGGAGAGCTGCAGCAAAAATATGTTGAAGCCTGCCAGGAAAACATCACGCTTAAAGCGCAGGTGCAAGAGTATGAAGACATACTCTTTTTCGCGCGCAATCTGGTGTTTGACGGGAGTTTCTACTGGCTTATCACCGGAAGCATCAAGCAAGGGCCCTTCTGCCCGAACTGCTACAACAAAGACGGACTGCTTATTCGCATAACAGACGTTTATCCGCGCCGTTGCTCGAGTTGCGGCGAGATATACGAACGTGGCGGCGGGCTGGGAAAAGGTTCGTCCGAGCAGGCTATGCCGAGAGTTCTGGACCAGGTTGCCGCGGTAGGCGTCTTGCGGGCCTTTGCCGGCCCGGAGCAGCGTCAGACGGCTAAAACGCTGGAATTCGTTCCGGCACAATCCAGGCAAAAAGCGAAAATTATTCCTTTGCAGCAAAAACGCGGCTGAACGGCCGGAAGTTTCGCCTCAAGGGACGCTTTTTGAACATTGTGCCTTCGCGCCTGTCAGGCGCGAAACAGGAGCGTATTTATGAACCTTGCGAATTATGACACCGTGCTGTTGCTGGCAAGCAGCGAAAGCAGCGCGGCAATCGACAAGGTGGCCTTGCGTCAGGCGGGAGTTAAACACCTGCGCTTCATGACTTCGGCCACGGAAGCCGTATCTTTTCTGCGTTCCCAGGCCAGCCTGGAAGATGCGGGAACAAAACCCGCTTACGCCTTGCCGGAACATAAGGTAAGCCTTGTGGTCTGCAACGAACAGCTGGCGAGCGGGGATTTCGCCGGGTTTATGTCCGCCCTGCGCGGCAGCCCGGAAATTTCCCTGCCGGTTGTGGCCATACACAGCGGCCGGGTGAAGGGCTTTAAGGAAAAGGCGTCACAGGGCGGAGCGGCTTCTGTCGTCTGCCGCCCCTATACGGTGGATCAGCTCGCCGGCGCCATGAATTCGGCCCTCGGGCGCATGACGGAAGGCGGAGCAACAAGCGCCTCTTCCCCCCACGGCATTCAGAACGACGCGTTCGGGAAGCCTGGGCGTTTCCAGGTCAAGACGGCGTCGGCCCTGACCTGGAACACCAGCCATGCGCCGATGACGCGTGAGCAAAGCTTCCTTGCCCAGCTTGACGGGGCTGAAAGCGGCGGGCCGCAGGCTCCGAGCGCCGCCGAGCACGTTGAGAACGCCCGCAAAGCCATGGCTTCCGGCGCTTCGGACGCTATGGAAGAGGCCGGGGCCAGTTTCAAGCAAGCGATAATGAGCGACCCCCTTTGCGTTGAGGCCTGCCTGGGGCTGGCGCAAACCGCCAGGGCGGCCGGGAACAGCCCTGACGTGCTGAAGTGGCTGCAACGCGCCGGGTCCATTTATCTGCACACCGGAAAAGGCGAACAGGCCAGAGCGATCTTTTCCCGCTTGCCCGCGTCGCTTTCCGCCCGGCATCAGGGTGCGGACCCTTTCTTCGAATCCGTTATAGACATGATGGAAGACGGCTGCCACCATGAAGCCGCCCAACTGCTCCTGCGCATGCGCGACAGCGGCGGGCGCGATCCTCTGCATGTGCTGATGAGCCGGGCCTGCCAGCTTACGCGCCATCCGGAAAAAAACCTTGAAGAACTGTGCCTGGCTTTATACCGGAGCGGGCATGAAAGATTGGCCGCGAATTTGCGCAAGCGCCTGCTAGAAGTTCCGGACTTTGAGCGTGAGGAAGAGCCTTCCGGGTTCTGGGAACGTTTTCCGCGCCTTTACACCATGATAACCGTTGCCGGATATGCCGCGAGAAGCTGGCGGCATGCCAACGCTTCCTGATTTTGCGCGCTTTTCGGTTTTGCGTAAATTGCCAATATAAGCTGCCTGACGCAAAAATTAACGTTCCCGGAGTAATTCCGGGGACGTTTTCTTATTTACGCCTGTTTTCCAGGTTTATATTTCCATCAACTGCCCGCCGGTAATGTTGATAGCCTGGCCTGTAATATAAGAGGCGGCGTCCGAGGCCAGAAAAACCGCCACTTTTCCGACTTCCTCAACCGTGCCGAGGCGTCCCAGGGGAATGGTTTTTATTTGTTCCTGCTCCTGCTCTTCAATGGTGGAACCCAGGGCGTTCGCCTTGAACTCGAAGCGCCATGATTCCATGCCTGTCAGTATCTGCCCGGGACAGATGGCGTTTACGCGGATATTTTCAGAAGCCAGCTCCTTGGCCTGCACCTTGGAAAGCATGATCACCCCGGCCTTGGAAACGGCGTAAGCGCCGTTATACAAAGGCGGCACCTTGCCGGAGCGGGAAGACATGTTGATGATGCTGCCGCCCTCGGTCATCATGGGGATTATCGCCTTGCTCACCCGGAACATGCCCGTGAGGTTGACGTCAAGCGCGTCAACCCAGGTTTTCTCGTCGTACATATGCACGGCCTTCCCCGTGCCGAGAGACACGCCGGCGTTGTTGCAAAGGATATGCACAACAGGGAAATGTATTTTAATCTCAGCGGCCATGGCCAGGCATGAAGCCATGCTGGAAACGTCAAGCGCAACGGCCAGGGCCTTGATGCCGTACTTGCCGGAAAGTTCGTCGGCCAGTTCCCTGATTTCCTCTATTCCGCCGGGGCTGAGGCTGGCGTCTGATTCCTGCGCGGGCAGATCCGCCAGAATGACGTGCACCCCTTCGCGCGCCAGAGATTCAGCAACGCCGAAGCCGATGCCGTCATGCTTGCCGGCGCCGGTTACAAGGGCCACTTTGTTTTTAAGACCGCCGTTCATAGTTCCTCCTGGCTTGGACGTTACGAAGCTTGGGGGCGGAAAAAATTTTCCGCCGGGGCAAGTCGATGATCTGCAAATTAATTTATTTTAAAGTAAAAGACACGGCGCGGAATGGCAACCATAAAGCGCTGTTTTTTCCAGATATTCTTATTTCAGCAGCGTCGTATTTTCATTCCGGCGATGCGTCGAAAGAGTTGGCCATGTTCTGGGCCGTGGTGAAACCGTGGGCGGCAAAGGCGAGCAGGGCGTCCACCCCGGCCTCAAGCACCCGGCTGACCAGTTTTTTTTCTTCCGGCCGGAAGCCGCCCAGCACATGGCTTACGGTATCCTGCCCGGGTATTTTACCTATGCCAAGGCGCAGGCGGTAGAAATCCGGCGTGCCGAGAAGCCCGGCAATGGAAAGGATGCCCTTGTGCCCGGCCGCGCCGCCGCCCAGCTTCAGGCGCATCCGCCCGAGCGGAAGGTCCATTTCATCGTGGGCCACCAGAATATCCTTCGAGGCGATTTTATAATATCCGGCGGCCTGCACCACGGCTTCGCCGCTAAGGTTCATATAGGTTAACGGCTTGAGCAGAAGCCATGTTCCGCCATTTCCCGGCAGCGAACAACGCCAGAGTTCATAACGCTGTTTGGGGCCGGAGAGCTTTTCCGCCCCGGCGCATTTCTCTTTCAGGGCGTCAATAAGCATGAAACCGAGATTGTGCCTGGTGTTGTCGTATTTGGGGCCGGGGTTGCCCAGTCCTACGAGAAGTCCGTTCAAGTTCATATCGTCAGTGGTTGTTTTCAGTTGCAAATTCGCGCCGGGCGGCGCTTTTTATCGCCAGCCATTCTGCATAGCCAATATTGGCGTCCTTGTCGATACCCGGCGGGCGGGCCGGCTGGGCGTAAGGCTGGGCCGCTTGACCCTAGCAGGACGGCGGTATACAGAACAGCATATATTTTTCAGGTCGTCAGGCCTGTTAAGGTTAAGGGTCGGCCTTGGCCGAAATTATCGGACGGAGAGAATAATGCGCTGGCAAAATCGTGAAGGAAGCGGCAATATCGAAGACAGGCGGGGAAGTTCTCCGGGCCGGCGCGGCGTTGCCGCCGGGGGCGCGGGCGGAATCATCCTTTTTCTGGTGGTAATTGTGGCCGGATACTACGGCGTTGACCTGACTCCGCTGCTTTCGGGCGGCGGCCCGGTCGCGACTTCAAACCAGCCTTATACCCCTTCGGAGGCCGAGCAGGAAATGGCCCGCTTCACTTCCGTGGCCCTGAAGACCACTGAGGAAACCTGGCAGGCCATATTCAAGCAGTCCGGGCAAAATTATCCCGCCCCCAAGCTGGTGCTTTACACGGGTGAAACGCAAACCAGCTGCGGTTACGGGCAGGCCGCCATGGGGCCTTTTTACTGCCCGCCCGATCAGACCGTTTATATCGACCTTTCTTTTTATCAGGATATGAAAAATAAACTTGGCGGCGGCGGCGATTTCGCCCAAGGCTATGTAATAGCCCATGAGGTCGGGCATCATGTTCAGAATATTCTGGGCATAGAGAAGAAAATGCGGCAGATGCGGCAGGGCGCTACCAAGGCGCAGGCCAATCATCTTTCCGTAATGCTTGAGCTTCAGGCCGACTGCTTCGCCGGAGTATGGGGGTTTTACATGGAGAAGGAAGGCGTTCTTGAGGGCGGTGACTTGCAGGAGGCCCTTAAAACGGCTGAGGCCATAGGCGACGACCGGTTGCAGCGGCAGGGCGGCGGCCGGGTGGTGCCGGACAGCTTTACGCACGGCACTTCCAGGCAGCGCTATGACTGGTTCAAACGTGGGTTTGATTCCGGAAACCCCAACGCCTGCAACACTTTTGACGGAATTTGAACCCCAGGCCGGAACCGCGTTTGAAATCCGTTACGGCTTGGCCGGAGTGAGCGTCAGAATAAGCGAATACGGCCTCATGAACAATTTATTCGCCCGCTGAAGATGAAACAGGGAAAGATGAAAAAAGGGATAATCATATCAGGGCTTTTAGTCTTGACGTTATTTGGCGGACTTGACTCCGGAAAGATATTCCATGACCGGAAATATGGAATTGCACACGCGCAAGGTGAAATTGCTCATTTTGCGGATGATTCCAAGATCAAAGACGGAGACCTGATTTTTCAGACTTCGTTGTCCCGGCAAAGCAAAGCCATTCAATTGGCGACAAAATCGAAATATTCCCATTGCGGCGTCATCTATAAAGAAAAAGACGGCTGTTATGTTTTTGAAGCGGTTCAGCCTGTCAAAAGCACGCCTTTGGATAAATGGATAGCCCGTGGGAAGAACGGGCATTTTGTAATCAAGCGCCTGAAAAACGCGGATGAGATTCTAACCCCCGCAACCCTGAAAAAAATGAAACAAATCGGGGAGACGTTCAGAGGCAGGGATTATGACCTGGTTTTTGAATGGAGCGACAATAAAATTTATTGTTCCGAACTTATCTGGAAAATTTATCAGCGGGCGACAGGAATAGAAATTGGAAAGCTTGAGAAGCTTGGTGATTTTGATTTAACAAATGCGGCGGTCAAGGCAAAAATGAAAGAACGCTATGGGAACAGGATTCCAATGAACGAAATCGTGATTTCTCCGGCGGCGATTTTTGACAGCGAACTCTTGGAAACCGTAAAAATAGAATAGAATGAAAGCGCGCCGCACATGCAAAAGGCCCCGCAATATGCGGGGCCTTGCTTTATTCAACCAGGCGGAAGTCTCTTATTTTTCAAAATTGGCTTCCACGGTGAAGGGGCGCAGGGTAGCCAGAACGGCCGGGCGTCCGTCCATCGGAATGAGAACTTTCATAAGAACCAGGCGGTCCATAGATTCATTTTTATCGCCCTTCATGCTCTGCAGGCAGATAAGACGGAAACCGCTGACGCGGGTGTCTTTCTGATAGGCGATAAAGGCGACGGGCACATACTTGGCGCCGGTCATGCCGCCTGTGGCTTCGTTAAACGCTTTTTGCACATTGTCGGGGAGTTTGCAGCCTTTTTTGAGTTCCGGGTTCAATTTCCAAGATCCGATTTTCATAATGCATACCTCCAATAAAATTATAAGATTTATAAACCTTAAGATTTAATTATCACGGTTGTGATATTAAAGGCAAGAAGATTGTTCTATTTTTCACGAATAATATCTGCCGTAACCGCGCCAGATATCCGGGCGCATTATCGCAGGTGGTTATAACAGAGAAATCATGCGGCTTTGCGCAGCTTGTCACGCAGGATTATAGCGCCGATATTCATGCCGAGCACCAGCAGGATGAGCGTCAGCGCCGTGCCGTATTGAATCGGCCTGGTTTTTTCTATGTCTGTGCCCGAGGTGGCGAGAACGTACATGTGATAAGGCAGGGCCATAACGGAACTGAACAGTGAATCCGGGGTCTTGGGCGTATAGAACACCGCAGCGGTGAACATGATGGCGGCTGTTTCCCCTGCGGCGCGGGCGACGCCGAGAATGGCCCCGGTAAGCATTCCTGGCAGGGCGGTCGGCAGCGCGACGCGGGATATGGTCTGCCATTTTGAGGCCCCCAGCGCCAGCGAGGCTTCGCGGTAGGTATCGGGCACCTGGCGCAGCGCTTCTTCCGCCGTTCCGATAATAACTGGCAAGGTAAGCACGGCCAGCGTGAGCATGCCGGAAAGCATGCTCACGCCAAGGCCGCACCAGGTGACGAAAAAAGCCAGGCCGAACAGACCGAAGACTACTGAGGGCACTCCGGCCAGGTTATTGACGCCGATGCGGATGCATGTGGCTATTTTGCTTTTGCCCGCGTATTCGTGCAGGTACACGGCGGTGGTTACGCCGAGCGGAAAAGCCAGCGCCAGCGCTCCCGCGGAAAGATAGAATGTTCCTACGATGCAGGGCCAGATGCCTCCGGCGGTCATCATGCGCCGGGGCGGCTCGGTTAGAAATTCCCATGAAAATGCCGGCAATCCGCGCAACGCCAGGAAAATGCAAACAGTAAGGAGAGCGGCGATATTGACGCAGGCGCAAAGGCGCAGAAGCCCGTGCGCGAACCACTGCCTGCGCAGGCGGGAATTTGTTGCGGGTCCGTTCATAAGCTGGAACTGCCTGTCTGTTTGTAGCGTTCGGAAATGTAATGGGCCAGCAGGTTGAAGCAGAGCGTGAAAAGGAAAAGGACAAGCCCTATAGCGAAAAGGGCGTGATAATGCTGGCCGCGAAATGGCGCTTCCGCCATTTCCGCCGCGATTGACGCGGGCATCGGCCGCACAGGGTCAAAAATCGAAGCGGGAATCATGGCCGCGCCACCGGCCACCATAAGGACGACCATCGTTTCGCCTATGGCCCGCGACATGCCGAGCATAACCGAGGTTCCGACTCCGGAAAGCGCGGCGGGCAACACCACCTTGCAGGTTGTTTCCCACCTGGTGGCCCCCAGGGCCAGGGAGGCCTCGCGCAGGGAACGCGGCACCGCGAAAAGGGCGTCTTCCGCCACGGAACAGATGGTAGGCACGCTCATGAAGGCGAGCATTAGCCCGGCGTTGAACATATTCAGCCCGGTGGCCAGGCCGAATGTTTCTTGCAGAAAAGGCGCGACCACGACCATGCCGAAAAAACCTATGACCACGGACGGCAGCGCCGCCAGAAGCTCGACGAAAGGCTTGACGACGCGGCGCACGCCGCTGGAGGCTATTTCCGTGAGGTAGGCGGCTGTGAGCACGCCCAGCGGCACCGCTATGCCCACGGCTACCAGCATGACTGACAGCGACCCGGCGATCAGCGGCAGAATGCCGAATTCCGGCGGCTCGGAGGTCGGGTACCAGAACAGGCCGGAAAAAAATTGCCAAGGGCTGTAAGAAATGAAAAGAGGCAGGCCCTCGGTGAAGAGAAACGCCATGATGCCGAATAGCGCCAGAAGCGATGTGCAGGCCACGGCGGCCATGATCCGGCGTATGACTTTTTCGCTTAATGCTTCGCTTGCCATATGGGTTCCCGGGAAAAATTTTTACGTGGTCCGCCGCTCGCGGGGTGGCGGCAGCTTCAGCCGTTAAAACGGGTGAAGCTGCCGCAAACAGATGAAACCTTACGCCTGGAGCATTTTAATTTTGAAATATTTCTGCAAGAATCGGTTTTGAATGCTGCAGGCTATATTTTCTCCGACCCGTACAAATCCGAGGCGGTTTTCACTAAAGACACGCCGCGCTGCTCGCTTGCGGGCGCACGCTAACGCGACCGCCAGGCGTTTAAACTTTTTCAAAGTTAAAACGCCCTATTTCTTCGGCAGCGGTATGAAACCTATTTCCGCCACCGCTTTCTGGCCTTTTTGCGGGTCGAGCATGTAGGCTACAAAATTTTTTATCTCTCCGGCCGGCTCGCCGTCGGTAAAGAGGTAAAGCTCGCGCGCGACAGGCCAGAGGCCGGAAAGCGCGGTTTCGGCCGTAGCTTTGGCTTCTCCTATGTTCAGCCCCTTGACGCTTTTATCCGCGTAGCCGAAGCCGATATACCCGATGGCGTTGGGGTTCTGGGAAACAGCCTGCACAACGGCCCCGTTGGAAGCCTGAAGCAGGGCCGCCGGGCTTACCCTTTCCTTTTTCATGACTTTTTCTTCCCAGGTTTCATAGGTGCCGGAAGATGTGTCGCGCGAAATTACGGTAATTTTTTTATCCGCCCCGCCGAGGTCCTTCCAGTTGGTAACCTGCCCGGTGTAAATCGCACGCAGATGGTCCAGGCTCAAGGACGTAATGCCGTTGGAAGGATGCACCACAGGCAGGAGGGCGTCCACGGCGACGGGAATGCGGTAAGGCGCGACGCCTTTGCTGCGGGCCAGCTCCACTTCATTGGGTTTCATGTCGCGTGAAGACATGGCTATCTGGCAAAGACCGTCGGTCAGGGCCTTGATTCCGTTGCCCGAACCCCCGCCGGAAATGGCAAGGACGGCGTTGCTGTTTATGGCCATGTAATTTTCAGCTGCTTTCTGCACCACGGGCAGCACGGTCGTTGAACCGTTGATGACAATTTCTTCATCTGCCATGGCGGATATCGGCAGGGCGAGGCAAATTATCAGGGTTGCGAAAAAACGTAAGATATTGCTCATATTGACTCCTGTTTTTTTTATGACAGAGTTGTGACGTTTGCAGCGTGCCATCGCCGCCCCGCACGTTTTTGTTTATGGTCCCGCTTTGTGACGAAACTGTGACGGCAAAACGAAACTATTGTGACGGCAATAATTCCGGAATTCCCGCCGCTGTAACGCAATTGTCACAGAAGCTCCATGCGAATGCCGCAAACGGGCCTGAATATGCCCTGAACAGAGAACCGGAAAATATGACGCCATGACAAAGCAAACCATTTTGATCATAGAAGACGAAAAAGATATTCGCGAGCTTCTAGTCTACAATCTGCGCAAAGACGGTTACGCCATCCTGGATAGCGGCGACGGAAAAGAAGGGCTGGATATGGCCCGTTCGAAACTTCCGGACTTGATCCTGCTTGATCTGATGCTGCCGGGGCTTGACGGCCTGAGCGTGTGCCGGGAGCTGGAGCGCGGAGCAAACACAGCGTCCATTCCCGTAATAATGCTCACGGCGAAAGGTGAGGAAATGGACCGCGTGGTCGGGCTTGAGCTGGGGGCTGACGATTATATGGTCAAGCCCTTCAGCGTGCGCGAATTGCTTTTGCGCATACGCAACATACTCAAGCGCCACGTTCAGGCGGCCGCTGGAGGCAGCCTCTCCCGGCACGGCCTGAGCCTGGACCCGGGCGCGCACAAGGCGGCGGTGGAAGGCGTGAGCATAGACCTGACAGCAACGGAATTCCGGCTGCTGGAAAACATGCTGCGGCACGCCGGCCAGGTGCGCAGCAGGGAACAGTTGCTGGACGACGTATGGGGTTATCATTTTGAAGGCTACGCCCGCACCGTGGATACGCACATGCGGCGTTTGCGCGCCAAGCTCGGCGCGGCCGCCGACCTTCTGGAAACAGTGCGTGGCGTGGGTTACCGCTTTAAGGACTAGCCTTTAACCTTGAAAACGCCCTGGCGGAGCGCGCGGCGGGCCTTCGGCAAAAGGGCTTCCCCCTTTACGTAATTAAAGAAAAGGGACTTTGAGCCGCGTTTCTTTCGCATAGAACGCAACAGGCACAGATAAAAAGCCAAAATTAATCTGCCCCGGGCACAGGCCAGTCATGAAAAATTTTTTCGCATCGTTCCAAAATAAACTCCTGGCCTGCTTCCTTGTTATCGCGGCTTTGTCAATGCTGGCTCCGGTTATTTACGTGCGCCCGGTTCTGCATGAGGCTTTGCTGCAAGACAGCCTCGAGCGCCTGCGGCATGAGGCCCTGCTGACCAAGGCCTTGCTGGAGGCGGAACAGGGCGAGAGCGGACTTGCCGCCGTAAATGCCGTTTTAAAGCGGACGGAAATCCGGCTGACCCTTTTGAACCCTCAAGGCGCGGTATTGTTTGAGTCTTTGCAAACCGGCGGAAACCCGACGGAAAACCACGCGGACAGGCCTGAGGTGCGGGAAGCCGCGCTCACCGGCCAGGGCAGCGCGACGCGTTTCAGCACAACGCTGCAAAGTGAATTTATTTATACCGCCCTGCGCCTTGAAAACGGCGACATTCTCCGCCTCGCCATTCCCTTTGCCGGTGTGAAGCGGCGTACTGACGCGCAACTGGCCGGTTTTTTCCTGGCAGCCGGCGCGGCCGTGGTTCTTTCCCTGCTTCTTGCCTGGTTTTTTTCCAGCCGCATCAAACGTTCTCTGGCGGAAATGGTGCGCGTTGTCGAAGGCATTTCTCTGGGCAGATTCGCACGCCGCCTGCATACGGTTCCGGGCAAGGAATTTCAGCCTATGGCCGATGCCGTGAACCGTATGGCCGCATCCATTGAGGAAGCCATCCAGACTGTGGCCGACCAGAAAAGCCAGCTGGAGGCGGTGCTGGAAACGATGGCCGAAGGGGTGATGGTGCTTGATTCCAAAGGGCGGATACGGCGCGTCAACCGGGCGTTGAGCGTTTCTTTCCCCCATTCCGGCCCGCTGGAAGGGCGGCAGGTGGTGGAGCTCGTCCCTTCGTCCGCCTTGCAGGAGGCTGTGTCAAGCCTTCTTGGCGAGCCGGAAGGGCATGGGAAGAATTCCGCGTTGCAGGTCACGTCGAAGTCCGGCTCGGTGTTTTCCGTTTTGCTGGCCCGGCCCCCTGAAGAAGCGGAGAATTCTTTCGGCCTGGTGGCGGTTTTCCACGATATTACCGAGCTGATGCGCCTGGAAACCGTGCGGCGTGATTTCGTGGCCAATGTCTCGCATGAGTTGCGCACGCCGCTTACGGCCATTCAGGGCTATGCCGAAACCCTGGAAAGCATGGACGACATTACAGAGCAGGGCCGCCGCTTCGCTGAGATAATCCGCAAACACAGCGGTTTTTTGAGCGGCATGGTGGATGAGCTGCTGGCCCTTTCCAGGCTTGAAAGCGACAGTTTCCGTTTTGAGCCGGCCGAGATAAGCCCCGCTGAAGCCTTGCGCCGGGCCGGGCAAATGCTGCACGGCGAAATGGGGCGCAAGCAGTTGCGCCTTGCGGGAGGCATCAGCCAGGGTTTGAAGGTGCTGGCCGATTTTTCCATGCTGGAGCGGGTTTTCAGAAACCTGCTGGAAAATGCCTGCCGTTACGCCCCGGCAGGAAGCGAAATAAGCGTTACCGCCAGAATTGACGGGGCTGAAGCCGTGTTTTGCGTGGCCGACCAGGGGCCTGGAATTCCGCCGGAGGATCTCGGGCGTATTTTCGAACGTTTTTACCAGGTGGAGAAACATCGCGGCGCGGCGGGAAAAATAGGCAGCGGCCTGGGCCTGGCCATTTGCAAACACATAGTGGAGCGGCATCACGGGCGCATCTGGGCGGAAAGTTCCGCGGCCAGCGCGATTACGGCCTTTTTCTTCACCCTTCCTCTGGCCGCTCACCCGGAGAACATAAAATGACCAGGATTCTAATGGACACGCAAACCATAGACGCTCGTAACGTTGATTTTTATTACGGCAAGCACCAAGCCCTGCACGATGTAAGCCTGCATTTTCCCTCCCGCCGGGTGACGGCGCTGATCGGTCCTTCCGGATGCGGCAAAAGTACGTTTCTGCGCTGCCTGAACCGCATGAACGACCTTATACCCGGCGCGCGCGTTACAGGCTGCATCGAACTTGACGGCAAAGACATCAATGCGCCGGGCACAGACGTGGTGGCCCTGCGCCGCCGGGTGGGCATGGTATTTCAAAAGCCCAACCCTTTTCCCAAAAGCATTTTCGAGAACGTGGCTTACGGCTTGCGGGTGAACGGGCTGAAAAACGAAACGGAAGTTTCCGACCGGGTGGAGGCGGCCTTGCACCGCGCCGCGATTTTTGACGAAGTTAAAGACCGGCTGCGCGCTTCAGCTATGGGTCTTTCCGGCGGGCAGCAGCAACGCCTGTGCATTGCCCGCGCCTTGGCCGTCGAGCCGGAAATCCTTCTTATGGACGAACCCGCCAGCGCTCTCGACCCTATTGCCACGCAGAAAATTGAAGAGAGCATCCACGACCTGAAAAAAAACCTCACCATCATCATAGTGACGCATAACATGCAGCAGGCCGCGCGGGTTTCTGATCATACCGCCTTCTTTTACATGGGCAGCCTCATCGAGCATGGTGAAACCGACAAAATGTTCACCCACCCAGGCAAGAAGCAAACCGAGGACTATATAACCGGAAGGTTCGGATAATTATGACTATGTCGCAAGAAACACGCTTGCAGGTTTTGCTGGAAGAATTGCGCACCCGCCTGCTGGTTATGTGCGTTACAGTGGAAGAGGCTGTCGCCGACTCCTGCGCGGCGCTACGCGCGGGAGACATGAATCTCGCCAACGCCGTAATTGATGCGGACAGCGGCATAGACGGGCTGGAAAACGAGGTGGACGAAATGGCCCTGTCGCTGATGGCCCGCTCGCAGCCGGTCGCCCGCGATCTGCGTTTTGTAGTCAGCGCCCTGCGCATGGTGATCGACCTTGAGCGCATAGGAGACGAGGCGGCGGCTATTGCCGAACGGACGCTGCTTTTGCAGGATTTTTCCCGCCCGCCGGCCTTTGAATTGATGCGGCAAATGACGGAGATGGCGCAAAAGGCCCTGCACGACGCCACGACCGCGTTCCGCGAGGAAGACTCCGCGCTGGCCCTTGAGGTTTGCCGCGGTAAAGACGATATAGTGCAACTGGAAGTGCGCCTGCTGCAAAAGGTAATAGTCACCCTGGCCGAGAACGCGCGCGGGGCGGACTCCGCCTGGCCGGCCCTGCACGTTATTCTTATCGCCCATTCTCTCACGCGCATTTTCAGCCGCGCTTCCAATATAGCCGAGCACTGCTATTTTATGAAAGAAGGAGTGAGCATCAAGCACAGAAAAGCGTAGCGGTGCCTCGCCGCGAGCCGGAAACAGGTCCCTGTTTTTCGCGGATACCTGAAAAACAGGGACCGGAAAGGAGTTGAAGGAACGCGGGATGGTCACGCCGTTGCATGCCTGGGCGAATTTTTTACCGCCCGCCGCAAATTAAGCGCCGCCCTCTTTTTCAAGAGGGCGGCGCTTAATTTTTTCTTGCAGGGCAGGTTTAAACGCGTTCCAGTTCTTTAACCAGTTCGGACAAACGGCGGGTGGCGTCGTCAAGGTTTCTTACGCTGAGGTCGGCCTTTTCCATGAGTTCCGAGTTTGAAATGGCAATGCGGTTCACTTCATCCGTTCCCCGGTTTATTTCTTCGCTTGAGGCGGACTGTTCCTCGCTGGCGGCGGCAATTGACTGCACTTTGCCGGCGGTTGAATTGGCGATGGCCAGAATGTTCGCCAGAGAATCGCCGGCGGCTTGAGCCAGCTCCGTGCTGCGGGCGACCGCAAGCGAGGCTTCGCCGACAACCCGCTGGTTTTCAGCCGCGCTGGCCTGAATTGATTTGATAACGTCGCTCACTTCCTTGGTGGCGCCCATCGTCTTTTCCGCCAGTTTGCGCACTTCGTCGGCCACAACGGCGAAACCGCGCCCGGCTTCACCGGCTCTGGCCGCCTCGATGGCGGCGTTCAGGGCCAGCAGGTTGGTTTGGTCGGCAATGTCGGTAATGACGTTCATCACCTGGCCGATGCCCTGTACCTGTTGCCCGAGCGTGTTCATGTTTTCAGCCACCAGGCCGGCTTTGGTGTTGACCTCGCCGATAGCGGCGATGGTGTCGGCAACGATGCGCGAACCGTGCTCCGCGTCTTTCTGCGTGCCTTCGGCGCTTTCGGCGGCGGCGGAGGCGTTGCGGGCCACGTCTATGACCGCGGCCGTCATCTGAACCATGGCGGCGGCGGTTTCTCCGCTGTAACGGCGTTGCGTGTCTATTCCGCTGACTACTCCGTGTATTACGTCGGTCAGGGCGGAAGAAGCGCCCCTTGCCTCATGCACGATGACGCCCAGGCGTTCGGCGGCGGTGTGCACGCCGTTGCGGGTGGCCTGCTCGGCGGCCGCCTTGGCCTCTTCAGCTTCCTGAACGGCTATTTTCGCGTTACGGGCGTGCTCTTCGGCCTCTTTAGTCTTTTCCTCGGCCTTGCTGATCATTACGACGATATTATCCACCATGCTGCTCAGCGAATTGGAAAGGCGGCCTATTTCATCGCGGCGGGTTGTCGGCGGCAGTTTGGTGAAGTCTCCTCCGGCCACTTTGCCGGCGAAAGATGAGAGTTGCAGGATAGGAGTCGTGATGCTTTTGGTAATCAGGAACCCGAGCAGGATGGATATGACAAGCACAACACCGACGGTGCCGTAAGTTCCGATGTAGGATTTTTCAATTTGCCCGGCAAAGCTTTCGTGGCTATGACTTTTTTCCCGTTCAAGGTATTGAAGCATCTCTTCAAGCAGTTTTTGCACGTTAGCCATGCCCGCCATGGATTCTTTTTCAAAAATTCCGGCGGCTTCGGCCTGTTTTCCTTCCGCCTTCAAGGTGCGGATTTTCATGGCGGACTCGTGCAGGGCGGTGTGGGCTCCTTCAATCTGGCTCAACGGAGCGCGCAGATCAGGAAAGGCCGCTTCGGCGGCTTTCCGGCCTTCGCTGTAGTACCATTGCCCGAAAGCGCATTTGTGCGGGTCTTCCTGAATGCTCAGTTCTTTTTGTTTGTCGTCAAAAACGTATCTTTGCAGGGAGGATATCCACCTGACGTGGTCCATTTCACGCCGCAAAAAAATGGTCACGTGGTCTTCGGCGCTTTGCACCCGTTCGAAATCTTTCGTAACGACGCCCAGGCTCAGGATATACATTATAGCCATAACGCTGATGCTGGCCAGCAAGGCTAAAATAACCAGAGAAATCTTTTTATTAAGGCTCAAGTCGTTCCACATGTTCTTTCCCCCAATGTTGAGAACGTAATAATCGTGCCGCAATGGATTTTAAAACGCGGGCATATTAGTTTGCCGCAGAGGTATCCCGTTTTTTATATAAGCAGGGCCGGAAAGTACCTGTTCTCAGATAAAATTTCAAGACTAAATTTGCGTTAAAATTGAAAAAAGCAGGACGTGAACTGTTTTTAAATAAAAGGTGTTACGTCAAAGACAGACAAACGGATCTCCCGGTTCCGGCGGAAGGGCATAAGCGCGTCTCTTAAGTGGAAGCCTTTTTTTCCGCTTTTGGAGTGAACTCTCTCTGCGGAGACATTCCAGACCATGCCGGAATCTTTACAGAAAATCGCCCTGAAAAGCGCTGGCGAAGTTTTCGCGAAAAAAATACCCGCCGACGGGCTTCAGCCGCCGACGGGTATTTTTATTCGCATCGGGAATATTGTTCTAAACGCTACCGGTCATATTGTGTAAACTTTTCCGACGGAAATTCTCCCGGCGATTTTTCACCGCAGGTGATTCCCGGCGGTATGGCCTTAGGAGCGCTTCATCTTGCGGCGCGCTATAACAAGCCCGGCAAAGCCCGCTCCGAGCAAAATCATGGTCGCTGGTTCCGGCGTGGGAGTGGGGCCGGTAAGCTTGGTCAGCATCACTACATTGTAGCCGGTGAGGTGGCTGAGGTCAGGGTTATTGCCCTTTCCAACCGGGGTGACATGTTCCGACGTCCAGTCACCGTGGGTAAGGCCGTCTTGGCCGAGCCAGTACAGGGCGAAAGAATTCCCGGCCTTGATCACGTAAAATTCGATCGGGTCGGTGGAGGCCCATGTGCCGGATTTCTGCGATTGGCCGAACGTGATGAAGAGGTTGCCGTCTGAGGAACCGCCGTCAAATTTGTCATATGCGGTAAGCGCGCGGACGTAGTCGCTGTTCAGGCTGGTGTTGTCCGCAAACCATTTGTTGATTTCCAGCAGGAGCTCCCCCGAGCTTCCGTTCTGGTTGCCGT
Source organism: Desulfovibrionaceae bacterium (assembly GCA_031552195.1). GTDB lineage: Bacteria > Desulfobacterota > Desulfovibrionia > Desulfovibrionales > Desulfovibrionaceae > JAVBMP01. Next base: position 37,035 of record JAVBMT010000004.1, read on the forward strand.
TCAATATTTGCGAATCATTGCCGGAAACCGTGAACATGTATGTGCCGCTGTAGGCCCATTTCGTAGTGACGTCGTTGTGCGTGACGATCAGGGCGGCTTGCGCCGCGTTCGTCAGGAAAAGAGACCCCAGAAGCATCAGGCAGGCGCAGGAAAGCAAACGTTTCATAAAATTATCCCCCGTATAAAGTGTAATTGCCGATTTGCGGCGCCCTGAAGAGCGCGGCTTGATTGGTCAAGTTAAACAAGAACGATCTTACTCATATAATATACGTTCGAACTAGCAAAAAGCGTTCCAATGTATGTTTGAAGGAGCGCTATCCCGGAGGCCCGCTCCTAACCCGGTTCATTTGTTGTTTATTCGGAATATGGAGGCTGCGCGGCCTGCCCCGGCGGCAGGTCCGCCCGGAAACTTTAAGATGATTTAGTGTTAAATATTTCGACAGCGCCGCGAGAATTGTGTCGGTTTTTTCAAAAGCTATTTAATTACAGCCGTTTTCCAGGGCTGGTATTATGCCGCTTTCTTCGGTTTTATAGGGGGATGGTCCAATCCTGTATATTTTCACGCACCAAACGAAGATCGAATTGTCGTTGAATTTTTGAGAACTGTGTGCGATTATCATAAAAAGAAGCTGTTCGGGTGTTAAGCCAGTTCCCAAAGTGGTGGAAATTGAACCTTCCGCCGCCTGAGACCAGAATTTGCCGGCAAGCCGCGCTTGTTTTTTGCAATATTTCCGCAAGGCGCTATGAATTTTTGCGATTCTTATAAGATAAGTGTATTGCGTTTGTCCGCTAAAATCGTTAATTGCAACGCAACTGTGATTTTTTCTCTCGCGTTTCCTGTTTTGCGCGTAGGCAGCGCTGCAAACATATGCGGTTATCTATAGCAAAACCTGAATGTTGCCCTCTTATGGAACCCGAATGTCGCAATTTTTGAACAATACAGGCGCAAAGAAAATCGCGGTTGTGGTGCTGAACTACAACAATCACGAAGACTCCATCTCCTGTATCGATTCGCTGCTGCAAAGCGAAATTGCGCCTTGCGTTGTGTCGCTCGTGGACAACGCTTCGTCAGACGACTCCGTGGCTAAGCTGCACGACTGGCTGCTTTCAGCCGCCGAGCGGGCGTTCGAGGCGGAGGAACGCCGGACGCCGTCGCGAGGCGAGACGTGCCGGTATCCGCTTCCGCAAACCGATGTGCTGCTTAGCGTCGCCCGGAGAAATCAAGGCTACGCGGCGGGAAACAATATCGGAATGGCCGCCGCCTTTGCGGAAGGGGCCGATGCCGCATGGATTCTCAACAACGACGTTATCGTTGAACCCTCGGCGCTGGGGGCGATGCGCGACAAAATATTTTCCCGGGGCGATTACGGAATTTGCGGTTCCGTTGTTCTTTATCACGACGCCCCGGATATGGTGCAGTGCCTCGCCGGCGGGAAGACGAACCGCCTGACCGCGCTTTCCACCTTGCAGGGCAACAATATGTCCAGAGAAGAGGCTGCTTGCGTCGCGGAAGAAGACGTTGAGAAGGCTATCGGTTTCATCTACGGGGCCAGCGTTATGGTCACCCGAGATTTCTATGAAACTGTCGGCGCCATGGACGAGGGGTATTTTCTTTATTGCGAGGAACAAGACTGGGCGGCCCGCATTCAGGGGCGTTTCCGCCTGGGCTTTGCCTCGCGCGCGGTTGTGCGGCACAAGGAAGGCGCCACAACGGGCTGGTCGCACTGCCGCTTCAGCGTGCGGTCATTGTGGCGGATTACCCGCAGCCGCCTGCGGCTGACGCGCAAGCATACCCCCTGGGCCTTGCCCACGGTTTGTTGCGGAATAGCCTTCGCCGCGCTCAGGATGGGCATGCGGTGGGTCGCCAGAAAGTGATGCCTGGGCGGAACGGCGCGAAGCTGTGCGGATATATGGAAAATTGCCGGTTTTCGTCCGATTCTATTCCATCCGGTTGTCGATGCAAATAAATCATGCTAGAAGTCATTTCATAATGAATTATAAAATGGCTTCCAGCGCCGGGCGGAATAAGCGGACACGGCCGCCCTTGCGGACGTTCACGGATTGGTTTGAAAATACATCGTTTGAGATTTTGACCGGCTGCCCTTTGTAGGGTATTTTTTTCATACATTCGCACGGGGGCATCCCCCCCCCAAAAAAAAACGTTCCGGAATTGTTGAATGCAGATTAATACGCAGAGTGCCGTGCGGCGCAACGTCGAGTTGGCCAAGGTCATATTTTTGCGCGAATTCAGGTCGATGTACAAACGTACCGCCCTGGGGCCGTTCTGGGCCATTTTGTCGCCTATGTTCTATGTGGCAGTTTTCATTTTTTTTCGCTTGCTTTTCGGCTTGGGCAACCCCGAAGGCTACCCGATGATTCCTTTTCTTTTTTCCGGGTTGTCGCTCTGGATGCTCTTTTCCGTTACAGTCATGGCCGCTTTTCCGGCCCTTACCGGCAACGCCGGCATATTGAAAAAAATTCCGGTTTCCCCTCTGGTTTTTGTTTTCGCCGGGGCCGGAACGCCGATATTCACCTTTTTTGTCCATTGGCTTTGTGTGGAGGGTTTGCTGATTTTTTACGGTTATTACCCCACGATCCACCACATACTTATTCCGGCAATAGCCTTGCTGACGCTGTTGTTTTCCATCGGCCTCGGCCTGATGGTGGCCGCCATCGCCCTGTACAGACAGGATATTATCCAGGTTTTGCCAAGCGTAATCCAGCTCGGCCTGTTCGCCACCCCGATTTTCTTCTCGCCCGCCATTATTCCGGAAAATCTCCAGTGGGTGGTCACTTACAACCCGATCGCGCATTGCATCCAGATGTTCCGGGGCATCATATTCAATGCGGCCTGGCCGTCGCCGGAGCAGCTTCTGATCACCGTGGGGGCTATTATAATTGTGTGGATGTTAGGCTTGCCGATGTTCAAACGCAGCACACGCTACCTGGCGGACGTATTTTAATGAGCACCGATAATATCATAGAAGTCAACGGCCTGTACAAACGCTACGGTCTGCCGCCGTTTCTGCCCTGGAGAAAGCGCCAGGTGCAGGACCACGAATGGGCCTTGCGCGACATCAATTTCACCGTGCCGCGCGGCGGCTCGCTGGGCATTCTGGGCCGCAACGGCGCGGGCAAATCCACCCTGCTCAAGGTGCTGGCCGGAGTAACCCCGCCGGACAAGGGCAGCGTAAAGGTAAACGGCACCATTTTCCCGATGATCGAACTGACCGCCGGCATGAGCATGGAGCTTTCCGGCCGGGAGAACGTCAAGATACTCGGCACCATCATGGGACTAAGCTCGCGGGAAATAAATCACATTATCCCTAAAGTTGAAGAGTTCAGCGAATTAGAAGACTGGTTTTACAGGCCGGTATGGCAGTATTCCAGCGGAATGATAGGGCGCTTGGCCTTCGGCATAGCCGTGAATATGCGGGCTGATGTCCTGCTGGTGGATGAAGTGCTCTCCACCGGGGATATTATGTTTCAGAAGAAGTGCATGAGCACCATGTATAACATATTAGAAAACGGCACGACTTTAATATTTGTTTCACACAGTCCCGCTGCTGTAACTCGTATTTGCGAAAACGGCATCATGCTTGAACACGGCAAACTTGCTTTTAGCGGAACATCACTTGAGGCTCTGGATGCATATTACGCGGACTTGGGCATAGCAGGCGACACAAAACGCAAATTTCTACCGGAAGATCAGCGTCAGGGCAGCGGCGATATCAGAATCAACAGCATTGAGATATTAAACGCTGAGGGTATTGAGATAGAATCGCCGCAGACAGGTCAGCCTGTAACATTCAAGCTTAACTATACAGCCAAATGCCCCGTACGTGGATACGCCATTGCAGTTGTCATAAAAAACTCCCGCGATGAAGTGCTTGTATATGCAAATACAGCCAAAGCGGATATCCCGACAGAGATAGCGCATGGCTCAGGATATATTCTATATACCATAAAAAATTTGCCTCTTTTGGAAAAAGGACTGTCTCTAACAGTAAAGGTGAAAGGTGATATTGTTTTTGATATCGTTGAGAATGCACTTTCATTCGATATGCGGTGTCCATACGGGCTGATATCCTCTGATGCAAGAACAGGAATCGTGCATTGTGACACACTGTGGAGAATACACCACGATGCGTAATTGTATCATTGCGAAAGTCTTCGACTTATTAAGTATGTAGGGCAAAAAATGTAGCAGATAAGTCATAGCGATCAGTGTTTTTTATTTAAGGTGCCAATTGGCGGAGAATATCATGAATAGAATCAATATCGGCGCTGGGGGGTTTACATGTGAGGGCTGGATCAACCTGGATTATGTTTCGGATTGGTATGCCCACAGGCAAACCTTAGGCTTTATGCCGTATGATATTCGAAAGGACGATCTGCCTTTTGATGCCTTATCCGTTGAATTGGCTTACTGTTCGCATGTAATTGAGCATGTCGAATTGGAACATACCGCAAGACTGTTCGCTGAGGTTTTTCGCACATTAAAAAACGGTGGAATATTCCGCATAACGTGTCCTGACGCGGAAGCGCTCTATCTTGCAACCCGGTATTATCCCGCATTTTGGGAATGGCGGCGCGAATGGTTCCATGGAAAATGGAGAAATTTTGATGTTGAAGAACCGGAGCCGTTGGATTTTTTAGTACGCGAGGTAGCCACCCCGCGTTGCCGGCAATATACAAAGTCAATTGACCCGTTCCAGCCGGAGAGCCTGCGGCCACCGTTTGAGGCATTACCTCTGGATGAATTTTTGGATACGCTGGTTAGTGGATTGGAATTCAGACCAGACGCGCCAGGAGACCACATACAGTGGTACTCTTTCGATAAACTTAAATCATTACTTGAAAATGCGGGTTTTTTTGTGATGCGCTCAAGGTATGGAGGGTGCGTGAATCCAGCCATGCAGGTCAGCCAATTCGACGTGACGACACCACAGCAAAGCCTATATGTAGATGCAATTAAGATCTCAACATGAAGATATGGAAACGTTTTAGAAAAGGTGCCTGCTGCCCATTTTGTCATACTGCTGCCCAACTGCTTCTGCAACATGAAGATTTTGCTGGGGTTGCTATTTATTGGTGTGGCGCATGTCAATATGGATTTTGCTCTCCAATGCCCTCAAAGAGCTATTTAAGGCATTATTATGACTCTAGGTATAGAACTCCGGAAAATTTTAACGATGCGGTTATGCACAGTCGCTTGGTCAGAGCCGAAGCTCAATGGCGGTTTATAACCGAAGCACTGGGGGAAATTCCGAAGTCAATAAAACTGCTTGACGTTGGTTGCGGCATAGGAGCATTTGTCGCGCATGTCGAATCTCTTGGTTATGCCGCGTATGGCATTGATGATGATTCAAGAGCTATTTCTTGGGGGCGGGAGCACTTGACCGATAGTCTTGGTCCTAAGGTACCCTCAAATTTTCATCTTCCTCAACTCATCGTTTTATCACACGTGATCGAACATTTTACGAATTTATCTAAAGCGTTGCGCTCGTGGCGGAAAGCTAGATATATTTTCTTCGAAGTGCCTCATGCGCCTCAAGAAATCATTCTTTCAACGCCGCCGGTATCGCATCTGCATTTTTTTACTCCGAATTCTATTAAAAAGCTTTGTGCTACCGTTGGCCTGCGGCTTATCAGATTAAATACATACGGGATGACCTTGGAAGAAGTACTTAGCGGTACGCGAGACAGGCCGAAACACGAATACTTTGCCGTTAGCCGACCACAAGGTAATGGTAATATCATTCGCGGGTTAGCGGAATGGTTTTAGCTAGGCCCATGACACAGCCAGAAAATTTACAACGGCCAACAAGGAATAATGCAACATGCCTAAAGTAATTGCTGAATTGTGCTGTAATCATAAGGGCGATATGGACATCGCCAAAGAAATGATAACTGTTGCGGCGAAATATTGCGGCGCATACGCGGCGAAATTTCAAAAACGCAATAATAAAGAACTACTCACGCCGGAAGAATATGATACCCCACATCCTGTGCCAGGAAATGCTTATGGTCCAACATACGGCCTACATCGTGAGGCTCTAGAATTTTCGTTAGACCAGCATAGTGAGTTGAAGGCATATTGCGAAAAAGAAGGTATTATCTATTCCACATCGGTTTGGGACTTAACGTCCGCAAAAGAGATTGTGGAATTGAACCCTGAATTTATTAAAATACCTTCCGCTTGTAATTTGAATTTTCCGATGCAACAGTATCTGTGCCTAAATTATCCAGGTAAAATTCATATTTCTGTCGGTATGACTTCATTGGCGGAAGCGGAAAAAATTGTTTCTTTTTATGAGCAAGCTGGGCGCAATCAAGATCTAGTTTTTTATTCCTGCACCTCAGGGTATCCGGTCGCTTTTGAAGATATTTGTCTTTTAGAAATCAGCCGCTTAAAAGACTTATATTCAAAGCGTGTTGGGGCGATAGGATTTTCCGGACATCATTTAGGCATTGCCGTTGATATTGCGGCCATGACTTTGGGAGCAGAGTGGATAGAACGTCATTTTACATTAGATAGAACATGGAAAGGCACCGATCATGCTGCCAGCCTGGAGCCTGACGGTTTAAGAAAATTGTGCCGTGACGTAACTAATGTTAACAAAGCGTTAAGGTATAAGAAAGAAGAAATTTTGCCTGTTGAGGCTGTACAACGTAAGAAGTTGAAAAGGGAAAGTTTATGATCAAAGGCGTCAGGGAAGATGGTTGCATAGCTATCATTCCAGCACGCGGCGGTTCCAAGGGGGTGCCTCGTAAAAATGTCGCCTTGGTAGGAGGGATGCCTCTAGTGGGGCGCACGGTTCAAACCGCCGTACTTAGTCGCCACGTGTCGGACGTATATGTTTCGACTGAGGATGTCGAGATCGCGGAAACAGCCAGAAGGTATGGCGCAAAGATTATTTGGCGGCCGAGCGAGCTGGCTTCAGATACTGCATCTTCAGAAGACGTGCTTTTGCATGTCTTAGACACACTTGGACATGAAGGTTCATTACCCGCCAAAATTGTTTTTTTGCAATGCACGTCTCCGTTTACAACCCCTGAAGCTATAGATCTGGTTATTTCTGCTTTAGACGATCCCTCTTTTGCAATGTCTTTTTCAGTAGCTGAAGACCATTCTTTTTTATGGGGCATAGGGTCGTTGGGGGAAGGGTATGGCATTAACCATGATCATGCAAGGCTGCGCCAACGTCGCCAGGATATGGTGAAGCAATTCAGGGAAAATGGTGCGATTTATGTAATGCGGACTGCGGCGTTTCTAGAACAAAGAAATCGTTTTTGCGGTTTTGCAAAGCCGGTTTATGTAGAGTTTTCAAGTTTGGAAATAGATAACTATGAAGACTTGATTATAGCAAATGCCATGTGTGCATTCCGTACTGAGCGGAGCCGTCCCTTTGCCTATATCGCGGCTTTGGTTATGGACTTTGACGGCGTACATACCGATGACAAGGTTCACGTAAATCAAAATGGCGAAGAAAGCGTCGTGTGCAGCCGTTCTGACGGGATGGGCGTAGAAATCTTGCGCGATGCGGGTATAAAAATGCTGATCTTGTCAAAAGAAACGAATCCAGTTGTCGCGGTGCGGGCGGAGAAGCTTAAAATACCCGTACTGCAATGCTGTGAAAATAAAAAAGACGCTTTGGCCGCGTGGTTGCGCGAGCAAGGCATAGAAGCGCATAACGTGGCTTATATCGGTAACGATGTTAATGACCTGGGCTGTGTAGGATTTGTAGGGTGGTCCTGTTGCCCCTCCGATGCCCATCAGGTCGTGCGACACACGGTTGATTATGTAGCCGCGCACGCAGGCGGAGACGGAGCAATACGGGAAATCGCGGAGTTCCTCATAAAAGTGCGGGGTCCAAGATGAATATACTTTGCCTCGGCACCATGACGTTTTATTATCGTTCGATATGGCCTGTGGCTCGCCAGTTGGCGGCGGAGGGGCACGCTGTATACATTAGGAGACAAGGGCATTTTACGGAGCAGGCCATTCGCGAATGTCCTACCGGAGTATCGGCCGTGGATCCGTCGGCGTTGCGTTTTATCTGCGATCTAACTGGATTGGACTATACCTATATTGATGCGGTGCGCTGGCTTGATCCGGGAACGGACAGGCCGCTGAGCTTTGGGGAGCGTTGCAAGGCAAAATTCGCAAAGAACGGTGTGTCGTCAGCCAGACACTATGATGTCATTCTCAGCGTTAATAAATGTTTTCCGCAATTGAATGAATTCACGGCATCCGGGGCGTTGCTGGTTGCGTTGCCTTATCAGAATATACCTGACCTGTATTTGCAGCGAGGCATCCCTTTTCCTTCTGTCACGATGAATCCTGACGCGGATTTTATGTTTATTCTGCGTAATATAATGCAAGGCGGCCATATCCCTTCAGGTTTGCCTTTTGCGGAGCAATTGACGACCAAAGCCAGGGAATCCAAAGCATCTGTTGCAAACAAGAAAGTGCTTTTATTGCATCCTGGGGGATTTAGAGGGGTTGTTTCCAATCCGGATGATAGTGAAGCAACGTGCTTGGCCAACCAAGCGGATTTATACAAAGCTGTTTTGCAATGTCTGCCGCCCGGATATTCTTTAGGCCTAAAGATACATCCTTTAGCCGCGAAGTGGCATGATTACCCGGCCAATAAACCAATTTGCGATCAATTAGGCATCACATTGCACGATGGCGGATGGCCAGGCAACTGTATTTTTGATTATGACGCGCTCATTTCTCTGGGGAGCAGCCTCATTTTTGAAAGTGTCGGTACCGGAGTGCCCTGTTTTATTGCGGGCTTTCTTGGCGGAAAGCGTGAGAAATATTACAGCGCCATCAAAGAATATTACTGTAATTCAGAGAGCGAACTGTGCTCAGCAATAAAGAATGCCGGCGCCTTTACCTATGATAATCCAATCCTAAAAGAATTTAGATATAGCGGTAATATTCAGGCAATAGTCAGAGAGATCCATAGGTTTGCACATTTATAAAGCTGGTTCGCACCATGAGGTGTTCCGTGTCATTGTTGTTTCATACTGATTTTCAATATTCCTCCCGCGAAACCAAACAACAATACGTGTGGCAGAAATACAGCGCTATCTTGTCAGGCGCTACTATTTTAGATGTTGGAGGAGACCAGGGTTTTTTGATGAGCCATCTTCCGCCGACATCGCGATATAATTCCATCGGATACGGTGAAAAAATAGACCAGCATTATAATCTTGAAAATACACCCTATCCGTTCGCGGATAAATCATTCGACGTTGTCCTTTGTCTGGACGTGCTGGAACATCTTGAAAAAATCCATGCGGCCTTCGATGAATGCTGCAGGCTTGCCGCCAGGCATGTAATCATTTCCCTGCCAATCCCTACCAGGATTTTATGCGTTTTTTATATGTGGGAAAATATATGGGGCGATGCAAGGATATGAAGTTTTACGGCCTGACGCCAGAGCCGGAGGAAGACCGGCACAGATGGTTTTTTTCGCCAGCCGACGCCCGGCAATTTATTGAGCACAGGGCCGGACGCAACTCTTTTTCTGTTCTGCAGTATGACAGCGAGTATGAGTCACCTTATTTGGGTAAGCCATCGGAGCATCCTTTAGCTAAGGTTTTCAGGCCGGATTTGCCCGTTGCGGATTTGGAATGCGGAACAATGTGGTGGGTTATGCAACGTATGAATTGTGATTTTCAACTATAAAATTATGCACATCCTCCTATTCATGACACGCGGCATGTCTTTGGCCGCCTGGGAAGCCAACGGCTCGCTTACGCGCGAACTCGCGCTGTATGAGGCATTTACCCGGCGCGGGCATAAGGTCTCCGTTATTTCCTGGGGCGGCGCGCAGGACTATGCCGTTGCCAAGCGTTTTCCCTGGCTGGCCGTTTACCCGAACCGCTGGAATTTGCCGGTGGAGCGCTACGAGCGTCTGCTGCCGCTGCTGCATGCCTGGCCGTTGCTGCGTTGCGATGTCATCAAGAGCAATCAGACCAACGGAGCCGATCTGGCGTTGCGCGCGGCAAGAATATGGCAAAAGCCTTTTGTCAGCCGGTGCGGCTATCTGTGGAGCGAGTTCATGGCGGAGCAAGACCCGGCTTCATTGGGACAGGCTCAGGCCATTGAATCCGCCGTATTCAGGGGCGCGGAGCATTGCGTTGTCACTACGGAAGCCATGCGCCGAAAAATCATATCGGAATACGCGTTGCCTGAGGGCAAAGTCCAGGTTATCCCTAACTACATACCGCAGTATCTTTTTGCTGAACCATTGCCAGACTATCGCGCCGCTGGCGGAAAGGCTCTGGTGTGCCAACTGGGGCGTTTGTCCAGGCAAAAAAACTTGTTTTCCCTGGTTGAAGCCTGCACCGGTTTGCCGGTCAAACTCCGCCTGATCGGTGAAGGCGAAGACCGCGCGGAACTGATCGCCCTGGCGGAGCGGCTCAGCGTGGAGCTGGAATTGCTTGGCAACGTGCCGCATGAAGCATTGCCAGCTCTGCTGGCGGAAGCCGATATTTGCACGCTGGCGTCTTTTTATGAGGGGCACCCCAAGGCCTTGCTGGAGTATATGGCGCGCGGCTGCGCCATCCTGGCTACAGATGTTGTTGGGATAAGTGGTCTGGCCGTGCATGGGCGAAATGCCTGGCTGTGCGCCACGGATCCCGGGTCGATCCGCCAGGGGCTTGAACATCTTTTGAATGATGCTGAACTGCGCGAAAATCTGGGAACCAGGGCCAGAGAAGACGCAAGGCCATATTCGCTGGAAACCCTGGCGGATGAAGAACTGTCTTTATATAGTCCGCTGGCTGGCGCTTCCAGGTGGCGTTCCCTGCTTGGCGGGGCAACCGGCATTGCCCTTCCGGCCGTCAGGGCCGGCGCTGCCCGCCTTAAACAAAAAACGCAATGCGGGGCGCGGCGGATGATCGGTTACGCGCGGCGCCGGTTTGGGCCGGCGGAACCAGGCGGAATGCCGGAAGCTGCGGATTATGCGCCGGACGCCCCCGCCTCTTGCGCCTCTCTCTCTGGTTTTTCAGATGCGGAGTTTCTGGATCAGGTGCTTGAAGAGCTGCGCGAACGTACCGGCAGGCAGGCTCCAGCCGAGGCCTTGCGGCTGTTGTTCGACCTTGAAGCCCGTATTTACCCGTTGGAAGGCTATTTGGCCGTGGCTTATGACAACGGCGTGCATACCAAGCACCGGCATACCCGCTACCACGATTTTTTTGTCGAACGCCTGCGGCCCGGCGAGACTGTGCTGGACATAGGCTGCGGCAACGGTTTTCTGGCTTACGACATGGCCTCCAAGAGCGGGGCGGTAGTGACCGGAATTGACCTGGGAGCGGCTAATATCGAGATTGCCAGGGGGCGCTTCGCGCATTCCAATGTTGAGTACCGTTGCGGCGATGCCTTGGTCGACCTGCCTTCCGGCGCATTTGATACCGTGGTGCTCTCCAATGTGCTGGAGCACCTTCCGGGGCGCTCCGGTTTTTTGGCTAAAGTCCAGACGGTCTTGCGGCCCAAGCGTTACTTGATACGCGTTCCGCTGTTTGAACGCGACTGGCGCGTGCCTCTCAAGCGGGAACTCGGCGTCGAATGGCGGCTTGATGCCACGCATGAAACGGAATATACTTTGGAATCGTTTAAGGATGAAATAGAAGCGGCCGGGTTGGAAATCGTGTATCAGGAAGTACGTTGGAGCGAAATCTGGTGCGAAGTGAAGCCGAAGTGAGCATGGCGGGGCGGGAATCCATTTACCCCGGCGCGGCGCCGCCCATAACCGTATTAATGTCGGTGCATAACGGCGGGAAATATCTGCGCGAAAGTGTGGACAGCATTCTTGCTCAGACCTTTTCCGGCTTTTTGTTCCTGATTATTGACGACGCCTCAACGGACGGCACGCCGGATATTCTGGCGGAGTATGCCGCCGCCGATCAACGGGTCCGCGTTATAACCAACGCGGCGAACATCGGTCTTACGGCCAGCCTGAACAAGGGCATAGCCCTGATTGAAAGCCCCTATATCGCCCGCATGGACGCCGATGACGTCAGTCTGCCGGAACGCTTCGCCAGGCAGATCGAATTCATGGAGGCGCATCCGGAAGTGGCGGCTTGCGGAACATACTCGCTTATTGTGGATGCGGAGGGAGTGGAAGTCGGCGATTATTCCCCGCCGCATACATGTCAGGAAATAAATGCATACCTGCACAAATTCGGTTCCCCGATCGTTCATTCCAGCGTCATGATCAGAACGGGGCCGTTAAAGAATATTGGCGGATATCGTGAAGCATTTCTTACAGCGCAAGATTATGATCTTTGGTTGCGCCTGTCGCATAGCAACAGGCTTGCCAATCTTCCCGAGCCACTAATTTTATATAGAGAGCACGGTAAAAGCGTAACAAATATGCGCATGGCGCAGCAAGCGGTCAGCCATATTCTTGCGGCACAAGCCGCTGAAATCAGGGGCATGGGCATGGCGGATCCATTGTCGGCGCCTGATATTACGCTAGACTCCACAACTATGTTGTCGCTCCAGAATCAAGCAGGCTTGCCCAGTCTGATTATGTGGATACAGTTATTATTGTGGCGTAATATAGAAAATAAAGAAAAAATGCTGGAACAGGCTTGGCAATTTTTATTATGCGGAAAGAAAGAATTTCCTTCGGAATGCTATCGCTTATTTGAAAACACATGTGTTTTCAATAGCGACTGTGCCGACAGCATACTGAAACAATTGCAGACAACCGCATATGACGGCGCTCCGGTTATGACGCCGGCGCATTCGCTGTTAACCCTTATAGTTGAATTACGAAAAGCGCAAAATGAATTGTCTGCTATGCTGAGTGAAAAACAGTCTTTGTTGATTGAAAAGCAGTCATTAGATGATGAGCATCGCAGGCTGAGCCTTGAACGTGGACTATTGCAGGCCAATATAGCGGGCATGCTTAATTCTAGATCTTGGCGCATAACAGCTCCGTTGAGATGGCTTGCACGAAAAGCAAAAAGGCGTGCGCTCGGCTCGGGCAAGTGATAAGCCGGTAGTATCAAGCAGAGAACATAAAACTTAAGTAATAAAATTATGAAAATTGCATTTTGGGGTCAACCCGAATATTTTAGGTTTTGCTATGAAGATGATCTTAATGATTTGGGAGAAGTAAAAGAGTTTGTGTGCCATTTCGGCATGAATCCGCAAGAGCTGCAAGATGCAGTCGATTTTTCTGCGGATTATAATATATTTTTCCGAGGTGAATTTATTCCTCCGGAAGTGTTAAACGCGCTATCAGGTATAAAAATAGCCCTTTCCAGCGAACCTTTTCCCCGTTATGTTAATGGCAAATTAAACTTTACACGGGATTCTATAAAGCGTTATTTAGATTTTCGTAAACGGGTAAGGTGCTTGCGGTATGATTATATTTTCCATTATGACGAGGCCTCTCTCTCTCTCTTAACCCGTGATGGCCTTCACCTATCCGGTTCCTTTCCTTTTCCTGTAGCTGTCGATACGTACTGCACGCGTGATGTGGAAAAACAACGCGATATTTTTTTTATCGGGCGTAGCACCAGGCATCGTGAAGAATACTTTGGGCCACTAAAGCATCATTACAATTTCTTGCACATTTGCCATGGCGTCTATGGTCCACCTTTAATCGACTACGTAGCGGCATCGAAAATTTGCCTAAACATACACGCGGAACCTGAAATTTCCTGGGAGCCACGCATGCAGATGTTGTTAGCATGCGGCGCATTCGTTATTAGTGAAAAGATAACTCCTAACGCATATTTGCGCCCGGGAATTGATTATGTGGAAGTGGCTTCTCCGGCTGATGCTCAGGCGGCGGTGGAGTATTATTTGCATAATGAAGAAGAACGAATTACTGTGGCAACTAACGGTTGCAGGCGTGTTAATGATCTGCTGAACGGCAGGCTGGTTTTTAAAGAGTTGATTGAGAAAATTTCAAATAGCGAAATAGAAAAATACCGGAGCACTGAGCCCAGCCGTTCATGGGAGTTCATAGGTGTGTGCAGCAATTTTTGGCATGGCTTACGGGCGCGCATTCAAAAATAGAGTTGGAGAGCCACCTCATAATCAAAAAGTAAAACCGGAGACGGCGTTGAACATAGCTTGAGCAAACCGTCCCATCGGCGTTTCAGGGGCGGCGATGTTTTTTATTAACCAGTAGTAAAAGAGGAGCCGAATAGATGAGCAATGAGTACACGTTAAACGGCACGTATTCCAGCTCGAAGATATTGTCAGCTCCTTTGGCAAAGGAAACTTGCGGCTTGATCTGGGCTGCGGGTGCTATAAGCAGAGCGGGTGCATAGGCATAGATAATATGGCCGGTGCGGCAACACAGATTCAAAATGACGATAACGCACCAGATATATTGATGGATTTGAATAGGTGCGCAATTCCATTTCAGGATGAATCATGCGCGGAGATAGTATCGTCACATTTTTTGGAACATTCTAATCTTGATCACATTATTAATGAAAGTTTCAGGCTGTTAAGGCCTAAGGGAACGTTTCTCTTTGTCGTTCCATATGCCAATTCCGCTGAGGGGATGTATCCTGGGCATAGTATTTTTTTGACTGAAAAATGGTTTCAGCAAAATATGAATTTTAACGAGAAATTTAAAATTGTTAAGATAAAGTACACCCCTAGTGAGCATTGGCGCCAGGTGCCTTGGTGTGTGCGCCTGGTAACCCCTTTTGATCTTGCGTGAAAAATTTTCTTTAATGTTTGCAATCAAATGTCCATAACGGCTGAAGTAAGAAAATAGATTGGGGCAAGACCGTCAGATGGTTTGGGTGCCTTCAAAGTAAGTAGTGCCCTGACATCTAAAAGCTAACAAACGCGTGATCTATGCAAGGGTATGCTAGTCTATGGCAACAACACATCATAATATAGCAATTATTTTGCCTGCTTATAATGAGGAGCTCACTATAGGCGGCACAATTGAAGGCTTTCATGGGGCTATACCTGAAGCAAGAATTTATGTCGTGGATAATAACTCCAACGACAACACGGCGGTAATCGCGGAAAAAACATTGAAAACGTTTAATATAAGCGGAGCAGTTCTTCATGAGGCTAGGCAAGGCAAAGGTAATGCCGTCCGGAGGGCTTTCTTGGAAGTCGATGCCGATATTTACGTCATGGCTGATGCTGATATGACGTATCCTCCGGCACAAGTACGGGAATTGATTCAGCCCATCATAGACGGTCGCGCTGATATGGTTAATGGCGACCGCCATTCAGGCGGTGATTATGCCGCCGAGAATGACCGCCCATTACACAATTTAGGCAATAACCTTGTGCAAAAGTTAGTGAATTCTGTCTCAGGGGCTTCTGTGATTGACATTATGACTGGTTACCGGGCATTAAGCCGTACGTTTGTGGAAACGTACCCTATTCTTGTTGAGGGTTTTCAACTTGAAACGGATATGACTATATTTGCTCTGCAAAGCCGATTTAGAATCATTGAGGTTCCGATACGCTATGTTAACCGTCCTGCCGGTAGTTACTCGAAATTAAATACGTGTTCTGATGGTCTACGGGTTTTAAGAACGATATTAAACTTGTTCAGGCATTATAAGCCGTTAGTGTTTTTTTCTATCGCAGCGATAATATTGGCATTGTCTGGAATGGTTCTAGGTATTCCTGTCATTATGGAATTCATGGCAACCGGTTACGTAAGTCATATACCTTTGGCTATACTAGCCTCTGGCATCGAAATAATAGCCGTAGTGACTTTTGGCATTGGACTCACTCTTGATTCTATTGCCTACCATAGGAGAATTGATATTGAAAATATGCTACATAAAAATACATTGCCATACTATAAGGCCTCTGATCATATCTCACCGATACTGTAAGTTTTAATTATTCTTCTAATAAAAGCTGCTAAACTAATACAATCAGCCTTTATGGGGTTTAGGAGGTGGGAATGACTAATTACATAGAGAAGTTGTTTGGTTTCGCATGCTGCATCTTTTTATTGTTTCACGCCTCGGCCTTATTCTATGCCGCTGGCCCGTTTAATCTCTATCCTGATTCAGGCGGCTATTTGCAGGCTGCGACTTCATATTTAACTGAATGCCATATACTGTTCAGCCAGGCGAGGCCGATCGGCCTACCGTTTCTTTATTTTGCTCTTCTTAAAATTAGCAATGGCAATTTGTATCTTATCAGCATGTTCCAGCTATTTTTCTTTTATGTCGCAGTATACTCGGCGAGCTGGCTATCTTTTCCCGACCGCTCTTGGATAACGCGTCTGGTGGTTACATTAGGAATTGTGCTGCTGTCATTCCGTACTTTTGTTTATTCGTATATGGTGTTGTCTGAAATAATATTCGCAGCTTTCCTAGTTATCTTTGCAGCAGTATTGATTAATTGCGTTCGTGCCCAACAAGCGGCTAAATATAAAAGACTTTATGCGCTTTTTTTATGCGCTGTTGCTCTTTCATTAATAAAATCATCCGGTTGGATGTTTTTAGTGATCGTGCTCGCTATATATTGCTGGCATTATTTTAAGGGGGAACGAAGACCACGCGTTTTTTTGCCCGTATTAGTGATATTACCGCTCATCTTGGCAATGAACTATATAGCGCTCGGAACTTTAAAATTTTCTCAGCAAGATGCGATACAGCTTCTCATCTCAGCCAATCAATACATTAACTATGATACGGACTATATGGCTGCTGATAAGGCAAAAATTAAGAAAAGCCATGAAGAAATTCTGGAGCGTTACTATCCTAGAACACGCCTTGATCAAATGATAGGACCAGTGGAAGGTATAAAAACTCCCAGCCAGATATTACGCGAAAATTACAAAACCAATGATGAATATAATGAAAAGATAAAAGCGTTAATATTTGAAGGGTTGATGTCAGGCGGAAATTCATTCAGATACGCCTGGAGCGGTGTTACTGAATTATATAAAATGATTGTTAAGGATGTTGAAGAAGGAACTATCATACCGCTTATTTCTGTTGGAGATTATAACAATGATGTCTTGCGGCATACGCCGTCATTAAAAAAAAATGAACGCCCGCAACGAGAAATAGAAAATAGTGTTAGTGGAAGATACTATAAAGCAATGGCAAAATATTTTTTCTGGCCTAAATATATTTCTTTCGCGGCAGTACTCATCGCTCTCGGCTACTCTATGTTGCAACCCACCTCCCTTGGCGGAAAAGGCGTAAGCCGTATATGCGCATTTATTTTTTTGATTTGTGTCATGTACCTGTACGCCTCCTGCCTGTTAGTCTTTGCCTTAGACAGATACTATGTAGGCGTTGAATCAGTCATGTGGTTGCTGTTTTTTGTGTTATTAAATAAACTTACCGCGCCAAGACTTGACGAGCGTATACAACATAGGCGCGGTGCGAGCTAAATTTTATGCGAATTGCATTCATTATCGGCAGTACTGACATCGGCGGCGGTACATACGTCATCTTCCAGCATGCACTCTATGCCAAGCAGCTTGGGCATGATGTCGAATTGATCCATATATTGCCTCAAAGCCATAAAAATAAATGGCATCCCGCCTTGGACGCGCTCACGTTTGTTACTCCTGAGGAAGCCTCCGGACGACATTACGATATTGCGATCGCCACATGGTGGCCGACTGTCGGATATCTCCCCAAAATTTCCGCAACGGAGTATGTCTACTTCGTGCAGTCAATCGAATCATGGTTCGTCCCGGATCAGGAGGTTGGCGTGCGCCGCCAGATTGACGCCACCTATCTCACCCCCGTGCCTATCATTACTGAAGCCCGCTGGATTCAAGAGTATCTTAAAAAGCAGTTGTCCCATAACGCGTATTTAGCGCCAAATGGAATCGCCAAAGATTTTTTATCTTCGGATGGTCCGTGTATGGCACCCCCGCCGAAGAAAGGCATACGGGTATTAGTCGAAGGTCCGGTAGGGGTGGATTTCAAAAATGTGCCTCGCACCATAGAACTGGTCAAAAAGGCTAAGCCGTCCGAAATATGGTTGCTCACCAGTTCGCGCATTTCCTGGTATCCCGGCGTGGATAAAGTGTTTTCCTGCATTCCGGCGGATAAAGTTGGGGAAGTATACCGCTCGTGTGATGTCCTGGTTAAGCTGAGCTACGTGGAGGGCATGTTCGGTCCTCCGCTGGAGATGTTTCATTGCGGTGGCACTGCCGTTGTATATGATGTTACCGGGCATGATGAATATATGAATGATCTGAACAGCGTGATCATTCCCACAGGCGACGAAGTTGCTGTTGTTGATGCCATAAAAAGGCTGCAAAATTCGCCTGAACTTCTGCGGAAATTGAAACAAGGCGCTCAGGAGACAGCCCGAAATTGGCCTGACTGGGACACTGCCTCAGAAAAGTTTTTCATTGCGGTGGAAAATATTTTGGCTGAAGCTCCAGCAATAACGGGGATAGAAATAGAAGCAATGCTGGCGTTTGGTCTGCCGGAAGATGGAGATAGCGCTCCGCGAGCGGGACTCAAGGAAAAATTATGGCGTGCGGCTAAAATGATTATGCCCTCCCAAATGGGGTATGGACTTTTGCCGTTATATTATTGGGTCCGCTACGCCCATGATAGGCAATGTGGGCGAAGAACAAGGACATTCAGCTTTAAACCAGAAGAATTGCCGCTAAATCAGCGATAAAAAATTCTGGTTATTCATTCCGGCTTGCCGCAATCCTGTATAGATGCAGGCAGGCCAAGCCGCACCCATTTCATGCCCGCTATGCCCGCGCTCCAGAAGATCAGGCGTTCCAGGGTGTGGGCCAGTGTGCCGTCACGCATTGTCGTATCCGCCGTAAAGTTATCAAAATTCAAATCAAGCTCCAGCAAGGGCCGCAAAGCCGCTGTTCTCGCCCAAAACATGCCCCCCACCGGGAAATCTATGGCTGCGTCTCTTGGGAGTTCTATGGCGTAGCGCCGCAGGATATCGCGCATGGGCACATGGTTGAGGGTTTGTGAAATCTCACGCATGAAAAGCGGCGTGGGCGGCGCGGCCACCCCCACTTCAGGTTCGCAGGCCAGAAATGCCAAAATATTTTCCACGCGTTCCCGGCTGCCGGCAAGCGAGTTGTAAAGCATCGCGCGCCAGGCGTGCGCTTCTTCCTTTCCGTGCTGTGGGCTGCCCTTGGCGTGTAGCTTTAGCGCAAATTCATACCGTGGCAGCACGTCTTTGAAGCCCGCAAAGAACGGCGCCATGTCCCAGCCTTTGTTGGGAAAAACCCGCACTTCCAGTTTGGAAAACTCGAACGGTTCGAAGAACGCGCTAATCCGGCGCGCTTTTTCCTGCGAATCTGTGGAGACGTAGAGCGCGGCGCGGCGCGGCAGGTTGTCGATGTATTTTCCCAGTTCAGGCAGTATTTGCGGATAATAGCAATGGACGACGGCGGACAGGGAGGCGTCTGGGCATGAGACGCCGGAGTATCGTGGCAGATCCGCCGGGCGTTGCAGCACGCCGACATCCGGCGGGAATGTTCCGTAAACTCTGCCTACGCTGTGGGCCGCGGAATAATCCAGGCCGTTATCCCGGAAATATTGCTCCGCCAACTCTGTCGGGTAGCCCCGCGCGGATAATTCATAGGCCCAGCTGGGGCCGGGGTTGTCATGCCTGACAAGCAGCGGTTCGTGGCCGAGCAGGGGGGAACCGGCTTTCAAGAGCGCCTTCCAGCGCCCGGCCGGAGTGGGGAAATATGCCGCGGAGCGGTTCCGGGGCAGGCAAAAAGCCCCGGCCTTCAGGCCGTGGCCGGCCAAATCCGGCGACAACGCCGCTTCCATATTTCCTGTATCGGAATCAAGGGGAACGTTCTCAAAGAAATCCGTAAAGGCCGGGTGGCGCAGGGCCTTCGGATAAAACACCAGATAGTCGGGTTGCAGGTGCGGGAACGGCAGAGGAATTACGGATAATCCCCAAAAATCGCAGGGGATTTTTCCCATGCGCTTATGCATAGCCGTAAATGATCCTAACGGGCCGAATATTTTGCCGCTGCAAAGAACGAGCTGGGAGCAATCGGCCAAGGACGGGATGACGCTGAGCGCTATTTTCCAGCTTGCCGCCGCGCTGCCGTTATAAGTTCCGCAGATCGCGGCGTCGGCCCAGTCCCAGGGAGCGGCGTGCCCCCTCAGTTCCTTTGAGGATGAGAGTACAACCTTCCAGCCGAGCGTCTTAAAGTGGGCGCATAAGTGGGTAAGGTAGGGTGCGACCGCGCCGTGAGAGTCATTATGTGCGACGACAACGGTAATATGCCCGGAGAATTCGACATCGCCTCCATACAGGAGGTGATATCGCCCGTCAGTAGCGGTATGTCTGTTTTTCAAGGGCGTCTTTATACCCCGCCTTGCTCCATCAAAGAAGTTTTCCGTTTTTTCGCAGGAAGCGCCGGTCGGGAATTCGGCGAGGCGTGGGCGTCCTCTCCGCCCCAACCTATCCAGATGCCGCATGATAAACGCGAATGTAAGGCGCACAGCCTCCGGAAACCCTTGATGGGCCGCTATGTATCGAAACTGCCGTCCCAGCCGGAGCGCCTTGTTCCGCAATTTTCCCTCCAGATGTCCGCCGTGCTTCACGCTTTATTCACGCTGCTGTCAGACGTATATAATTCGGCTTTTCGCTTGCTGGAACTTTACAATACAGCTTCGCCGTTCACAAGGGGCATAGATAAGGATATCCGCACCGCCTCCCATGGGCCTTTCGCACTCGCCGCTGCGGCTTGTACGCGTGTAGAAAAGTTATTGATGCGTTCGCGTCCCTAACGCATAATTCAAACGTGCGGCAAGGGATGCCGATCCGTTGCAGGAGACAAGAAACGGACTTTGGGGCGTGCAGGAGGGCGCGGCTGTTTTCTACCAAACAAGGCCGTCATCATGACCGAAGCGTCGGATACCGCAGGCATTTGGCCGCACTTGGAGGAAAAAGCATTCGCCTCAACCGGAGAGGCGTTAGGGCATAATAAAATGGGCGCGAGAGCTATAAAATTGTTGTTACCTGTCATCGTCAGTTTGGGGAAGATTTGTGTTGCCTTTACGGCCTTTGCGCGGTCTTCCCGGCACTTTCTCGGGCGGTTCAGGCCCGCGTTTCAATTCTTCGCTCAGGCGGTGCGCTATCTCCGTAATATCAAGTTGAAGGGCTTCGGCCATCTGAATCAGGGATGTAATTGTCACGCCGGTGTTGGCGCGTTCCACGCCGGAAATAAAGGGATATGAAAGTCCGGACAATTCAGCGAGTTGCGCCTGGGAAATTCCGGCATCGGAACGGGCTTCCCGAATAATTTTGGCAAGCGCCCAGCGAATCAGCGAGTTTTTATCCATTAAACAGGCAATAGCGTACTTATTGACAAAAAAAACCATTATATATTATTGTTTTTCTGTTGCTTCTTTCTTCACTATTTTTATAAACCAATGAGGTGCCCATCATGCGTAAGATTATTGTTTTAACATTCGCCATCACTTGCTCAGCCATGCTGAGCGCTTGTTTTTCCGATCCTGAGGAACCGTTGATAGGGGCCTGGAAAACGGAGACGCCTGACACGCTGACCGGCAAAGCTTCAACGCTGGTTATTTCCAAAACTGAACTCTCCAACGGCGCGGACAGCGCGAAGGTGGAATTCAGCGAGCGGAACGGCTCTATTCTCATTTGCAGGCTGGGCGAGCAAAAGCCGATTTTTATCGCTACCGTTATCGATAAAAATAGAGTACGCTTTGACAATCTTTTTCAGGGCAACAGGGTATTTATCCGTACTACCCCGGAAGATGTAAAGGCTATTGAGGCAGCCCCGGACGCCATTCGATCAAAAGCGGATCCGTTCTGAGGCTCTCGGCGTTTTTCATTCCAATAAGTTGCGGTGTTCAGAGGCGTCATTTCAAATAGCCGTTGAACGGGAGGGCCGATGCATATTACGGATTCCGATGAACTGGTCGAAAACTTCAAAAAAGCCCTGGAATCTTGCGGGAAAGAACTTCAAGAAATCCACTCCACGGAAGAATACAAAAGCTGGGAAGCAGGCATTAATGGCGTGGCTGACGTTATCCGTGGCGTCGCAGAAAATTGCGATCCACGGGAATCTCTTGTCGCTGAAAGAACCTGCTTGCGGAACGACCTGGCTTTTCACCATGAAACAGAGAACGAATACGGCTTGAGGCATTGCAGAAACAAGATTTTTGAGTGCGAATGTGCTCTGGCTTTTTTGCAGGATGTTGTGGACGATCCTGGGAAATATCAATCCATGGCAAGCCAGTTTTCCGGAAAAACGCGGATTCCGACCTTTGATTCCTACGTGCATGCATGGCTGTCGCTCTACCGGGGGCTTGAGTCAATAAGCCATGCCGCGTCAGTTTACGATTATACCCCATATTATGAAGCCAGGCTGCATAATATGCGCGCCGGCTTACGGGGCTACCGGCGCTTGCAGAGGCGGATAATAGCGGGCTGAGCGTGTCGGGCCTGGTGAGAGGGTGAGAGGGGAGGGTACGGTAAACGTGTGCCGTTTACGCCTCCGGCGGCGTCCAATCCGAAGGCGCCATGTGTTGCAGAAACACTTCCGCGATATGGGAGTCAAACTCTGTTCCTCTCTGAGAGTAAATCAGGTCGCAGGCTTTTGCGGCAGGCCAGGGTTCCTTGTATTGGCGCTTGCTGACCAATGCGTCATAAACATCGGCAATTTTTAAAATCCGTGCGGCCTGGCTTATTTCTTCAGCCGGAAGTCCGTGGGGATACCCCTTGCCGTCAAGGCGCTCATGATGTTCCGCGATTCCCCGGAGCACGACTTCTGGAATTTCCACAGGCCGCATAATCTCCGCGCCTTTTGCAGGGTGGCTTTGCATAATGATGAACTCATTATCTTCAAGTTTTCCCGGCTTGTTCAGCACATTGTCCGGCACCCCTATTTTGCCGACATCGTGCAAAATTCCCGCAAAATAAATTTCTTCAATGGCGGCAGGCGGCCATCCGAGCCACTTAGCGATCTGTTTTCCGAGTTCGGCGACTCGCTCGCTGTGCCCGGACGTAACGGGATCCTTGGCGTCGATAGCTCCGCTCATAGCCTGGATGGCGGAAAGGAACATGCGTTGCCTCCGGCCTTGCTCTTCCAGTGATTTATAATGTGCCGCGATGGAAATAATAAGGGCGGCGATGCTTTTGAACGTCGCAACGTTGCCTTTGGAATCCCAGCCGATAATAGCGTATGCATCCTCGCCGTCAAAGTGCAATGGGATGAGCATGCGGTGAAAAGGGCTCTTTTTGCTGTAGTGAGGAATATAGAGAAGCGCCTGCATGTCGGGAGCCGCCCAGACATTCCCGTTCGCGGCGGACATGCCGCGCGCGCGGATTTCAGCCAGGCAGGCGTTGGCCTCTTCTGAATCCAGCCCGGCTCTGGCTTCAAGAAGCTCGAAAGGGCACAGGGCATGTATCTTGGGCCAAACGTCCCGCAAATGGTCCGAGAAAGATTTCTCCTCGGAAACGCTCTGCGGCAACAGCAATATTTCATCCAGGGGAAGCGCGCGTATGTCCATTTCCCGTTCCAGCCTGATCATCCTCCACCCGATGGAAGCGACAAACACGATAAGGCCCGCGCAAACGGGAGCCGCCAGGGGAGCGAGGCGCAGGGCGCTCCAGAATATCGCTCCCCAGCCAGCCGTGCAGGCGGCGAGTACCCCGCCCGCCATGGCGGCTCCCCGGCCGAAAGAGCAGCGCAGGCCGGCCGCCGCGCAGCCAAAGCACAGCAACAGTCCGGCAATAAAAGAAATGTGTTGGGGAACCGGCATAATGGCACGGCCGGTCATCAGGCCGTTTAGCGATTGCGCGATAAACCATACGCCTGGCATGAACTTGCCGCCCGCCGCCCGATGCAGATCGGCGGCCCCCGCGCCGGAGACGCCCACCAGGACTACGCTGCCCGCGAACAATTCCGGAGCGGCAATGCCGGAAACGACGTCCGAATACTCGTACACGGCGATCGAACCGGGAGACAGGGGGAGGAATCTGGCGGAAGCGTCCCCATCCAGGTGAATGGCGGGGAAAAGGAGCGGGGCGCCGTCTTTGCCGGTATTTTCCCAGCGCAAGACCCAGCCGCCGGATTCCCGGTAAAAACCGGGAATCGCCGAGCTAAGCTTCTGCGCGGCCGCTAGCGGCAATGAAGGAAGGTTCAGGCCGGCCGCCTGCCAGAAGATTTGCGACCTGCGGACAATGCCGTCAACATCCGGCCCGGCGTTAACCATGCCGATGCCGGCCAAGGCCTCAAAAAGCTCCGGATACGGATACACTGGCGTTGGCCCGCTATCATCAGGCCTGCTGTCTTGCGTGGCATAGAACCCCATGAAAACCGAGCCGTGTTCTCTGGCGGCTTCGGCGAACGCGTGATCCCCCTCGGGATCGGAGGTTTCCGGCATAACTATGTCAAAAGCGACAAGGCGCGCCTGGGAAAGCGCGCGCAACAACTCGGCGTGACGCTGCCGGGGCCATGGCCAGCGGCCAACGGAGCGCATGCTTTGCTCGCTTATGACGATAATGGCGATTGGGGGAAGGCCGCGCTCTCCCGGCGCTCCGTCAGAATCGTTAAGGGCGGCGGCCTTGTGTAGCGAAAGGGCATCCTGAATAATAAAATCCAGACGCGGCGTGACTATCGGTTCAAACCACAACGCCAGCAAAACCAGAAGCGATATTGCCGCCCAAGCCGCCGTGGACTTTCCGCCAGGCGGCCCCCGCCTGCCAGCCGGCATCAGTCGTCACCGCCATCGTCACCGCCGCCGTCGTCGCCACCTCCGTCGTCACCACCACCACTGCCGGCGCCGCTTCCGGCGCTTCCTCTATTGCCCCAGCCTCTTCCGCTGCCGCCGCCTCTTATTTTTCGCAAATTCGGCATGGCGCGTAAGCGTTCGATATATTCCAGGGCAGTCATGCTCTGTTCCTGGCCGCCGCTGAGCCGCGCCCTGTTGCCGAATTTATCCAGCGTGAGCACGATTCCGGTTTTGACGGCAACGTGCGTGCTCCCATCTCCCTTGACGGAGGCTGTATATCTGGTGCCGCGCACGGACGTCAGAATCAGGGGAGTCAAAAGATCAACGTTATTGCCCGGTTCCACGGAAACCTCGGCTTTTCCGGCAGGCAAGCTGTACGTCGGCACGGGCTTGTCGCTGGCCGGGCTTTGGGAGCCTTCCGGCGCTGGAGCTTGCCCTTCGTACCCCAATTCCGTGTTCGGACCGACCGTAACTGTAACCCTGGCTGCATCGTCACGCACGGTCACGGAGCTTCCGGCCGGAGTTCGCACGGACGCTCCCGCCGGAAGAGATGTGCCTGACTGCAATTTTTTCCATGAAGCCCCGGCATTGGAGCGCATTTCGGCTTTACCGCTCACGCGGACAACCGCGGGGTCCGCCAGGGCATGCCCCGCCATCACCGCGAGCAGCAAAAAAGCGGCCCAGGCAGCCGGGGCAATATGCCCTGACAATATACGGCGCGCGCTCATCGCAGACATCCTCTGACGTCAAGGGCGTTTACCGCCCGTTCCAACGCCTGGGAAAGAGAAACGCCGGCGGAATCCTTTTCCTTTCCGGCAACAATGGGGGCCGCGCCAAGCCCCACGCTTTGCGTGCAGAACGGAGCATAAATGCTGTCGGCGTATTCGGAGCTAGATGCCGGGGTCACCGGTTTGTTTATCTTGTAGACATCTTGCGGGATCTTTCCAAGGGCAAGCGCCACGGTTGCATTGCTGTATGTCTGGCCGGCAAAGGAAACTTCAAAGGAATACACGTAAAGCGCCAAACGCTGAACGTTGCCGAGCGCCTTATGGTCATCCGTCACCACCTCCCGCCCCATGCTCCGCAGACGGGACGACATAGCCAGCAATGCCGCTTTGGCCGGAGTCGTGAAACGTTCCTCAACTTTCTCCGCCGTCTTTTCCCCAGGCATCGAAACGGCCATGTTCACCTGATTGAGGACGTACACAGAAAACCCTTCGCCACGAGAAAGGGCTTCAGACCGGCGTTCATCCACAAGATGCAAATATACGGGCTTTCCGGACCGAGCCTGGACCGAAGGGGGCGCGTATGCGATATCGGCGGTAACCGGGGCCAACAAGCTCATGCACCCCGTCAGCGGCAACACTGCGGAACAGCATAGAACAAAAGAGGAAAAGAGAAAGAAACGATAGGATCGAGGCATGGGCATCCTTTAGGGTCGAGGCACGGGCTGCATTGGGTAAAGGCAGCCATGGACAAACTCTGGCGGGACAAGCGGATATAAAGAATCACTTTTTTGTGGATTGGCGAACGGCTTTCGATATACGGGGATCACGCCGTTGTGTGACAGGTCCATTTTGATTGATTAACGATGAAGGATCATTCAGTTTTTGTCAATCTCCGTTCGGTAACGCACAAGCTGCCTTACATATATCAAAAACCTCTCGCTTTGGCGTAATAAACCTCACCAACTTCGCCCCTGCCAATAAGTGTAACCTCACATACGGCAAAAAACTGCTCAGGGTAGGAATTGTAGCGCGACACATAGAACTGCCCTAAACGACACTTATTTCTGACGGAAAATTGAAAAAAATGAGCTCCGCATGGCAGCTCCATTTGACTTTCAATTATTCGGCTTTATCTATCTGCTAGTCGTGTAAGCGGCTAAATGTAAGTAAGGAGGGTTATGCCATGAAGCTACTCAGTAGCCTCCTTATGAAACGGTGCGTGGGGAGCTGATCTTTTAACAGACGCGCTCAAATTGCCGAAATCCACCCAGCTCGCCCGAGAAATCGTATAGCAGAGATCAGCGAAGCAAGATTTACTAACCTAACAGGTTGTGACGAGACTTCTACAGCTATGTAAGCCTCAAAGCGCACCAGAATTGGAGAGGGTACCAGGGTGGAATGACATGGTTAGCCGTTTTGTTGTGGCTTGCCCGGCTGGATATAGCGCAAGTGGGTGCCTTTTCGTTTGGCCCAGCTTTGCAGCCTGGCGCTGATGTACTCAGGGCCGTTGTCACAGCGGATTTCTTTGGGGCAGCCCCGCCATTCGATTATTTGTTCGAGTGTTCTCTCCACGCGTTCGGCGGGAAGCGAAAAATCAATCTCAATGCCAAGCCCTTCCCGGTTCGCGCCGGGGTTTTTGCATAACTGCGATAAAAAATTACGTAAAACTTGACGAGACGTAAAAAATTACGTATTATTGTTTTCAACAAAGAGGGGCGGCATGGCCGCGCGAGAGGTGAAAAAGATATTGCGAGAGCACAGCTGGACCTTTGAATCCGGCGGCGGGCATCAGACAAAAGCGGTCAGCCCTGACGGCACGGTACGGATTCCCATCCCCGAACACGGCAACAAGGACATAAAACTGGGAACGCTCAAAGCCATCGAAAAACAAACGGGAGTGCGGATGCGAGGGAGGGGGTACCCCCCTCCCCGACACCTTGCCGATATATAAGCAACAGGAGTGGAAACTTTATGAAATCCTATTATCTAGCCGCGTTTATGCCCGCCGCCGAGGGCGGTTTCGACATCGTGATTCCCGATGTGCCGAATGCGTTTACCTGCGCCGACACTCTTGTGGAAGGATATGAAATGGCCGTTGACGTGCTGTCTCTTATGCTGCGGGATCTGGCGGAAAACAAGAAACCCATTCCTGAGCCGTCGCCCCTTGAAACTGTGAAGGAAAAAACGGCCCGGCATTTGCAAGAAATTGGCCATACTCCGGCGGGAGAGGTTCTGTACCAGCTTATACCGGCCCCCAATCTGGATATGACTCCAGTTAAGGTTACGATCTCCCTGCCTAAAGCGACTTTAACCGAAATAGACGATATGGCGAAAAAGGAAGGGTTCACCCGCTCGGGCTTTCTGGCCCATGCGGCCCAAGTTTACCAGCACCGTGCGTAGGGCGGAACACCAGCGTATTTTTCTCTCACTTGACGATCAAGCAAAAACCCCGTCACGTTGCGAGTTGCAACCTGACGGGGTTTTTGCTTTGCAACACCTGTACGGCTTTGGATACGTGCGGGACGCCAGGGCCGACCTGGCGGTGGGGCCCGATTGCCGGATGGAAGCGGATGTGCTGTCCACCCCGCTGTTCGACACGAACATTGTTCTCGTGTGCCGGCCGGATCACGTCCTGATGCGGAAAAAGACCGTGACCTGGCGGGATGTGCGGCAGCAGCCCCTGGTCGTCGTGCACCACGAATCCCTCACCTACCCGGTGACGGATGCCGTTTCCCAGGAGCATTTCATCGTGACGGCCATCGTGAACCAGACAGTCACCGCCATGGCCCTTGTGGTCGCCGGCGTGGGGGTGATGCTGGCCAGGGCCTTTGCCGTGGACATGGTGCACCGGTACGGCTTGATGCAGCGTCTTGTGTGCGGGCCGACGGTGACCTGCCGGACGCGGCTCTATGAACCGGCGACACGGCCCCTGTCCCCCGCGGCCGCCCTGTATAAACGCCGCCTTCTGGAGCACTGCCGCGAACAAGGCGCGGAGCCGATTGACGACAGACACCACGGCCTCAGCCTGCCGGCGGGAAAGCTTTTCGCGATGTGATATCCCTCTGCCGGCCCGCCACGCGGGCGGCATTCAGCGCCGCATTGCACGCCGGAACGGACGCGCCGTTGCAAACTCCGGCTTTGCGGGGGCTGCCGGCGGTCCGAACCGGTCCGCGAAATCGGGCCGCTTTCGGACAAGCCCCCACGGTCGTTTTGCCCGCCGCCGCGCACGGCAAAGCCTTTCAAACCATCGTCAAATGGGTTATTCTGTTGGCCGGCGGCTTTCGGCTTTTCGGCAGAGGCCTTCGTCAGCTTTCCGCGAACCTTTGCAGCTTTTTGATTGACGGCCGCCGCTCCCTGACTCCTTTTACCGGCCAGCACGCAGAGGGCGGAAAAAGAATCGATGGCAAGCCGGACACCATACTCATCCGAAAATGAAAGACAATAAGAATATGACTTTATCAGACCGACAAAAAAGAGAACTCCAATTTTATGATGAATATGCCGATCTTACCGCGCGTGACAACGTAAGCTTCGACATCGTGGCTTCGGAAGACAATAGGCCGTGGAATTCATACTGGAGAGTCTTTGAAATAATACGGCAGGCCTGTCCATTGCGCGGTCAAAAAATTTTGGATTTTGGTTGCGGAGATGGATCAGCTTCCATGATCTTGGCAAAGATGGGATATGAAGTCTTTGGATTTGACATCTCTCCAAACAACATTTCGCATGCAATAAAACTGTCGGAAAAATATACTTTTCATGAAAGAACGCATTTCCATGTCAGTACGGCAGAAGATCTGGATTTTCCCGACGATTATTTTTCACTTATCGTCGGCATTGATATATTGCATCATATTGAAATAGAAGCCGCCCTGGTGAAATGCTTTGCCATGGTGCGGCCTGGAGGAATGGTGATTTTTCATGAACCCGTCAGGGTTCCGATATTCGACAGATTGAGAGAAACAAAACTGGGCTTGTGGTTGTTTCCGAGAAAGTCTTCCGTAGCGAGCCACATCACCGAAGACGAAAGAAAACTGACAAAGAAAGATCGTGCGCTGCTCAGGGCTTCGCGCTTTTCGTGCGTCACGGAAGAGCGCTTCTACCTGTTTGCCCGTTTGAACCGCCTGGTGCGCAAGTTCACTAAAGGCAAGGCCTTGTTCTTCTTTCTCAAGCTTGATTATTATTTGTTCATGTTTTTCCCTTTTCTGAAAAACTTCGGTGGCGTATCCATTATCACCCTGAAAAAGTGACAAAAGTTCGCCTTCACGCCGAGGGGGTTGCGGCATTGTTGCCGCAACCCCCTCGTGTCTTCGTTTTTTCCGTTCCGCCCCGGTCTTATCTGTATATCTCCGGATTCAGCGTCCTCGGCGACCGGCCTCCGTTGATCAGGGTTTCGATATCCGCGGCGTTCATCATCCCCAACCGTTCGCTCGATTCCTTCGTGTCGCCGCCGGTATGCGGAGTGAACACCACCCTGGGGTTGAGGAACAGGGGATGGTCGAATGCCGGCGGTTCCGCCGGGTACGCGTCGACGGCCGCCCCGGCAAGGGCGTTGGCGGCCAGAGCCCTGTCCAGGGCGTCAAGGTCGACCAGATCGCCGCGCGCATAGTTGAGCAGACAGGCGGTCGGCTTCATCAGGGCAAGCTGGGCCGCGCCGATCAGTTTCTCGTTGCCCTCGCCGCCGGACACGTGCAGCGAAACGTAGTCGGCTTCGCCGAGCACGCCGTTCAGGTCGACCAGCCGCACGCCGTGTTCCTCAACAAAGATGTAGTCGGGATACGAATCCACCGCCATGACCCGCATGCCAAGGGCGCCGGCCGCAAGCGCCAGGGCTTTGCCGATGTTGCCCAGCCCGACAATGCCCAGGGTTTTGCCCGCGATTTCCGTCCCCGTCTGGCGTTCCCACACGCCCGCCCTGATGTCGGCGCAGGCTTTGGGGATATGGCGCGCCAGA
Source organism: Desulfovibrionaceae bacterium (assembly GCA_031552195.1). Lineage (GTDB taxonomy): Bacteria > Desulfobacterota > Desulfovibrionia > Desulfovibrionales > Desulfovibrionaceae > JAVBMP01. Next base: position 67,443 of record JAVBMT010000004.1, read on the forward strand.
GCGATCATGCCGCCGATGACCAGTTCCACCACCGCGTTGGTGTTGCCGCCCGGTGCGTTCAGCACGGGAATACCCCGCGCCGTAGCCGCCGCGATATCAATATTGCCCACGCCCACGCCATGCCTGAGCACGGCCCTGAGTTTCGGCGCGTTTTTGATGTGTTCCGCGGTGACAGGCGCGGATCCGGCCACAAAAAAATCCATGCTCGCGGCATGATCCGATATCCCGCCGCCCGGGCGGGATTTGTCAACGCACCTGACGAGTTCCCACCCCCGGTCGGCGATGAACTGGGCCACTTTGCCGGTGACGCCGAAAACAGGCGATGTGGTCACGATACAATAACGCATACGCATCTCCTTTGTGTGACAGGGGATGTACCACGAACCGGTCTATAGCCATGATACGCGTATACGCGGCAACAGTTTCCCTGTCAACATAGTGATCTTCTTATTTAAAATTGGAGTAAGGACTATCGATCCGCATCATATGCGATACAGTCCCGGTCGCGCGAAAATTCTCACCATGCAGTCCTTCCGGAGAAAACTCCGCTTTTCCTCTTTCGGGGCCGTGGGCCAGAAAACACCCCCCCCCCCCCAACGGCGGGGGGGGGGGGGTTGGGGGGGCGCCAAAAAGGCCCGGGCCGCG